>NZ_JBSVRM010000001.1:0-586835 GCF_054072595.1 Microbacterium wangyouchuni
CCACCAAATCAGCAAGAAGCGTTACCGATGTCCTGAGACACAACCGTCACCAATGTCCTGAGACTTCACACGCCCTGTCTCGTGCTGGAAAGTGTTTTTCGCGGCCGCGACGCCCCCCGCGGGCACACATCCAGCTCACCTGGCTACGATGTGTCTACCGGTCAGCCATGCCAGAGGAGCCCAGTGGGACTACTTGACAGCTTTGAGAAAGGTCTTGAGCGCGCCGTAAACGGCGCATTCGCCAAGACCTTCCGCAGCGGCATCCAGCCGGTCGAGATCGCCTCGGCCATCCGCCGTGAAGCTGACATCAAGGCCGCCGTCGTCAGCCGCGACCGCATCATCGCCCCCAACAGCTACGTCGTGCGCCTGAGCGCCGACGACTTCGACCGGATGCACGCGCTCGGCGGAGCACTCACCGACGAATTGCACGCTCTGCTTGACACCCACGCGAAGTCACAGGGCTACAGCTTCGCCGGCCCCGTCTCGATCGCACTCGAAGAAGACGAAAAAGTCGCCACCGGCACCGTGCGCGTCAACTCCGGAACCGTCGAGGGCCGCGTCAGCTGGCAGGGCGTCATCGATGTCGAAGGCCATCGTCATTCCCTCACCCGCGCCCGCACCGTCATCGGACGCGGCAGCGACGCCGACATCACCATTTCGGATGCCGGATCCAGCCGCAAGCACGTCGAAATCCTGTGGGACGGCGAGCGCGCCATGATGCGCGACCTTGGTTCCACGAACGGCACGAAGGTCAACGGCACCAAGGTGCGCGAAGCGCCGCTGCCCACCGACACCACGCTCACGATCGGTCGCACCGACCTCGTCTTCAGAATCGTCCCCGTAACCATGGATCGCACGTCGGGAGTGAATCGATGAGCGATGTCCCTGAACTCACGCTCCTGCTGCTGCGCATCGGCTTCCTCGTGCTGCTGTGGTTCTTCGTGTTCGGCGTCGTCTACTCGCTGCGCGCCGACCTGTTCGGCGTGAAGGTGCGAAAGCTTCCCGCCGAAGTAGCACCCGCTGGCCCCGCCCCGGCCTCGGCACCTGCCCCGGTCGCACCGCGACCGCAGTCGACGCCGCGCACCACGGGAGCTGCCACCACCAGCACCGTGTCCAAGCTCGTCATCACCTCCGGTCCCAAAGCCGGACTCGAGCTTCCCCTGGGCACGCAGCCGATGACCATCGGCCGCTCCAGCGAATCCGGCCTCGTCATCCGCGACGACTACACCTCCAGCCACCACGCGCGCCTGCTGCTGCGCGGCGACACCTGGATCATCCAGGACCTCGACTCCACGAACGGCACCTTCCTCGCCGGAGCGCGTGTGAGCGGAGCTCCGGCACCCATCAGTATCGGCGACCCCATCAAGGTGGGCGCCACGACGTTCGAGCTGCGAGCCTGACGCGGACATGGTGTTCGAAGGCTCGAGTGCCGCGATCTCCCACACCGGGAAGATCCGCTCCAACAACCAAGACTCCGGCTTCTCCGGCGACAACCTCTTCGCCGTCGCCGATGGCATGGGCGGCCACGCCGGCGGTGACGTCGCATCCACGATCGCGATCCAGCACCTCGAACGCCTCGACCGGGCCTATGAGAGCACCGATGACGCGCAAGCATCCCTGCAGGCCGCCGTCACCACAGCGGCAGGCGACCTCATCCGTGCGGCCAAAGAGCGCCCGGAACTCGCCGGCCTCGGCACCACCGTCAGCGCGATCATCATGGTCGACGATCACGCCGTCATCGGCCACATCGGCGACTCACGTATCTACCTCTACCGCGACGATGCGCTGACCCAGATCACCGCAGACCACACCTTCGTGCAGCGGCTCGTTGACTCCGGCCGCATCACTCCCGAGGAAGCCCGCTACCACCCGCGGCGCTCCGTGCTGATGCGCGTGCTCAGCGATATGGACCACGATCCAGAGCTCGACCTCTTCGTCATGCCGACGCTTCCAGGCGATCGCTGGCTGCTGTGCTCCGACGGGCTCTCCGGCGTCGTCGACGAAGTACACATCCTCAAGGCCATGCGCCTGGGCCTTCCCCCCGGCCGCACCGCCGACAACCTGCTCAAACAGGCTCTCGACGGCGGCGCACCCGACAACGTCACCATCGTGCTCGTCGAGGTCGGCGGTGCGCACCCGCTCTCCTCAGGACCTGCCACCATCGTCGGTGCAGCAGCAACTCCCTCCGGTGTTTTCATCCCGGCCGCTCGCGCCGCCCGCACGAACTGGCTGCACCCGGTGCGCCAGGCCGCGAACGAGCCCTCGCACTTCGAGCCGGACGACGATTACCTCGAGGAGCTCATCGAAGAAGACCGCCGACGCGCCAAGCGTCGACGGATCGGCTGGATCGCCGGGCTCATCGTCTTCCTGCTCGCTCTCACCGGGGCGGGCATCCTCGCCTACAACTGGACGCAGACCCGCTACTTCATTGGCGCCGACGAAGACAGCGTGGTGATCTTCCAGGGCGTGCAGCAGAGCATCGGTCCGATCTCGCTGTCCACCGAGCTCGAAGACACCCACATCCTGCTCGCCGACCTGCCGCCGTATCAGCGCGCCTCCGTCGAGCGCACGATCAACGCACGCTCGCTCGCCGATGCGATGGCGATCGTCGACCGGCTGCGCGCCGGCGCTGAAGCCGTCGTCGGCGAACCGCTCCTGCCCAGCCCCACGCCGACCCCGGAACCGACCACGCCTGCGCCCGCACCCACGACTGACGGGGAGGATGCCGGATGAGCGCCGACGTCGCCGCCGACACCGCGGTCATCAAAGCCCTGAAGCGGATCCGGATGCCGCAGACGCAGCGCAACCGGGAATTCTGGCTGCTGCTGTTCGCCTGCGCGATCAGCGGTGCAGCACTCACGCTGGTTCAGTTGGGCGCGCTCAAACTCATCGATCCGTTCATCCTGTTCATCGGCGGGGGGCTCGCGGTTCTCGCCTTCGCCCTGCACTTCGTGCTGCGGTTCGTGGCATCCGATGCTGATCCTTTCGTCCTGCCGATCGCGACCCTCCTCACTGGCCTCGGCATCGCGATGATCTACCGTCTCGACATCGCCGAGCACCTCACCGGATGGGCGGCGTACTCGACGAAGCAGCTGGTCTGGACGGCGATCTCCCTCGGCGGCGCCATCGCCGTGGTCATTCTGCTGCGCAACTACCGGGTGCTGTTCCGGTACACCTACCTGTTCGGCCTCGCCGGCATCCTGCTGCTGCTGCTGCCGTTCGTGCCGGGACTGGGCGTCTCCGAAGCGAACGCCGATGTCTGGGTGTCGCTCGGTGGCCTGTTCTCGTTCCAGCCCGGTGAGATCGCCAAGATCTGTCTGGCGATCTTCTTCGCCGGCTATCTGGTGCGCACCCGCGAGAGCCTCACCTCGGTTGGCAAGTCCTTCCTCGGGATGACCTGGCCGCGGATGCGGGAGCTCGGACCCGTCATCGTCGTCTGGGTGATCTCACTCGGCATCATCGTCTTCCAGCGCGACCTCGGCACCGGAATGCTCATCTTCGGCATGTTCATCGCCATGCTCTACGTCGCCACCGGCAAGACCAGCTGGGTGCTGATCGGGTTGACGCTTGTGGCGGCCGGAGTGTTCGTCGCCACGCAGATCCTGGCGTACGTGCGCGGCCGCTTCACCAACTGGCTCTTCGCCTTCGACCCCGAGATCGTCGACCCGCAGGGCCCCGGATATCAACTGGTGCAGGGCATCTTCGGCCTTGCACACGGCGGCCTGATCGGCACCGGGCTCGGCCAGGGGCGCCCCGACATCACCCCTCTCGCCCAGAGCGACTACATCATCCCCAGCCTCGGCGAGGAACTCGGCCTCATTGGTCTGTTCGCGATCCTCTGCCTGTACATGGTGTTCGTCAGCCGCGGTGTGCGCATTGGTATCGCAGGTCAAGATGACTTCGGCAAGCTGCTCTCGATCGGCCTGTCGTTCACGATCGCGCTGCAGGTGTTCATCATGGTCGGCGGCGTCACCCGGGTCATCCCGCTGACCGGTCTCACCACGCCCTTCCTCGCCGCTGGTGGATCGTCGCTGGTCGCGAACTGGCTCATCGTCGCGCTGCTGCTGCGCATCTCCGACGGCGTTCGCCGCCAACCCCGGGTGGTGATCGGCTGATGACGAAAGAACTCCGACGCCTCAGCATCGTGATGCTGTTCATGTTCCTCGCGCTGTTCGCGGCGACCAGCTGGATCCAGGTGGTCGAGGCCGAGAACCTCGCCCAGGCCGACCGCAACACCCGCTCACTGCTGGACAGCTACGAGATCCAGCGCGGGTCGATCATCGCCGACGGTACGCCGATCGCCTATTCGGTGCCGTCTGAGGACGAGTACCGCTACCAGCGCATGTATGCCGACTCTGCGATGTGGTCCGACGTCACCGGGTTCTTCAACCCAGCATTGCAGTCATCCACGGGCATCGAGAACGCACTGAACGCGGATCTGTCCGGTACCGGCGCAGGCGCCTTCTTCGCCGAGATCGAACGCATCGTCTCCGGCCAACCGCAACGCGGATTCAGCGTCGAACTGACTCTGGATGCTCCGGCTCAGCAGGCAGCGTTCGAAGCACTCGGCGACCTGCAAGGCGCCGTCATCGCGATCGAGCCGGCAACGGGCCGCATCCTCGCGATGGTCTCCAGCCCCGGGTACGACGCGAATCAGCTCGCCGTGCACAGTGCCAGTCAGGCCGAAGCGGCCTATGACGCTCTGGATGCCCAGAAGCCGAACCCGCTCATCAACCGTGCAATCGGCGAACTCAACCCGCCAGGGTCCACGTTCAAGGTGCTGGTGGCCGCTGCCGCATACGAGACGGGCGAGTGGACCCCGCAGTCGACGCTGCCGAACCCGGCGAGCTACACACTGCCGGGAACGTCGACCGCCGTGCATAACGCCTGGAACGGCACCTGCGGACCCGGCGCGACGGTGACAATCGCCGAGGCGCTCCGCCTCAGCTGCAACATTCCCATGGCGCAGCTCGCAATCGAGATCGGCAACGCCGCGATTTTCGAGACGGCCGAGAAGTTCGGGTTCAACCAGAGTTTTGAAACTCCCCTCGCATCAGCGGTGTCGAGCTACCCGCGTGGCCTCAGCGCCGATCAGACGGGCCTGACCGGTTTCGGGCAGAGAGCGGTCACCGCGACGCCGCTGCAGGTCGCCATGATCTCCGCCGGCCTCGCCAACGATGGCGTGGTGATGAACCCTCGTCTCGTGGATGCCGTGATCGGCAACGACCTCTCGGTGGTCCGTGAGTACGAGAACACCGAGTTCGGCCGGGCCGTAGATGCTGACGTCGCCAAGGATGTGACCGATTCCATGGTGGCCAGCGTCACAAACGGCGCCGCAACGGGTGCAAGAATAGACGGGATCGACGTCGCCGGTAAGACGGGGACGGCCGAACACAATCCAGACGATCCGTACACACTGTGGTTCACCGGTTTTGCACCGGCGAACGATCCGCAGATCGCTGTGGCGGTCGTCGTCGAAAACGGCGGCGGAATGGGACAATCGGGAACCGGCGACACGCTCGCCGCCCCGATCGCGAAGAAGGTCATTGAGGCGGTGCTTTACAAATGAGGCCGACGCAGGGTGTGTCGTTCGGTGGTCGATACGAGCTCCAGTCGCGTATTGCGATCGGTGGGATGGGCGAGGTCTGGGAAGCGACAGATCACGTCATCGGACGGACCGTCGCCATCAAGATCCTCAAGGACGAGTACATGGGGGATCCGGGCTTCCTCGAGCGCTTCCGCGCCGAGGCCCGGCACGCCGCACTCGTCAACCATGAGGGCATCGCGAGCGTGTTCGACTACGGCGAGGAGAACGGCAGTGCCTTCCTCGTCATGGAACTCGTCCCCGGTGAAGCGCTGTCGACAATTCTCGAGCGCGACGGGGCACTGAGCGCCGACAAGACACTCGACATCGTCGCCCAGACGGCATCCGCTCTGCAGGCAGCGCACGCAGCCGGTCTCGTGCACCGTGACATCAAGCCGGGAAACCTGTTGATCACCCCGGATGGGCGCGTCAAGATCACCGACTTCGGCATCGCCCGAATCGCCGATCAGGTACCGCTGACCGCCACCGGGCAGGTCATGGGCACCGTGCAGTACCTCTCTCCCGAGCAGGCCTCCGGCCACCCGGCGTCGCCGGCGACGGACACCTACTCGCTGGGCATCGTCGCGTACGAGTGTTTGGCCGGCAAGCGTCCGTTCACGGGCGAATCGCAGGTCGCGATCGCGATGGCGCAGATCAACGAGCAGCCTCCGCCGCTGCCGCCGACCGTGCCGATTCCCGTGCAGAACCTGGTCATGGCGATGATCGCGAAGAAGCCGGCAGATCGGCCTTCCTCCTCGGCGACGGTCGCCCGTGCGGCGCAGGCTCTGCGCCGCGGCGATCTGAACTCGGCAGCAATCGCTGTTCCGGCGATCGCCTCCGGCGGAGTCGCGGCAGACGACGCCACCCGCATGCTCACGGCCACGGGAGATGACGGCGCCACGCGAATCCTCGCGACCACCGCCCAACTGCCCGCAGGCGGCGACGACGAGGTGCGCCCGAAGAAGAAGCGCAGTCCCTGGACCTGGCCACTCATCGCGCTCATCACGCTGCTGGTGATCGTGCTCGGCGGCACGGTCTTCGCGCTCATGGATCAGGGTGAGACGCCGGGACCGGCACCCTCGTCTTCCACGCCACAGACCCCGAAGCCCGAACCGAGCACGCCCGCCCCGACGCCGACACCGACGCGCGTCAACGTCGACTCCCTCGGGCTGACCGGGCTGAGCTGTGATGAGGCGACCGCGAAACTCAGCGAGAACGGGTTCACCCTCTTCAGCTGCGTGCCCGGCGACCCAGCCAGCACCGATGAAGACGTCAACAAGGTCTACGAGGTCGCCCCGGGCGGCAACGTGGCAGTCGACCAGACAATCACCCTCACCCATTACAGCGGCCGCACCCCGCTGACGGCGCCCAGCGATGTTCCGATGATCAACGGCAACCCGGGCGAAGTCGAAGCGGGCTCGACCGTGACCATCACCTGGGGTGCCGGGTTCTCCTGCCCCAGCGGCACAACCGTGGCCGGATACACCCTGAACCTGCAGGGGGCGACATTCGCCGACGGATCGGGACCCTCGTTCGGGGCGGACGTCCGCAGCGTCCAGGTGATCGTCGCCGAGGATGCAGAGCGGCTGGTCGTCTCGTACGCCGGCATCTGCAGCGGCGGCGGCGAACCGCGCACGTCTCCGAACTCGAATGACCTCTCGGTCACGGTCACGGTCGCCCAGCCGGAGCCGGACCCGACGCCGACCACCGGTCCGGAAGAGGGCGGCGCCGGAGATAAGAACGAGTCGAACGGAAACGGCGCCAAGACCAACTGAGGGTAACCTTAGGCAATCGAGGTCACCAGCCCAGGGGGAGTCTTCAGTGTCCACAGAGCCACGCATCATTGCCGAGCGCTACCGCGTGGACGAGCTCATCGGCCATGGCGGGATGGCAAAGGTCTACCGCGGCTATGACATCACGCTCGGTCGCGAGGTCGCGATCAAGATTCTTGACCCGGATCTCGCTCGTGACACTGCTTTTCGCACCCGGTTCCGCTTAGAGGCGCAGTCGGCATCTCGCATGTCGCATCCGTCGATCGTTCGCGTTTTCGACGCGGGCGATCCGACCTCTGCCGGTGACGGTGCCATCACCGCCGGCGCTCCCGGCAGTGAGCCGTACATCGTCATGGAGCTCGTGCAGGGTCGGCAGCTGAAGGACATCATCGCCGAGGGGCCGGTTTCCACCGAGGATGCCCTCCGCTACATCGACGGCATCCTCGAAGCCCTGGACTACTCGCACCGCGCCGGCGTCGTGCACCGCGACATCAAGCCCGGCAACGTGATGGTCACCGACAAGGGCCAGGTCAAGGTGATGGACTTCGGGATTGCGCGCGCGGTCTCGGACTCGTCGTCGACCGTTGCGGAGACGACCCAGATCATCGGGACGGCCGCGTACTTTTCACCGGAGCAGGCCAAGGGCGAGCCGGTGGATGCCCGCGCCGACCTGTATTCGACCGGCATCGTGCTCTACGAGCTGCTGACGGGTCGTCAGCCGTTCCGCGGCGAATCACCGGTGGCGGTCGCCTACCAGCACGTCAGTGAGACGCCGGTGCCGCCCACCGAGGTCAATGAAGACGCACCCGGCGCGCTCGATCCGATTGTTCTTCGTGCGCTGGCCAAGGATCCCTATCAGCGCTATCCGGATGCTGCGAGCTTCCGCGCTGCGCTCGACAGCGCGGTGGCCGGCAAGGCGCCCACCAAGAAGCAGCTGGGCGCGCTGACCAGCGAGTTGTACGGACCGTCGCCGCGTCAGGCGCAGGAGACTGCCCGTTCGCTGCGTCAGCTCAGCACCGACACGACGATGGCGCGCACGCAGTCCGGGCCGCCGGTGGTCTGGATCTGGGCCGGTGTCGCTCTGCTTGCGGTACTGCTGGTCTCGGTGCTGCTGTGGGTTCTGCTGATGCCGCGGGGCGAGCAGATTCCCTCTTCGTCGCGCATCGTGCCCGATCTGGTCGATGTCTCCGCCCAGCGCGCACAGGACGACCTCGAAGACCTCGACCTGCTGTGGACGAGCGTGTCCGAGCAGAGTTCCGAGATCACCGAGGGGAATGTGGTGCGCACGGACCCCGCCGCCGAACAGACGGTCGAGGTGGGCCAGACGATCACGCTATATGTCTCTGCCGGTGCGGAAACGGTGCTCGTGCCGCCGCTGGTCGGACTGTCGCAGCAGGCGGCCTCCGCAGCTCTCGAGGCCGCGGGTCTGCAACTGGGCAATGTGATTCCCAGCAACGATGCCGACAGTGCCGCCGAAACCGTGCTCGAGACGCAGAACGTGCAGGAGGGTGATGAGGTCGCCCCGGGAACGATCGTGAATCTTGTGGTCGCCAGCGGCCGAATCGCGCTGGCGGATCTGACCGGTTACACCATCGACGGCGCCACAAAGGCGCTCGAAGCTCAGGGACTCACGCCGCTGCCGACAGCTGTCGGCGAGTGCAACGCTGACAAGGACGAGGCGCCCAATACGGTGCTGACGATGTCTTTGGCGCCGGGCGATGTGCCGGTGCACTCAGAGGTTGAGCTGCGCTACTGCGAGTGACGGGCAGGCAGGGCGCTCAGCCCGACTGACGCCTGCTCGGCATCGAATGCCGAACCGCCGGCGATCGCAACCTCAGCAAGCCAGTTGGCCAACAGCCGGTAGCCGTGCTGGGTGAGCACGCTCTCCGGGTGGAACTGCACCCCGCGGATTGGCAATTCGCGGTGGGCCAGCGCCATCACCGTGCCTGATCGCGTCCGCGCTGTGACGACCAGTTCTGGTGCGAGATCGTCCGCCGCGAGAGCGAGGGAGTGGTAGCGCCCGGCATCGAAGGGCGAGGGGATGCCGTCGAACAGGGCGGATCCGTCATGGCGGACCTCAGAGACCATGCCGTGCATGAGCTCCGCGGCCTCGGTGACCGCGGTGCCGAAGGCGACGCCGATCGCCTGATGCCCGAGGCACACGCCCAGAAGCGGAGTTTGCGCGGCCGCAGCGATCTGCACAACGGCTACGGAGGCGCCGGCATCCTCGGGTTGACCGGGACCGGGCGAGAGCATCACCGCATCGAAACGGGGCAGAAGACGCGCGAAGCCTGCTGCGGTCTCGGCATCCGCCTCGATCATCTCGGTCTCGGCACCGAGCTGGTGCAGGTAGCCGACGAGGGTGTGCACGAAGCTGTCGTGGTTGTCGACGACGAGCACCCGCACGCTCACTCCAGGTCGACCTCACCCGGGGTGATGAGCGGGCTCACCCAGGGGAACACGTAGAAGAACAGCCCGTACAGGATTGCGGCTACCGCGATGAGCAGGATCAGCACCCGCAGCCACCACGGGCCGGGCAGGATGCGCCAGATTGCTGCGTACATCAGATTCTCCTCACCACGACGGGGTCGCGACTTCGTCGACGGATGCCATGGATTCCGGGGCGCCCTCGGCGCGGGGCTGGAAACCTTCGAAAACCGCGTAGCCGACGATCCGCTCGGCGAGCGAGTACAGCGGCGAGCACGCGGTCAGCGTCAGATAGCGCTCACCCGTGACGGCCCCGGGTACCTGCGGTACATCCAGGAGCACGTCGACCTGGTCGGGCTGGACGTACTGGAGCGTGCGGAAGCGGTATGTGTACCAGCCCTCCTGCGTTTCGACGACGATCGCGTCGTTCAGCTTCAGTTTGTCCATGCGGTTGAGCGGGAAGCCCCAGGTCGTGCGGTGGCCGGCGACGGAGAAGTTGCCCACCTGTCCGGGCATGACCGACTGGTTGTAGACGCCGATCCAGCCGTTGTCGAGGGTGACGGAACGGCTGGTCCCGCCCGCGATCTGCACGTTGTAGTCGTCGCCGAACCGCGGGATGCGCATCTGCGCGAGGTATTCGCCGCTTTCCGGATGCTCCATCAGCGGCGGCTCGTACCAGGTCTGACCGGTGGTCGCGTCTTCGATGACCGGCGGAGGCTCGGGCGGAGGAAGCTGTTCCCACTCCTGGGTGACCGCTTGGCCCTCGCTGTTGCTCTGAGCGCTGATGATGATGTCGCCGATCCACATCTGCCAGGCGACGAACAGCAGAACCAGCACGCCGGCTGTCAGCAGCAGTTCGCCGAGAACGCTGGTGAAGGTGGCCTGTGGTGCACGACTGCGCCGTCGGTGATCACGCCGGGTCAGCGGCACGGCGGAGGCAGTCATAGGGGTGATCTTATCTCTCGGTGATGAACGTGAACCCGAGAAGAGAATGGATCGGCCTGTGATGGGTAGAATGACCCCATGGCACGTGACCGCAAGAATGAAGAACCCGTCGTCGAGCGCGCGGAGGGCGAACAAGCCCCGAACGCCGCATGGTTCAAACCGGTGATGCTGGGCTTCATGCTGCTGGGCCTCGCGTGGATCCTCGTCTTCTACATCTCGGGGATGCAGTTCCCAATTCCGGGTATCGACTCCTGGAACCTGGCCATCGGCCTCGGCATCGCCATGATCGGCTTCCTCATGACCACCCGCTGGCGCTGACGCCGCATCCAGATTCTTCGAAGGGCCTCCGCGGTGCGGGGGCCCTTCGTGCATGTCGCCCAGAGTTATCCCCAGAGTTATCCACACCTGGGGAGAATTACACGGTTGTTATTCACAGGGGTGGACAACCCTGTTAACAACTCCTGAACTGGGCTGTTAAGTCAGAATCAGCGGAGCGACGAGGAACACGAGCGCCAGCAGCACCAGGGCCACGGCAATCAGCAGCAGGATCTGCCAGCGCCGCTGCGAACGCTTGCGGGTGCGCAGCACGATGAGGCCGACCAGCGCGCCGACGACAGCGCCGCCGAGGTGCGCCTGCCAGGCGATGTTGAAACCGGGAACGAATCCGATCACCAGGTTGATGCCCAGTAGCACGAACAGGCCGGTCATGTTCGCACCCAGATGGAGCCCGATCACCAGCAGCGCGCCGAACAGCGCGAACACCGCGCCGGATGCCCCGACGGTGACGGTGCCCGGGGCGATGAGCCCGACGGCGACCGAGCCGCCGATCGCGCCCAGCACGTAGAGCGCGAGAAAGCGCCAGCGACCGAGCATGGGCTCCAGGCTCCGGCCGATCATCCACAGCGCAAGCATGTTGAGGCCGATGTGCCAGATGCCGCTGTGGACGAGTGCAGCGGTCAGCAGACGCCATGGCTGGAACGGGGCGCCGGAGAGTTCTGGCAGCAGATAACCGATCCAGAACTGCAGCCACGCGGTGACATTCAGGCCCGGCACCAGTTGCAGCAAGCCGACGAAGCCCGTGACAGCGATGATGGCGTAGGTCATCATCGGTTTGCCGGACTGCACGGCCGTGATCGTGCTGCTGCGACGGCTGCCCCACTGACGCTGCGCACGCTTCTGCGCCGGGGTGCGGCCCTTGCGCTCGGCCTTCATGCACTCCGGGCAGATGACGCCGACCGGCGCCTGGGTCTGGCATTCATGACAGACGGTGCGCATGCACCGCTGACAGAGCACGAAGCTCTGCCGATCCGGATGGCGATAACAGTAGTTCTCGCGATTGCTGGTGAACTCAGGCGTAGTCATCCGGATCAGCCAGTACTGACGTGGATCAGACGGCGGCGATGTCGACCGACTGCAGGACGACATCCTCGATCGGGCGGTCACCGGCACCGGTCTGCACCGCGGCGATCGCGTCGACGACCTTCTTGGAAGCGTCATCGGCGACCTCGCCGAAGATCGTGTGCTTGCCCTGCAGCCACGGCGTCGGGTCGGTGGTGATGAAGAACTGCGAGCCGTTGGTGCCCTCGGCCTTGCCGGTGATGGCGTTACGACGCTGGCCGGCGTTGGCCATGGCGAGGATGTAGGGCTCGTTGAAGTTGAGCTCCATATTGATCTCGTCGTCGAAGTTGTAGCCGGGGCCACCCACACCCTGACCGAGCGGGTCGCCGCCCTGGATCATGAAGTTCGGGATGATGCGGTGGAAGATGACGTCCTTGTACAGGGCGCCCTCGCCGGGCTTGCCGGTGGCGGGGTGCGTCCAGTCCTGAGTTCCGTCGGAGAGACCGACGAAGTTCTTGACGGTCTTGGGTGCGTGGTCACCGAAGAGGTTGATGACGATGTCGCCGTGGTTGGTGTGCAGAGTTGCAACGTGAGAGTGCTGAGCCATGCATCCATTCTCGCAGAGCTTCATATGACTTCGCTCGTGGCGGACGATGACGTTAGCGTGGAGAGTAAGAGTTGACAAGGGTCGGAAATTCCAGCCCGCAATACAGACTCGTCTGGCAAGATGGGGAACCCATACGCCAATGGACAGGAGAGCATCGTGAGCCTCACCCGCAAGCGGAAGAAAGAACTGCGCCGTCTGCAGAACGACGCCAATGAACTCTGGGAGTCTCAGCAGGTGCTTGTCGGCCACGCTGCAGACGTCGCCCGAGAGGCAAGTCGTCAGCTCGGCAACCTCGGCCGCGAGCAGGTTCTCCCGGTCGTGCAGGACACCTACAACCGCCGCTTCGCCCCGACAGTCGACCGCGGACTGAAGCTCGGCCGCCAGGTCGTCGACGACAAGGTCGTCCCGATCGTCGGCGGCGTCGTCGGCACTGCGCTGTCGGCGTGGGATGTCGCGAACGCAAAGCGTCAGGGTCTGTCGTTCTCGCATCACCCCGCCCCGAAGAAGAGCGGCCCTGGTGTCGGCTCGATCATCGCGATCGTTCTCGGTGCTGCCGCCGCAGCCGGTGTGCTCTACGCCGCCTGGCAGGCGCTGCGCGCCGATGATGAGCTCTGGGTTGCTGACGACCCGCTCTCCGCTCCGGACGCGTGAGTCCGTCTGCATCTGACCCGCATTCGCGGGTGCGGGATGCCGCGGCTGCTCGCGGGCTCGACATCGAGATCCGCGAGCGCCCGGCGGCGAACAGCCTGTATGAAGCGGCGGCCCTGCTGGGGATCGACCCATCCGGAATCGTGAAGACTCTGGTCGTCAAGCGCGCGGATGACACCTACCTGTTCGCGCTGGTACCGGGCGGACGATCGATCTCGTGGCCGAAACTGCGCGCCCTGGTGGGCGTGAACAAGCTGCGCCTGCCCGAGCCGGAGCTCGCTCTGGCAGCAACCGGCTACGAGCGCGGCACGATCGTTCCGATCGGCAGCAGCACCGACTGGCCGATCTACGCCGACGAATCAATCGTCGGCCAGCAGGTCGCGATGGGCGCGGGAGCACACGGCTTCAGCCTGTTCGTCGATGCGGATGCGCTGATTGCCGCCTACGGCGCGACGGTCGCCGATATCTCGGAGCCGGAGAAGCCCCGCTCCTGAGCGCCGCCCCCGCGCGGGATCCGCGTCACAGGACCTCGCCCATGCGCAGAGCGATGTCGACGAGCTTCACGCGCTGCAGCTCTGCAATGCTGGGAACCATGAACCAGCCGGCCATGTCGGTGGAGCCGTTCTCCTCGAAGCGGAGTTTTCCGCCGGAGATCTTGGCGCGATAGACAATGCGCAGGGTGTGCAGCGGCACGTCAGCCTTCTTCACGCGCCTGCCCGCGGGGATGACCCGCGAGTGGACGCCGAGAAGCTCCTGCACGTGCACGGTGTAGCCGGTTTCTTCGCGCACCTCGCGGCGCACGGCATCCTCTGGATCTTCACCGGCTTCGAGGCCGCCGCCGGGCATCGTCCAGGCGACGCGTCGCCCCTCGGTCCAGCGCGCCAGCAGCACCTTCCCGTCGTCATCGGTGACGACGGCGTATGCTGCGACCCGCAGATCCATGTTCACACCCTACTGGCGTCACCGTGATCTGATCGACTGGATTACATACCGCCCAGTCGGTATGATTATCGGACCGCGATGCATCGGAGCATCGCGTGCGAAGGAGACCGGATGCTAATCCGTGGAGCCGTACTCGAGACATCCGGATCGAAAGCGCCCTTCGCGAGGTCGAATCCGTTCACGATCGGTGAGGTGGAGCTGGATCAGCCCGCCGCCGGCGAGCTCCTTGTCCGCATCGAAGCGGCCGGCATCTGCCACTCCGACCTCAGCGTCGTCGACGGCAACCGCACTCGCCCGATGCCGATGCTGCTCGGACACGAAGCGGCGGGAAACGTCGAGCAGCTCGGGCCCGGCGTCTCTGACATCGCCATCGGCACGCGTGTTGTGATGACGTTCCTCCCACGCTGCGGCTCCTGCGAGAACTGCCAGACCGACGGCAGACTGCCCTGCATCCCCGGATCGGCGGCGAACAGCGCCGGCACGCTGGTCGGCGACGGCATCCGACTCCATCGAACAGCCACCGGCGAGAGCGTTCATCACCATCTCGGCGTCAGCGCCTTCGCCACGCACGCGGTTGTCAACCGCCAGAGCGTCGTGGCTGTCGAGTCCGATGTACCAGCGGAAATCGCCGCCCTGCTCGGTTGCGCCGTGCTCACCGGCGGCGGCGCGGTCATCAACGCGGCCCGCCCCGCGCCCGGCGAGCGCGTGATCGTGGTCGGTCTCGGGGGCGTCGGCATGGCAGCACTCCTGGTTGCCATCGCCCTCGGCCACGACGTCATCGGTGTCGACGCCGTGCCCGCCAAACTCGATCTCGCGCGGGAACTCGGTGCCTCTGCAGCGTTTGAGCCGGCCGCAATCATCGCCGCCGGGCACCAGACGTCCGTCGTGATCGAAGCGGCAGGGTCAGCACGGGCCTTCGAGACGGCTCTCGCCCTCACGGCCCCGGGCGGAACCACGGTGACCGTCGGCCTGCCCCCACCCGACGCCACCGCCACCGTCTCGCCACTGCAGCTGACCGCCCAGGCCCGAACCATCATCGGCAGCTATCTGGGTTCGGCCGTTCCGGAACGCGACATTCCCCGCTATGTCGACCTCTGGCGCACGGGGGCATTGCCGCTGGAACGACTGATCTCATCGAAAATCACCCTCGACGACCTGCCAGAGGCGATGGATCTCCTGGCCTCCGGCACCCAGCTGCGCCAACTGCTCACCTTCTGAATCACCCACTGAGAGGACACTTTATGACTCGCACTGCCATCGTGACCGGAGCCGCGCGCGGTATCGGCGCTGCCACCGCCATCCGTCTGGCCGCCGACGGATGCGCCGTCGCCGTGCTCGATCTGGACGAAGCCGCCTGCGCCGACACCGTGCAGGCCATCACTGATGCTGGCGGACAGGCCCTCGCCGTCGGCGCAGACGTCTCCGATGCTGCTGCCGTCGCCGCCGCCGTCGACCGCATCGCTGCCGAACTCGGAGCCCCGACGATCCTGGTGAACAATGCCGGCATCATCCGCGACAATCTGCTGTTCAAGATGACCGAGGATGATTGGGATCTCGTGCTGTCGGTGCATCTGCGCGGCGCGTTCCTGATGAGCAGGGCGGTGCAGAAGCATCAGGTCGACGCCGGCTGGGGTCGGATCGTCAACCTGTCGAGCACCTCGGCGCTCGGCAACCGCGGGCAGGCGAACTACTCCGCAGCCAAAGCCGGGATGCAGGGGCTCACCAAGACCCTCGCGATCGAACTGGGCCGCTACGGAGTCACCGCCAACGCGATAGCTCCCGGATTCATCGTCACCGATATGACGCGTGCAACCGCCGAGCGGATGGGCGTGGGATTCGACGAGTTCGTCGAGCACATGGCCAAAGAGGTTCCGGTGGGCAGGGCAGGAGCCCCCGACGACATCGCGGCCGCCGCGGCGTTCTTCTGTTCCGAAGAGGCGAGCTTCGTGTCGGGTCAGGTGCTCTATGTGGCAGGCGGGCCGACCGCATGAGCATCGTCGCAGATCACCCGTCCGCACTCGCCGATATGGTCGGCCGCAGCGCAACCGGCGACTGGTTCACCATTGACCAGGAGCGCATCCAGGCGTTCGCCGATGCCACGCAGGACTGGCAGTGGATTCACCTGGACGCCGAGCGTGCAGCATCCGGTCCTTTCGGCGCAACGATCGCGCACGGCTATCTCACCCTCTCGCTGCTGCCGCGCCTGACTGATGGCCTGCTCCAGGTCAGCGGAGCATCCATGGTCGTGAACTACGGACTCGACAAGGTGCGATTCCTGCAGCCGGTGACCGCCGATTCACGCGTGCGCGCGATGACCGAGATCACCGCGGCGGATGGCGGGGCGCAGGGCTGGCGGGTGAGCGCCCGCACCACGATCGAAATCGAGGGGTCCGAGCGTCCGGCGCTGGTCGCCGAGACCATCGCCCTGTTCATTCCGGCGTAGTCGGCAGACGAACAGACGAGGCGCGACCCTCAGCGGGTCGCGCCTCGTCTGTCGCTGTGTGGTGTGCCTCGTCAGACGCGCTCGAGCACCATCGCCATGCCCTGCCCGCCGCCGACGCACATGGTTTCCAGACCATAGCGTCCGCCGGTAGCGGCCAACCCATTGATGAGCGTCGACGTGATGCGCGCGCCCGTCATCCCGAAGGGGTGACCGACCGCGATCGCCCCGCCATGCACGTTCAGCCGCTCCTCGTCGATGCTCAACTCGCGAGCCGAGGCGATCACCTGCGAGGCGAAGGCCTCATTGATCTCCACGAGGTCGATATCGGCGATGTCGAGCCCCGCCCGGGAGAGCGCGCGCCGCGAAGATTCCACGGGCCCCAGCCCCATGATCTCCGGCGACAGCCCGCTCACCCCGGTCGAGACGATCCGTGCCAGTGGTTGAAGTCCCAGCTCCTCCACCACCCGTCCCGACACGATCACCACGGCCGCTGCCCCATCGTTGAGTGGGCAGCAGTTGCCGGCCGTCACAGTGCCGTCCGGACGGAAGACCGGCTGCAATCCGGCGAGCGACTCCGTTGTGACCCCGGGGCGGGGCCCATCATCAGCCGACACCACCGTGCCGTCCGCGAGGCTCACCGGGGTGATGTCACGCCCCCAGAAACCAGAGGCGATCGCCGCTTCGGCCCGCTGCTGCGACCGTGCGGCGAAAGCATCCTGCTCCTCACGGGTGATCCCGTGGATCTGCGCAACGTTCTCCGCGGTCTGCCCCATCGCGATATACGGATCGGGGAGCCGTCCGGCCGCCCGCGGGTCGGTCCATGCGGCAGCGGCGCCCCCCGAACGCGCCGTGGAGAGCGCGACGGCTTCATCGAATACCCGATTCTGAATCACCTGCCCCGGTGACACGTCTGCCATCCCCTGGCCGTAGCGACTGACCATCTCCACACCCGCGGACACGAAGATGTCTCCCTCGCCGGCCTTGATCGCATGGAACGCCATCCGGGTGGTCTGCAGTGAAGACGAGCAGTACCGGTTCACGGTGGTGCCCGCAACCGTGTCGAGCCCGAGCAGCACCGAGACGATGCGCGCAATGTTGAACCCCTGCTCGCCAGCCGGCTGGCCCGTGCCGAGCATCAGGTCATCGATGCGCGCCGGGTCCAGGCCCGGCACCTGGTCAAGTGCTGCCTGCACCATATTCGCGGCGAGGTCGTCACCGCGAAGTGACGTCAGTGAGCCCTTGCCCGCGCGGCCGATCGGTGAGCGGGCGGTGGCGACGATGTATGCCTCGGTCATGAAATTCTCCTGGATTCGTAGCGGATCAGACGAATGCCGGGATGCCGGTGATGGCACGTCCGACGATGAGGGAGTTCATGTCATAGGTGCCCTCGAAGGTGTAGACGGCTTCGGCGTCGGCGAAGTAGCGCGCGACCCCGTAGTCGAGCTGGATGCCGTTTCCGCCGCAGATCTCGCGGCTGCGGGCCACGACCTCGCGCATCCGCTTGGTCACGAATGCCTTCGCCATTGCCGAGTGATGATCGCGCTGCTCGCCCTCATCCTGCAGTTGCGAGACGCGCATGCACAGGGCGATGGATGCCGTGATGTCGGCGAGCGAGTCGGCAAGCTTCTGCTGCACGAGCTGGAACGACGCGATCGGTTTGCCGAACTGCATCCGCTGTTTTGCATAGGCCAGGGCGCCTTCGTAGGCACCGACGGCGACGCCGAGTGCTTGCCACGCGACGTCTGCCCGGGTGAGCCGAAGCACAACGGCGAGGTCGCGGAAGCTGTCGATGCGTTGCAGGCGGTCGCTCTCTGCAACCACGACGTTCTCCAGCATGATGTCCGCGTTCTCCACTGCGCGCAGCGACTGCTTGCGTTCGATCTTCGTGCCGGTGAATCCGGCGGTCGGGGTGCGCACGAGGAAGCCCTTCACCTGGTCGTCGGCGACATCACGCGCCCAGATGACGACGAGATCGGCGAAGGCGCCGTTACCGATCCAGCGCTTGGCACCGTTGAGCACCCACTCCTGTCCGCGGCGCTCAGCCGTGGTCTCCAACCCTTTCGCGGTGTCGGATCCGTGTCCGGGTTCGGTGAGACCGAACGCTGCGACCTGCTCACCGGCGGCGAGAATGGGCAGCCATTCCGCCTTCTGCTCATCGGATCCGCCCACCGCGATGGCGGTCATCGCGAGTCCCGAGTGCACGCCGATGAAGGTGGCCGTCGAGGGGTCGGCGCGAGAGATCTCCATCGCCACCCAACCGCGGAAGACCGCGCTGTTGTCGAACTGCTGCGTCTCGGGGAAGGCGTTTCCGTAGAGGCCGAGCTCGGCGATCTGCGGCACGAGGTGGCGCGGACTCTCCGCACGCTCCCAGTGCTCATCGGCGAATGGGCGGACCTCGGTATCGAGAAACGCCCGGATTCCACGCAGTGCGTGCTGCTCGGTGTCGGTCAGTCGGGTCTGGAAGTCGTAGAAATCGACGTCGAGAAGATCCGCGGGCGCAGGATCTGTCGTCGCCGCGGAGGTGGTTGCGGTCAGGGTGGTCGTCATGGGGGCTCCGATCGTCAGTGATCAGAATCGAGTATGCATCATTATTCAAAACGTTGCACTACAAATTCAGAAACGTTGCAAACAGACGACTCGACCCAGGTAGAGTGCTCGCATGACCCGCACGGCCGCGCCCGCCATCACCCCTGCATCCACCATTACCGTGGCCTCGATCGCTGATGCCGGACTCACGGCAGCGCCCTCCTGGCTCTCCGAGCGCCTGAACACCCACGCCGATGCCCGCCGCGCCTTCGACTGCGCCCGCGAGATTTTCATCACCGGAGAACGCATCGACATGGGCGGTTTGGCCGCATCCCTCGGAATCGAGCGAACGTCACTGTTCCGTTGGGTCGGCAATCGTGACGCGCTGCTGGGCGAGGTGCTCTGGTCGCTCGCGACGCCCACACTCGCACAGGCTGATCATGCGACCGCTGATCTCAGCGGCGGAGATCGCATCGCGGGCATCCTCACGCACTTCGTGGATGATCTGATCACCGCCGAGTACTTCCGCCGATTCCTGCGGCGAGAGCCGGCGCGTGCGCTGCGCCTGCTGACCACCAAAGAGAGTCCGATCCAGCGACGCTATGTGGCGACCGTCGAATGGCTGGTGCATCGCGAACTCGGCGACGAGCCTCTCGGCGGCGCGATCGACCCGGCCGGCCTCGCCTACCTACTGGTGCGGATGTCGGAGTCATTCACCTACGCGGATCTGATCTCTGGAGATCCCCCCAGCGCCGCACGCGCACGCACCGCGTTCCGGCTGCTGCTGCGCGTCGACGACTGACGAGCCTGCTGACCGAGCCTGCTGACCGAGCCTGCCGACCGAATCAAGGAGGATTCGCATGTCTGAATACCGCGTGCATGAGCCGTTCGCGACCCGCTGGAGCGACAACGACCAGTACGGCCACCTCAACAACACCGTCTACTACCTCGCGATGGACACGGTCATCAACACCTGGATGATCCGGGAGGGCGCCCTAGACCCGCAGGGCGACGCGATCGCCCTGTGCGCAGCATCATCCTGCGAGTTCCACGCCCCGGCATCGTTCCCCGAAGCACTGTCGGTAGGCATCGGGATCGAACGGCTGGGAACGACGAGCATCACCTGGAGCCTCGGCATCCTCCGCGATGACGAGCAGATCGCAACGGGTCGTTTCGTGCACGTGTTCGTGGATGCCGCCACCCGCCGACCCACACCCGTCCCGGCATCCATCCGGCAGGCGATCGACACGCAGCTGCGCTGAGCGGCGCGCATCCGTATCGGAATCGCTCGCACACAAACCGACCATCCGGTATGCTGACCACGACGGCTCATCGCAGAGTCGCAGGAGGGTGGCGCAGATGCCTGAGGTTCCCGGTCTCGACGTGACGGCGCTGACCGCCTGGTTGGCACAGACGCACCCTGAACTCGCCACGTCGGCCGCACTGCGCGCATCCGTGATCGCCGGCGGGCGCAGCAACCTCACCTACGCCATCGACGGCGGTGCTGTTGCGCTGATCCTGCGCCGTCCACCACTCGGGCACGTGCTCTCCAGCGCGCATGACATGGGCCGTGAGCACCGCGTCATCTCCGCGCTGTCTGCGACCCCGATCCCCGTTCCGGTCGCCATCGACCTGGTCGACGACACCACCGGAACCATCACCGGCACCCCGTTCTTCCTCATGGAGCGCGCACCGGGACAGGTGCTGGTCTCGCCCGCGCAGAACGCCGAGTACGCCCCGGCGGCGCTGCGATCACTGAGCATCGAGCTCGCCGAGCACCTCGCCGACCTGCACGCCGTCGACCCCGGCTCGGTCGGTCTCGCCGATTTCGGCCGACCGGACGGCTACCTCAAACGTCAGCTGTCCACCTGGCGGCGCCAGCTCAAGGCATCCCGATCCCGCGCGACCCCCCACCTCGATCGGCTCCAGGCCTCGCTCGCCGATGGCATGCCCGAAACCACACGCACCGGCATCGTGCACGGCGACTATCGTCTCGACAACGCGCTGGTAGACGGCCCGGTCACCGCGCCCCATATCTCCGCGATCCTCGATTGGGAGATGGCAACGCTCGGCGACCCCCTCGTGGACCTCGGCATCTTCGCCCTGTACTGGGACATCGCCCAACTGCCGGGCGCGGAAGCCGCCGTCGCCAGTGCCGTGGACCCGGATGCCGGCTACCCCAGCTTCGACGAACTCGCCGACGTCTACGCCGCCCACGCCAAAACCACCCTCCCCGATCTCGCCTGGTACCGCGCATTCGCCGCCTACAAGCTGGCCGTCATCCTCGAGGGCATCCACTACCGCTTTCGCACCGGATCCACCGTCGGCGAAGGATTCGACAGTATCGGCGGGCTCGTCGAGCCACTGGCCGAGAAAGGACTGCAGGTGCACTGATGGATTTCGCTCCGGACGCACGAACCACGACGATCACAGCGCAGGTACGCACTTTCCTCGATGAGGAGGTGCTCCCGGCGGAGGCCATCCTCGACGAGCAGCTGGCCGCCACCCCGGATGATTGGTCGTTCCGGCCCATCGTGCGCGAACTCCAGCAGAAGGCGCGCGAGCGCGGCCTGTGGAATCTATTCCTGCCCGGAGATGCTTCCGAGACCGGGGCTGCTGGATTGACGAACCTGCAGTACGCCGCCGTGGCCGAGCTCACCGGGTGGAGTCCGCGCCTGGCACCCGTCGCCTTCAACTGCGCGGCGCCCGACACCGGGAACATGGAGGTGCTGAACGACTTCGGCACCCCCGAGCAGAAGCAGCGCTGGCTGACGCCGCTGCTGAACGCCGAGATCCGCAGTGCGTTCTGCATGACGGAGCCGGATGCCGCATCCAGCGATGCGACCAACATCGGCACCCGCATCCGCCGTGATGGTGACGACTACGTCATCACGGGCCGCAAATGGTGGTCGACTGGCGCGATGAATCCGGATGCCGCGATCTTCATCGTGATGGGCAAGACCGATCCGGACGCGGCTCGTCACCGGCAGCAGTCGATGATCCTCGTGCCGCGCGAGACGCCGGGTGTGCGGATCGTGCGCCCTCTCACCGTCTTCGGTTACGACGATCGGGATCACGGCGGCCACGCCGAGGTGGTGTTCGACGAGGTGCGCGTGCCGGCATCGAACCTGATTGCCGCTGAGGGCGACGGCTTCGCCATTGCGCAGGCACGACTCGGACCCGGGCGCATCCACCACTGCATGCGTGCCATCGGCATGGGTGAGCGGGCGCTGTCCTTGATGACTGCACGCGCCAACGCGCGACACGCATTCGGCCGGCCGCTCGCCGAACAGGGCGTCATCCGGGAATGGGCGGCCGAGGCGCGCATCCAGTTGGAAGCGCTGCGACTGCTGGTGCTGAAGACCGCGTGGCTCATGGACACCGTCGGCAATCGCGAGGCGATGACCGAGATCCAATCGATCAAGATCGCCGTTCCCCGTGCCGTGCAGACCATCATCGACCGTGCCATTCAGGTGCACGGCGGTGCTGGTGTGTCCGGTGACACCCCCCTGGCCGAGCTCTACGCCGGTATCCGCTCGCTGCGCATCGCCGACGGCCCCGACGAAGTGCACCTCGCCAGCCTCGGGCGCGCGCAACTGCGCCGCTGACCCACTCGCGCCCGACAGCATCCACGTCAAAGGAGACATGATGACCCACAGCCCTGACCCTGCGATCGATGGCGCCGGCTTCCCGACGCTGTCGGTTGCCACTATCCTCGCCGAATCCGCCGTGCGTCATGCCGATCGGCCCGCAGTGCTCTTCGCCGGCACCACGACCACCTATAGCGAGCTGTGGGATCAGACCCGCGCCTATGCCGGGGCGCTGCGTGATCGGGGCATCGGTCGGGGCGACCGGGTGGCGATGCTGATCCCGAACGTGCCCGACTTCGCCCGCGTCTACTACGCGGTACTGTCGCTGGGCGCGATCGCCGTGCCGGTGCATCTGCTGTTCAAGTCAGAGGAGATCTCCTATGTGCTGCGGGATGCCGAGGCCGACCTGCTCGTGGCCGCAGCACCTCTGCTGGCTGAAGCCGTTCCGGCCGCGCAGCAAGTCGGCGTGCCGCTGGTGACGGTGCTTCTGCCCACAGATGCCGGGGTGGCGCTGCCGCGCCTGGAAGTCGAGGCGGCAGCATCCATCCCCATCGTCCGTCACGAGGCGACCAGTGCGCTCGATCCCGCAACGATTCTGTACACAAGCGGCACCACCGGCACCCCGAAGGGGGCGGTCGGCAGCCACCTGTCGATCATCGAACAGGTGCACTGCACCCTGATCGATGCCTTCGACCTCCGAGCCGATGACGTCGTGTTCGGCGGCCTGCCGCTGTTTCACACCTTCGGTCAGACCGCGGTGATGAACATGGCCTTCCGCGTCGGGGCATCCGTCATCCTGCTGCCGCGCTTCGATCCGGATGAGGCTCTCGCGCTGATGGTGGCGCAGCAGGCGACGGTGTTCACCGCCGTTCCGACCATGTATGTCGGGATGCTGGAGGCAGCACGACGCTCACCCGATCGACCGCCGTTGCGGTATGCCGTCTCCGGAGGCGCAGCTCTGCCGGTCGCCGTGCTGGAAGCATTCCACAGCGCCTATGCGGCCGAAGTTCACGAGGGTTATGGCCTGACTGAGACCGCACCGACGGTGTCATCAAACCCGCTGGGAACGCCCATCCGCCCCGGAACCGTCGGGCGCGCGATGTGGGGTGTCGATGTCGCGATCGCCGACCCCGAGATCGATGAGCGCGTCGTCCTGATCGATGACACGGACGCGCTGGGAGAGGTGGTCGTACGCGGCCACAACCTTTTCAAGGGGTATCTGGGCAGGCCCGACGCATCGGCAGGGGCGGTGGTGGACGGCTGGTTCCGCACCGGCGACCTCGGCACGTATATCGACGGCGTTCTGACCATCGTCGACCGCAAGAAGGACATGATTGTCCGCTCCGGCTACAACGTGTACCCCACCGAGGTGGAGGCGGTGCTCGCCCGGCATCCTGACGTCGCCGTCTCGGCTGTCTTCGGTATCGCCGACGACGTCAAGGGTCAAGAGGTGCACGCCGCCGTCGTCGCCCGCGAGGGTGCGTCAGTGGATGCCGATGAGCTGATCGCCTTCGTCCGTGAACACATCGCCGCATACAAGTATCCGCGCGTCGTGCATCTGGTGACCGAACTGCCTCTGGGCAGCAGCGGCAAGGTGCTCAAGCGCGAGCTGGTGGAGGAGTACTCGCGCTGAGTTCACTCGGGGCGAGCGCACCCGGAACGACATGGTGCAGGAGCGACAGCCCCTCCCGCGATGTCGAACCGGCTGGGGCGGTGTGCGTCACGAGCACCTGCGAATAGTTGCCCGGCGATTGCAACGACTGCTTCGTCACCGTGAGCGCGCCCACCAGCGGGTGGCGCAGTTCGTAGACGGCGGTGCTGCGGGCCTGCACGCGATTATCGGCCCACAGTCGCGCGAACTCGGGGCTCTTCATCGACAGCATCCCGATCAGCGATGCCAATCCGGTGTCGTCCGGGTACTGGCCCACGGCCAGGCGGAGGTCGCCGACCACGGCACGACTCTTCGCCGTCCAATCCACATAGAGTGCCTTCAGCGCGGAGTCGAGGAAAACCAACTCAGCCAGCACAGGACGCGAGTGCGGATGCTGTGGGGCATCGAAGCTGAGATGCGGGGTCAGCAGCGCGTGGCCGACGTGATTCCACGCGAGAACCTCGCTGCGTCGCCCGAGCACCATCGCCGGGATGTCTGGCATCGAATCGATGAGTTCGAGCAACGCCGGATCGGCTGATTCCGCTGTGCGCACTGCGCGCATCCGCAGCGTCCCGTCGTTATGGCTGGCCAGGGTGTGCAGGTGCGCACGCTCATCATCGTTGAGCAGCAGTGCGGCGGCAAGGGAGTTGAGCACCTGCGCGGATGGTCCGCCTGCCTGCCCCTGCTCGAGGCGCGTGTAGTACGAAGAACTGACGCCTGCCAGCATCGCGAGCTCTTCGCGGCGCAGTCCCGCCACGCGGCGATTGTCGCCGTATAGGGTCAAGCCCGCCTGCTCCGGCGTGATCCGCGCACGGCTTGCACGCAGGAACATGCCCAGCTCATTTTTCTCCGCCATCTCCCCATTGTGCCCGGGTCAAGCGGCGGCGGGGTATCCCTCTCGGGGATACCCACACGGCGGGCTGGCGCCCCGTATCAGGCGACCGCACAGTGGAATCCGGGAACCCCCCGCACCTACGCCAACACACCAACCAAAGAGGTACACGCTCATGTTCACCACCCGATTCGCCACTGTCAGCCTCGGCCTGCTTACCGTCGGGGCGGCGCTCGCCCTCAGCGCCTGCTCTGCACCCGCAGCGTCGAGCGAGGCGACACCGGCGGCACTCTTCTCGAGCGCGACCGATGCCACGATCGTTGCGTCCTTCGACCTCACCTCCGGGCAGCTGCCCGAGAACATCGTCTCTGCCGCCGGCGACGGCGTTGCTGTCACCTTCGCGGCCAGCCGTCAGATCGCAGAGATCTCCGCCGCCGGAGACATCGACATTCTGGGTACGCTGCCCGCCCCCGCCGCGGGAGGCACCGCCACCCCGGTGCTCGGTTTCCCGCTGGCAACCGGCCTCGCCTACGTCGACGGCTCGTACTTCGCGCTGTATGCGACCGGCGAAGCAGATACCACCGGACTGTGGGAGCTCGACGGGGACGGGGAGTTCGATCTGATCGCAACGCTGCCCGCCACAGGCCTTCCGAACGGCCTCGCCTATGACGAGGAACATGATCAGTTCCTTGCGGCCGACTCGGTGCTCTCAGCGGTCTACAGCATCACGCTCGACGGTGAGGTGTCGACCTGGTCAGATGACGCCGCTCTCGCCCAGGGCGGGTTCCTCGGTGCGAACGGAGTGCAGCTGCACGACGGTGACGTCTACGTCTCAAACCTGGATGCCGGAACCATTCTGCAGATCGACATCACCGCTGACGGGACTGCGGGCGAGATCAGCGTCGCCGCCGACGACCTTGTCGGCATTGACGACTTCGCCTTCACCGGACGCGAAGACCAGATCGTCGCGACGCTCGACCCGAGCAGCGAGGTCGTCCTCGTGCACGACGGAGAACGCACAACGGTGCTGACTGAGCACGACGGTCTCAGCAACCCGACCTCGGTGCTCGTGCAGGAAGACACGATCTACGTGCCCAGCGCCGCCTATGTCACTCAGGACAACCCGAACCTGTTGACCGCAATTCTTCAGCCGTAATCGCCTCCAGTACGCAGAGGACGAGGAGTGGCTCGGATCTCAGGATCCGAGCCACTCCTGTCGTGCGTGAGAGGTCAGGATCCGGGCACGCCCTCAGCCGTGAGCGCCACCGGCGCCGGTTCGACCGACGTGACGGTGCCGCCCTCGACCATGTAGGTCGCGCCAGCATAGTCCTGCACACCCTGGTCAACCAGACTGATGCCGACACCCAGGTACGCCGCATGGTTGTCTTCGCTGAACGACAGCGGCAGGATGCCGTTACCGGCGAGGTCACCGGAGCGAACAGCATCCACCAGCGCCTCGCGGGTCGGGTTCTCGCCCGCTGCGGCCAGCGCCTCGGCGAACAGATACGCCACGCTCATGCCGTAGATCGTGTTTCCGTCGAACGGTGCGCCGGCGTTGTACTCGTCGTTGACCTTCTGGAACAGCGTGACCCAGTCACTGTCACCGTCCAGGGCCGGCAGGTAGTTCGTCCCCACGAACCCCTGCAGCACCTTCGGGCCGACGTCCTCACCGAGGTAGCCGATCAAAGTCGGATAGTCGGCGCCGGACGACGACGAGAACCACTGCGGGAACCACCCGAGCTGCGCGGCCGTGCCCACCGCCAGGGCCGTGAACCCATTGATCGTGCCGAGGATGTTGATCTCGCACCCGGCCGCCTTCAGGGCACCGACCTGCGCGGTGACATCCTGGTTCGACGTCGAGTAGCGCTCGATGTGGGTGAGGCCGCCCTCGCCGAGAACGAGCTCAGCGCCCTCGATCATCTCGTCTCCGAAGTCGTCGTCCTGCCCGAGCAGGCAGACCTTCTTGTCGGGGTACTCGTCAGTGGCGTACTGCGCGAGCGCGGCGGACTCGACGATGTAGTCGGCGTTGAACCCGAAGGTGAACGGGTACTTCTCCGGCTGATTCCAGTTCGTGGAACCGGACGCGACGAACAGGTCGGGTACCTCGTTCTGATTGAGGAAGTCGAGCACGGCCATGTGCGGCGCGGTGCCGAGGCCGTTCACGATCGCGAAGACCTCATCCTCCTGGACGAGTTCTCGAACCACCGTCTGGGTGGTGGCGGGGTTGTAGCCGTCGTCCTTGACGATGTACTCGATCTGTCGGCCGTGCACGCCGCCCTGCTCGTTCAGGTAAGCGAAATATGCGGTCGCTGCGGCCGAGATCGATGAGTAGCCGGCAGCTGCCGGACCGGTCAGCGGTGTGTGCGTGCCGATCGTGACGGTGTCGTCCGTGACACCCGGAACGGCAACGGCAGGATCGTCAGCGGGGGCGGGAGTGCTGCAGCCGGCGAGCGCGATCGCGACGGCGGATGCCGTCACGAGTGTCGCGATCCGCCGGAGCGGGGAGTGCTGTGACATGGTTCACCTATTTCTGTGGGTAGGGAATTGCAGATCGGATGCGAAGACTGGCGAGGCCGCCCGGGCGGGCGATCATCGTGATGATCAGAAGAGCGCCGAACACGAGCAGCGGCAGGTTGCCCGCAAGTCGCTGGGCGACCTCTGCCGGCAACGGAAGCGCTGCCGTTCCGGTGCCGATGACCCAGGGCAGCATGACAATGAGAGCAGAACCGATCGCGGCGCCTCCGATGCTGCCGAGGCCGCCGAGCACCGCGGCGACCAGCAGTAGCAGCGAGAACGCGAGCGTGTATGCGCCGGGGCTCACCGACTGCGTGATGAAGCAGAGCACCGCACCGCCTGCCCCGGCCGCCACTGCACTCACCACGAACGCGGTGACCTTGACCTGCGCTGCGGCGACGCCGTTGAGTCGGGCTGCGGTCTCATCGTCGCGAACGGAGCGCATCCGTAGTCCGAGGGCACCGCCGCGCAGCACGGCCAGCACGGTCACCACGATTCCTGCCACGATGATGGCAACCCAGGCCTGCCACTGTTCGAGCGCGATGATCGTGCGCAGCGCCTCGGGAACGCCGTCATAGGCGATCTGCAGTCCCTGATCTCCTCGGAAGACTCCAGAGAACACGGCGGTGACGGCGGGGACCGCGATCACGAGCGCGAGCGTCACTCCGGCAAGATACGGTCCGCGCAGACGTGCGGCAGCAAGCCCGAGCAGCAGGCCGAGGATCCCTGCCGCCACAATCGCGACGAGGAACGACACCAGAAAACGCACCACGCCATCGATGCCGGCTTCCGTCAGCGCATTCGCCGTGAGGGCATAGCCGTAGCCGCCGGTGGCCATCAGGGCCGCGTGTCCGAGCGAGAGCTGGCCGCTCTGCCCGACCAGCAGCGTGAGGCCGGCGACCGTGCAGAACGATGCCGCGATGGTAGCGAGCTGGAAGTTGCGATAGGGATCGAGCAGGAAAGTGGCGCCGATCGCGAGGATGGTGAGGATCACACCGAATACGATCGTGCGACGTGTACCGCGCAGTGCGGGCAGGATGCGGTTCATGCGCTGCGCGCCTCTCGTAGGGAGAACACTCCGCCGGGCTTGAGCAGGAGCACCACGACGAGCAGCAGGAGCACGCCGATCGGTGCGACGGTGGCGCCGAGGTATCCGGTGACGAGTGTCATCAGAACGCCGACGATCAGTCCGCCGAGCATTGCGCCGACGGGGGAGTCCAGACCACCCACCACGGCGACGGCGAACGCGTAGACGAAGAGCATGTCGGTGGAGTGCGGGTTGAGGCCGAGTTCGGTGGGCACCAGCAGGATGGCGGCCAGCGCTGCGACAGCGCTGGAGAGCATCCATCCGATCGTCACCATCCTGTTCACTCGCACACCCAGCACGCGCGACACCTCGGGGGAGAATGCCGCGGCGCGCAACTGCAGGCCGAGTGATGTGCGGGTGAACAGGAGGGCGAGAGCAGCCATCACCGCGAACGCGACGACAAGAATGAAGATGTCGTTCGGAGAGAGCAGGGGCACGCCGCCGACAATGATCGGTGCATCGTCGAACGGCGCGGTCATCGGCCGATACTGCGGGCCGAACAGGATGCCGAGCAGCGATTGCAGCACCATGACGAGGCCGATCGCGATGATGACGCCGGTGAGGGGATTGGCGTGCGGCGCGAAGCGCATGACCCCGCGTTCCACCACCAGACCCACCACCGCTCCGGCGATGAGTCCTGCGCCGAGACCAGCGAAGTAGTTGCCGGTGAGGCCGCTGACCGCGAAGGCGACGTAGGCCGCGACCAGGGCCATCGCACCCTGCGCGAAGTTGATGATGCGCGCGGCGCGCCAGATCAGCACGAGCGACAGCGCAAACAGCGCGAAGATCGCGCCGCGGGCGAGGCCGGTGGCAAGCAGGAAGGCGAGACGATCCATCAGAACCCCAGGTAGGCGTGTCGTACGGCGGCGTCGCCGGCAAGCTCGGATGCCGGAGCATCGGCCACCAGGCGACCGAGATCAAGCACCACGCCACGGTCGGCGATCGACAGGGCGCTGGTGACGTTCTGCTCGGCGAGGAGCACGGTGATTCCGCGCTGCTCTGCCGCGTCGCGGAGGGTGGCCATCAGCTGAGCGACGACCAGTGGCGCCAGTCCCAGCGACGGCTCGTCGAGGACGAGCACACGCGGCTCGGAGATGAGCGCACGGCCCAGGGCGAGCATCTGCCGCTCCCCTCCGGAGAGCTGATGGCCGTCGGCGCTGCGCCGGCGGGCAAGCGGCTCGAACAGTTCGAGGATGCCGGCGATAGCGCGCTCGCGCGCGGCTGGGCGGTGGCGCCACAGTGCGCCCAGGCGCAGATTCTCCTCGACGGTCAGCTCGGCGACGACGCTCTGGCCTTCGGGGACGAGGGCGAGGCCGCGCCGGGCGCGGTCTTCGGTGCGGAGCCTGCCGAGGTCGGTGCCGTCGAGTGCGATCGAACCGGATGCTGCAGGCACGAGCCCTGCGAGTGTGCGCAGCAGCGTCGTTTTGCCGGCGCCGTTGGCCCCGAGAAGCGCGACCACCTCGCCGGGGCGGAGGTCGATGCTGACCTCGTGCAGCACCGGGGCACCGCCGTATCCGACGGTGAGGTCGGTGATGGTGAGAGCGGCGCCGGTCATGCCGACAGCTCCTCGGGCGAAGCGTCTTCTGCTTTGACGCCGAGATAGGCCTCTTCGACCCGGGGATCGTTGCGCACCTGATCGGGTGCACCCTGGGCGATCACGCGTCCGAAGTCCAGCACCACGATGCGGTCGGCGATGCCCATTACGAAGTCGACATGATGCTCGACCAGCAGAACAGCGCACCCGGCGTCTGCGACGCCGCGGATGACCTGGGCGAGAGCATCAATGTCTTCGACTCCGAGACCGCCGGCCGGTTCGTCGAGCAGCAGCAGCGAGGGGGAGGCCACGAGTGCTCTGGCAAGCGCGACCCGCTTACGGTCGGGGTACGCGAGGGCGGCGACCGGGCGATCAGCCAGGGCAGTGAGGTTGTGAGCTTCGAGTTGCGCTGTGACAGCGGTCTCGGCATCCCGCTCCCCCACCACCGGGATGCGAATGTTCTCGCGCACGGTCAGGCTGCCGAACAGACCGAGGCCCTGCAGGGTGCGCGCGAGTCCCCGTGCCGTCAGGCGTGCGGTCCGGCGCGGGGCGGGGCGACCATCGATGGTGACATCGCCGCGAGTGCTGACCAGCGCGCAGATCGCGTTGAACACCGTTGTCTTTCCGGCGCCGTTCGGGCCGATCAGCGCAACGATCTCGCCGGGGCGCACGTCAAACGAGACATCGTCGACGGCGGTCAGGCCGCCGAACGTCACGGTGAGATGGCTCACCTCGAGTCGGGCGGGTTCCTGCTTGGACTGCAGGGTATGGGTATTCATCGGCACCTCTTCGTGTCGCTGGTTCGACCACTGTACCTTAGAAACCGACCGGGCGGTATGTGAATGTTGCAGAAGGGTTTAGCGCCGGGTTTTGCGACGGGTTCAGCGGTGCGGGATGCCGGCGATCATGCCGCCGTCGACGACGAACTCCGCGCCGCTGGTGAACGACGACGCATCGCTCGCGAGGAACACGATGGTGCCCGCCAGGTCTTCCGGCTCGCCGGGGCGCCCGAGCGGGATGTCGAGATGCGCCGGGTCGATCCTGGTCGTCATCGACGTGTTGATGAACCCCGGATGCACCGAGTTGACCCGGATCCCGAACGGCCCCAACTCGACCGCGAGAGATGCCGCGAGCCCGCGCACCCCGAACTTCGCCGCCGTGTAGCCATGTAAACCTGCACTGCCGCGCATCCCCTCGACCGAGGAGATGTTGATGATCGATCCTTTGCCCTGCTTCTTCATGGCTGGCACCACCGCGCGGCAGCCGAAGAAAGTACCGGTGAGGTTGACCGCGATCACGGCGTTCCATTTCTCGGTGCTGAGGTGCTCAATCGGCGCAGCGTTCGCGATGCCCGCGTTGTTCACCAGAACGTCGACGGCGCCGAAGGCCTGCACCGCAGCATCCACCGCGGCCGTCCATTGCACCTCATCGGTGACATCCAAGGAGACGAACAACGCGCGATCACCCAACTCGGCGGCAAGAGCCCGTCCGGCATCCTCGAGGATGTCCGCGATCACGACCCGACCGCCCGCGGCGTGCAGCGCACGGACGTACGCCTCTCCGATGCCGCGCGCACCACCGGTGACCAGCGCCACCCGGCCATCGAGCTCGTTCATGATGCGATCTGAATGACCACGCGGCCCACGGTCGTGCCGGTCGCGAGCTTGGTGATCGCCGCCGGCGCATCCTCGAACGCCACCACACTGTCGATCACCGGCGCGATCTTCCCCGCCTCGAACAGCCGGATCAGCTCGTCATGCGCCTCGTCGACCAGATGCGGCAGACGCTCCTGATACAGACCCCAGTACAGCCCGAGCACGGCGTAGTTCTTCACCAGGGCGTGACTCACGGTGAGCTGGGGAATCTCGCCACTCGCGAACCCGATCACGACGATCCGGCCCTCGAAGGCGACGGCACGGGTGGATGCGGTGAACGCGGCACCACCCACCGGATCGAACACGACGTCGGCGCCGTGCCCGCCGGTGATGCGCTTCACTTCGGCGACGATGTCGTCGCCGCGCAGGATGACGTGCTCTGCGCCCGCCGCCCGCGCGACTTCGGCTTTCGCCTCGGAGCCGACGACGCCGATGACTCTGGCACCCGCCGCTACGCCGAGCTGCACGGTGGCAGCCCCGACTCCACCCGCCGCGGCATGCACAAGCAGCCACTCGCCCGCTTGCAGCTTCGCCCGCCGGTGCAGTGCGAACCATGCCGTTTGATAGGCGATGTTCAGACCCGACGCGGCGTTGAAGTCAAAGCTCTCCGGAATGGCATGCACGGATGCCGCATCCACTGCCGCGTATTCGGCGAGAACGCCGATCTTCCCCGCGACGACCCTGTCGCCCACAGCATGTGTGGAGACACCACTGCCCACGCCAACCACTGTCCCGCTGCACTCCACCCCGGGAATGAAGGGCAGCTCGGGCTTCACCTGGTACTCACCGCGAGCAAGCAGCACATCCGGGAAGTTCGCTGCGACTGCCGCGACCCGGATGAGCACCTCGCCTTCGGCGGGCACGGGTGTTGGCACACTCTGCTGTGTCAGCGCTTCTGCGGGTTCACCGAGACTGGTGACCCGCCAGGCGCGCATGGACTGCGAAACTTCAGTGGGGGACAGCATCCGTTCTCCTCAGGCTGGTGAGAAACAGGTCGGTGAGCTGCTCGGCAATGAGCGTCTTGCCTTCCGGTCCCTCGGGTGAATACCAATGCGACAGATAGTGCACGTCGCTGAAGAAGTGCGCGACGAGCAGGGCGACCGGAATGTCGTCACGGAAGAGGCCCTCGCGCTGGCCGCTCCCGATGAGAGCGGCGAACTCGTCGTGGTATCCGCGGCGTCGGCGCGTGACATCCTGCTGCCTGGGCGCCGAGAGCATGTTCATGCTGCGGAAGAACACCGCCCCTTCGGCGATGTGATCGATCGAGGTCTCCAGCACGTCGACGCACGCTGCCCGCAGGACCTCGTCTGTGGCCCCGCCGCGCGCGATAATCTCATCGAGGTGTGCCCTCTGCAGCGTCAGCAGCGCATCGTAGATACCGAAGAGCAGATCATCCTTCGATTCGAAGTAGTGGTACATCGCACCCTTGGTGACGCCCGCGGCCTCGACGATCTGCTGAACGCTCGTGTTCGCGTACCCGCGAGTGGCGAACAACTCGACGGCAGCGCGCGTGACATTCTCTGCGACGTGTGAATCCTTCATACCCTCATCTTTCCGTGAATCATGATCGGCCGTCGCATTCGCGCGTCACAGCGGGCGGATGCTTGCCCCGCCATCGATCGACACGGTCTGTCCGGTCATCCACGCGGCATCATCAGAGAGAAGGAAGGCGACGGGGCCCGCCACATCATCCGGCTCACCCAGTCGTGCGAGCGGGTAGCCGGCCGCGACCTCGCCCTCGCGTCCTTCGTACAGAGCCCGCGCGAACGCCGTCTTGATCACGCCCGGTGCGACCGCATTGACGCGGATGCCCGGGGCGAGCTCGTACGCAAGCTGCGTCGTGAGGTTGATGAGCGCCGCCTTGGAGATGCCGTAGAACGCGATGCCCGGGCTCGCGCTCAGGCCCGCCACCGAGGCCACGTTCACGATGCTGCGGCTGAGGCCGGCGGCGAGCGCGGCACGCGTCCAGTCGAGTGCAGCGACCACGTTGACCTCGAGGATCTTGCGTGCGGCGTCTGCATCGACGTCGACGATAGGCCCGTAGACGGGATTGATGCCGGTGTTGTTCACGAGATGGTCGAGTCGGCCATGCTGGGCTGCGATGTGCGCGAATACCGCGGCACGGTGATCAGCATCGTCGGCGCGACCGGCGACAGCGGATGCCGCGGGGCCGAGCTCTGCGACGGCAGCGCCCAGCGCCTCCTGCTTACGGCCGGTGATGACGACTGAGCCGCCCTCGGCGACGATGCGCTGAGCAATTGCGAAGCCGATGCCCCGGCTGGCCCCGGTGATGAGCGACACGGTGTTGTTGAAGCGTGCGCGGGCGTCGAACTGTGCTGCGGACATGGCGCCTCCTTGCGCAATCTACATACCGTCCAGTCGGTTTGAGCAACTGTAGCATGTGCGCGTGGGTGACCCGCGTCCCGAGGTGTCGCATGTTGCCGCTTCGACCGGCGCGAAGCGACCATATGCGACACCTCCGCGGCGCGAAGCGACCATATGCGACCCCCGCCCAGCGCGGCGCGCGCTCAGCCCACGGAGACAGTCAGCCGCCGATCCGGTCCAGTGCCGCCTGCAGACGAGCGACAGTCCCGTCGACGTCGGAGAGCTTGTCCAGGCCGAACAGGCCGAGGCGGAAAGTGGAGAATCCGGCCGGTTCCTCGCAGTGCAACGGCACCCCGGCAGCGATCTGCAAGCCCTGCTCACGGAACACGGCGCCGGACTTCAGCGCGGGGTCAGCGGTGTGTACGACGACGACACCGGGGGCATCGAAACCGGATGCCGCCACCGAGGGGAATCCGTGCTCGGCCAGCAGCGCACGCACCCGCGCGCCCAGCTCGATCTGCGCCGCACGCAGTGTCTCGAATCCGCGTTCACGGGTCTCGAGCATGGCGGCGAGGTTATGGGTGAGCGGGTCCGTCGGCATGGTCGCGTGGTACGCCGCACGCCCGGCACGATACTCGTCGGCGATGAACAGCCACTTGGCGAGATCGATCGCGAAGCTGGTCGAGGGACGGCTGGTCACAGCATCCCGACCAGCCTCACTGAGCATGACGAAGCCCGCGCACGGCGAACCGCTCCACCCCTTCTGCGGCGCGCTGAGCAGCACGTCGACACCGAGCGCCTGCATGTCGACCCACATCGCACCCGATGCGATGCAGTCGAGCACCAGCAGGCCGCCGACCTCATGGGTGGCATCGGCCAGAGCGCGCACGTACTCATCGGGAAGGATCATGCCCGCTGCCGTCTCGACGTGCGGGGCGAAAACCACCTCGGGCTGGCGCGAACGGATCGCCGCGACGACCTCATCGATTGGCACCGGCGCCCAGGCGGCCTGCACGTCGTCCGAATCCGGACGCGCGGACAGCACGGTGACGTCGTCGCTGATGCCACCAGCATCCAGAATCTGCGACCAACGGAACGAGAACAGCCCATTGCGGACGACCAGGGTGCGTCGCCCCGTGGCGAGCTGGCGCGCCACCGCCTCCATCGCGTAGGTCCCTCCGCCCGGGACGATCGCCGCAGTGTGCGCGTTGTACGCCTGCTGCAAGATCTGCAGGGTCTGCTGCATCACGTCGACGAACCGCGCCGACATGTGATTGAGCGAGCGATCGGTGAACACCACCGAGTACTCGAGCAGGCCATCCGGGTCGATATCTTCGTGCGGCAGATGCGAGGTCATGCGCCCAGCATTCCACAGGCGGAGGCCGCGCGGCAGATCCCCGATCCGGAGAAACGATTTGAGGTCAGCGGATGAGCATGACACTGTGGAAGGCAGACCGACGCTGTTCGCAGCACCGATCACAACCCCCTATGGATATGAATTCTCACGCGATGCACGCCCCGATTTGGGATGGTGACACGCTCTGACTTCCCCCGGCTCCCCCGAGCCGAGCACGTCAGCACCGGCCGCGCATAACGATGCGAGGTCGAGTGGGGTGAGCCTGATTCGTCCACCGCGCATCGATGAGGGAATCGACCTCTGGCGCATCGCCCGCGACTCGCAGACGCTCGATCTGAACTCGTCCTACGCCTACGTCCTGTACGCCAGAGACTTCGCGTCCACCTGCCGTATCGCGCTGGTCGACGGGCATCCGGCCGGGTTCGTCATCGGCTACCGCCGTCCCGCTGACCCCTCCTGCCTGTTCATCTGGCAGGTCGCCGTCGACGAGAACTTCCGCGGTCTGGGCCTAGCCGGGCGGATGCTCGATGATCTCCTGCACGACGACAGTGTTCATCCGCGCGTGCGCACACTGCAGACCACGATCACCGATGACAATGTCGCATCCCAGCAGACATTCCGCAGTCTCGCTCGTCGCTGGGGAGATGCTCCGGTCGTCGTCACCCCGCTTTTCGAAAGCGCGCATCTGAGCGTCGATGAACCGGATGCTGCGCACCATGAACCTGAACGGCTATACGAACTCGGTCCGCCGGTGTAGTCGTCGCCATCCGCCCGACCCCGGGCGGCGTGCACTCCCCGCACGACAACAACCAGGAGGAGAACAACCACAAAATGAATATTTTTACCCAGCTGGAATCCGAAGTCCGCAGCTACTCGCGCTCATGGCCCGTCGTGTTCGACCGCGCCGTTGGCAGCACGATGTACGACGAGTCCGGCACGGAATACCTGGACTTCTTCTCGGGCGCTGGCGCGCTGAACTACGGTCACAACAACCCGGAGTTGAAGAAGGTCCTCATCGACTACCTGGCCGATGACCGCGTCGTGCACTCACTCGACATGTTCACGAGCGCACGCCGTGACTTCCTCGAAGCCTTCAACGACGTCATCCTGAAGCCGCGTGAGCTCGACTACAAGGTCGTCTTCCCTGGCCCCGGCGGCGCGAACGCTGTCGAAGCCGCCCTGAAACTCGCCCGCAAGGTGACCGGCCGCGAATCGGTCGTGAACTTCACCAACGCCTTCCATGGCATGACGCTCGGTGCCCTCTCGGTCACCGGAAACTCGCTCAAGCGCGGCGGCGCCGGTGTACCGCTCGTGCACGCGACCCCCATGCCGTACGACGATTACTTCGACGGCGACTACCCGGACTTCTTCTACTTCGAGCGCCTGCTGGATGACTCCGGCAGTGGCCTGAACACCCCCGCCGCCGTGATCGTCGAGACCGTTCAGGGCGAGGGTGGCATCAACGCCGCGCGTGCAGACTGGCTTCGTCAGCTCGCGGCGCTGTGCAAGCAGCACGAAATCCTGCTCATCGTCGACGACATCCAGATGGGCTGCGGCCGTACCGGCGAGTTCTTCAGCTTCGAAGAGGCCGGCATCGTCCCCGACATCGTGTGCCTCTCGAAGTCGATCTCCGGATACGGCATCCCGATGGCACTCACCCTTATCAAGCCCGAGCTCGACGTCTGGGCGCCCGGCGAGCACAACGGCACCTTCCGTGGGATCAGCCCGGCGTTCATCACCGGTGCGGAGGCGATTCGCCGCTACTGGTCAGACAACACGCTGCGCGATTCGACCGTCACCAAGGGCGTGCGCGTCGAGGGTCGCTTCAACATGTTCGTCGCGCAGTACCCGCAGCACGAACTCGTCGCCAAGGGGCGGGGGCTTGCTCGCGGGCTGCAGTTCCCCTCGGGCGAACTGGCGGATGCCGTGTGCCAGGAGGCGTTCGCGCGGGGCCTGCTCATGGAAACCTCTGGGCCGGAGGGCGAGGTCATGAAGATTCTGCCCGCTCTGACCATCACCGACGCAGAGCTCGACCGGGGCCTCGACATCATCGGCGAGTGCATCCGTGTCGTGCTGGGCGAGCCCGATCCGGATGCCGCGACCGAGACCGACCTGAATGTCCAGAGCAAGGAGCACACACACGCATGATCGTCCGAACCATCGACGAGATCACCGACACCGACGCCGACATCAAGAGCGAGAACTGGCGCAGCAAGCGCATCGTTCTGGCGAAAGAGGGCGTGGGCTTCTCGGTGCACGAGACCACGCTTTACGCCGGAACCGTAAACCAGTTCTGGTACGCGAACCACATCGAGGCGGTGTTCATCGTGGAGGGCGAGGGAGAGATCACCGACCTCGCCACCGGTGAGACGCACCAGCTCGCGCCGGGGTCGCTGTATCTGCTGAACAACCACGACAAGCACGAGGTGCGTCCGCGCACGCAGATGCGCACCGTGTGTGTGTTCAACCCGCCGATCACCGGTCGCGAGACCCACGACGAGAACGGCGTGTACCCACTGGTCACCGAAGAGGTGTGACCCGGGTGCGGGCCGAATCCCAGACGCCCCCGGCGCTCTGCGGCGTGTCATCCGATCGACACGCCGCAGGGCTGTCCGACCGTCTGGGATTCGGCCCGTCCCACATCCATAGAAGAGACAGGAGAACGACGCATGACAGCCCCGACGACCGCTGAGGATCTGTTCCCGACTCGGTTGACATCCCCCAGCGACTTCATCGAAAGGACCCAGCCCGCAGTGTGGGGCTCGGTCAACGACGGCCCCTTCTCGGCAGCAGAGCTGGAAGCGCACGAGAGGCGCGGATTCACCATTCTCGACGACTTCATCACGGCTGATGACGTCGCCCTGTACTCGAGCGAGCTCGATCGCCTCGCGGCGGACCCGGCGCTGCAGAATGATCCGCGGAAGATCACGGAGCGGACCACGGGTACTGTGCGCTCGGTGTTCGAGGTCGAGAAGCTCAGTTCGGTCCTCGACGACCTCGCGCGCAATCCGCAGGTGCTGGACCGTGCCCGGCAGATCGTGGGATCTGAGGTGTATCTGCACCAAACGCGGATCAACTACATGCCGAGCTTCACTGGCACCGGGTTCTATTGGCACTCCGACTTCGAGACCTGGCACGCCGAGGATGGCATGCCGGTTCCGCGATCGGTGAGCCTGTCGATCGCACTGACCGACAACTACCCGTACAACGGCGGACTCATGGTGATGCCAGGCTCGCACCGCACATTCGTACCGGCGGTGGGCGAGACCCCGGACAACAACCACGAGCAGTCGCTGCAGGCGCAGGAGGCAGGCGTGCCCAGCCATGCGGCGATCACCGCGATGGCCGAGAAGTACGGCATCGATCAGTTCACCGGCGCTGCAGGGTCTGCCCTGTGGTTCGACTCGAACATCATGCACGGGTCGGGGAACAACATCACCCCGTATCCGCGATCGAACGTGTTCATGGTGTTCAACAGCGTCGACAACGCGCTGGTCGAGCCGTACGCTGCGAAGTCGCCGCGCCCCGAGCACATCGCGAACCGCGACTTCACACCGCTGCGCTGAGCCTGCTGTGCCGGATCCCAGACGGTCGGGCATCCGCTCGGCGTGTTGACCGAATGACACGCCGTGGATGCCCGGAACGTCTGGGATCCGGTCCGGGAACTCTCCGGGATGGGGTAAGGTCGTGGGCATGACAACCCGTTGGTATGCGTATTTCGAGTCGGCTCTGGAGGGGCCGGCGCCGATCTAGCGCGCACCGACACCTTCAGAGCCGACAAGCCAGAGCATTTGCTCTGGCTTTCGCCGTTTCGGCGGGCTCTGCATCCGGGTCCGCCTACACAGGATAGGACCCAGGAACATGAACGCCACCGTCACCGTCACCACCGACACCACCGCCGATCTGCATGTCGCGCAGTTCACCACGCTGCCGACGCCCGGTGACATCGCCGCCGAACTGCCGGTGGGCGATGAGCGCGCATCGCTCGTCGCTCGCACCCGCGACGAAGTGCGCGCGATCATGGCGGGCGAGGATGACCGCCTGATCGTCGTGGTCGGGCCGTGCTCGATCCACGATCCCGCAGCCGGACTCGAGTACGCCGGTCGACTGCTGCGCGAGGCCGAGCAGCACCGCGATGACCTGCTGATCATCATGCGGACGTACTTCGAGAAGCCCCGCACCACAGTCGGGTGGAAGGGCCTCATCAATGATCCGCACCTCGACGGCAGCCATGACATCGAGGCCGGGCTTCGCATGGCCCGCGGGTTCCTCCTCGATGTCACCGCTCTCGGTGTCCCGTGCGCGACGGAGTTCCTCGAGCCGATCAGCCCCCAGTACACCGCCGACCTGATCACGTGGGGGGCCATCGGCGCGCGGACTACGGAGAGCCAGATCCACCGGCAGTTGGCATCCGGTCTGTCGATGCCGATCGGTTTCAAGAACGGTACGGATGGCGGACTTCAGGTGGCGCTGGATGCCGCGGCCGCAGCATCCGCTCCGCAGGCGTTCCTCGGGATCGGCGCCGACGGGCGGGCAAGTCTCGTCTCGACGACCGGAAACCCGGATACGTCCGTCATTCTGCGCGGCGGAGCCGACGGCCCGAACTACGATGCGGAAACCGTGCGGCACGCATCGGCACGCCTGTCTGCGGCGATGCTCACCCCACGCGTCATTATCGACGCCAGCCACGGAAACAGCGGCAAGGATCATGTGCGTCAGGCCGCGGTCGCGGTGGAGATCGGTTCGCAGATCGCCACGGATGGTGCGGCGATCGCCGGCGTGATGCTGGAGAGCAACCTCGTCGCGGGAGCGCAGAAGCTCGATGTCTCGGTGCGTGGACGTCTCGTGTACGGCCAGAGCGTGACGGATGCCTGCATGGACTGGGATGCTACGGCTGCTTCACTGGCCGCCCTCGCCGGCGGCGTCCGCTCCCGGCGCGGCTGATCGCGCTGCTGGCCTCGCCTCCACCCGACCCCACTCTGGCTCCGGTCGCAGTTGGTGCTGCTAAAACTCGCTGAGAGCAGCACCAATTGCGACCGGAGCGAGAAGAGGGGTTCTGCCGAACGGGGGAGTCAGACGGTGCTGCGCACGTTGAGCAGCTGCCAGCCTTCGGGAACTTTGGCGTGCAGGGCATCCATGTCTTCGGCCTCGATCTCTTGGATCGAGTCACGTCGCGAGAAGGTTCCCGTCGACTTGAGAATCTGGGCGCCCTTGATCATCTGCACAGGTGCGGAGACGAGGTCGAAACCATCCGGCCGATGCGTGGCGAGCTCGGTGTGGATGCCGGCGATATCAGCCGCCTCGACGTCAAAGGACTGAAATTCCACGGGACGCATCAGACCGATCAGCACACTTCGATCCTACGGTGAATCTGTCGAACGAGAGCCCAGGAACGAGAGAACCCCCGGCCGAAGCCGGGGGTTCTGATTGTGGAGCCTAGGAGATTCGAACTCCTGACATCCTGCTTGCAAAGCAGGCGCTCTACCAACTGAGCTAAGGCCCCTCAAGGGTATTAAATTGTGACGAGTGGGGCTACCTGGATTTGAACCAGGGACCTCTTCATTATCAGTGAAGCGCTCTAACCAACTGAGCTATAGCCCCGTCAACCTCGTAAACATTACCGGAGATTGACGGAAAATCCGAATCGAGCCCGTCAGTTGCCCGAGCGAAGAATCGCGCTGCCCGCAGACACGGTTGCATCGATCGTGTGCTGCGATGAACTCGAGGTATCCAGCCGGTTATCCAGGCTTCCCGCGCTGACATCCTGCGTGACATCGTACGACTCATCGGGCACGGTCAGCTCCAGTGCTCCTGCGCTGACATCGATGCTCACCGTGCGCGGGGCGTCCCCGGTCAGATCGGCGATCAGCTTGCCCGCCGAGAGCGAGAACTCCGCCTCGGTGACGTCGGCCAACTCCAGATCGGCGCGTCCCGCGCTGAGCTCGACATCGACGGATGTCGCGGAGCCCTCCATGCGCAGGATTCCGGCACCGACCGCGATGCCCACCTCACCAAAGGACCCGTCGATCGTGAGGCTGCCGGCGCTGAGGTCGAAATCGGCCTCCAGCCCGGAATTGTTCAGGCTCTCCGGCAGTGTGAGGATCACACTCTCTTCGTCGAACCAGTTGTCACCGAACCAGTTGCCGCCTAACCAGCCGTTCCCGAACCAGCCGAAGCCGTGATCAGGTCCGCGCACGATGAGTTCATCACCATCGCGATCCAGACGCCAATTGCCACCGCGGGTTCCTGTCACCTCCAGCGTCGCCTCGTCAACGTCGCCGAACCGGGTGCTCACAGCACTCGCTCCGACCTCGAGATCGATACTCTCGATGCCCTTGACGTCGACTGTCAGGACGTCGCCGCTGACCGTACTGCTACTACGCGATACATCGTGCACTGCTGCGACGGCGGCCGTGGCGCCGGTGCCCAGCAGCACCACGCCACCGAATACCGCAACGGCGATGGCGGCGGCGCGTGCACCAGCCCCGCTGCGCGGGCCCTGCGAAGACGGGGACTGTGAAGACGGGGACTGTGAAGACGGGCCCTGTGAAGACGGCGCCGGCGGAACGGATGCCGCGGGCGGAACGGGCGGGCTCTGAACACCGGATGCCGGCGCACCAGATGCTGCCGGCGGAGGCGTCAGCGGAACGTCATGTCCGCCCTGCGGGTTCTGCGGTTCGGTGTTCATCGTGTCGCTCCTGGCTGGTTTGCGGATGGCGCTGCGCTACCCGAGTTCTCAATGTGAGCGAGTGCTGCGAGCACGCGCCGGTTGCCCGATTCATCCTGTTCGAATCCGAGCTTCTGGAAGATGGCCGTGATGTTCTTCTCGACGCTGGCGGCCGAGAGGAACAGCATCCCGGCGATCGCCTGGTTGGACTTTCCCTCGGCAATCAGTGCCAGCACGGTTCGTTCGCGTTCGGTGAGCCGCAGCATCCGATCGTCACGGTTGCGCCGGGTCAGAAGCTGCGCAACTACCTCGGGGTCGAGTACCGTCGCCCCCTCGGCGATCCGCGCCACCGACGCGAGGAACTCGGCGACATCGGCGACCCGATCCTTCAGCAGGTATCCGAGCGGTCCGCCCTGCGCTGCGATCAGATCGCTGGCGTAGCGTTCCTCGACATACTGCGAAAGCACGAGCAGCGGCAGCGACGGGTGGGTCTTGCGCAGTCCGAGCGCTGCCCTGATGCCCTCATCCGTGAATGTCGGCGGCAGCCGAACATCCAGAATGCACAGCTCCGGATTCGCGTCCTCGACCGCGTCTGTCAGACCGACGGTGTCGTTCAGGGCTGCGACCACCTCGTGGCCGGCATCCTCAAGCAGGCGAACGAGTCCTTCCCGAAGCAGGACCGAGTCCTCACAGATCAAGATGCGCATGGCACACTCACCTCCACGGAAGTCGGACCGCCCTGCGGGCTTTCGATGCGGATCGTCCCGCCGGCTGCAAGAACGCGGTTCGAGATGCCGTCGAGACCGCCACCGGGCTGCACCTGCGCGCCGCCGATGCCGTTGTCTTCGACGCGCGCCCAAAGCACACCACCCTCACGCTGCCGCACCACGACCCGTGTTTCACTGGCCCGGGAGTGCTTGGCCGCGTTCGTCAGCGACTCGGCGATGACGAAGTACACCGCCGCCTCAGCATCCCGGCATCCGGCGTGAGCACCCGTCGACGCGCCATCCATGCGGACGTCGAGGTTGACGGGAATATGCGACCTGCTGGCCAGCGCTGACAGCGCGGCATCCAGCCCTCGATCATCGAGAACAGACGCATGGATGCCGCGGGCAAGCTGTCGCAGCTCGGTGATCGCAGCCTTCGTGGATGTGTGCGCCTCATTGATCAGCGCCTTCGCGGTCGCCGGATCGTTGTCGATCTTCTGCTGCGCGAGACCGAGAGTCATACCCACCGAGACCAGCCGCGGCTGGACGCCATCGTGGAGGTCCCGCTCGATGCGGCTGCGCTCGACATCCGCCGCGCGGACCGCGCCTTCGCGCTGCGCCGAAGTGGTGCGCACGCGCTCGGTGAGCTCGGCCTCTCTGCTGGGAACCACCAGACTGCGTGTGATCACGCGGTGCACAAGCGCGAATCCGATGATGCCGGCGGCAGCCGCCAGAACACCGAGGATACCGACCACCGGCGCCCAGGCGGCTGACATTGTCGTGCCGAACGGCCCCGCGGTGTCTTTGGTGCTGAACAGGGGAGTGAAGGCGAAGATCGCCGACCACACCAGGCCCCAGAACAGGCGAATCACCAGCGAGCCGAAGATGCACGCGATCGCGAAGTTCGCTACTGCGCGCCACATCGAGCCGTCGATGCTCTGGCGTCCGAGCGAGCGGATCCAACCGCCAAATCCAGGGGTTCTGCGCTGGCGTGCCTGCAGATCAGGGATGTCCAGGTCGTACAGGCTTCTGACCCGCACAACCTCGAACCACCCGATGCCGTACACCGCGTAGACGAAGCCGACCAAGAACAGGGCGCCGATTCCGAGGGCGAACAGCAGTCCGACTCCAGCGCCGAAGAAGCCCGCAAGGATGCCGAGGATGATGCCGCCGAGACTGCCGAGCGCGGCAAGATGCAGAACGGTCAAGAAGATGCGCAGCGGCGGAGTCACCCGAGGCGGTGTTTCCGCGGCTGGGGAAGCTGTCTGAGTGGTCATGTTTCAAAGGTAGGCCGCGCTTCACCCCGTCAACACCGTGCCACCCAGCATCCCATCTTCGGGTTTTCCCTACTCCTTAACCTCCTCCAACCTGCGAGTGGCCATTTGTGGCGCTTCGCCGGGGCGAAAGCGAGCCACAAATGGCCACTCGGAAGGAGGTAAAGAAGGAGGTAAAAGGGGGTACTAATTTGACATGAAGCCGACCAGGAGGCCGCCGGTGACCTTCACGGCGAGGTTGTAGATACCGGCTACGACGGCACCGAGCACGGTGACCACGATCAGGTTCAGAATCGACACGACCGCAGCGAACGCCATGACCTGCGGCAATCCGAGCAGCGACGAGATCGACACGGCACCCTCAGTGATGTTGCCGATCAGCTCATCCGCCTCGCCCAGAAGGCCAGTAGCCTGCACGACCATGTAGATCAGGAAGAACGCGACCATGGTCACGATCGCCAGCGCAACCGCCGCCAGGAACGACAGCTTCACGGCCGACCAGAAGTCAATGTAGACCAGGCGCAGGCGGACCTGCTTGCCACCGGTTTTGCGCGTCGACTTCTTCGCCAGCTTGTCGGCTACTGTGCTCATGCGTCGGTACTTTCCTCGGGGGTCTGGGTGGATTCGGGAGCCGCATCTTCGGGTGCTGACTCCTCCTCTGCCTCTTCATCGGCGAGGCCCCGCTCACTGTTGCGGGCAATGGCGAGGATGCGGTCCTTCTCGGACGTCCGGGCGAACACCACTCCCATGGTGTCTCGACCCTTCGCAGGCACCTCGGCCACGGCAGAGCGTACCACCTTGCCGCTGGACAGAACCACCAAAACCTCGTCGTCCTCATCCACGATCAGACCGCCGGCGAGCACCCCACGATCGTCGTTGAGCTTGGCGACCTTGATGCCAATACCGCCGCGACCCTGAACGCGATATTCGCTGATCGAGGTGCGCTTGGCGTATCCCCCATCGGTGACGACGAACACATAACCGTCCTCGCCAGCGACGGATGCTGACAGCAGATCGTCCTCGCCCCGGAAGCTCATGCCCTTCACACCCTCGGTCGCACGCCCCATCGGACGAAGGGCCTGATCGGTCGCGTTGAAGCGCAGCGACATGCCATGGCGGGAGATCAGCAGGATGTCATCGGTGTTGTCGACCAGCATCGCGCTGACCAGTTCATCACCCTCGCGCAGACGGATGGCAATGACGCCGCCCTGACGGTTCGTGTCGTAGTCACTCAGGCGCGTCTTCTTCACAACGCCAGTACGAGTGGCGAGCACCAGATAGTCCGCCACCTCGTAGTCGCGCATCGCGAGAATCTGTGCGATGTTCTCGTCCGGCTGCAGCGCCAGCAGGTTCGCGACGTGCGTTCCCTTCGCGTCACGACCGGCCTCGGGTGCCTCATAGGTCTTCGCCCGGTAGACGCGGCCCTTATCGGTGAAGAACAGCAGCCAGTGGTGCGTCGTCGTCACGAAGAAGTGCTCGACGACATCATCCGCGCGCAGCTGGGCGCCCTTGACACCCTTGCCACCGCGGTGCTGCGAACGGTAGTTGTCGCTGCGCGTGCGCTTGATGTATCCGTCGCGGGTGACGGTGACGACCATCTCTTCTTCAGCGATAAGGTCTTCCATCGACACATCGCCGTCGAAGCCCTGCAGGATGTGCGTGCGGCGCTCGTCGCCGAAACGCTCGACGATTCCCTCGAGTTCTTCGCGGATGATCGCGCGCTGACGCATCTCATCGGCAAGGATCGCCTTGAAGTCCTCGATCTGCAGTTCAAGCTCAGTGGCCTCATCGACGATCTTCTGGTGCTCGAGAGCTGCGAGGCGACGCAGCTGCATCGTCAGGATCGCATCCGCCTGGATGTCATCGATGTCCAACAGCGTCTTCAGTCCATCGCGCGCCTCATCGACCGTGGGCGAGCGCCGGATCAGAGCGATGACCTCGTCCAACGCATCGAGCGCCTTCAGATAGGCGCGGAGGATATGCATCCGCTCTTCGGCCTTGCGCAGACGGAAACGAGTCCGCCGGACAATCACATCAATCTGGTGAGCGATCCAGTTCGAGATGAAGCCGTCCAGCGCCAGTGTGCGCGGCACACCGTCGACGATCGCGAGCATGTTCGCGCCGAAGTTGTCCTGCAGCTGGGTGTGCTTGTACAGGTTGTTCAGCACGACCTTGGCGACAGCATCCCGCTTGAGAACTACGACGAGACGCTGACCGGTGCGGTCACTGGTCTCATCGCGGATGTCGGCGATGCCGGTGATCTTGCCGTCACGGGCGAGGTCACCGATCTTCACCGCGAGGTTGTCCGGGTTGACCTGGTAGGGCAGCTCGGTGATCACGAGGCAATTGCGGCCCTGGATCTCCTCCATATTGACGACCGCGCGCATCGTGATCGAGCCGCGCCCGGTGCGATAAGCCTCCTGGATGCCCTTGGACCCGAGAATCTGCGCGCCGGTCGGGAAATCGGGTCCGGGAACGCGCTGGATCAATCCCTCGAGAAGCTCGTCACGGGACAGGTCGGGGTTGTCGAGCGCCCACAGTGCGGCGGCTGAGATCTCACGCAGGTTGTGTGGCGGGATGTTGGTGGCCATACCCACCGCGATACCGACCGAGCCGTTGACCAGCAGGTTCGGAAAGCGCGCAGGAAGAACCGTCGGCTCCTGCGTCTGACCGTCGTAGTTGTCCTGGAAGTCGACGGTCTCCTCTTCGATGTCACGCACCATCTCGAGGGCCAGCTGCGCCATCTTCGTCTCGGTGTAACGAGGAGCTGCAGCGCCCATGTTTCCGGGAGAGCCGAAGTTTCCCTGGCCCTGAGCGAGCGGGTAGCGCAGCGACCAGGGCTGAACGAGACGGACCAGGGCGTCGTAGATCGCCGTGTCACCGTGCGGGTGGTACTGACCCATCACCTCACCGACGACACGAGCGCACTTGGAGAACGACTTGTCGGGGCGGAATCCGCCGTCGTACATGCCGAAGATGACCCGGCGGTGCACAGGCTTGAGACCATCACGCACGTCGGGGAGCGCACGGCCGACGATGACCGCCATCGCGTAGTCGAGGTAGCTGCGCTGCATCTCCGACTGCAGATCGACCTGGTCGATCTTGCCGTGTTCGTGGAAGGGCTCTTCGCGACCGGATCCGGTCGCTTCGCCGGTCGAATTGTCGTCAGTCATGTGTTTCTTTCAATCGTTCGCTGAGCGTTGCCGACGGGTCAGATGTCCAGGAAGCGGACATCCTTCGCGTTTCGCTGAATGAAGCTTCGTCGGGACTCGACGTCCTCGCCCATCAAGACACTGAAGATCTCGTCAGCGGATGCCGCGTCTTCGATGGTGACCTGGCGAAGGGTTCGGGTGGTGTGATCCATCGTGGTTTCCCACAGTTCCTTGGCGTTCATCTCGCCGAGACCCTTGTAGCGCTGCACGCCGGAGTCCTTCGGGATGCGCTTGCCGTTGTCCAGCCCGTGCTTGAGCAGCGCGTCGCGCTCAGCATCCGAGTAGACATACTGGTGCGGCTGATTCGACCACTTCAGGCGATAAAGCGGCGGCATCGCGAGATACACGAATCCGGCCTCGATGAGACCGCGCATGTAGCGGAATAGCAGCGTCAGCAACAGGGTGGTGATGTGCTGGCCGTCGACATCGGCATCCGCCATCAGAACGATCTTGTGATAGCGAGCCTTGGAGATATCGAAGTCCTCCCCGATGCCCGTGCCGAAGGCCTGGATCATCGCCTGAACTTCACGGTTTCCGAGTGCTTTGTCGAGCCGCGCGCGCTCGACGTTCAGGATCTTGCCGCGAAGGGCGAGAATCGCCTGCGTGTGCGGATCGCGACCCTGCACGGCAGAACCACCGGCCGAGTCACCCTCGACGAGGAAGATCTCACTGATCGACGGGTCCTTGCTCGTGCAGTCCTTGAGCTTGTCCGGCATGGCGGCCGACTCGAAGACGCTCTTGCGGCGAGCAGTCTCGCGCGCCTTGCGGGCAGCCATCCGAGCAGTTGCCGCATCGATCGCCTTGCGAATGACGTTCTTGGCCTGCGCGGGGTTGCGATCGAACCAGTCACCGAGCTGATCGCCGACGACCTTCTGCACGAAGGCCTTCGCTTCAGTGTTGCCGAGCTTGGTCTTGGTCTGACCCTCGAACTGCGGCTCACCGAGTTTGATCGAGATCACTGCGGTGAGACCCTCGCGCACGTCGTCACCGGAGAGGTTCTCTTCCTTCTCCTTGATCAGATTGTTCGCCCGGGCGTATTTGTTGACGAGTGTCGTCAAGGCCGCGCGGAAACCCTCTTCGTGCGTGCCACCCTCGTGAGTGTTGATCGTGTTCGCGTAGGTGAAGACGTTCTCGGTGTAACCGGTCGTCCACTGCATCGCGACTTCGAGCGAGATCTTTCGATCGGTGTCTTCGGATTCGAAGTCGATGATCTCCTCGGTGACGACCTCGGCGTGACGCACCTTGTTCAGATACTCGACGTAATCGACAAGTCCGCGCTCATAGAGGAACACATCGCTGCGCTGCTTGCTGACCAGAGCGCCCTCTTCTTCGACCTCGTACGTTGCACCTTCGCGCTCGTCAGAGAGTTCGATGCGCAGGCCCTTGTTCAGGAACGCCATCTGCTGGAAGCGCGTGCGCAGCACGTCGTACTCGAATTCGACCGACTCAGTGAAGATCTCGGGATCCGGCCAGAACGTGATGATGGTTCCGGTCTCGTCAGTCTCGGGACCCTTGACCAGGGCCTGCTGCGGGTGACCACCGTTGGCGAAACGGTGATTCCAGACGTGTCCCTGACGCCGGATCTCGACGTCGAAACGCGTGGAGAGAGCGTTGACGACGGAGGATCCGACACCGTGCAGTCCACCGGAGACGGCATAACCGCCACCGCCGAACTTTCCACCGGCGTGCAGAATGGTCAGCACGACCTCGACGGTCGACTTGTTCGGGTCGGAAGAGTGCGGGTCGACCGGGATTCCTCGACCGTTGTCAAAGACGCGAACACCGCCGTCGGGGAGTATCGTCACCCGGATCGTGTCGCAGTACCCGGCCAGGGCCTCATCGACGGAGTTGTCGACGATCTCATAAACCAGGTGGTGGAGTCCGCGCGGGCCCGTGGACCCGATGTACATGCCGGGCCGCTTACGAACGGCCTCAAGACCCTCAAGAATCTGAATGTCGTCGGCACCGTAATCAACAGCAGCATTCTCGTCGGGGGTGACCCCGGTTGTCGATTCAGGCTCGTCAGCAGGTGATTCAGGCGTCATCAGAGGGCATTCTCCACATCGATATCTCGAATGTCCAGTCTAGCGGGTCTGCCCGTCGAAAGCCTCGCTAGACGCCCGTGTATGGCCCTGAAATCGATCGAGGGGCGTCCGTTGATGCCCTACCCGTAGGTATCGCGCGGACCGCGCCCTGGAACGGCTCTCGGCCCCCATTTCCAGGAGGGAACGTCCGGGCCGATGAAACGAAGGTTGTTCACACCCGCTTGCGGATAGCGTCGGCCGATCTCCGTGAGGATAGTTGCGCGCATGAACTGCAGGTTTTTCGCCCACGCCGTCGAGTCGCATTTGACCGTCAGCATCCCGTTCTCGAGACCGACCGGTTCGGAGTGCTTGGCGGTATCGGCACCGGCAAGATCTGCCCACTGGCGAACGAGGTCTTCGCGGGCGAGTGTGATCTCCCAGCCGGAATCTCGACTGAGCTTGTCGAGCACCGCGCCGAGGGCGCCCGGATCACGCCCGGGAGTGAACGGAGCGTTCTCGTCGTCATCACGGATGCGACGCTTGCGCTTCCACGATTTCGAGCTGGGCTTGAGTCCGCGAAGACGCAGATATGTCGCCACCGTCTCGGGGGTATCGGACTCTGCGTCACTCATCACCGTCATCCCCCTTTCGCTCATCGGAGATCGTGCCGGCATGGATGCGCACCACATGACGGTGCAGCTCATCAGGAATATCTTCCTCGACTGCGGCCGTGACGACCACCTGTTCATAGCCGACCGTGAGACCCGCGAGACGCTTTCGCCGATCGGCGTCGAGTTCGGCGAACACGTCGTCCAGAATCAGCACCGGGTCGCCGGCCGGCGATTCTTCGCGAAGCAGTTCAGCGGATGCTAGCCGCAGAGCGAGTGCGACCGACCATGATTCTCCGTGCGAGGCATAACCCTTCACCGGGAGCTCGCGCACTCGCAGCACCAGATCGTCACGATGGGGTCCGACCAGGGTCAGTCCGCGCTCAAATTCTTTGGAGCGTTTGGCCTGCAGCGCGGCGCGGAACATCTCGGCGCCCTTCGCCAGACTCAGCGAACGATTATTCGGGTCAAAGGCGGCATCTTCGCCCTCTTCCGGGTCGCCACCGCGAACGGAGAGTGCCCAATCCATCTCGGGATGGTGATCTTCGCCGGCGATCGCGGCATATGCCGAAACCAGCGGTGTACGCAGATCTGCTGCCAGACGCAGTCGCGCGTCGATGATCTCGGTGCCTAGAAGAACAAGTTTGTCGTCCCACACCTCGAGGGTGTTGAGTCCTTCACCCCGGATGCCCCGGGCGCGAGCAGATTTCAACAGCGCGGTGCGCTGCTTCAGAACCCGGTCGTAATCGGCCAGCACCGCCGACATTCGCGGGGTGCGCTGAATCAGCAGCTGGTCGGCGAAACGCCGACGTGCTGACGGGTCGCCGCGCACGATCTGCAGATCTTCCGGAGCGAAGAGAACAACATGCGCGTACCGGGGGAGTTCACTGGTCTTCGAAGCGGAGCCGTTGATACGCGCCTTGTTCGAACCCTGCCGGTTGATCTGGACTTCAGCGAGAACTTTGCGCTCTCCGACCGAGAGCCGAGCACGGATGACAGCGAAATCTTTGCCATCGCGGACCATCGGGGCATCTGATGACACCCGATGGGATCCGAGCGTTGCAAGAAAAACGATTGCTTCGGCGAGGTTGGTCTTGCCCTGGCCGTTTCGGCCGACCAGAACATTGGGACCCGGATGCAGCGCGAGTTCAGCGGTCGCGTAATTGCGAAAATCCGCCAGGCTCAGGTGCTCCACAATCACGTGATCAGCCTACCTTTCGCCTCTGACACCGGCTCCTGAGCTGTCGCGGTCCGTGAGTTATCGCGGTCGCCGAGCCTGTCGAAGGGTCAGCGCAGCAGGAGGTTCGGCTGAAGCAGGTACTTGTACGAGTCGAGCCCCGCCTGATCGACCGACGTCTGGCTGGTGATGAGCACAGGGCTGAGCTTGTTGGCGTTGTCGCTCGAGGTGAACGTGACGCGGACGAACTCGCTCTTGACCGCCCCGAGAGCTTCGGTCAAATACTGCGGGTTGAGGCCGAGAGTGACATCGTCGCCACCGGAGAGGTGAGCATCCACCGACTCTGAAGCTCGCGCCTGCTCACTGCCGGAGGCATCCATGGTCACGCTGTCGGAAGTGAACGTGAACCGGAGCGGAGCAGCACGATCAAGGACGAGCGCCACGCGGCGAACAGCCTCGATGAGATCTGCGGTGTTAACGACCGCGTAGTGGTCGGTCTGCTCGGGGAACAGGCGACGAACCGGAGGGAAATTGCCCTTGATCAGCAAAGAAGTAACGGTCTTGTTGCCGGAGGTGAACGCGATGATCTCGCGATCGCCCGCTCCGGAGAAAGCGATCTGGATGTTTCCTGCGTGGCCGAACGTCTTTCCGACCTCGGTCAGAGTGCGCGCTGGAACGAGGGCCGTCTGCTCGGGTGTCTCGCCATCCCACGGAACGTTGCGAAGCGAAACGCGATAGCGGTCGGTTGCGACCAGACTCAAATTCTGCTCCGAGACTTCGAGCTGCACACCCGTCAGAACCGGAGTCACATCATCGCGGGATGCGGCGAAGGCGACCTGCGCGATCGCGGTGCCAAAATCGTCAGCGGGGACGACGCCCGAAGAACCGGAAACCTCAGGAATCGACGGATATTCCTCAACCGGCATGGCTGCCAGCGTAAATCGCGCCGAACCGCACGTGACAGTGATCCCACCATCGTCTTCGACAGCGATCTCGATCGGGGCATTCGGAAGCCTGCTAGCGATGTCAGAGAGCAACCGGCCGTGAACGAGGATCGTGCCGGGTGTTTCGACTGTCGCTTCGATCGTCGTACGAGCGGATGCTTCGTAGTCGAATGCCGAAAGTGTCAACCCATCGGCGCCGGCTTCAATGAGCACTCCGGCCAGAATCGGCTGCGGATTGCGCTGCGGCAACAGCTTGACGACGAAGGACACTGCTTCGCTGAAGACATCGCGATTGACCTGGAACCTCACGGGCGCTCCCTCGTCGTAATTACAAAACCTGACGATCATGGGCCCATGCGTCAGGGGGTTCCCATCGTATCCCCACAGCCGCGCTGCGCCATACGCGCAGTTCTGCACACCCTTGAGGTGATCGGATCGCGCTCTTTCAGGATTAACTTCTTAACAGTGTTAACAGCTGTGGATACTGTGGATAACTCGGTGGATATCAATCGCGAGTAGGGAACTACATGCGTGTGAGATGTGGAAATGCTGAGGAATCCGCATCAATACGCGATGGCCCGCGACCGGTGAGGTGTGGGAGTTATCCACAGGTTGAGGAAAATCTCACACGATCGTCCAGATGTTAAGCGGATTCATCCACAGGTTATCCACATGTGCAAACCGGCATTTTTCTGCGACTCGCGGGTGAATTGACACTCCTCGGCGCGGAAAATGAGTCAGCGCCGGCCGAGCTGAGTCGTAATTTCCGTCACCTGGTTGTAGATCGAGCGTCGTTCTTTCATCAGATCGCTGATCTTCTTATAGGCGTACATGACCGTGGTGTGATCGCGGTTTCCGAACAGCTGACCGATCTTCGGCAGCGAGAGGTTCGTACGCTCCCGGCACAGGTACATGGCGATCTGACGCGAGGTCGCGATCTGCTGCGATCTGCTCGAGCCGTAGAGATCGTCGACAGTGAGCTTGAAGTAGCGAGCGGTGGCCGTGATGATGTCGGTCGGCGAGATGATGTTGTCCTCGGCCGTATCGATGATGTCGCGCAACACCGTCTGGGCGAGTGAGATGTCCAGCGAAGACCGGTTCAAGCTCGCGAACGCCGAGACTCGGATGAGAGCGCCCTCGAGTTCACGGATGTTGGATGAGACGACAGTGGCGATGTACTCCAGTACCTCATCCGGAATATGCAGGGCTTCGCTCTGCGCCTTCTTACGGAGGATCGCGATGCGGGTTTCCAGGTCGGGCGCCTGCACATCGGTGATCAGGCCCCACTCGAAACGACTGCGCATCCGATCTTCGAACCCGGTGAGGTGTTTGGGCGCGACATCACTGGTGATGACGATCTGCTTGTTGTGATCGTGCAGCGTGTTGAAGGTGTGGAAGAAGGTCTCCTGTGTCTCTGCTCGTCCCTGCAGGAACTGGATGTCATCGATGAGGAGGATGTCGACGTCGCGGTAGCGCGCTTGAAATGCGGATCCGCGGTTGTTCGCGATGGAGTTGATGAAGTCGTTGGTGAACTCTTCACTCGAGACGTAGCGAACCTTCACGCCCGTATAGAGAGACTGTGCATAATCCCCGATGGCGTGCAGAAGGTGCGTCTTACCGAGACCCGAATCGCCATAGATGAACAGCGGGTTGTAGGCCTTCGCCGGAGCCTCGGCTACAGCGACGGCTGCAGCATGAGCGAAACGGTTGGACTGCCCGATGACGAAGTTATCAAAGGTGTATTTCGGGTTCAGTCGTGACTCATGACGCATCGGGGTCGGCTGATCGATGGTGTAGTCCGTGCGCGGAGCGTCGGGGCGACCGAAATCAGCAACGGCGATCGGAGCGGTCTGCTGGTCTGCGAGCTCGTGGTTCACCACGACCCGGAACGAGGTGACCTCCTCGCCGAGGTGAGCGAGAGCTTCCATCACGGGAACACGCAGTCGCTTGTTGATCTGGGCTGCGGTGAGGTCGTTTGGAACATCGAGATAAAGCGTTGCGCTCATGACGCCGGCCGGGACAGCGAGGCTCAGGAATCCCTGCAACTGGGGGGTGACACGATCATCCTGATCGAGCAGGTCCATCACCTGGCTCCAGATTGGAACGTCAGGCTGGGCAGGAGAGGACATGGTGCTCCGGGAAAAGGCTCGCGGAGGGTAGTCGAATTCGGACAGATCCCCCCTGTGGATAACTTCGGATGCAACGGTAGTCACCCAAGCTGTGAACGGCAACCTGCCACGGAAAATCAATGGTGTGTCGAGTCGACCGGGTGAGCGAGGGTTGTGGATAATTAACGTGCGGAGCGTTGCAGCTCAGACCGGTCGTGGCGCGGAGATTTGCTCTCTGCGCCGGTAAGACGTACCCTGAATCGGTTGACTTATGCCCGAAAAAGGGCAGTTCCCTATGTCTCCGGTCGTACACATCCGGTGACAGCGTTCCCGGAGTGATTCCATGAGCAAGCGTACGTTCCAGCCCAACAACCGCCGTCGCGCCAAGAAGCACGGCTTCCGCGCCCGCATGCGCACCCGCGCCGGCCGCGGCATCCTTGCGGCCCGCCGCGCGAAGGGCCGCGTCGAGCTCTCGGCGTAAGCCTCGTGCTCGCCCGTCCGTTCAGACTGACGCGAGGAACCGACTACCGGTTGGTCGTCCGTCGCGGGGTCCGATGCGGGGGCGCTCGCGTCGTCACCTCTGTTTTGGCGACGGGTGAGACACGTGAACCCAGATTCGGGTTCATCATCAGCAAACAGGTAGGCACTGCCGTGATCCGCAATACCGTGCGCCGAAGGCTCAAAGCCGTGTGCGCGGAAGCGCTCTCAACAGTGCCCGAGGGCACGGATGTCGTCATCCGTGCCCTTCCTGCGTCTGCCACCGCGACATTTGCCGAGCTCAACGCGGATGTGACGCGCTGTCTGTCACGGCTGAGCCGCACCAGGACATCGTCATGAGCGCGCTGCCGTCTTACGCTTTCGGGTCGGCTCATCTGCATGCCGGCGATCTGGCTCGCAGCATCCCGCTGATTCCCCGTAATCTCGTGCTCGGGTTCCTCAGCGCCTACCGTGCCGTCATTTCGCCGATCTATGGTGATGTATGTGCGTATTACCCGTCCTGCTCGGCTTACGCTGTAGGTGCGGTGCAGCAGCACGGCGCAGCAAAGGGCGCAGTGCTCTCGGCATGGCGCATTCTGCGGTGCAACCCCTGGACAAAAGGCGGCGTCGATGACGTTCGCCCCCATGACCATTTCCGACACGACCTGACCGCCCGAGGTTTCGTCGTACCTTCTCGAAAGGACTGAACAGTGGGTCTTGACCTTCTGCTCGCCGCTGCGGAGAAAGCACCCGAATCCGGTGGCTTCGATCTTCTCGGCACGATTCTGTGGCCGTTGAAGTGGGCCGTTGAGCTCATCCTCGTCGCCTGGCACTGGCTGTTCACCGCTGTCGGTCTTCCCGATGCAGCGGGTATCACCTGGATCCTTTCTATCGTCGGTCTCGTCATCGTCGTGCGCGCTTCGGTCTTCCCGCTCTTCGTGCGGCAGATCAAAAGCCAGCGCAAGATGATGGAAATCGCGCCGGAGATGAAGAAGGTTCAGGCGAAGTACAAGGGCAAGAAGGACCAGCTCTCTCGTGAGGCCATGAGTCGCGAGACCATGGCGCTCTACAAGCGACATGGCACGTCTCCGATGTCGAGCTGTCTGCCGCTGCTGGTGCAGATGCCGGTCTTCTTCGCCCTGTTCAGCGTGCTGAACGACGTCACCAAGCACGCGGATGCGGGCGTCGGTGGCGTCGGTCTTCTGAGTTCGGCGCTCACCAAGCAGTTCTACGACGCGACGATCTTCGGCGATGTGTCGCTGCACGGTACCCTCGGCCACGCGGTCGAGACTCAGAACACGATTGCCATCGTGATCCTCGTGATCCTCGTCGTGCTGATGATCGGTTCGCAGTTCTTCACGCAGCTGCAGATCATCTCGAAGAACCTCTCTCCCGAGGCCAAGACCGGCCAGGCGTACCAGATGCAGAAGATCATGCTCTACGTGCTGCCACTGGGCTTCATCTTCTCGGGTGTCTTCTTCCCCCTCGGTGTGGTCGTGTACTGGTTCGTATCGAACCTGTGGACGATGGCGCAGCAGTTCCTTGTCATTCGTGAGATGCCCACCCCTGGTTCTGAGGCGGCGAAGGCTCGCGAAGAGCGTCTGGCCCGCAAGGGCAAAGCGATCGATTCCTCTGGAAAGGTCGTCCCGATGGCGGCTTATGAGGCCGAGCAGCAGCGCATGCTCGACGAAGTTGAGAAGGCGAAGCAGAACGCACCGAAGCGACAGCAGCCCGTCGGTAAGAAGCGTGCGAAGAAGAAGGGCCCGAACGCATGACCAGCGACAACACAATGGAGCGGGCAGAGCCCACTACCGAACAGCTCGAGCATGAGGGTGATGTCGCAGCCGACTTCCTCGAAGAGCTGCTGGACATCGCTGACATCGATGGCGACTTGAACCTCGACGTCCGACAGGGCCGCGCCTACGTGTCGGTCGAGTCCGAGGACGAGAGCATTTCCGTGCTGTCGAATCCGGATACTGTTCAGGCGCTGCAGGAGATCGCACGCCTGGCCGTGCAGAACAAGACCGGTTCGTTCTCGCGATTGATTCTCGACGTGGGCGGGTCACGGGATGCCCGCCGCCAGCAGCTGGAGAAGCTGGTGGATGCTGCCATGATCAAGCTCGATGAGGGTGCGTCGAAGGCGTCACTCCCGTCAATGTCCAGTTACGAACGCAAGCTCGTGCACGACATTGTTGCGGATCGCGACCTCATCTCAGAGTCGTATGGCGAAGGGCCCGACCGGCACACCGTCATCCGTCGTCGCTGATGTTTCACGTGAAACATCGGGAAGGATGAGCATGTCTGCCCTTGAGGATGAGCCGGAAGTTGCGGCATCCCTTTTCGGTGATCGCATCGATATCGCACGTGCTTTTACGACTTCGCTTGCTGCACAGGGCGAAGAGCGCGGTCTCATCGGGCCGCTGGAGCTTCCTCGGCTGTGGACCCGTCATGTTCTGAACAGTGCGATTGCTGCACCGCTCGTGCACGGCTCTACCGCGGATATCGGTTCTGGAGCTGGGCTGCCCGGACTGGTGATCGCTATTGCCCGACCCGATGTGAAGCTCACGCTCATTGAACCAATGGAACGGCGAGTCACCTGGCTCAATGAACAGGTGACGGAGCTGGGACTGGACAACGTGACTGTTCTGCGTGCTCGAGCAGAAGACGTGCGAACCTCGGAGAAATTCGACGTTGTGACCGCGCGCGCGGTGAGCGCGCTGCGTACACTCATCCCATTCACTGCACCGCTGCTGCGGGATGGGGGAGAGCTCGCCCTTCTCAAGGGAAAGAACGCTGAGGCCGAGATAGACGCCGCCGCAAAGCAGATCAAGAAGTTCAAGCTCAGCGATGTACGGGTCGAGGTTCTCGGCGAAGGCATACTGGCGGAGACTACTCGCGTTGTTCGTGCGGTCGTTCGAGGCTGATCCCACCGAGGCGAACTCTGCGGTTTGGGTGACTCGGGGCGGGCTCCGGGATGCCGGTTCACTCGCAGAACGGGTACCCTCCCCGCAAGCGGGGACCCCTCCCGATGCTCGCTCATCCGGCATCCCTGCGCCCTTTACGGACGGACGGGCGTAGCTGCTTCATCTGTCATCCTTTCGGGTCGTATAGGTGAGATGTTTCACGTGAAACACGGACCGCCTGTCCTGAGTAGGGATCGCGCAGGTCGCATGGTCGGGTACGTTCCGTTTCACGTGAAACATCCATCAATGTGACCGGTCGACGGCTGGGAGTAGCGGCCAATCCATTCCTCGCCGCGGAGACAACGTCACGTTTCTCAAAGATCCTCGTTTCACGTGAAACATTCCAAATATTCACCCGGGGGGACCGTGCGTCCCTACTGTGCCCGGTATCTAACGCAGTCGTAGAGCGAAGCGAGACGCGGCCACCCCCGATCCAATAGTTGCCGCGTCGAGTGTTCATGCGAATAATGCGAGGGCGCAGGGGTGCCGTGCGAACGAGCATCGGGAGGGGTCCTCGCTTGCGGGGAGGGTGCCCGTTCTGCGAGAGAGTCGGCACCCCGGAGCCCGGAAGTACGCGCGAATAGCCCGGAAGCACGCCCCATCACCCCACCCCACCAGCCCCGAACTCGCCCCCGATTCAACCAACGTCCCACGTAGCGATTAGAGTAGAACGCGGTCCTCGAAAGGAGTGGATGTTTCACGTGAAACAGTCTGAAAAGGCAACGCCAAGCAGTACTTTTGGGGTCGATACACCACTGGCACGAGAACTTGCCGATCTGAGCGCCCGACGTCAGGCGTTGGAGACGACAGCGGTGGAGTTCTCTGGTGGCACCCGTGTTCTTACGGTGTCGAACCAGAAGGGTGGCGTCGGTAAGACTACGACTGCCGTGAACATCGGTTCTGCGCTGGCGAACCTCGGTGCGAAGGTCCTTGTCATTGACCTCGACCCGCAGGGCAATGCATCCACTGCACTGGGCGTACCGCACAATGCCGAGACCGCGAGTATCTACGACGTTCTGATCAACGACGTGCCGCTGGCTGATGTCGTGCAGCAGAGTCCCGAGTCCGAGAACCTGTTCTGTGCTCCGAGTACCATTCACCTCGCCGGTGCTGAGATCGAGCTCGTCTCGCAGGTTGCTCGAGAACACCGACTTCGCCGCTCGTTGGACCAGTACTTCACGTCGAACACCGTGGATTTTGTCATTATCGACTGCCCGCCATCGCTCGGACTGCTCACAATCAACGCTTTTACTGCGGCATCCGAGGTGTTCATCCCTATTCAGTGCGAGTATTACGCGCTCGAAGGCCTGAGTCAGCTGCTCGGCAGTATTCAGATGATCCAGAAGCACCTCAATCCTGAGCTGCATCTTTCGACGATCCTGCTGACGATGTACGACGGACGTACTCGCCTTGCCCAGCAGGTCGCGGACGAGGTGCGCACCCATTTCCCGACCCAGGTGCTGCGCACCGTGATTCCGCGCTCCGTGCGCGTGTCGGAGGCCCCAAGTTTCGGCCAGACGGTGATCGCATACGACGGTAGCTCCGCCGGCGCGATCGCATACCGCGAGGCTGCTGTCGAAATCGCGTCCCAGAAGACGCAGAGCAAGGAGAACTGATGGCCAAGCGCACTGGATTGGGCCGTGGAATCGGCGCACTCATCCCCACCGCAGATCAGACCGCACGCCCGGTCGATGTGTTCTTCCCGGGTGGTTCACTTCCGCCGGCAGCTGCAGGGGCAGTCGCCACGGTCAACACAACAGTCGTGGAAAACGCTGATCTCGCCGAAGTTCCTGGCATCCATCTGATCCAGGTCGACCCGAACAAGATTGTTCCGAACCCGCGCCAGCCGCGTACCCATTTCGACTCGAGTGATCTGGCCGAGCTGGTGCACAGCGTTCGTGAGTTCGGCGTGTTGCAGCCGGTGGTTGTGCGCAAGAACAGCGATGGCGATTTCGAGCTCATCATGGGGGAGCGGCGTACGCGCGCAGCGCGCGAGGCCGGCCTCGATGTCATTCCCGCGATCGTCCGTGAGACCGCCGATGAGGATCTCTTGCGCGATGCGCTTTTGGAGAACCTGCACCGTTCTGAACTGAATCCTCTGGAAGAGGCATCCGCGTATCAGCAGTTGCTCGAAGACTTCGGTATCACGCAGGAGCAGCTCGCTACCCGCATCGGGCGCTCCCGTCCACAGATCAGCAACACGATTCGTCTGCTGAAGCTCCCCGTTCCGGTGCAGCAGCGAGTGGCCGCAGGTGTCCTCACTGCGGGCCACGCGCGCGCTCTGCTCTCCCTCGATGACGCCGCTGCAATGCAGAAGCTTGCAGACAAGGTCGTGAACGAGGATCTCTCCGTACGCGCCACTGAAGAAGCCGCCAAGTCGGTCCCGTCTGCCGGCACAAAGACCCCGAAGCCCCAGCCCGGCGCGCGGCGCGCATATCTCGACGAGGTTTCCGGAAAGCTCGGTGATCGCCTGAACACGCGGGTGAAGATCACACTTGGTGCACGAAAAGGCCAGGTCGCGATCGAATTCGCATCGATCCAGGATTTGAATCGCATCCTTTCCGAGCTGGGCGAGGACGGCTACGGATCCTGATCGACTGAATTCTTCCTCGCGTTCAAGCGTGCCTGACTCCTAGAGTGAGCACAGACGGGGGAGAGCACATGTCAGAGAAGAAGAGCACGGCCGGACGCCTCAGCGGACGGGTTGTCGGCATCAGCATCGCCGCAGCACTCGGTGGATTCCTGTTCGGGTTCGACACCGCGGTCATCAATGGAGCGGTGGATGCTCTCGCCGGAGCATTCAAGCTGGGCCCGGGTCTGCAGGGCTTTGCCGTTTCGTCGGCTCTGATCGGTTGCGCGATCGGTGCCTGGTTCGCCGGTAGCCTCGCTAACCGGCTGGGCCGGATTCCAGTCATGGTGATCGCCGCCATTTTGTTCCTGGCATCCGCTCTTGGTTCGGGCTTCGCCTTCGGTGTCATTGACCTGATCATCTGGCGGGTCATCGGCGGTCTCGGCGTCGGCGCGGCCTCTGTCATCGCACCGGCCTACATTGCCGAGGTATCGCCGGCGAAGGTCCGGGGGCGCCTGGGGTCGCTTCAACAGCTCGCCATCGTCACCGGTATCTTCACGGCGCTCCTCTCCAACGCGCTGCTGGCAAACATCGCAGGCTCCGCCGCTAACGTGCTGTGGCTGGGCATCGATGCGTGGCGATGGATGTTCATGATTGAGGCCATCCCGGCCATTGTTTACGGTGTGATGGCTCTGCGGCTGCCGGAATCTCCGCGTTTCCTGGTGGCACGCGGCGATATCGACAAGGCCTCGCAGGTGCTTTACGACTTCTCCGGCGAAACCGATGTGAATCTCAAGATCGAGGAGATTCGCAAGACGCTCAATGTCGAGCAGCGCGAGTCGCTCAAGGATCTGCGCGGTGACAAATTCGGGCTGAAACCCATCGTCTGGGTGGGCATTCTGCTGAGTGTGTTCCAGCAGTTCGTGGGCATCAACGTCATCTTCTACTATTCGACGACGCTCTGGCTGTCGGTCGGGTTCGATGAATCCAGTGCTCTGATGACATCGGTGATCACGTCGATCACCAATATCGTCGTCACAATCATCGCGATCCTGCTGGTCGATAAGGTGGGCAGGCGCCCGATGCTTCTGACCGGGTCGATCGGCATGGCGGTCACCCTCGGGATGATGGCGGTGGCGTTCTCGTTTGGCACCCTGCAAGACGGAAATGTCGTGCTTCCAGACCCGTGGTCGGTGATCGCCCTGATCTGCGCGAACGGTTTCGTGGTCTTCTTCGGTGCAACATGGGGTCCACTGGTCTGGGTTCTGTTGGGGGAGATGTTCCCGAACAACATCCGTGCCGGTGCACTTGCCGTTGCCGCCGCTGCGCAGTGGGTGGCGAACTTCTTCATCTCGACGACGTTCCCGGCGTTCGCCGAGATCGGACTCACCTTCGCGTACGGGTTCTACGCATTCTTCGCAATCGTGTCGTTCTTCTTCGTCTACTTCCAGGTGCCAGAAACCAAGGGACGCGAGTTGGAGACGATGACGGATGTCGTGAACCTGCCGCGCCGCGGAGGTCGTAAGCGCGCGTAGGCTGGATGCATGTCAGAAGCTGTTCCGCGCCGTGCCAGTCTCGAAGTTCTTCGAGCGGAGGCCGCTGACGAGCTCGCCGTGCTGATTCAGGAGCGCCTCCTCAACGGTGAAGACCCCTGGGATTTCATGGAGGAGCTGCCGAGCGTGGACGAGCTGGTGGTCTACCTGCTGCGCGCCGACAACATCATGGCCAACGACGGTGTGCGCCCGAATGCGGCCCGCAATTACCGAGTGATGCGCCAGATCGCTTTGGAGTATCCCGAGCTCACAGAGGCCGTCTGGGGACTGCTTGACGAAGGCTCACGACACCGCAAGTGGGATACGACCGTCGCTGACGCTTCCTGAGCCGCACCCCTCACCGAACCCAAAAAGCATCGGGCCCACGTCGACAAGACGCGGGCCCGATGCCGTTATAAAAGGGGAGAAACTCAGCCGATGAACGCGGCGAGATCCTTCTCGAGCGCGGGCTTCGGCTTCGCGCCGATGATGGTCGTCTTGACCTCGCCGCCCTGGAAGACCTTCATCGCCGGAATCGACGTGATCTGGTACTTCATAGCCAGCTCGGGGTTTTCGTCGACGTTGAGCTTGACGATCGTGATCTTGTCAGCGTTCTCGGCCTGGATCTGGTCGAGAACGGGCGCGACCATGCGACACGGTCCACACCATTCGGCCCAGAAGTCTACGAGCACAGGCCCCTCAGCCTGCATGACGTCCTGGTCCCAGGTGGCCTGGCTTGTTGCCTTGGCAGTCATCAGATTCTCCTTGTTCGAGGTTCACCGACTGCAACAGCAGCGGTGTCGGTTGTGTTCCCGTCAGGCGATGATCGCCGCGGCCTGAGCCGCGGGAACCTCGACCGAAGCATCCTCGAGATCTGCGAGGAAGTGCTCCGCGTCGAGTGCTGCCACGGTTCCGGACCCGGCAGCAGTGATCGCCTGACGGTATGTCGGGTCGATCACGTCACCGGCGGCGAAGACGCCGGTGACAGACGTCTTCGAGGAGCGGCCGTCGACCCAGATCGTGCCCTCGGGGGTGAGGTCGAGCTTGTCGTGGACGAGGTGCGTGCGCGGGTCGTTGCCGATCGCGACGAACAGGCCGTCGAGCGCGAGGTCCGAAACTGAGCCATCGACCGTCGAGCGCAGCTTCACACCGGAGACGGCAGTCTCGCCGACGACATCGGTGACCTCGCTGTTCCAGATGAACTCGATCTTGTCATTCGCGAACGCGCGCTCCTGCATGATCTTGGAGGCGCGCAGCGTGTCCTTGCGGTGGATGACGTACACCTTCGAGGCAAAGCGGGTGAGGAACGTGGCCTCTTCCATCGCCGAGTCGCCGCCACCGACGACGGCGATGGTCTTCTCACGGAAGAAGAAGCCGTCGCAGGTCGCGCACCAGGAGACCCCGTAGCCGGACAGGCGCTCTTCGCCCTCAACCCCGAGTTTGCGATAGGCCGAACCCGTCGCGTAGATCAGCGACTGCGTCTCATGTACCGTCCCGCTGCCGAGCGTGACGGTCTTCACCGGGCCGTCGAGATCGAGCGAGGTGACATCGTCGTAGACGACCTCGGTGCCGAACTTCTCGGCCTGCTCCTGGAACTTCGTCATGAGCTCCGGGCCCAGAATGCCCTCGGGGAAGCCGGGATAGTTCTCCACGTCGGTGGTGTTCATCAGTTCGCCACCGACCTCGACAGAACTGGCGATGAGCAGTGGCTCGAGGTTCGCGCGGGCCGCATAGATGGCGGCGGTGAATCCGGCTGGGCCTGACCCGATGATGATGACCTTGCGCATGTGCTCTCTCTCTTCGCCTGGCAGGAGGTTCGACTGCTTCAACCAATGGTAACCGCGCGGCATTCCCGCAGGCGGAGCAGCAGAGGCAGCAGCCGGAGCAGGCGGGCAGCAGAAGGAGCAGCAGAAGCCCAGAAAACCTCAGCGGCCGGGGAGGAAACGCTTGAGCATCGTGCCGGCGACCGCGAGCTCGGGAGCGCGCATCACGGCGAGCAGTGCGATGTAGACGATCACGACGACCGCGCCGATGATGCAGGTGCCGATGGCGCCGAGCAACTGGCTCGACAGCGTCCAGCCGCCGATGCCCCCAAGCAGCAGGAACACTCCCCATCCGGCGAAGCCGGCGGGCACAGCGGCGAGGGCGAACCGGCCGAAGGCCAGGAGCCATGATCTGACCTGCAGACCACCGATCTTGCGGTGCAAGAGCCAGGTCGCGATGATTGTCTGGATCGTGCTGGCGATGGACTGGGTGAGCGCGATTGTGGCGGCGAGTCCAGTGATCTCGATCACGCCGGTGTTCAACAGCCAGAGTGCGACGAACGCGCCTCCCACGATGAGCACACACTGAAACAGCGTGAACCAAAACGGGGTGCGTGTGTCGTCGTAGGCATAGAAGGTGCGCTGCACGATGAACAGCACCATCAACGGAAGCAGTCCGACGAGGTAACAGAGCAGCACGATCGCGGCATCAATCGAGTTCGGCGCCGTATTGGTGAAGACACGGGATGCCGGAAGCGCTGCAGCCGCGACGGCGGCGACGGCCGCAAACATGAAGAAGCTAAGGGTGCGAATGCTGCGCCCGATGTCCGAGCGAACTTCATCGTGCCGGCCCGCAGCGGCGTGCTCGCTGATCTGCGTGAAGTAGGGGGTTCCGATCGATATCACGATGATCGAGTAGGGGAGCATGAAGACTAGCCACGCGTACTGCATTGTCGCAACAGAAGCGCCGTCCGCGGACGCAAGATAGGCGATTCTGTTCTGCACCGTTCCCGCGGTCAGGCTGGCTATGGCCATCAGGAAGGTCCAACCGGCGAGCTTGCCGACGTTGCCGAGGCCGACGCCACGCCAGCGGAAGTCTGGCCGCAGCGAAAGGCCGGTGCGTCGCCAGAACAGGAGAAGCACGACCGCCTGAATAACGATTCCCAGCGTGGCGGTGCCTCCGAGGCCCGCGATCATTGCCGGAGTCCAACCCTCGACGCTCGTCATCGTTTCACCGAACACAGCTCCGAGAACCAGGAAGCCGATGATCGACACGATGTTATTGACTACCGGAGCCCAGGTGAATGGTCCGAACACACGGCGAGCGTTGAGCGCCTCGCCCAGCAGGGCATAGAGACCGTAGAACAGGATCTGGGGGAGGCACCAGTATGCGAATGCCGTCGCCAATGCGTACTGGGCCGGCGTTGCATCTGCCGAGACCCAGATCAGCCAGGGGGCAGCTATGGTGGCCAGGCCCGTCACGACAACGAGCACCACAGTGCCGAGCGTGAAGAGCTTCGAGATAAAGGCGTTGCCACCGTCGGCCTGCGCGCTTGCTTTCACGATCTGCGGCACGATTACGGCGGTCAGAATGCCAACAGATATCAGCGAAAAAACACTGTTCGGCAGCTGATTAGCGATTCCAAACGCATCAGCGGCGCCTGAGCCGACCGAGCCGATCACTGTCACCAGCACAATGCTGCGCAGCAGCCCCGTGACACGCGAGACCATGGTGCCGGCGGCGATGACCGCACTCGCGCGCCCGAGACTACTCACCGGTCACCTGTTCCTCCGCAGCATCCGAACGTGAAGAAGCATCCGATGAATCGGCATCCCGCCGCCGGCGAATCACGGTCCGCACGATTCCGAGGATCAGCAGCACCCCGATGATTCCGCCGAGGATGCCGAGGCCGATGCCTTCCCATTCGGCGCGCACGGTGACTTTCGCGGTCTGGTCGGTGCCGATCGGCACGCCGGTGGGGGAGCTCAGACTGAAGCTCACTTCGAGCTCGCCGCTTCCGACGCGCGCTTCGACGGGAACCTTCACCCGCTCGTTGCTCGCCGGCTGCGCCACCACTTCGGTGAGCGGCTGCACGTCGAGACGGGCATCCGAGGGGAGCGAGGTGAGTCGCACGTTCACTCGCCAGGGAAGATCGTTGCGCACCCAGACGGGCAGCGGCGCCGCCGCCGTGAACAGCTGGACGGGGCTCGGCTGCTGAACGCTGACCGCATTCAGTGTGGTGCGGGTCTGTTCCTGGTGGGCGGTTGCGGCTTCGGCATACTCTTCGGATGCTCCGACACCGATCAGACGCAGAATCTGCAGGCGTTCGGGCGCGAGCATGACCTGAGGGTCGTCGAGTATTGAGGAGAACGCGGTGAGGTGGGTTTCCTCTGCGAGCATCTGGCCCAGGGCCGCGGCACGATCTGTCGAGGCGCCTCCGGCGAGGGTCACGGATGCCGGCGCTACAGCGCGCAGTTCGGAAAAGCTCAGGGGGGCGGCGATCGCGCTCAGTGACAGGATCGTCTCGCGCAGGGCGTCCGCAGGTCGACTCTCGTCGCGGTCGAGTCCGATCAGCAGGGGACTTCGCACATCGGTGAAGCTGAGCTCGGCGATTCCCTCCGCGACCTTGCGCTCGCGCGCTTCGGCATCCTCGGTGGTCGCGGCTTCGGAGAGGGCTTCAGAAGCGCGGGCATCCAGCACCAGCAGCCGGTGACCGTCGATCTCCACGGCAGCACTGGTGGGCGCGGAGACGGCGGTAGACGGGATGATCGTTGTCGCAGCGGTCGTCGCATCCGATTCGAGATAGCTTGCGAAAACCTCGATATCTGCGGTTCTGAGATCTCCCAGCGGCCAGAGGATGCCAGATTCAGCACCGTCGATCGCGATCAGCTCATCGTCGGTCGGAATCTCGGGCGCGGCCGGTGTCGACGATGGTGTCGGTGTGGGCGTGGCCGTGCCCGGAGCGGCCGTGCCCGGAGTGGCAGTGCTCGGAGTGGGCGAGGGTAGTTCGACGAAGTTTTTCTCGTCGATGTATGGCGAGAACGACAGCGGCGTCAGCAGCCCGGGTAGTCCCGCTTGGGCTTGCACCGTGGCATCCGCATCGCCACTCTGTAGGGCGAAGCGCTCGTTGGGGAGCGTCTCTAGTCGCTCGAGCCAAGCGGTCGCCGTCTGCGGGGCTGCCGACCCGAGAACTCGGATAGCGGCGGGAATCAACGGATCGATCGCCAGGGCGGCCGGGGTGCCGGCAACGCCGTCCAGCTGGGCGGTGAGCGCGCCATCGGCGGCGGTGAGCGTGGTGAGTTCTTCTGCGGTCAGCAGGCCGCCGTCTGCGGGAGTGGCCGTGAGGGGGACGACGACCGACACCTGGGCGGTGCTGTCAGCGTTGACGATGAGGACGCTCGTGGCGGTGAGGTCGGCAGCATCCGTCTCTCCGGCGTTCTCGCTGTCAGCACTGTGCAGAGTGACCCGCAGCGGGTAGACGCCCTCGTCGAGCTCTCCCAGTGCCGCGGCTGGTGTGACGACCGACATCGTCGCTGACGCGGATGCTGCAACGACCGTGGAGCTTTCGTTGCTGACCGGCGCGAACGTGCCGGTGGAAACGCCGGCATCAAGCCACGATGCCAGGGCTGCACTGTCGGTGATTGGTGTGCGGTTCAGTTCGACGGTGACGAGGCCGGCAGGGAAGTCCGTGTCGGTGTCATTGGTGATGGTGATGCTCGCCAGCAGCGGAGATCCGGGCTCGATCACGCCGTGCAATCCGGTGGAGAGTGAGATCTGCACCGCGTCGGAAATGACTTCGTCGATCGCGGCAGAGGCGGGGGAGACGGCGAGGAACTGCGGGGTGACGAGGAGTCCGGCCGCGAGTGAGAACGCGACGAAACCGCGTGCACAGCGCTGCGCGCGCACACGACTGCCGATTCGGGGGCTGATCAACGTCTCTGGTCTTCCTCGGGCGCCGTGGCGGCCAGCCCGTGAGTTGTGACCCTGCAATTCTAGGCGGGCGTCATCGGGGAAGCCTGAAGGCGCGTAAAGTGACGCCGTGTCTGTACCTCTCCCGCCCACACCCGACCAGCCGCTGGTCGCCGCCCTCGCCGCCGACCTCACCGCGGCGGACTTCTTCTCTGAACCGCTGCGCCGGCTCTGGGGCGAAGAGGCCGACGACGCGCTCGGACGTGGCGTTCGCGAACCGGTGCTGCGCGCGATCGCGCGCGATGTGGGACCGTTGGCGACGCTTGGTCGATTCTTCGTGCTCGGGATGCCGCAGCCGAGCGATCTTGTCGCCGCCGCGCTGCCGCGGCTGGGCCTTTCGGGCCTGGAACACCTGGGTTTCGTGACGATCGGTGATGATGCGGATGCCGTGCCCTCGGTGCTCGTGCGTCCGCAGTCGTTCGTCGACGCGGATGGCATTGGGGAGTGGTGGATCGCCAGCGACTTGGATGAGCTCGCGCTCGGCACGGAGTTGCCGGCTGATCACGTGCTGGGCGTGGGTGGAGCATCCCGCACGCTTGCCGAACTCATCATGCCGATTCCGGTGGCTCGTGCGCTGGATCTGGGCACCGGATGCGGCATCCAGGCGCTGCTGGTCGCCCGGCACGCCGATGAGGTTGTTGCCACGGACATCTCGGCGCGGGCGCTCGCTTTCGCTGAGCTCAATGCCCTGTTGAACGGGGTTACGAACATCACGTTCCGATCGGGCAGCATGTTTGAGCCCGTTGCTGGCGAGCAGTTCGACCTGATCGTCTCGAACCCGCCGTTCGTCATCACGCCGCGCGTGGATGGTGTGACCGCTTACGAGTACCGCGATGGCGGGCTGATCGGCGACGCACTGGTGGAGCAGTTCCTGCGGGCGGTGCCGGAGCACCTCGCCGTCGGCGGTGTCGCGCAGCTGCTGGGGAACTGGGAGTCGCGTGCCACGATCGATCCGGGCCTCACCCGGCTTGAGGCTTGGATCGACCCGACGCTCGATGCCTGGGTCATCGAGCGGGAGGAGCTCACACCGCTCGGATACGCCGAACTGTGGATCCGTGACGGCGGCACCACGCCGCGCGATGGCGCTTTCGACCGGATGCTGACTGCCTGGCTGGACGATTTCACCGAGCGGCAGGTCACCGCGGTCGGGTTCGGATACATTCTGCTGCGCCGCCCGGCTTCGGCGGATGCCCCGCGCCTGCGCCGTTTCGAGAAGGTTTCACAACCGCTGTCGGGGACCGGTCGCGCGCTGCACAGCGGCCTTATCGCCCACGACTCCTTAGCCGACGGCATCCCGATGACACTGATCACGGCGCCCGATGTGACGGAGGCGCGGCACTTCATGCCCGGCAATGACGATCCGAGCGTGATCGAGCTCCGTCAGGGCGGTGGCTTCGGTCGCACGATCTCGGTCGACTCCGGGCTCGCCGGCTTTGTGGGCGCCTGCGACGGCGAGCTGCAGGTCACGCAGATTGTGGCGGCGTTGGCCGACCTGTTCGAGGTTCCGTTGGCAGATCTGTGGACGGATCTCGAGCCGCGCATCCGCCAGCTCGTGCTGGACGGATTCCTCGTCGCGGGGTGACTGGGGCGGCGCCGGGACTCCCTGGCCATCGGGACCTCCGGGCCCGCTCGGGACCCGCGGACCCCCGACCCGCCGCGTTGGGAGGAGTTCGCACGCATGGGCGGAGCTTTCCGCGCAGTTCTTCAGCCCAAGCGTGCGAAGGCCTCCCATGACGGCGCTCCCTGTCGCCATGATGCGCAGAGCCCACTGCAAAAAATAGCCCTTTTACGTCAGAATAGAGCTAATTGTGAGGTGATCGAGGTGTCCGTACCCGTCGTTCCCATCAGTGAGTTCAAGGCAAATCCAGCTAAGTTCATGACCAGTGGCGCGGTCGTGACGAATCATGGAAAGCCGCAGGCGCGACTTGTGCCGATCGTCTCCGCGGATTCCCGCAGGATCAGCGGTGTTGTTGATGCTGCAAAGGTTGCGCTGACGGTGCTGTATGGTATTCAGCCCGCTGAGGACGTTGCGGCAGAACTTAACGAACTTTCTGCCTCTCGCGACGCACGTATCGTCGGCGAGCCGCAGTGACAACGCGCGGTCTCATTGACAGCAGCGCTCTGATCGGAGGGTTGCCGGAGTCTGTGCTCGAACACATTGATGAGTACTGTTCGTCCACGATCGTTCGCGCAGAACTCTCGTGCGGTCTGCGTGTTTTCCGCACATCCTTACGGATAGCGCAGGCGAGTCGGCGCGAGACTTTGCTTCGGGTGCTCGATTCTCTCCCTGGATTCTGGAAGGACTTCGACGCTGCGGCATCCGATGGGTACGGCGAACTGGCCGCCAGCACGACACAGGCGATGCGTGTCAAAGATGCTCTCATCGCCGGCCATGCGCAGAGCCTCGGAGTTCCCGTTTTCACCCGGGATGTCGGGTTCACGAGGTTCACGTCCGTTGAGGTCAAGCTCATCGAGGGCGATGACGGTGCGGTCTGAGAAGAAGGAATGCCACCGGCATCCATTCGGTTGCATACGAGCATGAAGGCTTTCGGATTCCTCTCGTTCGGGCACTATGCCGACGTCCCCGGCTCGGGCACTCGCACGGCGGGCGACATGCTGCATCAGAGCATCGACCTCGCTGTCGGCGCCGATGAGCTCGGCGTCAACGGTGCCTATATGCGCGTGCACCACTTCGCCCGACAGGCCGCGTCGCCGATGCCTCTGCTGGCCGCGATGGCTGCGAAGACGGAGCGCATCGAGGTTGGTACCGGTGTCATCGACATGCGCTACGAGAATCCTCTGCAGTTCGCAGAGGAAGCGGCCGCGCTCGACCTGATCGCCCGGGGCCGCATTGCGCTTGGCGTGAGCCGCGGCTCACCCGAGACGGCGCTGCGTGGGTATGAAGCCTTCGGCTATGTCGGCAGCGAAGATCCCCGCGGTGCTGATCTCGCCCGGGACAAGTTCGATTTCTTCCTCGAGGCGATCGATGGTGCAGCTGTCGTACAGGGCGATCCGCAGCAGGTCGGTGAGGGGCGTTACCTGGCGATCGAACCGCAATCCCCGGCGCTGCGCGATCGCATCTGGTGGGGCTCGGGTTCGCGAGCGACCGCGGAAGAGACTGGGCGCCGGGGCCTGAACCTCATGAGTTCGACGCTGCTGACTGAGGCGACGGGAGCAGAGTTCCACGTGCTGCAGCGCGAGCAGATCGACCAGTACCGCGCTGCGTACCAGGCCGCCGGCCACACTCGTACGCCGCGGGTATCAGTCAGCCGCAGCGTGTTCCCGCTGGTGTCCGACAAGGACCGCGCGTACTTCGGAATGCGCAATGCCGACAACGGCGACCAGATCGGCATCATCGACGGGTTCCGCTCGACGTTCGGCAAGACGTACGCGGCAGAACCGGATGCTCTGATCGCGCAGCTGCGCGCAGACGAAGCCGTCATGGCTGCTGACACGCTGATGCTCACCGTCCCGACGCAATTGGGGGTCGACTACACCCTGCATGTGCTGGAGTCGTTCGCGAAGTACGTCGCCCCCGAGCTGGGCTGGAAGCCCAACACCGAGGGGCCTGTTACGGGGTACGAGGTTTAGCGACCTCCCCGCACGGATGGGCGGAAAACGCAGCGATGGGCGGAGCCTCAGCAACTGAAGCTCCGCCCATCCGTGCGATCTCCGCCCAACACTGCGGCGGGAACAGCAGCTATTACCGCGGCTTGAGCACCCAGGTGATCCCATTGAGGGTGAGCTGAGCATCATCCGGGCCGGTGTACTGGCTGTCGACGACGGTGATCAGGCGCTGCGAGCCCTGCACGTTACCGGCGAACTGCTCGAGCTGACCACGGTCGCCATATGCCGACAGGGTGACGTTGACCGCGATCAGCGTGCCGCTGGCCGTTGTACCGATCGGCACACCCTCCGGTGCCGCGTAAGCGTGAGGAGTGTCGAACGACAGGTTACTCATGGTCACGCCGGTCGATTCGGCCGCGGCGTTGATCTGGTCGATCAGGGCCTGCTGCGAACGGTTTGCGGGCACCTTCGTCTGCAGATGAGCCAGCTGTCCCCGGTACTCATCGATGCGCGCATGGTCTTCGGCGAGGGCGGCGTTCTTGCGCTCCTGCACGAGGTTGATCTGCTTGATCGATGCGGTCTGCGCATTAGCGGTGGAGATGCGGTCGAGCTGCGGCTGCACACCGACGAACCATCCCGCCATGAGGATGATCACGGCGAGCAGACCGATGGCGACCAGTGTCAAACGATATTTGGACATGTTGTTATTCCCCCGCACCTGTCGCGTCTTCGGTCAGCTCGTCCGAGCCTGCCGCCTCGCCATCAGCGGGTGCGGCCGGAGCCACCTCGGGCAGTGCGACACTGGCCTCCAGTGCACTGTGCAGCGCGGCGAGCTGCTCCGCGTCGAGCTCTCCGACGCGTCCGGTCCCACCGAGAGCCGCAGCGTTCAGCTGCACGGAGCCCGTGATGACGTAGCCCTCGTCGTTCTGGCCGGAGACGGCCGAGACGGTGGCTGTGGAGTACCCCGTGAACGCCTGAAGTGCATTCAGCAGCGGCGTCGGCGAGTCGAAGACTTCGGCGGCAGCGGTGAAGCTGATCTCGATGACTCCGGCGTGGTCGAGGCCGGTCACATCGAGCGCAGATGCACTGCTCGACGTCGTGGACACACCCTTGACGGTGATCACTTCTGAGGTGATCTCGACGCCCTCAGGCATCGCCATGTCGAGTTCGCGCATGAGCCGTGCCCAGTCTGTCTCGGAGTACAGCGCCGAGTATTCCGCTGTCTCGTAGTCGACGAGCAGCGCCTTGATTCCGGACACTTCGGAGTACTGCTTCTGTTCGATGAGCAGCTGCGCCTTGCGCGCATTCTCGTCAGCCAGCGCACCCTCGGCGGCGTTGGCCAGGAACGAAACAGCCAGGGCACTAACCGCGGCGATCAGAGCGAGACCCACCAGACCCAGAGCGAGCAGTCTGGACGTCGCGTTCTCCTTGCGACGCACTCCGACGATCGGAGGCAGAAGGTCGACACGGGCGATGGTCGCGACGCTGGACTGCGCCGTGCGCCGCGGCTGTGCCGGAGCGGACTTTCCTAGTTTCTTCATCACTTCCCTCCCACGGTGACACCCAGCGGTGCCGCCAGTTCCAGTGCCCAGCGCTCAAGCCCCGACGCACGCAGCTTGCGGCTGACCGAGAACGACTCGAGCGGGTCGCCGTACGAGGTGGGTACGCCCAGCGCGCGGGTCAGCACGGGGGCGAGCCCGGTCAGGCGGCTACCGCCACCGGTGAGCACGACGTTCGAGATCGGCTTGGTCGGGTGCGCGTTGCTGTAGAACTTCAGGGTGTTCCGGATGCTGTCGATCAAAGCGGCCACGGTCTCTCGCAGCACGGTCTCCGCTTCGATATCGCGCGCGGTGGCGGCGCCACCCTGCAGACCACGGCTGATTTTGTCCTGCTCAGCTTCGGCGAAACTGATGCCGAGCGCCCGCTCGATGCTGCGAGTGACGTCGTCACCGCCGCTGGGCACCATACGCACGAATTCGGGCATCGCACCGTTGGAGATCACAACGGTCGTGCTGGCCGCGCCGACGTTGATGATCGCCTGGGTGCCGCTTCGGGCATCCGCCAGAGTGCGCAGCAGCGCGAAACCAGAGAAGTCGATCGCGTCGACGTAACGGCCGGCCTTCTCGATGGAGTTTACGGTCGCTTCCAGGCTGCTGCGCGCTGTCGCGACGAGCAGGCCCTCCTGCTTCTGGTCGTGGTTGTCGGTGACCGAGCGCAGCGGCAGGAAGTCGAGGATGGCGTCGTCGAGGTCGATGGGCACCTGGCCTTCGACAGCGAATCGCAGGGCGGCCTTGCGACGGGCGCCGGCGATGTCCGGGAGGACGACCTCACGAACGACGACCTTGCGGTTGCTGATGCCGAACACGACCTTGTTGGTCGTGAAGCCGCCAGCTTTCCACAGGTCCTTGATCGCGGCGACACCGCGACGCTCATCGATGATCTCGCCATCGAAGATGGTGCCCTCCGGCACGGTGACGGCTGCAAACTTGCTCAGCTTGGGGCGCTCCGAATAAGGAGCGTCGACCTGCACGCCCCGCAGTCCGCGTCTGCTGAGGTCGAGCGCGACTACTCCTGCCATGTGTGTCCTCCGTAGTGTGTTGACGATGAATCCTGGCGGGTCATGACAGACCGACCAGAGAGAGGTAGAGCCCGGCTATCGCGGGGCCGGCGAAGATGCCGATCCACGATCCGCCGAGCATGAACGGGCCGAAGGGAAGACCGGATTTCCGGTCAGCTTTTCGGGCAAGCATGAGGGTGACGCCGACGACGCCGCCGATGAGAAAGGCGCTGAAGCCGCCGATGATGAGCTGCGGCCAACCCAGCCAGCCCAGCAGCATCCCGAGGACGCCAGCGAGTTTCACATCGCCGCCGCCCATTCCGCCGCGGTATCCGACGGCGAGCAGCAGGTACAGGCCACCAAGAGCCGCGAAACCGATCACGGCCGTGATCAGGCGGGGATAGTCGCCGGTGAGAACGGATGCCAGCACGAGAAGCGCTGCAGTGACGACATACGACGGATAGGTGATGACGTTGGGGAGCAGATGATGGTCAAGATCGATCAACGCCAGAGCGATGCCGGTGGCGGCCCAGAACAGCAGCACCGGCAGCACCGCGAAGGGATAACATCCGGCGTACGCGCCCCACATGACGGCGGCGAAGGCTGCCGCCGTGGCAACTTCAACAGCGGGATAGCGTGCCGAGATTCCTGCCGAACAGTAGCGGCAACGTCCGCGGAGGATGAGGTAAGAGAGCACCGGGATGTTGTCGAACCAGGCGAGTGGATGCTCGCACCCGGGGCACGCGCTGCCGGGGCGCACGATACTGACCCCGCGCGGTACACGCCACACGACGACGTTGAGGAAGGAGCCGATCAGCCCGCCGAACAGTGCGGCGAAGGTGACGGCAAACCACGCCGGAATCAAAGCCTCGGTCATCCGATCTCCTTGTAACCGCCGAGGGTCGAGCCCGAGGTGATGGCCGGAGCGTTCCACTTCTGGGCGGAGGAGCCGTTGCAGGTGAGTAGGCGGATGTGTGACCACGCGTAGCCGGGTTCGGGAACCGCGGCCAGGCAGAGCGCAGGGTTGTCGGCGAGTTGGAACGTGTAGCTGGTGAGCGTGGAGCCGGTGTCAGCATTGCGGATGAACTTCTGCGCGTGCGACAGCGATGCGACGTTATCGGGCTGATTGCACGTGGTGAAGTGGACGTCGGTGTTTCCGGAGCCGGTCGGACGCGCCGTCAGGCAGTACGTGACGTTGCCCGGTGCGATGACCGACAGTGACTGTGGCGCTGACGTTGCGGCGCCGACCGGCTCGTCGTAGAACCACTTGTGGTTCCACAGCATGTTGTCGCCGGTTCCGGTCGGGTCCTGCTTGCAGGGGTACACGATCATGAAGTTTTTCGAGATCACCGCATCCGTGACGTCCATGCAGCGGCCGAACTCGCTGAAGTTCACGATCTGGTGGGTGCCGTGGCTCGCACCGCCGGCACCGACGCTGGGCGTGGGATTGAAGACGCCGGTTTTGGTTGTGTTCTCCACGAGAGTCGTGCCGTTGAGTCCGAGCCAGCGTTGGCTGCGGTCGTCGTTGTCGCGGTTCTGCCCGACCCAGGAGCCGGGGAAGTCCCAGCTCCACAGCTGGTTGCCATAGGCGTCATCGTTCGTTGCCGCACACGAGCGCAGAGTGGCATCCACGGCGCTGTTGTTGGTTCCGGTGGGGGTGGGCACCCACTCCTGGCCGGTGACGCACAGCACGGTGGGCGCTCCGATCGTGCTGGCAAGCTTCAGGCGATAGTCGGTGTCGTACACCCACATGTTGACCTGGTCGTCATTGCATTCCGCGACAGGAACCATGGCAACGCTGCTGCCCTCGGTTGCCGCCCCGGCCTTCAGGCAACTGGCGGTGTCGGTGCTGTGGATGAGCCCGCCCGGGATGTTCACGTTGGTGGTGGTGAATCCGTAGAGGGCGGTGATGGTGCGGTCACCGACAGATTCTGCCAGTCCGCCGACCGCAGAGTCGGCGCCCGCAGAGACCATGCGCACGAACTTCGGCTGTGCGCCAGGGTCGTCTGTGAGCGGGAAGGGCATCGCATTGGTGGCGAGCCAGGCATCGCTCTGCCCGGTGGGGTCTTGCTCGAAGTACTGCAGTTCCACGGTGTAGCTGAGCGTGCCGTCGCCGTCGCCATCAACTGTGCCGGTAAGGCTCTGGGGAAGCTTGGTCGGGTCGCCGTAGGTGATTGCCGACGCACCGACACCGACGGTCTTCGTGTTCGAGCGCAGTACCGAGAGTGCCGATTGGATGCCGGACTGTGCAGCGTAGCCGGTGCGGGTGTTCTTCTGCGCGACCTGAGCGGACTGCGCCTGCGAGAGCAGCACGCTTAGCAGAACCAGCATCACACCGCCGGCGAAGACGGTGAACAGCACACTCATGAGCAGGGCGGAACCTGACTCGCGGGTGGCGCGATTGCGCACCGGGCCCATGATCATCTGTGCCAGTCGGATCATGAGCGGTAGTCCGTTCCTGCGCAGACGGGGGTCATACTCTGACCTGCCGCGCCGATCGCGTTGGAGGTCGAGTCGACGGTGCTGTTCTTCGCGTAGATGGTCGCCGAGGTCTCGGTTCCGGCGGCTTCGGAAAGACCGGCGAGCGTGTGCACGGTGAGTCCCTGATAGTGGGTGGTGGTACCGCCATCTGCGGCGATGGTGCGGAATGGGTAGACGTTGGTGGATTCGCCGCGGATGTCGCTGACCAGAACGTTCCAGGTGCCTGTCGACGGGGAGCTGGCGGCATCCCAGGTGCGCATCGCGAGTTTGCCGTCTCCTGCGGTGTAGCGCAGCTGCGTGCAGGTGTCGACGCCGGACGATGCCGATGTGGCATCCGTGCGCCATTCCACGTAGGAGGCGCCGGCGTTGCTGCCGGGGTAATTGATGGAGTCGGCGTAGCGCACCGAGCGCTCGATGCGCTGCATCGCGATGCCGACAGAGCTCGAGGTCTGTGCGTCGACGCGGGCCTGGGTGGATGCGCGAGACACCGAGACGATTGCGGAGATGAACAGCACCAGGAACACCGAGAAGACGCCCATTGCGACGAGCAACTCGACGAGCGTATAGCCCTGCTCGTCTCGCCGGTCGAGTCGGCGCGGTGCGGTCAGTCGGTTCGCCATGTGAGGTCGCCCTTCGTGTCGAACAGCCCGGTGGTCGTGTAGCGGCAGGTGTCGCCGCCGTCGCACTTGCCGGCATAGGTCACGACGACGACGGCGCGAATGAGCTGACTCATGTCTGCGGCAAGAGGAGAAGTGGGGCCCGGGTCTTGGTCGGCGCCGGGCAGGGGAGTGCAGAGGCCGCCGGTGGGCAGCTGGTAGCAGGTGCCGATCAATACGACCGAGTCGTAGTCCGACCCGCTGCGGGTGATCGTCTGTTCGATCTCGATCGTGGTGGCGGCAGCCGGTGTGGCAGACCACGCGGGATAGGTTTCGGCGATGCCGGGAACGCCGGATGCGGCGTTCCATGCGGCGGCGACGGATGCTTCGGAGCGCCCGGCGACGAGGCTGCTGAGCTGCGCGCTGGATGTCGTCATACGCACAACCTGGTCCATGCGTTCGGTGGCGACGGAGACGGCGGCCTGGGTGCGCTGCTGCTGTGTGGAGAGGTGCAGGCCGCGGATGGTGAAGGCGCCGACCGCGACAGCGACGGTCATCAGCAGGCTGATGGCGATGATCACCTCAATGAGGGTGAATCCTTCTTCACGCTGTGATGTGCGGGGGCGCATCAGCATGCTCCTTCGGTGTTTCGGGGGCCTGACGGTTTTGTGCCTGCACGGAGAACCGTGCAGGCACAAAACGCGGTGAATCAGCCGATGCGACTTACGGGGTGCCGCCGGTAGGCGTGTCCCAAGAACCGAGGCCGGCAGAGCTCTCGTATACGTAGTCTTCGTCGTTGACGTTGTCGTTCGAGCCGGTGATTGTGTAGGTCTGGTCGCCGTTGAACGTGATCACGATCTCGTTGTCCGGGGACACGGTGCCCGTGAATGTGTCGACCGTGTACGGGCTACCACCGGTGAAAGACAGGCCATCAACGCTTCCGTTGTTGGCTGTGCTTGCCTGCTCGACGACGAGGACGGCGTTGGTGACGTCGCTCTCGACGGAGGACTTCCAAGCGCCCTCCCGCATGTTCAGGAAGATCGGGATGGCCACAGCGGCCAGGATGCCGATGATGATGACGACGACGAGGAGCTCGATCAGGGTGAAGCCCTTTTCGCCGTTCTGGCGCTTGGCCATGACGTCTGCAACACGCTTGTTCATGTGTGTTCCTTTTCAAGAAATAGTTCGGGGGATTGTCGACGTGTGTTTAGTCGGCAGCCTTGAAGCTAGCAATTCTTTACGCATTCAGGCAACAAACGCCATTCCGGGCGTGTCGTAAAAATCCCAGGTCAGACTCGATTTTTCTGGGTCGATCAATCAAAGTGTGGCGCATATTATGAAATAGCCACACTTGTACGGAAACAAATTGAATTCGAGAGATCTATAGCGACTGAATATCCTGGAAGATCATGAACATCGGCATGTAGAGTGCGACGATCATGAAGCCGAGCAGCCCACCCATGAGCACGATCATGAGCGGCTCGATCATGGCCGTGAGCTGCGAGCTCATCGTCTCGACCTCGTCGTCATAGAAGTCGCCCGTCTTCGCGAGCATCGTGTCGATCTCGCCGGACTCCTCACCGATGCCGACCATCTGCACGAGCATGTCGGGGAAGACCTCGGCCTCGGCCATCGCCTCGGCGATCGGACGACCCTGGCGAACGGCATCCTGCACGCTGATCAGCGCCGCATTGATGACGTAGTTGTCAGACGTTGCGCCCACGATCGACAGCGACTGAAGGATGGGCACGCCCGAGGTGAGCATCGTGGAGAAGTTGCGCGCGAAGCGGGTCAGCGCGATCAGCTTGTTGAGCTTGCCGAAGACCGGAAGCTTCAACTTGATCGGATCGACCACACGGCGCACGGCCTCGGTGTTCTTGCTGCGGCCCCACCAGATGCTGAACGCGATGATCGACACGATGAGGATCGGCGCGACGATGGGCATCGCCTCCGATAGGTCGACGAGCACCTGGGTCGGGCCGGGGAGGGCACTGCCGAGGTCGGCGAACATGCTCTCGAACACCGGCACGATAAAGATCAGCATCGCAGCGACCGCCACCAGTGCGACGATGAGCACCACGACCGGGTAGGTCATGGCCGACTTCACCTTGCTGCGCAGTTTGGTCTCGGCCTCGAAGTTGTCAGCCACCATCAGCAGTGAGCGATCGAGGAATCCGCCCGCTTCACCGGCGCGGATCAGGTGCACCATGATCGGCGGGATGATCAGCGGGAACTTCTCGAGCGACACGGACAGGGCAGAGCCGCCCTCGACGTCAGTGGTGACCTCGACGAGGGTGCGCTTGAGCTTGGGGTTCTCCACCTGATCGGTAACGATCGACAATGCACGAAGAATCGAGACACCGGCGTTGACCATCGTGGCCATCTGCCGGGTGAGGACGGCGAGGTCCTTGAGCGAGGGGTTGCGCTCCAGGCCCGGGATGTTGATCTCACGCTGCAGGCCCGTGCCGCCGCCCTTGGCCGCGAGCTTGTCGGGAATGATGCTCTGCGCCTTGAGCTGCTGGATCGCCTGACCCTCGGAGGGGGCATCCAGAACACCCTTGACGGTTTTACCGCCGGCGTCGATGCCCTTGTAGGTCCACTGCTGGGTTTTGGTAGCAGCCATTTTCAGTTCGCTCCGCTCCGGCCGCCCACCGACTGGCGGGTGCCCTCAGGTGTCATATCGACGGTCGCTGCCCGGCTGATGCCACGGTTGCGCACGAGCTGTTCGAACTCGGCGACATCCTGCGCGATCTCAACAGCGACGCCGTACTCGATGTCGCCGGCGAGCACGAGACGCGCGAGGTCCTGATCGAGGGTGTGCATGCCGATATCGGTTCCGGCCTGCAGTGCGGTGCGCAGCTGGTGCGTCTTCCCCGCGCGGATCAGCGCCTGGATCGCAGGGTTCACGAACATCACTTCGGTGGCGACGGCGCGGCCCTTGCCACTGGCTCGGGGGATCAGTGTCTGCACGATGACAGCGCGCAGGGTCGCTGCGAGCTGGGTGCGCACCTGCGCCTGCTGGTGCGCCGGATAGACGTCGATGATGCGGTCGATGGTCTGTCCGGCATCCTGCGTGTGCAGTGTGGCGAACACGAGGTGACCGGTCTCGGCTGCGGTGAGGGCCGTCGAGATGGTCTCGAGGTCGCGCATCTCACCGACCAGGATGATGTCAGGGTCCTGACGCAGCGCGTGCTTGAGAGCGTCCGAGAAGCTGTGGGTATCAGCGCCGACCTCGCGCTGATTGATGATCCCGCGCTTGTGGTTGTGCATGAACTCGATCGGGTCCTCGACCGTGATGATGTGCGAGGCGCGGCTGGAGTTCGCCTTGTCGATGATCGCGGCGAGCGTCGTGGACTTTCCAGAACCGGTCGGTCCGCACACGAGGACCAGGCCACGGGGCAGGTTGGCCAGTTCGACGAGTTCGCGCGGAAGACCGAGCTTCGTCACGGACTTGATCTCGGTCGGGATGATTCGAAGCGCCGCGCCCAAACCCCGCTGGTCCTGGAAGATGTTGACGCGAAAACGCGCGATGTCACCGACGGAGTAGGCGAGGTCGAGTTCGAGTTCCTTCTCGAAGACGCGCATCTGCTCGGCGGGAACGAAGCCGTCGATCACACGCGCGATGCGGTCGCGGTCCCAGATCGACGTCTCGGCAACCGACTTCAGCTGCCCGTCGATGCGCACGACCGGGGTGGACTCGGCGACGAGGTGAAGGTCAGAAGCACCCAGGTCGAGAACAGCGGCGACGGATGCCACGAACTCCGGATCGACCTCCGGGTTCTGCCCGATCAGCACCGCTTCGATCTCGTCGAAACGGCTGGCAATCGGCGGCTTCGACATCGTCTGCTCGGTGAAATCCGGAAGCGACGCGTCGTGTGCGGTCGGGAAGTGCGCCGGGGCGGCGAAAGCGGAAGGGGTGCTGAAATCAGACATCGACGTGTCGAGAATCTGGGTGACGGCCGCCGGCTCGGGCGCGCGTTGCGGCTGCTGCATCGGCGGCATCGTCGGCAGCGCAACGGTGAGGTCCTGAGGAATGAATGCTGCGGGCGCTGCAGGCGCTGCTGCCGGGGCAGGCGCAGGCTGAGAGCGACGCCGGATCGGAGCATCGTCGGCGTACATCGGTGCCGGGTCGAACGCGCGCTGCTGAACCGGCTGGGGCTGAACCGGCTGCGAGTAAACCGGCTGCTGCTGAACGGGCTGCTGCTGAACTGGCTGGGGCTGAGTGCGCTGCAAGGGCTGCACGGGCGCGGGCTGCACCTGCATGGGCTGCACCGGCGGCGTCATAGCGGGCAGCGTCACACCGGGGACGCCGTTGAGGAACGAGCGCAGCTCGGAGTCGACCTCGGACCCGCCCAGCAGTGCGTCGAATCGGGAGCCGCCCAAATCAGACGCGAACTCATTTTCGTTCGCCACTAGTGCTGCCTTTCATATGTGGAACTGTGTGCTTATTTACGCCGGGGAGGCGGTCACACGGTGACTCGGAGAATTTCCTCGATGGCGGTGTGGCCGAGTAGCACCTTTGCCCAGCCATCCATCCGGAGCCGGACCATGCCGTTCGCCTCGGCGTACTCGGCGATTTCTGCGGTGGGAGCGTTGGCGACCGCCATCCGCTCGATCTCCTCATCGACGGCCATGACCTCGTGCAGGGCGATACGACCGCGATATCCGGTGTTCGAGCACTGCGAGCATCCATTGGGCCGATAGACCGTCGGCGCACCCTGCATCGGGTCGATGGGCACGTTGAGAACGCGAAGCTCCATCTCGGTCGCTTCGGATTCGATCTTGCAGCGCTCGCAGAGACGGCGAGCGAGTCGCTGCGCGACCACCGAGTCGAGGGCGGAACCGACGAGGAACGGCTCGACGCCCATCTCGATGAGACGGGTCACCGAGCTCGGAGCGTCGTTGGTGTGCAGGGTCGAGAGCACGAGGTGACCGGTCAGGGACGACTCGATCGCGATCTTCGCCGTCTCCTCGTCACGGATCTCACCGAGGAGGATCACGTCGGGGTCGGATCGCAGGATCGAGCGCAGCGCCGAGGCGAACGTGAGGCCGGCACGGTTGTTGACCTGCACCTGGTTGATCCCGGGCATCCGATACTCGACCGGATCCTCGACGGTGATCACGTTCACCGTGGGCTTGGCGATGGTCGCGAGTGTTGTGTAGAGCGTGGTCGATTTTCCGGAACCCGTCGGACCGGTGACGAGCATCATGCCGTAGGGCTTGGAGAAGCTCTTGCGGTAGATGTCCATGTTGCGATCGAGCATGCCGAGGTCGGAGAGCTTAAGGCTGGCGACCGGTGAGTCGAGCACACGTGCGACGACTTTCTCGCCCCACACCGTCGGCAGCGTCGCGACGCGGAGGTCGACAGTTCGACCACCGTGCGTGATAGAGATGCGACCGTCCTGCGGCTTGCGGCGCTCGCCGATGTCGAGGTCGGACATGACCTTGATGCGGCTGATGACGCCGGGGATCATCGAGCGCGGCACACGCTGCACTTCGGTGAGCACGCCGTCGATGCGGTAGCGCACGCGCAGTTCTTCGCGACCGGGTTCGATGTGGATATCCGAGGCGCGGTCCATGATCGCCTGGCTGATGATGAGGTTGACGAAGCGGATGATGGGGGCTTCGTCGTCGGCCGCGGCATCGGCGACGTCCTGTGTCCACTTCTCCGTTTCACCGGCGGCTTCGCCTTCGAACGCGGAGGTGAGCTCTTCCAGCTCGGAGTCGACGCGGTGGTAGCGGTCGATGGCCGCGAGAATCGCGTCGCGCTCGGCGACGACGGGAACCACCGGCATTCGAACAACGGCTGCGACGTCATCCAGCACGACGACGTTCTCGGGATCGGCCACGGCGACGACGAGTCGTTCACCGACCCGCGAGATGGGCAGCACGATCTGGCGGCGGCACATCTGATCGGGGATCAGGTCGACGACGGTCGGCTCGACAGTGAACTCGGTCAGGTCGACATATGCGAGGCCGAGGCGTTCGGCCAGCGCGATGGCGAGCTCGCGCGGAGTCTCGGGCTCAGCCTCGGGTGCGACAGTCGGCGGTTCGGAAACTGCGGGGGCCCCGGGGGTGGTGGGGGCCGGGTGAACAATCGGTGCAACAACGGCGGGTGCAACGAAGGCCGGTGCAACGACGGCTGGGGCAACGGGCTCGGATACGGCTCGGGCATCGAGCGACGCCACCGACTCGGCGCGACGACGAGCGCGTCGAGATGTCGGCTCCGGTGCGGGGGTGCCGGTCTGATGCGCGGAGAGGTGCTGGTTCGCCGACCTCGGTTCCACGGCGGGGGAGCGCGGAACCGAGGCCGAGGTGTGTGCCGGAGAAGTGTGCGCTGTCTGCGCATTCTGCGCGTCGCCGGTGAGCAGCGACTTCCAGATCAGGTCACGTGTCGTGGGCGCGCCGTCGGGGTTGACGGCAGCGGCGTCGGGGTACGACGGCGGAGCATCCAGTCCCGAGGATCGCGCATAGTGCGCTCCCTCAGCGGGTGCCTCCGATCGTTCCCGACGGAACATCGCCACGAATCTCTCCGGTTCTGTTGTGTTGTGATGTGAACCTGCTTCGCCGTGCGGGGGGACACGGCGAAGCAGGGCACTGCTAACCGCAGGCACGCCAAATAGCGCGTCAATCACGCGGTTTGTTTCCAGCGATTCGGGTCGCTCGAAACAGCACAGGAGGGCAGATCCGGCCGGAACGGCACGGATCAGAAGCCTCGCAACAACCAACTATGCATTAAGTTTGGGTTCTATACAATACGAACCGTACCGAAACTTATAAATACTTATAAAAATCTGCCCCAGCGTGCACACGCGCCGGGCTGACGACGGGGGCAAGAGCTCCCCCGGTACGCTGGAACCCATGCTCAATATGGCCGAGGGGCTCGCGCGCCTGCGCGACCTTGCAGAAGGACCCGTCGTTTCGGCGCTCGCCACAGCGTTCCAGGCCGCGGGCTTCGAGCTCGCTGTGGTCGGGGGGCCGGTGCGTGACGCGCTGTTGGGCCGAGTGACCCACGACCTCGACTTCACGACGAACGCCTCGCCGGATGAGATTCTCGAGCTCGTCAAGCCAATCGCAACCGCGCACTGGGACATTGGTCGCGCATTCGGAACCATCGGCGCCCGTGTGCAGGGCGAGCAGGTGGAGATCACCACGTACCGCGCCGACAGCTACGACGGGGTGACGAGAAAGCCCACCGTCGAGTTCGGCACGGCGATCGACGGCGACCTGGTGCGCCGCGACTTCACCGTGAACGCGATGGCCCTGCAGGTGCCGGCGGTGAAGCTCGTCGACCCGACCGGCGGCGTTGAGGATCTCGTCACCGGAATCCTCCGCACCCCCACCGACCCGAATGTGAGTTTCGGTGACGATCCGCTTCGGATGCTGCGTGCCGCCCGCTTCAGCGCGCAGCTCGGTTTCGACATCGAAGAGGCGACGCGCGACGCGATCGTGCGACTGCGCCAGACGCTGAAGATCGTCAGCCCCGAGCGCATCCAGAGCGAGCTCGTACGGCTCATGCAGACCGACGACCCGGTCCGGGGCATCCGTGTTCTGGTGGAGACGTCGCTGATCGACGAGTTCCTGCCCGAGGTCACCGCGCTGCAGCTTGAGGTCGATGAGCACCATCACCACAAGGACGTCTATGAGCACTCGCTCACGGTGCTGCAGCAGGCGATCGAGTTGGAGCATGTGCGGCATCCCGACGCCGACCCGGATGTGCCGCTGCGGATCGCCGCCCTGCTGCACGACATCGGCAAGCCGCGCACGCGCAAGCTCGAGCCCGGGGGAGCCGTCAGCTTCCATCACCACGATGTGGTGGGCTCGCGGATGGCGCGCAAGCGCCTGCAGGCGTTGCGCTTCGACGGTGAGACGACGGATGCCGTCACCGCTCTGATCGAGTTGCATCTGCGATTCTTCGGCTACGCCGAGGGCGCGTGGACCGATGCCGCTGTGCGCCGCTATGTGCGCGATGCCGGCTCGGTGCTGGAGCGTCTGCACATTCTCACTCGTGCCGACGTCACCACTCGCAATCGTCGCAAGGCTGCCCGGCTGGCCGGTGCGTACGATGACATCGAAAAGCGCATCGCGGACCTGCGCGAGCAGGAGGAGATCGACTCCATCAGGCCAGAGCTCGATGGCAATCAGATCCAACAGATCCTGGGCATCACGCCGGGCCGTGAGGTCGGCGAGGCGTACAAGTTCCTGCTCGAGGTGCGCCTCGATGAGGGCGTGATCGGTGCGGATGCCGCCGAGCAGCGCCTGCGCGAATGGTGGGCCGCGCGCGGCTGAGTGCCGGCTTTCCAGGCGGGGGTGATTGTCGACCATCGGTCGAGTCGGACGGATGGGCAGACAGGGATGCGCCGTACTCGTACACTGGGAGCACACTCGGTCATCGTCGATCGGAGACATAGTGTCATCGCCGTGGTCAGCATCACGTGATAACTCCCCGGAGGCATCACGGTTGATCATCGAGCGTGCGCACGAAGAACTTGTCGCCGGCAATCTCGACGACCGTCACCTGGAACACATCCGCCCGCTGGTGCGCGACTCCTGGGAGAGATCCTGGAAGCGGCGCATCGGAGCCGAGGATCTGCCGCCGCTGGAGCTGTCGGCAGAAGAGCTGCAGCTGTTTCGTCAGCAGCATCCGCTCGCGAGCGTCATGGACATGATCCGCGGACTGCTCCTTCCGGGAGATCCGGAAGAATCCGGCGTGATGGTCGCTGTCGGCGATCATGCCGGACGTCTGCTGTGGGTGGAGGGCGACCTGCAGAAGCGGTTGCTCACCGGGGAGGCGGGACTGGTCGCGGGGGCGAACTGGGCCGAAGATACTGTGGGAACGTCCGCTCCTGGAACAGCGATCGCCCTGGGCGAATCGGTGCAGATCCACGAGGCGGAGCACTACAACCGTCTGGTGCATCCCTGGTCGTGCACGGCGGCGCCGGTGTTCGACCCGGAGACGAAGCGGATCCTCGGGGTCATCGACGTCACGGGCGGACCCGAGGTGGTCACGCCGCAGGCACGCTTGCTGGTGGATGCCACCGCCCGGGCCGTGGAATCCGAGCTTCTCGTGGCACGACTGCGGTCGCGAAGCAGCGCCCCGGCCACCCCTCGCCGCAAACAGAGACGTGCATCGGCGCCGACCCGCATCGTGCTGCAGGTGCTCGGGCGTGACCGCGCGCGGCTGGAGGTCGCCAGCGATGACGCCGAGACGATGATCGACCTGAGCGCACGCCATGCCGAGATTCTGCTCACGCTTGCGAACTACCGGCAGGGACTTTCTGCCGACCGCCTCGCCGAACTCATCTACGGCCCCGGGGCATCCGTCGACACGCTTCGGCCCGAGCTCGTCCGTCTGCGAAAAGTGCTGCAGCGCATCGCCCCGGAACTCGTACCCGAATCCCGGCCCTATCGACTGACCGTTCCGCTCGAGACCGATGCTCGTAACGTTCTCTCACTGCTCGATCGCGGCGCACACCGGGTAGCGCTGACGGCATACCGCGGGCCGGTGCTTCCGGATTCCACGGCGCCCGCGGTGGAGGAGTTCCGCGAATCCGTGCGCGCGGCGCTGCGTGAAGTCATGCTCACCGAGGCCAGCATCGACGTGCTGCTCGCCTACATCGAGATCCCCGAGGGCGCCGAAGACGAAGAGGTGCTGCGCCTGTGTCTGGAGATGCTGCCGGCGCGCTCGCCGCGGCGCGCGGGCCTGGTCAGCCGAATCGAGAAGCTGGAGCGCGGCTGAGCGCAAGCGGATGCAACGTGCCGCATCCTGGCGCAACGTTGCGGGGTTTACCTTCGACCCAACGCCGCGCAGTCCAGATGCTGCGGCCCGTCGAAGGAGACGCAGATGACGATCGTCGAAGAGACCGTGTCCACCGCTTACGCTGCACCAGGTTCTGCCGGTGCCATCGCGAACTATCGCCCGCGCTACGGTCACTACATCGGCGGCGAGTTCGTCGAACCCGTCAAGGGGCAGTACTTCGAGAACGTGAGCCCCGTCAACGGCAAGCCGTTCACCGAGGTCGCCCGCGGCACCGTCGAAGACATCGACCGCGCCGTCGACACGGCATGGAAGGCGTTCTCCTCCTGGGGTAAGACCAGCCCGGCCGAGCGCAGCCTTGTCCTCAACCGAATCGCCGACCGTATGGAACAGCACCTCGAAGAGATCGCGGTCGCCGAGACCTGGGACAACGGCAAGCCGGTGCGCGAGACTCTCGCAGCCGATATCCCGCTCGCCATCGACCACTTCCGCTACTTCGCCGGCGTACTGCGTGCACAGGAGGGCTCGCTCAGCCAGCTCGACGAGAACACCGTCGCGTACCACTTCCAAGAACCGCTGGGAGTGGTCGGCCAGATCATCCCGTGGAACTTCCCGATCCTGATGGCGGTGTGGAAGCTCGCCCCCGCGCTCGCCGCAGGTAACTGCATCGTGTTGAAGCCGGCCGAGCAGACTCCGGCATCCATCCTGTATTTGTTCGAGATCATCGGCGATCTGCTGCCGACCGGCGTCATCAACATCGTCAACGGCTTCGGCATCGAGGCGGGTGCTCCGCTCGCGCAGCACAAGAAGATCCGCAAGATCGCCTTCACCGGTGAGACGACGACCGGCAGGCTGATCATGCAGTACGCCTCGCAGAACCTCATTCCGGTCACGCTCGAGCTCGGCGGAAAATCCCCCAACCTCTTCTTCGAAGATGTCGCGCGCTCGACCAACGACTCGTTCTATGACAAGGCACTCGAGGGCTTCGCGATGTTCGCGCTGAACCAGGGCGAGGTCTGCACCTGCCCGTCACGAGCCCTCATCCAGCGCTCGATCTATGACGGATTCCTGGGCGACGGCCTGGCCAGGGTGGGAAAGATCATCCAGGGCAACCCGCTCGACAAGAACACGATGATCGGCGCACAGGCATCCAACGACCAGCTGGAGAAGATCCTCAGCTACATCGACATCGGTAAGCAGGAGGGAGCGAAGCTGCTCACCGGTGGAGAGCGCGTTGACCTCGGGGGCGACCTCACCGACGGTTACTACGTCGCGCCGACCGTGTTCGAGGGCACGAACAGCATGCGTATCTTCCAGGAGGAGATCTTCGGTCCGGTACTCGCCGTGACGAGTTTCGACGACTACGACAACGGGATCGACATCGCCAACGACACTCTGTACGGACTCGGTTCCGGCGTGTGGACGCGCAGTGGAGACACCGCCTACCGCGCGGGCCGTGCCATTCAGGCCGGGCGCGTATGGACGAACACGTATCACCAGTACCCGGCGCACGCCGCGTTCGGCGGATACAAGCAGTCCGGCATCGGTCGGGAGAACCACCTGAAGATGCTCGACCACTACCAGCAGACGAAGAACCTCCTCGTGTCGTACGCCGAGGGCCCGATGGGCTTCTTCTGACCCTTCGACAGGCTCAGGGACCACGACCCTCGGGTGGGCGTCGCCGCTGGCGCCCACCCGAGAACCACCGAAGGAGATCGACATGGTGAGCATCGGGACCTACCATCGGGTGGCGGTGACGGATGCCGCGGCATCGCTGCTGCGCGAACTCACCGCGCAGCATGGTCCGCTCATGTTCCATCAGTCCGGCGGATGCTGTGACGGCTCAAGCCCGATGTGTTACCCGGTGGGCATGTTCATCACCGGGCCGAGTGATGTGCTGCTGGGCGACATCGACGCCGGACTGGATGCGCCCATCGAGGTGTACATGTCCGAGTCGCAGTTCGAGTACTGGAAGTACACCCACCTGACCATCGATGTCGTACCCGGCCGCGGTGCGGGATTCAGCGTCGAGGGACCGACCGGGATGCGGTTTTTGATCCGGTCGCGGATGCTGAATGACGCGGAGCTGGCGTACTTCGGTCTGGGCGACTGAACGCACCGGTCAGACGCGCGCGGCGGATGACCGCGCTGCTAGGGGTTTGACGGCCTGCAACCTCCCTGCAACCTCCTGCAACCTCGTTTGGGATACCGTCTGACTCATACGCCGCGATCGTTCAGTCCCCAGCTGACAAGTGGCGTCGGACGGCTCAGCCGTCCACAAGGAGGGAGTTCGTCTTCTTCTGTATCCCAAGGGGGGATGGGGTGGGCGCAGTTCCCCAGACAGCGCCCACCCTGATACCTGCTCGTGCCGGTGCTCAGCGCGCGAACTGCATCCAGAACCAGACGATCCCGAAGCACACCACGGCGACGATCGGAATCCAGCGGCCGCTGCGCTTGAGGCGCCGACCGCTGTGCGCGACGCCGGGCGGCGGGGTCAGCATCCCGGCCGGTGCCGCAAAGGGAAGCGCATGCGTTCCCGCGATCGGCGCCTGCGCGGGAGCAGTGCTCTGCGCGGGGGCATCGCTGTGCGCGGCAGCCAGTCGCTCGTCGCGCCACCGGGCCCACTGGTCGAATTTGGTGATGAGCGCGCCGACGGCGCCGAACAACCATGCCCAGGTTGCCGGATCCAGTGTGGACGCCGCACGTTTCGTGTACAGGAACAGCCAGTCATCGACGATCTCGACATCGAGCTGTGCGGCGTTGTCGACGAAACGCGCCATGATGTCGGGGGTGAAGAGGTAGAGGGCATCCGCCTCATAACCCTCGGGGCAGTAGAGCGTGAAGTACCGGTCGAAGTCGCCCTCGAGCGAGAGGCGCTGCTCCTTCTGGAACGATGCCGGAAGGTTGGTGCCGAACCCGTTGTTGCCGAGGGCATCCAACACGATATTGGGCAGCGGCACATCCAGCTTCACCGCGACGTAGCCCCACGAGTGCGTGGTGGAGTGCTTCCCCGACCCGGTCGTGTACTGATAATTGCCGAACTCGACGAAGCGCGGCGAATGCCCGCGCACCAGGCGGTCCGAACGACGGGAGCGACCGATGTTGAAGATCATTCCCGGCAGCTGCGGATCATTGATCCGATCCTCGTAGGTCATGTTGTTCGCGGCGGCGAACTGACTAAGGCGGTATCGGACGACTTTGCCCTTGTGCATGGCGGACCAGGCGATGATCCCACCGATGGTGATGATCGCTGCGACCACGATCACCGGCAGCAGGTTCAGCGGACTGCCTCCGCTTGTGAAACTGCGCAGCATCAGGGTGAACAGCGGGATCAGCGTTCCGATAAAGAGCACTCCGAAAACCGAAACGACGACGATGGCGATGATCGTGCCGATCGGCATCGACGAGCCGCCACGCGCGCGCATGGCGGCGGTGAACGCCTTGACTGCACCCGGATCGACAGGTTCGGTCAGTGCGCGGGCGTCGAAGGCGATCGGCTGGGAGCTGGAGGCGGGCATGGTCACCCGTCCACGGTAACCGCAGGAGCCTGATGGTCAGCGACTGCGCGTGGTGTTGCCATAATCAAGGGGTGAGCACGCAGACACTTCTCCCGTCACTGGACGGACGTACCTTCAAGATGACCTCCTCGACGACGTCGGTCGTGAACCACGACGCGCCGAGCACATTCCGCTACTTCGAGAAGGATGGCGTCGTCTGGGGTGACTACATCGGTGACACTGTCACCTTCGGCCAGTTCGTCGGCACGCGCACCGGGAACGTCATCAGCATCAACTTCGTTCACGTGCTGGTCGCGGACGGCTCCGTTGTCACCGGATCGGGTGACAGCAACATCGAGCAGGACGAAAACGGGCTGCGCCTGGTCGAGCACTACGAGATGTTCGGTAAGCCGCAGCTCAGCATCTGCGTCGAGGTTCCCGCGGCCTGACGCCTACCGCGGCGGCAGCGGTTCCCGGGCTCCGGGAGCCGGTGTCCATCGCGTCATCCCCATCGTCCCTGCTGGTTCGCGCTGGGGGATGTCGGTGGGCAGGATGAATGTCCGCCGCACCACCTCGTCCAGGATCACCACGCTGACGACGGTGCGCACCTCGGGCAGCTGCGCGATCACGGCGGTGGAGAAGTCATGCACCCCACCGACGTCGGTCGCACGGATCATCAGCATCGCGTCGTGTTCGCCTGTGGTGACGGCACAATACTCGACCTCAGGCATTTCGAGCACCCGCTCGCGGAATGCCGGCCAGGATTGCGGATGCACGGTGACGAAGACGTGTGCGCCGATGGAGAGGCCGACTTTCGCCGGGTCGACGGATGCTGAAAAGCCGGTGATGACTCCGCTGTCCATGAGTGCTTCCACTCGCGAATAGGCGTTGGCGCGCGAGACTCCGACGCGTTCGGCCAGCGCCGCCATCGAGATTCGACCGTTCTCGCGGAGAGCCGCGAGGATGCGGTAGCCGACGTCGTCGAGCGCAGGCGACGCACTTCGTCCAGTGGATGCCGAATCGGTGGGCCGAATATTGGACGTAGTGTCTGCCATCCTCGGATCCTAGAACAATTTGTTTCACAAGGTCTGGTCTCATTGGACATTTCGTCACGCATCATGACAATCTGAACTCGGTCGTCCACAGCCGTCCGACCTTTCCCAAACACTCCCTTCCCTAGGAGGGTCTATGTCCTCGTTGTCTCGCAAGTCCCTGATCGCCATCGGTGCAGTCGCGCTTTTGGCCGTCACCGGATGCTCTGGCGGAAACTCCGCGAATGGTGGGGGCAACAGCTCTGCCGCCTCGCTCGTGATCGACACCGCGTTCTCGGTCGAGACCGCCGACCCCGGCCACAGCTACGATCCGACCGGCAACATGTTGGCGAAGGCTCTCTACGAGACGCTGGTCGACTTCGAGGGATCTGACGTGTCGACACCGATTCCGGGCCTTGCCTCCTGGGAGCAGAACGACGACGCGACAGAGTTCACCTTCACGCTTGAGGGCGAGCGCAGCTTCTCCGACGGAACGCCGGTTGAAGCGAAGGACGTCGTGTTCACCCTGCAGCGGATCCAGGGCATGGTCGAAGCCAAGCCGAACTTCCTCCTCAACGGCGTCACGATCGAAGAGGTCGACGACAAGACGATCCGCTTCACCACCGAGACCCCGCTGCTGCAGCTGCCGGCGATCCTCGCGAACCCTGCTCTCGGCATCGTCAACGCCGACGTCGTGATCGAGAACGGCGGCACCACAGACGGCACCGACACCGCCCAGGCATTCCTGGATGGCACCTCGGCCGGATCCGGACCGTTCGTGCTCGACACGCTCGACCTCGCGTCGCAGATCGTGCTGACCAGTAACGACGAGTACGACGGCAAGGAAGACAGCGCCTACGACCGCGTTGTGATCCGCAACGTCAGCGAGAGCGCCACCCAGCTCGCCAACCTCAAGGGCGGCGACACGATGGTCGCCATGGACCTCAACGGCGACCAGGTCGCCACGCTCGGCGATGACCTGAACGTCGACGCAGTCCCCTCGGGCCAGTCGATCTTCCTGCTGCTGAACCAGTCGGCCGACAACGCGGGCGAGCTCGCGAACGTCAAGATCGCCGAGGCGATCCGTTACGCCCTCGATTACGACGCGCTGCTGGAGCTCGCCGGGGCCGGTTCCGTGCAGGCCACCGGCGTCATCCCGCCCGGGTTTGAGGGTGCACTGGATGCCGGTGTCGAGCAGGATCTCGACCGCACCCAGGCGGCGCTCGCCGAGGCCGGATACACCGGGCAGACCCTGAAGCTGCAGTTCCCGAACGACTACCCCGTCGGTGGTGTCGAATTCACGCCTCTCGCCGAGCGCGTGCAGGCCCAGTTGAAGGACGCTGGCATCAACGTCGAACTCGCTCCCGCACCGTTCGCGACCGAGCTCGACGCCTATGTCAACGGAACCGAGGGCTTCGGCCTGTGGTTCTGGGGCCCGGACTACGCCGACTCGGCAAACTTCCTGCCCTTCGGTCCGGGACTGAAGGTGGGCCTGCGCTCCGGCTGGGCCGCCGAGGCGAACCCCGAGATCGCCGCCCTTGCCGCTGAGGCGGCCAGTGCGACCGACGCCGACGAGCGCACCGCCGCCTTCACGGAGTTCGCCGAGGCCATGCAGGCCGAAGGCCCGTTCGTGCCGCTGATCGTGCCCGGTCGCAACATCGCGACCGCCGGTGACGTCACCGGCGCCGTGTACAACTCGGTGTGGGAGATTGACATCGCCGAGATCGCACCCGCCGGCTGAATGACTCGATGAGTACTGCCACCATCGCGCGCAGGCGCCCGACCCGCTCTCCGCTGGTCGGGTACCTGCTGCGCAGACTCGGCACTTCGGTGCTGCTGCTGATCGGCGTCACGATCGTGACGTTCCTGCTGACCAACCTCGTACCCGGCGACCCGGTGTCGGCCGCGCTCGGTGAGGGTGCAGCGCAGAACCCCGAGACGCGGGCGGCGTTCATCAAGGCGCACGGTCTCGATCAGCCGCTCATCGTGCAGTACTTCATCTATATGGCGAACCTGCTGCAGGGCGACCTCGGCACATCCCTCGTGACCGGGCGCGCGGTGACGGCAGATCTCGCAACAGCCGTTCCGGCGACGATCGAAATTGCCGTCTGCGCGATCGTCGTCAGCCTCGCGGTCAGCATCGTGCTCGGCACCCTCGCCGCGTACCGGCGCGGGCTCGTTACGGACCAGGTCGTGCGCGTGGTCACCCTGGTGGGACTGAGCGTTCCGACGTTCTGGCTCGCGCTGGTCAGCTACTACTTCTTCTTCCTCGAGTTGGGGATCGCACCGGGATCCGGACGCGTCTCGCCGTCGATCACGCCGCCGCCGCGCATCACCGGCTTCTACACGATCGACTATCTGCTCAACGGCGACAGCGTCGGCTTCTTCGACGCAGCCGCTCACCTCGCCCTTCCGGTGATGGTGCTCTCGCTCGTCACCATCGGACTGCTGACCCGGTTCGTGCGCACCTCAGTGCTCGAGGTCCTCGACAGCGACTACGTGCGCGCCGCCCGGGCGAAGGGTCTCTCCGGCACTCGCGTCGTGCTCGACTACGTGCTGCGCGGAGCCGCACTGCCGATCATGACCGTCGTGGGTGTCGCCTTCGGTGCGCTGCTGAGTGGCACCGTGCTCGTCGAATCGGTGTTCGCCTGGCCGGGCCTGGGTACCTACGCCTACAACGCGGCCGCCAACCTCGACCTCACCGGCATCATGGGTGTCGGCCTGGTGGTCGGTGTCATCTACCTCGTTATCAACCTGATCGTCGACCTGCTGTACGGCGTGCTGGATCCGAGAGTGAGGATCGCATGAGCGCATTCGACGACCGCCGCGTGGCATCGCGGTGGAAGATCCGCTTCCGCTGGCCGCGGGCCTGGCGCACGCCCCTGGGCATCATCGGCTCGGTCATCGCCCTCGCCTGGGTGATCATCGCCTTTACCGCGCAGTGGTGGGTGCCATTCGGCCCGAACGCCCAGGTGCTGCCGCGCCTGCAGGCGCCCGGGATCGACACCCTGATGGGCACCGACGGCAACGGCCGCGACATCTTCTCCCGGCTCATGACCGGTGCGACCGTGACGATTCCACTCGCGCTCACCCTCGTGGTCGCCGCCCTCCTCATCGGCACGGTCATCGGAGCGCTCGCCGGATACTTCGGTGGGTGGCTTGATGAGACCCTGATGCGCATCACCGATCTGTTCATGGCCTTCCCCACGGTCATCCTCGCGATGGTGGTCGCCGCATCCCTCGGACCCTCGCTGTTCAATGCGGTGATCGCTGCGGTCATCGTCTCGTGGCCGCAGTACGCCCGTGTCACGCGCAGCCTGGTGCTGAGCCTGCGACGGCAGAACTACGTGATCGCGGGGCGCCTGCTCGGACATTCGCCGGCACGGAGCCTGTTCGTCGACATCCTGCCGAACATCGCCGGCCCCGTGCTGGTGCTGGCCACGCTCGATATCGGAACCGCCATCCTGCTGCTGTCCGGCCTGTCGTTCCTCGGTCTGGGGGCCCAGCCGCCGACGGCCGAGTGGGGATCGATGATCTCCGCCGCCATGCAGAACTTCGATGCCTGGTGGCTGGGCGTGTTCCCCGGTCTCGCGATCCTGACTGTCGTGGTCGCTTTCAACTTCCTGGGCGACGCCATGCGTGACGTGCTGGATCCCACCGCTGAGATCACTCATGAGAACCAGGCCGAGCTCGTGTCATCTGCGGCGCCAGCATCCGCGAAGGGAGCGAGCGCATGACCTCGACCGCCCTCAGCATCCGTGATCTGCACATCTCAATCGGCCGACCCCTCGTCCATGGCATCTCGCTCGACCTGGAACGCGGACGCGTGCAGGGTCTGGCCGGCGAGTCCGGTTCGGGCAAGACCCTCACCTCACTCGCCGTGCTCGGCCTGCTGCCGCCCAAAGCGACGACGACGGGTTCGATCCGCCTCGGTGATGAAGAACTGCTCGGGATGCCCCGCCGCGCGCTGAACCGCGTTCGCGGCAACCGCATCGCGATGGTGTTTCAGGATCCCTCGGCGTCACTGCATCCGCAGCTCACCGTCGGCAAGCAGCTCACCGACCACATGCGCGTGCACCTGGGGCTCAAGGGCAAGGCGGCAGACGCTCGCGCTGTCGAGATGCTCGAGCGGGTGCAGGTGCCGCGCGCGGCCGAGTCGCTGGGCCGCTACCCGCATCAGTTCTCCGGAGGTCAGCGACAGCGCATCGCGATCGCATGTGCTCTGGCCTGCGATCCGGATGTGCTGCTCGCGGATGAGCCGACCACGGCGCTTGATGTCACGGTTCAGGCCGGCATCCTGCAGCTGCTGCGCGATCTCGCTGTCGAACGCGATCTTGCCGTCCTGCTGGTCACGCATGACCTCGGCGTTATGAGCGCGATCGCGGACGATGTCGCGGTGATGAAGGACGGTCGGATCGTGGAGCGCGCGGATCGGGCGACCCTGTTTGCCGACCCGCAGCACGAGTACACGCGGACGCTCCTGGCGGCGCTTCCCGGCTCGCGGATCGCCTCCGAAGATGGGATCGAAGGAGCAGGCGATGAGTGACGCACTGGTGCTGGATGCGCAGGACATCGTCGTCCGTTACCCCGGAAACCCGCCGGTCGTCGCGGTTGATGCCGTTTCGGTTCAGGTCGCGGTGGGGGAGACGGTCGCTCTCGTTGGCGAATCGGGAAGCGGCAAGTCCTCGCTGGCCCGCGCGGCAGCAGGAATCGAGAAGACTGCTGGCGGTTCGGTGCTGTTCAACGGGATGCCCGTGACCACGATGGGGCTGCGGCGTCGCTCGCTCGCGCTCACCGGCATCCAGATGGTGTTCCAGGATCCGTCGACGTCGTTGAACCCGCGGCGGCGCATCGGCGAACAGATCCAGGACGGCATCCAGACCGCTGTCGCACGCGGCGATGAGGGTTCGCGCGTGGAGGAATGGCTGGAGCGCGTCGGGCTGAACCCCGCGTGGACGAGCCGTTTCCCGCACCAGTTCTCGGGCGGGCAGAAGCAGCGCATCGCCATCGCCCGCGCATTGGCCGCTCGGCCCAAGCTGCTCATCGCGGACGAGCCGATCTCGGCTCTGGATGCATCGACACAGACGAGCGTCGCCGCCCTCATGCGCGATCTCGTCGCCGAGGTCGGCGCCGGGATGCTGTTCATCTCGCACGACCTTGCGGTGGTCCGTCGCATCGCCGATCGGACGCTCGTGATGTACGCAGGGCAGGTGCTGGAGTCGGGTAACACCGCGGAGCTGTGGGCCGACCCGCAGCATCCGTACACCCGGTCACTGCTCGCCGCGATCCCGGAGCCCGACGGCCGGGGCCGCATCCCCGAAGCGCCTACGGCCGCAGATCGTGCGGCCTGGAACTCCACTCCGCCCATCACACGCTGAGGCCGGCCGCGGGCCGCGCCCGGGGTTGAGCTCGCGAGAAACAGTTTCCCGCATGAGAAACGTCGTAGGAACACCTGTCTCATGCAGGAAACTGTTTCTCGTGGTCAGCGGTTGATCGTGTCGGCGTCCCAGTGCAGGCTCGCGCCCTCGGGGACCGGTAGCGCCTCAAGCGCAGCATCCGCGCAGAGCGCTTGAATCAGCGCCGCCGAGCCGGCGACGATCGTGGAGTCGTAGTCGATCTCGCTCACCATCACCCAGGCGCGGTCAGCCGGCCACAGGATGCTGGGATGCTGCGCCTCCGGCGCGAAGCCGTGCTCCTCAGCCGGACGGTCGCGCCACGGCACACCGAGCACCCAGTCCGGGTCGGCGAACACGGCCGGGGCGGCGGAGAAGAGCACGTGATCGCGGCTGGGGAGGGAAAGCCGCTGGCCCTGTGAGATCTCGTCCGAGACGATGCCAGGCTGCCACTTCGCCTTGCGGAACGGGTTGTTGAAGCGGTCGTGGAAGCTCTGCTGCAGAACCTGCGCATGTGCCGGGTCGTCCGTGAACTCGAGGAAGGCGCGACTTGAGGTCTCACCGAAGTGTCCGACGAACCCGCCCCATCCTTCCCAGATCGCAGCGAAACCGGCATCCGGGGTCGACGTGTGCACGATGAGGTGCCGCGCGATGGCGGCGAGCAGAGTCGGTGGAATCTCTCCCTCGAAGGGCGACGTGAACTCGCGGCCATCCGGAGCGATGCGCGTGCGCCAATCGCCGTCCGGCGGGGTCTTCACCAGACGCTGCCACTGGGCGAGCGCGTGCATGGTGGTGCCGAAGGCGTCGGCGGTCTCGGCCCAACTGGCTGGCGTATCGACGAACAGTTCGCTGAGGCGGGCGTGCTCGGCATCCGGCATCCGGTTCCACTCGTCCATCGTCGGAACGGCACGATCCGGCAGTGAGCGCACCTGCGCGGGGTGGAAGACGCGCGCATAGGCCTCAAACCCGCTCGGAACAACACTGTGCATCGTGTTGTTCTCGGCCAGATCCTTATTGAGCCGCTCGCGCAGCCAGTCGCCGACAGAGACGTCCGAGATCCACTCCATACCGTCCACGCTATCGACCGTGTTCGCGACACGCCCGCGATTCCGTTAGACTGTTCAGGTTGTCTGTCTATCGGCCCGCATTCGGCGGTCTGCGGCGGACACGTGCACACACCCTCCTGCTCTCGGGAAATTCCCGGAAGCCGTTCTAGTCCGAAGGAGGTGGGTAAGTGACGCACCAGTACGAACTCATGGTCATTCTGACCCCCGAGATCGACGAGCGCCAGGTAGCCCCTACGCTCGACAAGTTCCTCAAGGTCATCACCAACGATGGTGGCACTGTGGACAAGGTCGACATCTGGGGCAAGCGCCGTCTTGCATACGAGATCCAGAAGAAGACCGAGGGCATCTACGCCGTCGTCAACTTCACAGCAACGAGCGAGACCACACAGGAGCTCGACCGTCAGCTGGGCCTGAACGAGCAGATCATGCGCACTAAGGTTCTTCGTTCAGAAGAAGCTCAGGCGATGGTTGCTTTCGAAGCTAAGCGCTCCGAAGAGAAGGCTGCTCGCAAGGCCGCCAAGGCAGCGAAGGCCTAAGACTCATGGCCGGCGAAACCGTCATTACCGTTGTGGGAAACCTCACGGCCGACCCCGAGCTGCGTTACACGCAGAACGGGCTGCCGGTGGCGAACTTCACCATCGCATCTACCCCGCGCAGCTTCGACCGTGCCGCGAACGAGTGGAAGGACGGCGACGCGCTGTTCCTCCGTGCGTCCGTCTGGCGCGAGTTCGCTGAGCATGTGGCGGGTTCTCTGACCAAGGGCATGCGTGTTGTCGCGCAGGGGCGCCTGCGTCAGCGCTCCTACCAGGACCGCGAAGGCAACCAGCGCACGTCGATCGAGCTGGAGGTCGACGAGATCGGCCCCTCGCTTCGGTACGCGACAGCGCAGGTTACCCGTGCGGCTTCTGGCGGTTCTGGCGCGGCTTCCGGCGGTGCCGGTGGCGGCGGTGGACAGGTGCGTCCCGCGCAGCAACAGCAGGCGTCGTCAGAGCCGTGGTCTACCCCCGGCTCGTCGACAAGTGCGGATGCGTGGAGCACTCCGGGCAGCTTCGGCGACGACACCCCGTTCTAAACAACTTCTGGATCCGGACGCTTCGCTCGTTGAAGTGACCGGCATCCGCTCATCAAAGGAAAAACCATGGCTGGAAAGTCGAGCGGCGACCGCCGCAAGCCGCGGAAGGGTGGCAAGCCCACCGCTCCCGCGAAGTCGATCCGGGTTGGCGTCATTGACTACAAGGACGTCGCAACCCTTCGCAAGTTCGTCTCGGAGCGCGGCAAGATCCGCGCCCGTCGTATCACCGGTGTTTCGGTGCAGGAGCAGCGTCTGATCGCCACCGCGATCAAGAACGCACGCGAAATGGCGCTCCTGCCCTACGCTGGCGCAGGCCGGTAAGGGGTAACGACATGGCAAAGCTGATTCTCACGAACGAGGTTGCCGGGCTCGGAAGTGCCGGTGACGTTATCGAGGTCAAGAACGGGTACGCCCGCAACTACCTCATCCCGCAGGGCTACGCCACGGCGTGGACCCGCGGTGGTGCCAAGCAGGTCGAGTCGATTCAGGCTGCCCGCAAGGCTCGTGCGATCCACGACCGCGACGAGGCTGTGGCTCTCAAGGACGCGATCGAGGGCGCGAAGGTTCGCCTGGCTGTCAAGGCCGGCGCTACCGGACGCCTGTTCGGTTCGGTCAAGACCGACCACGTTGCCACTGCTGTTGAGGCTGCTGGCATCGGTTCGATCGACAAGCGCAAGGTGACCATCACCGCGCCGATCAAGTCGACGGGCATCCACGAGGCGACCGTGCGTCTGCACGACGACGTCGTGGCCGTCATCACCCTTCAGGTTGTCGCGGCCAAGTAGTCCGCAACACCTTCGCAGAACGCCTTCTACCCTCGGGTAGGGGGCGTTTTGCTGTGTGTTGGAGGTGTCCGTGCGGGGTGACAGGGGTGGATGCCCCCGGAAAATAGGGAACGCGCCCGAGAAAATCAAGACTTGACTTCTCCCCAGGTTGTACACATCCCACACACTCATCGCTCAACCTTCAATCAGGTGTTTAAACAGAATCTCATCCACAGGCTGGGGAAACTCTAAACCGCTGATCAGAGCGAATAAATCGGCAAAAATCCACCTGTCACCACAGGGTTATCCACACCTGTTTTACACAGACACTCCCACGTTCTCCGCAAACTGTCCACAGGGTTATCCACAGGCCATGTTGCGTGTGGATGAGGTCGCTCGTAGCGTGGACGAGCGACCAGATGTCGGTGGTGTGTGGTTCGCTCATTTCGACCGCAGAGGACACCGCGGTCGCAAGGGTTGCGGGCCCGATCCCGGGCCGCATCAGCCACCAGCGCACCGAAGGGAGCACCGTGTCGATTGCCGACATCTCGGAGGACCGTCTCGGAGGACAGCGCAAACCGGAGCGCGTGCCGCCGCACGACCTCCTCGCCGAGCAGAGCACCCTGGGCGGAATGCTTCTGTCGAAGGATGCCGTCGCCGATGTGATCGAGACGCTCAAGGGCGCCGACTTCTACATCCCCAAGCACGAGCTCATCTTCGAAGCGATCCTCACCCTGTACTCGCACGGTGAGCCCACCGACGTTGTCGCAGTCACTGACGAGTTGATCAAGACCGGTGAGCTGGGACGCGCCGGTGGCGCCGACTACCTGCACACGCTCACCTCGATCGTGCCGACCGCGGCGAACGCCGGGTACTACGCCGGCATCGTCGCCGAGCGCTCGATCCTGCGCCGCCTCGTCGATGCGGGCACGCGCATCGTGCAGCTTGGCTATGACGGCCAGGGCGATGCGACCGATCTTGTCAATAACGCGCAGGCCGAGATCTACGCGGTCTCCGGTACGCAGACCGCGGAAGATTACGTTCCGCTGACTGTTGCGGTGGATGCTGCGATGGAAGAGATCGAGGCGGCCAGTGGCCGTGACGGCTCGATGACGGGCGTGCCCACCGGGTTCAAAGAACTCGATGAGCTGACGAACGGTCTGCACGGCGGTCAGATGATCGTCGTGGCAGCGAGGCCCGCTGTCGGCAAGTCGACGCTCGCGCTCGATTTTGCTCGTGCTGCGGCGATCGGGCACAACCAGCCCGCAGTCTTCTTCTCCCTCGAAATGGGCAAGAGCGAGATCGCGATGCGTCTGCTCAGCGCAGAGGGCGCGATTCCGCTGCAGCACATGCGCAAGGGATCGCTCGATCCGCGCGACTGGACGACGGTCGCTGCGACCCGCGGACGCATCAACGACGCGCCCCTCTTCATCGATGACAGCCCGAACATGACGCTGGTCGAGATCCGTGCGAAGTGCCGCCGCCTCAAGCAGCGCGAGGGCCTGCGCCTGGTCGTCATCGACTACCTGCAGCTGATGACGAGCGGCAAGCGCGTCGAGTCGCGCCAACAAGAAGTCTCGGAGTTCTCGCGTGCGCTGAAGTTGCTCGCGAAGGAGTTGCAGGTGCCGGTCATCGCACTGTCGCAGCTGAACCGTGGTTCTGAGCAGCGCACGGACAAGAAGCCGCAGATCAGCGACCTTCGTGAGTCCGGGTCGATCGAGCAGGATGCCGACATGGTGATCCTGTTGCATCGTGACTCGGTCTACGACAAGGACATTCGCCCGGGTGAGGCCGACCTGATCGTAGCCAAGCACCGTAACGGCCCGACCGCGACGATCAACCTGGCATTTCAGGGTCACTACTCAAGGTTCATGGATATGGCCCCGGGTGGGGACTTCAACTGAGCGTAGGTTCCGCGTGAAGATGGCAAATGGTCGTCGAACGGCGTCGAGCGGGACTGGACATTGAGCTGTAGGCCACATCGCGACGCTCCAGCCCGTGTGTGCGATACTTTTGCCATGGAAGACCTTGTGGAGCCGATGGCGGAGTTGTCCAACTTCTACGCCCGGTATGCCACGTCAGTGGAACTTGGCAACGCTTCGCGCCGTGCCGACGTCGAGTATTGGGCCCCGGCACCGCCGCCCTTGACGCTCGCCGCGCACGGATGAGCCTCGGTGTCGACGTGGAATGAGCTCCTCGACGAGCTCAACCGTCTGGGCGGGGTCGCCCGCGACGAGTGGTTCAACTCTCGGTTGGATGCCGCGATCTCTCACGTCTCGCAAGAACGCGGCGGGCGAAACGTACTCGTGTACTTTTCAGCCTTCCTGCAAAAGGGAGACGTACCCCCTGGCCACATCATCATGATGCCGGAGGACGTCAATGGGTTCATGTCATCGTTCCACGGGATGGACTCGTCGAAGGGCCTGACCGTGATCATGCACACGCCGGGTGGCGCGACGATGGCGGTTCAGAGTCTTGTCGAGTACACGCGATCGAAGTTCGATGACGTCGAAGTCATTGTTCCCGCGTTCGCGATGTCTGCGGGAACGATGTACGCGCTCGCAGCGGATCGCATCGTGCTCGGCCGGCAGAGCCAGCTGGGTCCCATCGATCCGCAGCTATCGTTTGGTGGGCGTCAGCACTCTGCTCGGTCGATCGTTGAGCAGTTCGATCAGGCACGTCGTGAGATCGTTGGCGACCCTCAGAAACAGGTTCCGGCCAACCCCGCTGCAGCCAACCTTTGGGCGCCCGTCCTGGGTTCTTTCGCCCCATCACTTTTGCAGTTCGCCAACGATCAACTCGACTTCTCTGAGTCGATGGTGGCTGGCTGGCTGGCGCGCTACATGTTCCCCGGCGATCCTGAGAAGGCGGGAGAGGTCGCCAACTTCTTCAACGACGCGTCGCGGCATAAGAGCCACGACAAGCGCATCGGTATTCAAGAGGCGCGCGAGCAGTCACTCACGATTGAGCAGCTCGAAGACAACCAGAGCCTTCAAGAAGCCGTCCTCACCCTTTACCACTTCCTCACGATCCTCGTCGAGCAGACTCCCACCACGAAGATTATCTCTTCGGGCAGTGGAAGAAACTGGGTGAAAAGTTGGTCCGGGGTTCAGCGAAACTGAGCCCGTCCGGCCATACGCAACGGCGGCAGAACTGGGGCTCTCGCGCCTTAGCTTTTCTCGGTAGGAGGCAACTGCGTGCTCGCGACACGCAGGACCTCTTACCGTGCGAGCACGTGAAACCGAAAGTGGTGATCGAGTACGGAAAGCTGCGGTGCCACCGCTAGCGCTACATTGCGGCGGGCAACGTCGGTGGCACGCACTAGTGTGAGATCCACTGGAGGGCGGGAACGCTTAGTACACACATCGCGGCTTCGTGCCGAGATGCGGCCGCGCTTTCTGCAGAAGTGTGGGTAGGTCGCGAGACCGGGCGGTACCGTTGGTGCCGCTCAGCAGGCTGTGAGCAGGAATCAAATGCATCAAAGGTAAGCACCCGCCCTCCAGGCTGAAGGGGTATCAATGCTTGCTGGACTTGGGATCGCAGACCTCGCGGAATCTGCGAAGGTCGATCTTGACTATCTGGGCGCGATCGTCGATCGCCGCAGCGATCCGTATGAAAGCGTGCGTCTCGCAAAGCGCTCGGGCGGTTACCGTTACATTGACGTTCCGGAGGGGAGGTTGGCTCATTTCCAACGACACGTGCTCCGTGAACATCTCGATGACCTGCCACTGCATTCTGCTGCGTATGGCTTCGTGCGAGGGAAGTCCGCTGTCAAGTGCGCGTCACGTCACCTAGGAGCACGTTGGCTTCTGCGCATCGATCTGCGAGAGTTCTTTCCGTCAATCGACGAACGAGATGTATATCACGTGCTTCGAAGGAACCTCCATGCCGACAGGCTGACCGGCTTTCAACTCGCGCGTCTCCTTACCCGCTCAGGCGGCGTCCGGCCGGTGAACCGTGAGGTGCGGGGTCGATCGGAGTATTCGGAGCCACATCTCGCCTACGGGCGTCTGTATGGGAAGGAGTTCCCGCCGGCAACCCTAGGCTATCTACCACAGGGCGCACCCTCGAGCGGCGCGATCGCCAACCTTGCTGCTGGGTACCTGGACGTGCGACTCACTGGATTGGCGCGGGACTCTCGCCTGCTCTATACGCGTTACGCTGACGATCTTCATTTCTCCTCGCACACAGAAGTCTCACGTACCGAGACACGAAAGATTGTTGGCGCGGGGTATGGGCTGATTCGCCAAGCAGGCTTTCAGCCCAACTTGAAGAAGACTCGGGTGTTCGGCAGGTCAATCACGCCGACGATGCTGGGACTGCACATCGACGGATCCCACCTGAGGCTTCGCCGGAGCATACGTGAGGAGATTGACGAGACGATTCGCGCGCTGGAGCGGTTTGGTGTTGTCGCCCATGCCGCACATCGCAAGCAAGATGAGATGGCGCTCCTCGCGCGCGTGGAAGGGCTAGTGAGTTTTTCCCGCGGCGTTGACCCGGCCTGGTCCCGCCCGCGTCGAGACTCACTCCGACGAATCGTGGACGCACATCTCATCAACAATGATTGACCGTGTCGATGGCGGAAGACAACGGGACGTCTAGGAATCCGCCACTTCGCGTGAACTCCCCAGTCTCAAACTGCTGTCACTTGCCGGGGAATCCCGGCCGTCCACTGCCATCTCGACCGGGGACCTACACTGAGCGTAGTTTCCTGACTGTAGGTCCCGCAGCCCGGGCACCGTACCCTGACAGGTACGGTGCGCGTGCTTGTCACTGGATTGTCCGGGGCCGGAAAGTCGACCGTTCTGGGGCGGCTCGCTCAACGTGGGCACCGCACTATTGACACGGACTATCACGGGTGGGAGCTTGCCGACGGAACCTGGGACGAGCCTCGAATGGCCGCGCTACTAGCCGACGGGATTCCAGTGGTCGTATCGGGGACAGCGGAGAACCAGGCACGCTTTTACAACCGGTTTGAGCACGTCTGGCTGCTCAGCGCCCCGGTCGACGTGTTGCTCGATCGCGTTCGCGCTCGCACGAACAATCCATACGGAAGATCGGCACAAGATCAAGAGGAGATCCGCCGCTACGTTATCGAGGTCGAACCGTTGCTCCGCTCCGGCGCTGATTTAGAGCTCGATGGTCGTCGATCCGTGGATGACTTGGCAGACGAGGTCGAGTCGCTTCTCAAGCCCGGCACGGCAGCATCGTCTATCTAGGAATTCGCCATCTCGTGGGGATCGTGGGCAGCGAAAACACTGCCAACTACCGCGGAATCGTGGCGTTCTCTGCCATCTCGACCGGGAGCCTACAACTGAGTTGTCGTTGTCCTAGGCCGTCGCCGCTATCTTCGGGGCGTGGCCGCAGGCCACCTGCGAAGGAACTGCTGTTACGTTGATGCCGCGTAGCGCCTCGTTCCGGAAAGGGTGTGCGTGCGCCCGGAAGAGCTGCTGTTTCCCCGACCGGTGGTCGACACACCAGCGTCCGTTCAAGTGATCCGTAACGTCACAGTAGCTGCACGCGGCCTTCCTTCGCCGACGTGCGCGCGGCATCCATGATCCGGAGCGTCCTGATGCCCGAGTGGCCGTCGGGCATCGGAACATACGCAGGAGGCTGGCCAGGCACGGCGGGTCCGCAACGGCGAACCGCGGCGAGGAACGTCGACAGGAGACGGTTGTCGGGATCAGTTCCGACTACCACGTACACTTCGCCGTCGTCGTCGTAGCCGCCGAGATGATCGTCGAACGGGGCGATCTCGACGGTCGCTTCAGTGCCGGTCACCTGCAGCGTGATACCGCCCCAGACGGGGGCCGACGCGGGCTGGCTCCACGAGCAGTCGATGCTCGCGATCATCCCCGAGGGGTAGCGCAGGGTTACGAGCCCGGAGGTCTCCACGCGGGTGCCGTGCTCTGCGTGCAGGATGCCGTTGGATACGGCGTAGACCGATTCCGGCAGCTCGCCGTCGGTGAGGTCGTCGATGAGATCCGCGCAATGCACGATGTGGTCAACGAGCGCACCGCCTCCTGCGGCATGGGGATCGGTGAACCATTGACGGTCGTGAATGGGGATCTGCCCGTTGTTGGTGCCGCTGATCGCGACCATCTCGCCGAGTTTGCCGTCCCTGATCAGCGAGCGCGCGTCTTGGTACGACGGCGCGAATCGCACCGGGTAGGCGACCATCAGGATCGAGCCGGAGCGCTCACAAGCCGCGACCATTTCGATGCCGTCGGCTACTTCTGTGGCGAGGGGCTTCTCGCACAGGATGTGAGCTCCCGCGGCGGCTGCACGCTCGACCAGCTCTCGGTGTCGCACGTTCTCGCTCGTGACGATCACGGCATCGGGACCCCATGCGAACAGTTCGTCGTAGCTGTCCACGTACGCAGCGCCGAGTCGCCCCGCGAAGTCGCGGCCGCGAGGTCCGGCATCGGGCGCTTCGGCACCGTGCGGGTCGGCGGTGAGCAGGTCGACATCGGACATGCGTAGCAGGGCACGCACATAGGTTTCGGCGTGCACGTGGGCGAACGAGGCGATCGCAACCTTCAGGGTCTTCACGGTGTTAGGCATCCTTCGCATACGTCATGGGCGAGAGCAAGACGGGCTCGCCGCTGGCGATCGAGGCGACGGCGGCTTCGGCCAGCCGTACGGCTTCGATGCCGTCGTCGATACCGACCTTCGCCGGTGTCCCGGTGCGAAGATCCAGAAAATGCGAGAGCTCGGCCAGGTAGGGATTGGGCTGACCGCGGGTGCCTGGCTGGTAATCCACGCGGGCGGGGTCGACGACGATATTGCGCCGTGCCGCAGAGTCGTACCGCAGGGTTCCGCGTTCGCCAGCGATCGCGAACGACGCCCGGAACCGCGATCCTGGGGCCGCCCACGTGGCCGTGACCTGGGAGATGGCACCGCTGGCATGGGTGAGTGTGGCGTGCGCGCCGGTGATGGCACCGCCGACGCGATCGAGGCTCTGAGCCGCGAAAACGCTCGTTACGTCGCCGCAGAACCATCGCGCCTGGTCGAGATCGTGCAAGAGAAGATCGAACACTATGCCCCCCGACTGATGCGGCCGAGCAAACCAGGTGTCGGCGGCCGGTGCGGCAGCAGCACGATGGAAGCGGGAGACTGCCACCGTGCCGATGCGTCCCTTCGCCACGGCTGACCGTGCGGCGGCATTCGGGCGGGTGAATCGGGCGACATGAGCGGGGAACACCCGCGTGCGGGCCACGGCGGCGGCGGCGGCGATGGCGTGCGCATCGGCCGTCGAGAGCGCGAGCGGCTTCTCGCAGACGACGTCGCGACCGGCGGCGATCGCGCGTAGCGCGTACGCGGCATGCGTGTCGCTCGGCGAGACGATGTCGATCACGTCGGAGCGTTCGAGCAGCTCGTCGATCGTTTCGACGACAATCATGTTCTGGGCCCCGGCGAGGTGCTCTGCGCCGTCGGTGGAGAACACGGCCATGCCGATCCCCAGCTTCGACCAGGCCGAGGCATGGATCGCCGCCATTCTTCCTGCGCCGATCAGTCCGACGGTCTGCGGAGGGGACTCTGGGGAGAGGGGCTGCATGTGGTGGGCCTTCTGATCAGCGATCGCCCGACAGCGCGGGTGAGATGAGGTCGATTCGGGGGACGGGGACGCCGGGGATGCCGAAGAGTTCCTGTGAGCCGTCCTGATAGCCCAGGGCGAGTGCGCCGATGGCAGTGGCGTCGGCCTCGACAGGCGACGCGATCACGTTCGGCTTGGCATCGAGCAGGATGATGCGGCGCACTTCTTCGCGGAGGCGCTCCGTGATCGAAGGGTTGCCTTGGGGGAACTCTCCGCCGACCACGATGAGGTCGGGGTCGAAGACGAGAGAGACGGTGGCGATGCGCTGGGCGATCTCGGCGAGGAACTGTGCGATCTCCGCTTTCGCGTTGGGGTCACCCGCGGCCGCCGCGGCGAGTGCTTCCTGAGTGCTGGTGCCGCTCTTCCAGGTGAGGTCGCCTTTGACTGCATTGCTCGTCCACTTGAACCCGCGGAGGCTGGCGAGCTCACCCGAGCTGCGATGAGCTCCCTGGTGAATGCGACCGTCGATCGTCAATGCGAACGAGACGTGGGGGCCGACCCGGAAGTGCAGCGTGTTGGGGGCCAGCTGGGCCGCACCGAGGTGATGCTCGGCGAACGCCATCAGTTTCGTGTCGTTCTCAAGCATGACGGGGCAGCCGAGTGCATGGGAGAGGTAGCGTGCGAGGTCGGTGTTTCCCCATTGCGGCACGTAGTAGCTTTGAGCGATCTTGCCGTCGACACCGATGATGCCCGAGACGCCGACGCAGGTCGTCTTCAGGCGCGACGGATTGACGTCGGCGTTGTCGAGCGCGGCGCGGATAGTGTCGACGACCGCCGTCATGCGTTCATTGGCGTCGCTTGTACTGGCAATCGTGCTGTCGGCTCGTCCGACGATGCGTCCGCCGAGGTCCCCGATGAGCACAGTCGTGTGGGTGGGGCCTGCGTCGACACCGGCGACGACTGCGCTTAGGTGCTCGAGACGGAACCGCCTCGCCGGACGTCCGGCAGCACCGCTCGCGTGGGCAGACGCGGCCGAAAGGATGCCTGCCGCGACGAGGTCAGTGACGACCGCTTCGGCTGTCGGCCGGGACATTCCGCCGCGACGGGCGATGTCGGCGATCGTCAGGTAATCGGAGGTCGAGCGCAACACCTGGATACAGGCGAGTTCGTTCGCATGCCGGATATCGGCCGGGCTTGGTGTGGGTCCCATGAGCACGCTCCCTCCTTCGTTTCGTTGCACACCATACCAATAGAAACGTGCCTGCACAATTGAAGGTAGTTGTGACGTAATGCAATGCGCCTTGCGTCTCAGGAGCGCGCGGGGTCCGCAGGAAAGCGCATAAACACGCGGGAGTTGCGGTCTTCACTCACGAGCTATTCAATTCAAATTGACGTTTCGTAATGACCCTGCAATACTCGGGTCTGCTAGCGCGATCAGAGGAGATCAGTTGAGGTCGAAGAAGGTAGCCGTCATCGGTGGTGGCGGTATTGGAAGCATTCACGCTGCGGCGTACCAGGCCGTCGGTGCGGAGTTGGTGGGAGTGATCGAGCCGTCTGAGGCGATCGCCGCGCAGTTCTCTGCTCGGTTTGGTGTTCCATCATTCCCGACGCTCGATGCACTACTGGCAGCGTCTCTCGGAACCGAGGTCGTTAGCATCTGCACACCGCCGGTGGCTCACCGCGAGCTCACCGAGCAGGCGATCGCCGCAGGTCTCCACGTGCTCTGCGAGAAGCCGCTCGCGCACACTCTAGAAGACGCCACCGCCATCCACGAGGCCGCCACTCGCGCGGGTGTCGTGGTCGGCACCGCGTACTGTCACCGGTTCCAGCCCGAGCTGCAGTTCATGAAGACGATGATCGAAGAGGGCCGCATCGGCAACGTGCGTACCTTCTCGAATGAGTTCTCTGGACACCAGGACGACATCGAGAAGCGCTGGTTCGGCCGGAAGGCACTCTCGGGCGGTGGAGCGGTACTCGACGCCGCGATTCATTCGATCGACGTTTTCCGCTTTCTGTGTGGCGAGATCGACCAGGCCTCGGGATCGGTCGTTTGCGACCTCGACGGCACCGTGCTCGAGGTCGAGCATTCCGCGGCACTCGCCGTGCGCTCGATCGACGCGGTGGTCGGCACGATTCTCGTGTCATGGAAGGCCCCCAGCGGAAAGACCCAGATCACGTTGGCCGGCTCAACGGGCGGCTTGACCTATGACTATGCGCGTCCGGGCGAGGTCGAGCACGTTACCGCCGACGGCGTCGTCCACGTTCTCGAAGTTCCCGTGGGCAACCGGTTCGAGCGCGAGATCGACGATTTCCTCGAGGCTGCTCACAACGGATCCGCCCCGCGCACCAGCACCTTCGATGGACTGGTCGGTGTCGGGATCGTTGACGCCGTGTACCGCGGCGTGCCGATCCCGGACTTCTCATCGTTGCGGAGTGCGCGGTGAGCGCGCGCGAGACGAGCGTGGCACCGGGGATGCCGGGCATGCGAGTCGGTATCGTCGGAGCGGGCACGATGGCCGCAGTACATGCGCAGGCCTGGCGAAGCCTCGGCGCTGAGCTCACGTTCTTTGCGCCGCGCGGCGCCGACGAGATCGCTGCCCGCTTCGGCGGGTCGTCGGCGCCATCTGTCGAGGCACTCCTGGCCGACGTCGAGGTCGCTGACATCTGCACCCCGACACCCGCACATGCCGACCTCATCGTGCAGGCACTGAAGAGCGACGTGCACGTGATCTGCGAAAAGCCACTCACCCGCACCGCCGACGAAGCCGATACAGTGCTCGCAGCCGCCGAGCAGTCGGACCGTCTGCTGATGCCAGCGCATGTGCTGCGGTACTTCCCGCAGTACGAGCTCGCGCACCAGTCGATCCAGACCGGCAAGATCGGCGACGTCGCCGTGCTCCGCTTCCACCGCTCCGGCCCCGCACCTCGCCGCGCGTGGTTCACCGACGCCGAGGTATCGGGCGGGATCATCCTCGACCAGATGGTTCACGACCTCGATCAGGCGCTGTGGCTCGCGGGCCCTGTGGCATCAGCGTTCGCGCGCGAGGTGAGTGGCGGGGCTGACGCGCCGCACATCCGGTCGGCGCACGTCATCCTCACCCACGTCAACGGCGCGATCAGCTATTGCCGCGGTGGGTGGGGTGACCCCGAGATGCCGTTCGTCTACGGCTACGACATCGCAGGCAGCGCCGGAACGCTGTCGTACGACTCGCGACGCAACTCGGGGATGGAGATGTTCGAGTCGCGGCCCGACTCCGAGCGTGAGGAGGAGTTCGTGCCGGATGTCGGCTTCATCGCCGATCCCTTCGTAAAGCAGTTGCGCGATCTCATCGGCTGCATTCAGCGGGGGGCTACGCCGCGCACGACCCCTGTGGAGGGTGTAGCCGCCGTCGATGTGGCACTCGCCGCCATCCAGTCCGTCGCAGACGGAAGACCCGTCGCCGTCCGATCGAGAGGAGCAGGCCGATGATCCGTCCGCTGAAGATCGCCGTGATGTCGTTCGCGCATCCGCACGCCCGCGCGTACATCACCGCGCTTCAGGCCCGCCAAGATGTCGAGTTACTCGCCTCCGACCCGGGGAGCATCACGGCCCCGGATGATCCGGAACGCGGGGCGGCGCTTGCCGCCGAGCTGGGCATCGCCTACGCCGACTCGTACGACAAGCTGATGGCCTGGGCGCCCGACGGTGTGGTCATCTGCTCGGAGAATGCACTCCACCGTGAAGACATCGAGCGCGCCGCCCGCGCGGGCGCACACGTGCTGAGTGAGAAGCCGCTCGCCACGACGGTCGCCGACGCGGTGGCATGCGTTGAGACGTGCCGCCAGGCGGGGGTGTCGCTGATGACGGCGTTCCCCATGCGCTTCACACCGATGTTCCGTGCCACGCTCTCGGCGGTGCGCGACGGACGCATCGGTACCGTGATCAGTGCCGCGGGAGTCAACCACGGCAAGCTGCCACCCTCATGGTTCGTCGACCCCGCACTGTCGGGTGGCGGAGCGGTCATGGACCTCACTGTGCATCTGGTCGACCTCCTGAACACGGTGCTCGCGTCGAGCCCCGACGCGGTGTACGCCGCCGCCAACCGCGTTCTCCACGCTGATGACCCGAGCGTGCGAACTGAGACCGGCGGCCTCGTCAACGTTACCTACGGCAACGGCGCCGTCGCGACGATCGACTGCTCGTGGAGCCAGCCGACCGCGGCGCCCAACTGGGGCGGCCTCACACTGCACCTCATCGGAACCAAGGGTGCGATCGAGATCGCGCCGGTCGACCTGCATGTCGAGGGCATCGCGTCCGACGGGCGCCCGCAGTGGCTGTCATACGGCACCGACTACAGCGTGCCGATGATCGAGGAGTTCGTCGGATCGATCCTCGAGGGCCGTGAGCCCTCCCCGAGCGGAGTCGATGGCTTGCGGGCAGTCGAGGTGGTGGCGGCCGCACAGGCATCTGCCGCTTCCGGCCAGGTCGAGTACGTGCACACGGTTCCGCTGAGCAACGGCGCGCCCCTAGATAGTGGAGAGACACGATGAGCGCGACAGTGCTGCACACCGAGATCGCAGTGATCGGCGGGGGCGTCGGGGGAGTGGCCGCAGCGCTGGCGGCCCTCCGACGTGGCCGGCGGGTGATCATGACCGAGCAGTATGCGTGGTTGGGCGGCCAGCTGACCTCGCAGGCTGTTCCGCCCGACGAGCACCCCTGGGTCGAGAACTTCGGGGTGACCGCGTCGTACCGGCTACTGCGAGACCGCATCCGTGACTACTACCGGCGTAACTATCCGGTCACCCGTGAGGCGTTCGCGAACCCGACCTTCAACCCGGGTAACGGCACCGTCAGCCAGCTGTGCCACGAGCCTCGGGTGGCGATGTCCGTCATCGAAGGTATGTTGGCGCCCTACCGCGCGTCGGGCCTGCTCACTGTGCTTCAGCCGTTCGTGCCGGTCGACGTCGCGATGGACGGCGACCGAGTGCGCTCGGTGCTCGTGCGCGATATCGTCACGGGCGAGGAGATCCGCATCGAGGCGCCGTATGTGCTCGATGCGACCGAGACGGGCGAGCTCCTTCCGTTGAGCGGAACCGAGTACGTCACCGGTGCCGAGGCGCGCGACGAGTTCGGCGAGCCGAGCGCTCCTGAGGCAGCCGACCCGCAGAACATGCAGGCGATCACCTGGTGCTTCGCGTTCGACCACGTCGACGGCGACCACACGATCGCCCGGCCGAAGACATACGACTTCTGGCGCGAGTATCAGCCGTCCTACCAAGACGTGCCGCTCCTGTCATGGACTTACCCGCAACCGATCACGCTGGTTCCGACCATCGGCGCCATCGGCGTCAACCCCGAGCCCGGCGGGGTGCCGCTGGCCCCCGGGGTGACCGACCTGTGGACGTACCGTCGCGTGATCGAGCGGTCGAACTTCGTGCCCGGAACGTTCCAGAGCGATATCGTCATCGCGAACTGGCCGATGAACGACTACGTGATCGGCTCGGTCATCGACGTCCCCGATGCGCAGCAACACCTCGACGCGGCGCGGGAACTGTCGCTGTCTCTCCTCTACTGGATGCAGACGGAAGCCCCCCGCCCTGACGGCGGTGCCGGCTATCCCGGCCTCCGTGCACGAGGGGACGTGGTGGGCACTCGCGACGGACTCGCGCAGGCTCCATACATCCGCGAATCACGCCGCATCCGTGCGCTCACGACCGTCACCGAATCAGACATCTCGGTGACAGCACGCGGTCACGGGCGCCCTGCGACGTTCGCCGACTCGGTGGGTGTCGGGTCGTACCGGATCGATCTACACCCCTCTACCGGAGGCGACACGTACATCGATGTTGCCGCCGCGCCGTTCGAGATTCCGCTCGGGTCCCTTGTGCCGCACCGCACGTCCAACCTGATCGCGGCGGCCAAGAACATCGGCACGACGCACATCACCAACGGGGCGTACCGCCTGCATCCCGTCGAGTGGAACGTGGGCGAGGCCGCCGGCCTGCTCGCCGACTACTGCCTGGCCCACGGCTCGACGCCGCAGGGCGTTGCGACAGACGAGCGCGAGCTCGCCGACTTCCAGCACCACCTCACGACCCAGGGCATCGAACTGCACTGGCCCGACGTCGTGGGTTCCTGACGACCCGCAGGGGCGTTTTCCAACAGAAGAGGAATCACTGCAATGCGAACAAGAAAGAAGATCTTCGGCGCCGCTGCCGCGATCATCACCGTGAGCGCTCTGACGGCCTGTGGGGGTGCTGCTGCACCGGCGCCCTCCGCCGGCGAGGCCGCCGACGGGAGCGTCGATCTTCGGATGACCGTGTGGACGGCCAACGAAGACCACCTGGCGCTGCTCAACGGCATCGCCGACGACTACAAGTCGGCCAACCCCGAGATCGGCAAGATCTCGTTCGATTCCATCCCGTTCGCCGATTATGAGACGACGCTGACGACACAGATCGCAGGCGGCAACGCGCCCGACCTGGCATGGATGGGCGGCATCTCCACCGACATCATGGCGGCCGGGGGTCTCGCGCCCCTGGGCTCGGCGTTCTCGGAGGTCGAGGGCTACAACTACGACGACTTCCTCACGAGCCTCACCGATCCTTACACGAAGGACGGCGAGCTCTACGCGATGCCGTTCTCGAACGGTCCTTACGCGTTGTTCATCAACACGTCGCTGCTCGAAGAGGCGGGACTCGGCGACCTCGACCTTACGACGCTGACGTGGGAGAAGCTCGACGAGGTCGGCACCACCGTCAACAAGGCGACCGGCAAGGCCGGCTTCATCCTTGGTGACTTCGACTACTCGAACTGGGGCAGCCTGCAGCCCCTGTGGTCGAGCTGGGGTGCGAAAACGTGGGAAGGCACACAGTGCACGTTCACGTCGGACGAGATGGTCGACGCGCTCACGTTCTTCCACAACGCGGTCTTCACCAACGGGTCTCACCCGGGCCCGGGCACCACGCTCGACTTCTTCGCCGGTGACGCGGCGTTCGTAATCAACCAGATCTCGCGCGGTGCGCTGCTCGACGGCTCATTCGACTACGAGCTCATGCCGCTGCCTGCCGGCCCCGCCGGTGAAGTGCCAGTAGTCGCACAGGCGACGATGGGCGTGCTTGCCGGAAGTAAGAACGTCGATCAGGCGGTGGATTTCCTCGCGTTCCTAACGAACCCCGACAACTCGGGCAAGCTGTCGCAGTTCTTCCCCCCGGCACGCGGCTCGCTGCTGACGGGTGAGAAGCTTGCGGCGACGAACCCGACGTTCACCGAGGAGCAGCTGCAGCGCGCTGTCGTGGAGCCGATTCCGAACGCCATTGTCCCGCCGGTCGCTCCCGGAATGGCCGAGATCACGGCGACCGTCAAGTCGTCGCTCGACGCGCTGTGGGTTGCTGACGCCGACATCGAGGCAGGGCTTGCGGCGACCTGTGAGGCAATCTCGCCACTGCTGACGAAATGACTTCATCCACATCACTCGTCTCGAGGCGGGGTGCGTCACGCACCTCGCCTCCGGGCGGGCGCTCCCGGCGCTTCTGGACCGGGACACGTAAAGACATGGTCGTCGGCTACGCCTTCGTCGCCCCGGAGGTGCTCGGCGTCGCGATCTTCGTGCTCGCACCGGTGGGCCTGGCGATCTGGTACAGCCTCAATGAATGGAACATCTTCGCGGGGGAGATGACCTTCGTCGGCGGCGCTAACTACGTCGCAATGCTGAACGACCCCAACATCCCCGCTGTACTCGGCGCGACCGGCATCTTCTCGGTCGGACTCGTCGTGCTGAACATGAGCGTCGGTCTCGGTCTCGCAGTACTTCTCAACCAGAAGCTGCGCGGCATCACCGTGTTCCGCACCATCTTCTTTTCGCCCGTCGTGGTCTCCGTCGTCGCGTGGGCACTCATCTCGAGCCTCATGCTGCAAGATAATGGCGTGATCAACGGGGCGCTTTCCACCGTAGGAATCGACGGGCCGAACTGGTTGCAGAGCGGTCCCACCGCGATGATCGGCATCATCGTCTCGCAGGTGCTGCGCAGCGTCGGTATCAACATGGTGCTGTTCCTCGCCGCGCTGCAAGGCGTGCCGCAGGAGCTGTATGAAGCGGCTCGCCTCGACGGTGCCGGTCGCGCGCGAATCTTCTGGCGAATCACGGTGCCGCTGATTTCGCCCACGCTCCTGCTCACCAGCATTCTCACCATCATTGGCGCGCTGCAATCGTTCGCGATGATCGCGGTGCTCACCGAGGGTGGCCCGGGAACGTCGACTACGGTGCTCGTCTATTACGTGTTCCAGCAGGCCTTCTCATTCTCCAAGATCGGATACGGCGCGACGCTCGCGCTGATGCTGCTCATGTTCGTACTCGTTCTGACGCTCGTGCAGTGGCAGATGCGACGGAGGTTCGTCTTCTATGAGAACTGATCGTGACAAGCGCGCGGGTGAGCTCGTACGCAAAATCGCCCTTTACGTCTTGCTGGGTGTCATGGCGATCCCCTTCGCCGTGCCGACCCTATGGATGATCGCGTCGTCGTTCAAGCCGACGAGCGAGATGTTCAGCTCGCCTCCGTCGTTGCTGCCGAAGACGTGGACCCTCGACGGATATGTCGAAGCTTTCGAGTTCCTGCCGTTCGGGCGGGCATACGCCAACAGCGTGTACATCGCGGTGCTCGTCACTCTGATCACCCTGGTGATCTCGAGCCTCGCCGGCTACGCCTTTGCGCGCATCCGCTTTCCCGGATCGAACTTCCTGTTCATGATCACGTTTGTGGCACTGCTCGTGCCGTCGGAGGTGACGATCGTCCCGCTGTTCCAGGCTTTCCGGCAGTTCGGTCTGATCAACACGCATGCGCCGCTGATCCTCATTCCGGCTCTCGGGGCTAGCGCTGTGCTGGGCACGTTCATCATGCGCCAGTTCTTCATCTCGCTTCCGGGAGAGCTCGAAGACGCCGCGCGGGTCGACGGGCTGGGTCGGGTACGCATCTGGTGGTACATCGCTCTGCCGCTGGCGAAGCCGGCCCTGTCGGCGGTCACGATCCTGACGTTCCTGAACTCGTGGAACATGTACCTCGAGCCGATCGTCTTCATCACGTCGCCCGACCTGTTCGTCTTGCCTCAGGCACTCGCCAACTACGTCGACACGTATGGCGGTTCCATGTGGAACACGAAGCTCGCGGCCGCGACCATGACCGTCGTGCCGGTGCTGGTGGTGTTCCTGTTCGCCCAGCGCCAGTTCGTTGAAGGGATCGCACACTCCGGGTTGAAGGGATGACAGCCAGGCAGCGGGTGGTTGACCCTCTCCTGGGTGAGGGTGAGCCCGTCGTCGCGTTCGACGTAGGAGGCACCGACATCAAGGCGGCCCTCTTCGACGAGTGCGGAGCGATGCTCGGCCTCTCCCGCACACCGACCCCGGTGGTGGGCGCGGGTGTGGCCACGGGGAGCGCCGACGCCGTGCTTGATCGGCTGCAGCATCTCGCCGACGAGTTCGCCGTGCGCTTTCCTTCGACAGTTGCTGTCGCGGCGGGACTCGCGGTGCCGGGGAACGTCGACGAGAAGGCGGGCGTCGTCGTGCATGCGCTCAACCTCGGGTGGGACGATGTGCCGGTGCGGGCGTTGGCCCACGGGCGCCTGGGGGTGCCGGTGGCACTCTCGCACGACGTGCGTGCCGCCGGTGATGCCGAGAGGCGGCTGGGGGCAGCAGACGGCGCCGACGTCGTCGTCATGATGATCGGCACGGGAATCGCCGCGACGGTCTACGCAGGTGGTCATCCGCTTCCTGCCAACAGTCGTGCGGGGGAGGTTGGCCATTCGATCGTTGACCCACGCGGACCGTTGTGCGCCTGCGGGTCGCGCGGATGCGTGGAAGCTGTCGCCTCCGCCGGTGCGATCGCACGCCGCTATCAGGAGCGTAGCGGCACCCGCATCGATGGCGCGCGCGAGGTACTGCGGCGGGCTGCGACCGGCGATGAGCTGGCAGCGGCGGTATGGGCCGAAGCGGTCGATGCGCTCGCGCTCAGCATCGTGCAGCTTGTGGCAGTGCTCGCCCCCGAGAAGATCGTGATCGGCGGAGGGTTGGCGCAAGCGGGTGAGGCGCTGTTTCTGCCGTTGCGACGACGGGTCGACGAGCTCCTGAGCTTCCAGCAGCGTCCGCAGCTCGTTCCCGCGCGAATGGGCGGCGACGCGGGACTGCTCGGCGCGGCGCTGCGCGCCCGCGACCTGTGCGCGCGACAGCTCGCGGATACGGACTGAGCGACGTGCGCACTCTCATCCACTCTGCACGTCTGGTGACCGGCGGGACCATCGTGGGCGACTCCTGGGTGCTGTTCACGGGCGAAGTCGTGTCACACGTCGGCACTGGGGATAGCTGGCGGGCCGTGCACGGAACCGGAGACCCCGCGGCCATGACCGTGCGAGATGCCGGGGCGAGTTGGCTCGTGCCGGGGTTCATCGATATTCACTGCCACGGCGCCGGAGGGTTCGCTTTCGCCGAGGGTGCCGACGCGCTCCGTGAGGGGCTTGCCGTGCACCGGCGCCACGGGACGACGCGGTCGTTGTTGTCGCTGGCGACCGCGCCGCTCGCAGACCTCGAGGCGGGTCTCGACCTCATCGCCGCCGCAGCCGAGCGTGATCCGCTCGTGCTGGGCGCGCATCTCGAAGGACCCTTCCTCGACCCCACGTTCCGCGGCGCGCATGACCCGGCCCTCCTGCGCAAGCCGGACCCGCAGACGCTGCGTCGTCTGCTCGACGCGGGGGGCGGCCGCATCCGGCAGGTGACGATCGCCCCAGAACTGCCTGGAGCCGAGCGAGCGATCACCGAGTTGGCCGGTGCGGGCATTGCTGTGGCGGTCGGACACACGTCGGCCGACTACGAGACCGCGCTGCGCGCATTTGACGCGGGCGCAACGATCCTTACTCACGCATTCAACGGGATGCCGGGCATCCACCATCGCGCCCCAGGCCCGGTTGCTGCCGCCACGCGGCATCCGGGCGTGACGTTAGAGGTGATCAACGACGGCATCCACGTGGAGCCCGAGGTGGTACGGCTGGCCTTCTCAGGAGCACCCCGGCGCATCGCGCTCGTCACCGACGCGATGGCAGCGACCGGGGCGGCCGACGGGATCTACGACCTGGGCGCGCAATCGGTAACAGTCGAAGCTGGCATCGCCCGCGTGGTCGGCTCCGGTGCGCTGGCGGGATCAACGCTCACTCTCGACGCCGCGTTGCGACGGGCTGTCGCCGACGTCGGGATCCCCCTTGCAGAGGCCGTCATGGCCGTGACGGAGACGCCCGCGAGGGCGATCGGCCGCGGACACGACCTCGGGAGCCTGTCAGTCGGCTATGCCGCAGACGCAGTGCTGCTCAGTGACGATCTTCGCGTGAATGACGTGTACGCCGGCGGGCGGTTGGTCGGCACGAGGTGAACGGGTGGCGCGAGAACCCGCTTCGTCCCGAGTTGGATTGACGGGGACGGGGTCTGTTCGCCGCTGCGCTCTACTCGCCGGCAGCAGACGGATCCGCGATAGTGGACAGGTCCGGCCGCTGGTGGGAGCGACCGAAATGCAGGGGGTGGCTGGAAGGGCACACCCCGCGCAAGCGTCCTTGATAGCTTCGAGAGCATGGTCTTGTTCGGCGGAGTCGCGGCAATAGTCGGAGTCGTGCTGTTCCACGTGGCGCTCGGGATGACCCTGCGAGCGAACCCGGTCACCAAAATCCTGTTCCACCGGAACGCCGCGGCCATCCCGAGCGGTTCAGTCGCGCTGCGCGCCCTGGGCGCGGGTCTCATCGTTCTCGGAGCTGTTCTGCTCGGCACGATCGCCTGGTACTGGTCTTTCATTGTTGTCCTGACCGGCCCGGTCGCGGCGTTGATAGTCATCACCCTCCACAACCGGAAAGTCACGAACCGGTCGGCCGGACACAACGCGAGCGCTCAGTAAGACCCTCGCCGGGCGACGCGGAAGCCGCTGCCGAAGCCTGTGTCAGGGAGTTGTTCACGAACGCAGTCGTCCGGCGTAGAATCCGCCGCATGCCCAACATCATGGTCAGTGACGAGACACGCGAGCGCGTGCGCGCCGCGATGATCGCTATCCCGCGCGCGGACTTTCTGCCGGATGCCGTTCGGCACCTTGCCGACTCCGATCGTCCGGTTCATATCGGGTGGGATGCCACGAACTCGCAGCCATCGACGGTCGCGCGGATGCTGGATCTGTTGGCCGCGCAACCAGGCGATCGCGTGCTCGATGTCGGCAGCGGCTCCGGCTGGACGACCGCGATCCTCGCCCGCATCGTCGGCCCAAGCGGCACCGTCATCGGAGTCGAACGGATTCCCGAGCTGGTGCAGTTCGGACGGGAACGACTCGAGGCGACCGGTGTTGATGCCAGCATCGAAGCTGCGACCGTCGGAGTCCTCGGTCTTCCGGCATCCGCTCCGTTCGATCGCATCCTCGTCTCCGCCGATTTCGAGCGGATGCCCGATGACCTCGTCTCGCAACTGGCAGAGCAGGGGCGCATGGTCGCCCCGATCGGCGGCCTGATGACCGTGGTCGACAGGCTCGACGGTCGCGTACGCAGCCGCACGGATGCCGGACTCTACAGCTTCGTCCCGTTGCGCGACGACTGAGATTTCAGCCGCGGGTCCCGGGCGAGTAGTGTTCCCGCATGGAACTGGAAGACATCTGGCCGCTGTTCGGACTGGAGATCACGACCCCGCGGTTGATGTTGCGGCCGGTCAGGGACGCCGATCTGCCCGGACTCGCGCAGGCCGCGCTCGACGGTGTTCATGAACCCGAGCGCACGCCGTTCAGTGTCCCGTGGACCGACGCCGGTCCCCGCGATCTTCCGCGAAACCTTGCCGCGTTTCAGTGGAGCCTGCGCAACCGCGTCGCTCCGCACCACTGGACCGTCGCATTCGCCGTCCATTTCGAGGGCCGCGTGGTGGGGTCGCAGGACCTCTCCGCGTATGACTTCGCCAGTCGACGCACGGTGGGCACGGGATCCTGGCTCACCCAGTCGGTGCACGGCCGCGGGCTGGGAACTGAGATGCGCGCAGCGCTGCTGATGTTCGCGTTCGATGTGCTCGAGGCCGAGTGGGCTGAATCGGGCGCCGCGAGCTGGAACGAAGCATCCCTCACCGTCTCGAAGAAGCTCGGCTACGAGCTGAACGGAGTCACCCGGGTCTCGCCGCGCACCGGAGAACCCGTCGACGAGCAACGGGTGCGTCTCGAGAAGTCATCATTCGTCAGGCCCGAATGGTCCATCACGGTGCGCGGAGCCGAGCCCGCCCTCGCCCAGTTGGGGGTGCATGGGTAGCGGGGTGCCGGGCACGGGACGAGCTGCCGGTTCAGAGCGCGGTGCGAGTGGGAGAGCGCTCGGCGGCGGCGAGGTCGATGAGTTCGCGAAGATCATCGATCGGGAGGTTGGCGCCGAACGTGGGGTTTCCCGGCTGTAGGAGGACACCTGTGGCAAGCGGCCCGGTGATGATCGGGTCGAACCCCAACACGTCGATGAACTCTCCGACGCGCATGAGGTCGATGTCCCGGTCCCCGGCTATCGCAATGGCCTTTCGGTCTGCGGAGTCGGCAGGCCGGGCCTCTTCCTCAAGGTCGTGATACCCGATGTGGTTCAGCGCCTTCACGACGCGTGAGCCGGAAAGAAACTCTTGGACAATCTCGCTCGTCGACGTGCGCGGGTCATTGAGGTCGTCTCTGATGCCATCCGTCTCCCACCAGTAGTTCATGGCGTCGATCAGGAGTTTGCCTTCGAGCTCAGCCACCGGAAGGCGTCGGTACTTGCCGAGAGGGAGCGCGAGCACGACGATGTCGGACTCTCGAGCAGCCTCTTCTGGGCGGACGGCAGTCGCCCCGGGCGTGAGTACTTCGATCGTGAGCGCGATCCGCTCTGGGTCTCCAGAGCCGGCGATGAGCACGCGGTAACCTGCGCTGACGGCAAGGCGGGCAAGTGTCGTGCCGACCTTGCCAGCTCCGAGGATGCCGATGGTCGTGCCGCCGCGGGAGTTGGTGTCCATATCGCTCGTCTCATTCATCGCCGAAAGGCCTCTCCGGTCGTGGACGATCGTGCGGGCGTCTCAGCAAGCAGCTCACGCACCATCGGGATCACCTTGCTGCCGTACAGCTCGACGGTACGAAGACGTGCGCTCGCGGACATCGCGCCGCCGGCTGAATAGATGAGGTCGAACCGACCGGCATCCAGGGTGCGGATGGCGCTCGCCATCTTTCGAGCGACAGTCTCCGGCGAGCCGATGTACAGCGACCCGTGCTCAACGTCGGCCTCGAAGTCGGAGCGAGTCAGGGGCGGCCAGCCGCGCAACGCACCGATCCGGTCTCGGACCACCTTGTACCCGGGGTAGAAGATCTCCTTCGCCTCTTCGTCTGTCTCGGCGATGAAGCCGGGGGAGTGCATACCCACCGGGTAGGCAGTGGTGCCCAGCTGCTCGGTCGCCCGCCGATACAGGTCGACATACGGGGAGAAGCGGGCGGGTGCGCCGCCGATGATGGCGAGCATGAGCCGGAACCCGTAGTGCGCTGTGCGGAGCACGGACTGCGGTGAGCCACCGACGCCCACCCACGTGCGCAGCCGGCCCGAATCCGTCTTCGGGAAGACATCCGCCTCGTGCAGCGCGGCGCGTGTCGTCCCTTCCCAGGTGACGGGCTTCTCGTCGCGTAGGGCGTGGAAGAGGTCGATCTTCTCTTCGAAGAGCAGCTCGTAGTCGGAGAGGTCATAACCGAAAAGCGGGAAGGACTCCGTGAAGGATCCTCGCCCAAGGATGATCTCCGCGCGCCCGTTCGACAGAGCGTCAACGGTCGCGAAGCGCTGGAAAACTCGCACCGGGTCGTCGGAAGACAGTACAGTGACGCCGGATCCGAGCCGGATGCGCTCGGTCGCCGTGGCGATCCCCGCCAGCACAGTCTCCGGAGAGGAGATCGCAAATTCGGGGCGATGGTGCTCTCCGATCGCAACCGCGTCGATGCCCACGTCATCGGCGAGTATCGCTTCCGCCACGGTGGCGCGAATCGCTGCACCATATGAGACGACATTGCCCTGGTCATCGCGGGGCAGGTCTCCGAACGTATCGATGCCGAACTCGAGCTGGGTGAAGTCGCTCATGATCTCTTTCTTCTCGTGATCTCAGGTCTCGTGATTTCAGGCATGGACGGCTTTGTCGCCCTTGACGATCTCTTCAGGCGCCCGCCCGGTGAGGTGCCATTCGCTGGGATTCTCGTCGAGCAACTCGCGCACTCGAGGCGCGACGCGCTCGCCGAAGAGGCGGATGCTGTGCTCACGAGCACCCTTCGGCAGATGCAGCAGGTCGTACTTCAGATCGAAGCGGGACAGATGATTGGAGCGGACGTTGCTTGCGATCTTCTGCGCCACCGTCTCTGGTGATCCGACGAACAGCGCCCCGGTGTCGACCTCAATCTCGTACCGCTCGGCGGTGGGCGGGTAGAACCCGCGCTCCTTGCTCAGTGCGGTGACAACGGGCTGCCAGTGCTTCCAGTGCATGTTCTTCGCTTCCTCATCGGTGTCGGCGATGAAGCCGAGGGAGTGCTGACCGATCGGCAGTTCCGCTCGTCCGAACTGCGAGAGAGCGCGCAGATACAGCTCGGCGTGCCCGGCGAAGCGGTCGGGGCGTCCGCCGATGATGGCCATCATCAGTGGCAGGCCGTGCCGTGCCGCGCGGACGACGGAATCGGGGCTCCCGCCGATTCCCATCCACGCGGGGATCCCTCCCTGCGGCATCCGTGGATGCAGGCGCACGTTCTCAAGTGGCGCGCGGTAATGCCCGGTCCAGGTGACACGATCCTCCTGCATCAGACGCAGGAACAGGTCGAGCTTCTCCTCGAAGATCTGCTCGTACTCGGCGATGTCGTATCCGAACAGGGGAAACGACTCGATAGCCGATGCGCGTCCGAGCACCAGTTGTGCCCGCCCGCTGGAAAGCCCATCGACGGTCGCGAACTGCTGATAAAGCCGTACCGGGTCCTGTGTCGAAAGGACGGTTACCGATGTTCCCAGCTGGATGGTCGATGTGGCCTGTGCGGCGGCGGCGAGGATCACGGGAGTGGCCGCGTCGACCATGCCCTCGCGGTAGTGTTCGCCGACGCTAAACACATCGAGCCCGACGGACTCCGCCAGCTGCGCCTCATCTACGAGTAGCCGGAGCGTTTCAGCATCCGACATCACATGCCCGTCGTCGGTGGCGATGTCGCCGAAGGAGTTCAGTCCGAACTCGATGTCACGGATCTGAATTGCCATGATCAGCGCCCTTCTCGTCACCGGACCATCCGAGTTGACATGTCAATGCTGCAACATGGGTATTGACGTATCTATTCCAGGGAGACGAGATGGCCGAGAATCACCGGACGATGCCCACGCGAGAGCAACTGCGCATCTGGCGGGACTACATCGAGACGGCCAACATGCTGCGCGCGCGCCTGGACAGTCGTTTGCAGAGCGAGTCGTCGCTGTCGGCGGGGGACTATCAGGTGCTGCTCGCTCTGACAGAGGCGCCGCGGCGCACTCTGCGGTCTTCGGAGCTGGCGGCGCTGATCGGATGGGAGCGCAGTCGACTTTCGCATCACTTGGGACGGATGGAGAAGCGCCGGCTGATTGGGCGAGTGCCCTGTGTTGACGATGTGCACGGAGTGGATGTCACCGCGACGGAATCTGGTCGAGCGGCCTTTCGGACCGGATCCGTTCCGCACCTGCGAGCGGTGCGCGAGCTCTTCGTCGAGGCTCTCACCCCGCAGCAGCTCGCTCATCTCGATGACATCTCCGCCGCGCTTCGGCGGCATCTGGGCGTGGATGGCCCTGTCTCGAAGGAGTGATGGTGGCGGCGTTACGGCACCAGGTGAGCACTCAGCCGCCACGCATCTGTTAGGTCTGATTCTCTCCACCGTCGACGTAGAGGTTCGCGCCTACGACGTAGCTGCTCTGTTCCGAGGCCAGGAAGGCCACGACGGCGGCCGCTTCCTCAGGCCGGCCCATGCGGCCCTTGGCCACGGTCGCGGCGACATTCTCCATAACGGCTCGGGCGGTCTCTTCGTCCCCGAAAGCGGCGGTCCCGCCGGGAGTCTCGATCCAGGCTGGCGAGATCACATTGACACGGATGCCGCGGTCCTTCAGCTCGGTGGACCACGTTCGCGCGAACGACCGAACGGCTGCTTTTGACGCGGCGTATGCGCCGAATGCGTCCATGCCTCGGTCAGCCGCGGTTGAACCGGTCAGGATCACTGATGCCCCATCGTTGAGCAATGGCAGTGCCTTCTGCACGGTGAAAAGCGTGCCGCGGGTGTTGATCGCGAAGGTCTGATCGAAATGTTCCTCTGTGGTCTGTTGCAGGGTCGCGAACGCTCCGATCGCCGCGTTCGCAACGAGCACGTCCAGGCCTTTCCCCCGTGTCCGGACCGTCTCGTATAGGCGATCCAAATCTGCCATCACGGCGATGTCGCCGACGACCGCAGTGGCTCGATCTCGTCCTATGGTCTCGACGGCCGCTTCCAGCTCGGCCTTGCGCCGACCGGTGATGAATACGTGCGCGCCTTCGTCCGCCAGCCGAACACCGGTGGCCAGGCCGATCCCTGTGCTGCCGCCTGTGACGATTGCAGTCTTGCCCTCAAGTTGTCCCATGTGCGTCTCCAACACTGTGTGTCTCCGTCACTCTCGGTCGATGTGATCAGCACCCATACTGCAGGGGAAATAGGTACTATTGATCAATAGAAGTCCACCATTCTTTACAGATCGTCCATAGGGGGTGCTCGATGCTCGGATTTCAGGACCCTATGGCCGACGCGATCGGCCTGCTCCGGCCCCGCACGGTGGTGGGACCCAATCTTCGCGCCGCGGGGGATTGGGCGTTACGGTTCGACACGTTCCTGCACGTGCGCATTGGCGGTCTTGTGCGAGGAACGTGCTGGTTAATCCTTGATGGGCACGAACCCGTGCTCCTGAAGGAGGGGGATACTTTTCTGCTGGGCAACCCGCCGTCCTACGTGCTGGCCAGCACGCTCGACGCGACCCCGCGTCCCGCGGAGCCGGTGTGGGCTGATGCCGAAGACGGGTTTGTGCGGATTGGCCAGGAGGTCGAAGAAGACCTCTACCTCTGCGTCGGACACATCGGATTCGACGACAGCAACGCTGCGCTCCTCACCGATCTCTTGCCACCGCTCGTGATCGTGCGTGCCGCTGACCCTCAGGGTAAACGGCTCGCACAGCTGATCGATCTTCTTGCCACTGAAGTCACGATCGCCGCAGTCGGCGGCGCACTCGTGCAGAATCACCTTGCTCAGATCCTGCTTGTGCACATGCTGCGCGTTCATGCCGGTCAGACAGACCGCCCCACAGGGTGGCTGGGTGCTCTGAACGAGGACGGCATCGGTAGCGCGCTGCGCGCGATGCACTCGGACGTGGCGCACTCCTGGAATCTCACAGAGCTCGCCGGAATCAGCCATATGTCGCGCTCCGCATTTGCCCAAGCCTTCAGAAGCAGCGTGGGGGTGCCGCCGTTGGAATACCTCATCCAATGGCGTATGAGTCTCGCCCGTGATGCTCTCGCTCGCGACACCCTGTCGATCGCTGAGCTCTCACGTGAGACCGGGTACCGGTCTGAGAGCGCGTTCAGCACCGCATTTCACCGCGTGATCGGCGTCTCTCCCGCGCAGTATCGGACCCAGGCGCGCCAGTTGACGAGACCTACCGCGGCCGGAAATTGACAGTAGCGCCCTGTGTGCGCCGACGCTCGAGGTGTTCCTCTTTCGCATGACGGGTTGTCCTGTCAGAAGCAGCGAATGAGCGTCCGATCTCGTGAGCCTGTACGAGTGCCGCTTCTCGATTCGGCGCGTTGTGGTCGCCTTCTACATCGTAAATTAGATGGCTTTCGACATCGTTGATTCCGCAGTAGGCGAAGATGCCGACGTCCAACTGTGTGCGCATCGCGTCGTCGTAACCGTACTTTTCGTACGTGGTCTGTTTCGAGCCGCCGACACCGATGAGCACTGTGGGTGTCGATGGAAGGAGCCCGTGAAGCGGCGCTCTGCCTCGGTCCTCGACTCCCCTACCGTATTGGTATGCCCAACCCGCCGTGAACACCCGCTCTATCCACCCCTTCATGAGGGCGGGCATCGACCACCAGTACACGGGGAAGACGAACGCGAGTCGGTCAGCCTCCTCGACCCGTCGATGCATTTCTTCGATCCCGGGCGGGACTGGACCACCCCAAAAATGGGCGTGATCCTCCGCGGTGAACCTCGGATCGAACTGCTCTCGGTGCAGGTCCAGCACGTCGATCGTATGGCCCGCCCGCATGAACGGATCATGGAAGGAATCCATCACAGCCGCGGGGTACCTGTCGCGGAAGGGGTGGGAAAAGATAGTCAGCAGATGCATGACGAGGTCCATTCAGAGCGATAAGCGGTCATCCGCGAGGTAACACGGCTGCGGCGACGACGACACTGTTCACGATCGTCGCTGTGACGGTACGCGTCACAGCGTTCGTCACAGCATCCGCGCCCCAGTTTCCTGCCGTGAGCTCCGCGGCGCGCGTGATCATCGGAGATGTCCACGGGATATCGCGGTCGAACTGGGGCAGGGTTCCGCTCCCGTAGAGCAGCGCCGCGAGCGCCGCGACGCGGGGTGTCGCCGGTGCTCCGTCGACGAGCACGGCTCGGACATCGGCGAGCAATTTGTCACGGCGGTGTCCGTTGCCATCCTTGAGCGCGGAGCTGTTGAATAGGCCCAATGTCTTGCGGGCCACTCGCTGAATGTCTCCGCGTTCGACGAGTCGGTCCAGCAGCGGCTCCCGCAGAGTGGGGCCTACCGCAGCGAGCACGGTTTGCACACCTCGCGGCTTCTCTGCGACATACTCCCAACTGGCACGAAGTAGGTGGTCAGCCGGCGGGCTCTCGGCGATGGCCTCCACAATCGTCCCCCCGGTTCGTCCGCTGCCGGTCCGAACGTGCTCACCGAGGGCGAGGTCGGTGAGCACGGCGCCCGCGAGCACGTAGTACAGCGTGCCCTCACCGGCGATTGCCCCGATCCCGGGTTGAAACAGGAGAAGCAACAGGTCTTCTGCCAGCGTCGGATTCCCAGACAGCGCTGATTCATCTGTACTTTTCGAGGAGGCCGGTTGTGGGCCTCTAGGCACGTCAATCATCGAGTCGGTTCCCTTCAGGTCGATGGATCTGGTCGGTGGTAGGGCTATGTCGCCCGGTCGAAGTTGGTACATCGTGTAGTTCCATTCCATGCGCACCCCGGCTCACACCAGGAAGACGACCGTGAGAGCGAGCCAGGCCGAGACGCTGGAGATCGTCGTCCAGAGAACGATGGCCGCAGCCTGCCAAAGCAGGACCCACGCTCGGGGTGATCCGCTCGCAACAAGGATCGCGGACGTGACCTGGGTGGGGAGCGCCAGCGGGCCGAGGAGGCTCGCACCGGGAACTCCGAAGCGAACGAACCAGTTGTTGAGGCGTTCGCGGCCCTTTGCGCGGCCCTTTGACTCGGGTTTGGTAGATGTCGCTGCCGCCAGTTGCTGCGCTGTTGCGGGCTGGCTGCTGCCGAATGCCGTGGATTCCATGGCCCCCGCGGCCGCGTTGACCCGTTCCCTGCGGTTGACGATGGCGCTGCGTGCCCGCGACGTGAGAAGCACCGTGAGGAGGACTGTGGCGAAGTTTCCCGCGGCGCCGGCGAGTCCCGCGACGACCGGGTTGAGTCCGCCGACAATGCCAATCACGGCAGCGATATCCCCTTCGATGGCGGGGATCGCGCCGGCAAGCATGATCACTAGTGGCTGAATAATCTCGGGCACCTGGGCCACGAGATTTTGGAGGTTACTGATGAGATCCTGGAAGAAGTTCATGATCTGGATTTCCTTTCTTGTCGTGTCGATAAACCCGAGCGGTTCTCGAGTTGACCCTTATTAGAAACCGTGTTCTCAGAACAAGGTCAAGTCGCTCCGGGGTGCATGTGCTGGCCGGCGTCGCGGGCGAGGATGCCTGCGCGAGCGAGGACATCAATCTGGGCAGGGTTGTAGAGCTCCGCAATCGCCTCGATGAATGTCTGCTGCGTCACGCGCTCGCTTTTCGACAGATGCCCCGCCGGGTCTGAAAGCCATGGATAATCGATCAGGTTCCGTGCGAGCGCAGGTGCAAGCCGTTCGGCGAGCCGCTGCCGGATCGCTTCATCCGCATCCGCGGGAAGTCGTTTGATCTCGTCCCCGAGAGCATCGGTATCAGCATCCACCTCCACCATGCGCCGCAGATCTGCGAGCGCGTCCTCGTCGTAGAGCTGGGTGTAGATGTGGACGATCGAGCTGTCCGAATCAGACAGGTGCGCTGCCACCGACGCGAACCCCGAGGGCGCATCGGCCGGTGCGTCATCGCGCAAGATCTCAGCGATATCAGCCCGCACCTGTTGCAGACGCGCGATGCGTGCCGCCAGTTCCGCGTCCACCGCGCGCAACGCATCCGGCATGCCCTCATCGCTCGCGCCGACGGGCCCCACCTTCGCAAGCGGTACTCCCAGCTCGACCAGTCGTCGGATTCGGAGTACGCGCACGAGGTGGTGCACCCCGTATTGCTTGTATCCGTTGTGCCTGCGTTCAGGCTCGTCGAGCAGGCCGAGCCGATGGTAATGCCGAATAGTGTTCATCGTCGTGCCCGCCATGTCAGCAAGCTCGCGAGTGCTCCAGGCCATGACGTCTCCTAGACCCTTCCGGGTACTCTCAGCAGAGTCTTGTCGGAGACGTCTCTGTGCGCTTCACGGGTCGAGTCGAGGAATGCGAGCAAAGCCACGTTGACCTCTTCAGCGTGTGTCCACAGCAACCCATGCGGGGCACCGTCAACTTCGACATACTGTGCGTCGGGCAGCGCCTGGCGGAAGCGGTGGGCAGTGGCGTCGATAGGGAGGATCCTGTCGGCGGTGCCGTGCAGAATCAGGCTCGGCTTGCCACTGGCGCGGACTGCGGCAACATCGGTGCGGAAGTCCTCGATCCACGAGGGGACGACGGCGTAGGCTGCGACGGGAGAGCTGGAGATGGCGACATTCCAGCTCGCGGTAACCGCCTCCATGCTGATGCGACTGCCCAGATTCTCGTCGAGGTTGTAGAAGTCGGCGAAGAACTGCGAGTACCAGGCGAAGCGATCGCTTCTCGCGGCTGCTTCGATTTCGTTGAAAACCATCCGCGGCACGCCCCCGGGGTTATCGTCGCGCGCGACCAGGAAGGGCTCCAGCGAAGCGAGGAACGCAAGCTTCGCGACCCGTTCGTGTCCGTGTCTGGAGACGTAGCGGGCGAGTTCGCCCGTGCCCATCGAGAATCCGACGAGCACGGCCTCGTGGAGGTCGAGGCTTTCCAGCACGTTGTGCAGATCGTCCGCGAACGTGTTGTAGTCGTAGCCGAATCCGACCTTTGAGGACCGGCCGAAACCTCGACGATCATAGGTGATGACGCGGTACCCCGCGGCGAGCAGTACGCGCGTCTGACGCTCCCAGCTGTGTCCGTCTAACGGATACCCATGGATCAGGACTACGGGCTGACCTACCCCCTGATCCTCGTAATAGAGCTCGATCGGCGTGCTGTTCTCAGTGCCAACGGTGATGATTCCCATGTTCTCGTCCGTTCTGTGGTTCATTTCGGATGGATGACGTGCGGCAATTCAGTCGCGCCAGTTCGTCGTAATGTCAGGCTCGCACCGCAGGTGCGGCGTTCGCGTCGGTAGAACCTCCGCTTCCTCAGTCGGCGCGCGGCCGGCTACAGCTGGCTTGCACTGTTCGCATCGGTGATAGTTGCGTAATATGAGCGCCAACGTGCTCTGAGAGGAGCTGCCTTGGTCGACCTGTTGGGCCGACGCGCCGAGCGCGAAGCAGTCGAAGGGCTCCTCTCCGACGCGCGAGCGGGGCGAAGCGGCGTGCTTGTGGTGCGCGGGGAGGCCGGGATCGGGAAGACTGCGTTGCTCGAATTTGGCCGTGATACGGCGGCTTCATTGGGGTTTCGCGTGGAGTCTCCGATCGGCGTGGAAGTTGAGTCGCAGTTCGCGTTCGCCGGCCTCCACCAACTGTGTGGGCCGTTACTGGATCGCGTCGATGCGCTACCCGAACCTCAACGGGCTGCCCTCGGTGTGGCATTTGGGCAACGGGACGGCACCGCACCAGACCGATTCCTGGTCGGGTTGGCCACACTCAACCTCCTCGCTGAGGTTGCAGAGGAAGGTCCGCTGGTTTGTCTCGTTGACGATGCGCAGTGGCTCGATCAAGCGTCCGCGCAGGTACTAGCGTTTGTGGCGCGGCGGTTGGCGGCTGAGCGTCTGGCGTTGGTGTTCGCGTTGCGTGACCAGTCGGGCGGTGAGTCACTCGCTTTCGCTGGTCTGCCCGAACTGCAGCTGCGCGGACTCGGCGAGACTGATGCGCGAACGCTGTTTGCCGGCGTCATCCACACACCCGTGGATGGTCGGGTGCGCGACCGGATCGTGGCCGAGGCGCATGGCAACCCTCTGGCGCTGCTGGAGTTTCCTCTGAGCGCACCGTTAGCACAACGCGCCGGCGGCTTTGAACTGCCTGACGTGGCGAGCGTTCCCCGTCGCATCGAGGACAGCTTCCAGCGCCGCTCAGGTGGCCTGCCGCCTGAGACACAGATGCTGCTGCTGGTTGCCGCGGCCGACCCAACCGGCAGCACGGCACTTCTGCGGCGTGCTGCTGCGCACTTGGGGATCGACCCGCAGTCAGCGGCAGCTGCCGAAACCGCCGGATTGCTGGAGATTGACACGCGTGTGCGGTTCCGGCATCCGCTCGTGCGCTCCGCGGTCTACCAAGCCGCGACGCCCCCGGACCGCCGACAGGCGCACTCCGCGCTCGCTGCCGTCACCGAGCCGGGGACAGACCCAGACAGGCGTGCCTGGCATCGCGCACAGGCGGTACTGGGAACCGACGAGGATGTCGCCACGGAGTTGGAGCGTTCTGCCGACCGTGCGCGTGCACGTGGAGGTCTGGCCGCCGCCGCTGCGTTTCTTCAGCAAGCAGCCGAGCTGTCTCCGGAGCCGATCCACCGTGCCAGACGTGCACTGGAAGCAGCGCACGCCAAGCATCAGGCCGGTGCCTCTGAGGCCGCGCTGACATTGCTCGCGCTAGCGATGACCGGCCCACTGGATGCCCTGCAGCGCGCACGTCTTGAGCGGCTGCGTGCCCAGGTCGCGTTTCACCTCACGCGTGGGCGGGACGTGCCGCAGATGCTGCTGGACGCTGCTCAGAAACTCGCGCCGCTGGACGCTGCTCTGTCTCGCGAGACGTATCTTCACGCGCTCGACGCGGCGATTATTAACGGCGGCCGTGTTGCGGCAAGCATTGCCGAGGCGGCTCTCGTAGCTCCCGAACCAGGGATCCCCATGCGACCCGTGGATCTGCTTCTGGACGGGATCGCAGTGGCAGTGAGGCGGGGGTTCGCCGAAGGCGTCCCCAAGCTTCGGCCCGCGCTGGAGGCGTTCCGCGACGCCACGGCCGAAGATAGTGTGCCGGACGATCACAGCCGCTCATGGCTCTGGCTGGCGGGTCGAGTCGCCGTCGGAATCCTCGAGGATGATCTCGCCCATTTATTGGCTGCCCGCAACGTCGACTTGGCGCGTTCTGCCGGTGACCTGACCGCGCTCCCCGCCGCCTTGAGCTTCCAGGCCAACGTCCTGGTCATCAGCGGTCAACTCTCTCACGCCAGCGGACTGGCCGCAGAAGCGACCGCGATCAGTGAATCGACCGGTGGTGTGCCGCTACGTCACGCACACGTTATCTTGGCCGCCTGGCGTGGCGATCGCGCTGCGGCGACCGAGTTGAACGAGCTGACGTCCCATGATGTCAGCTACCCCAAAGACGGGGTCGAGGTCGCCTTGGCAAAGTACGCGATGGCGGTGCTCCACAACGGGCTCGGTGAGTATTCGCTCGCGCAGGAGGCTGCCGCATGGGCGTGCGATTCAGGCGAGCTGTCGCTAAGTACCACGGCCCTTCCTGAGCTGATCGAGGCATCCGTTCGCTCAGGTGACCCCGATCGCGCGGCGCTTGCTCTCGAGCAGTTGAGTTTGCGCGCGCGTGCTTGCGGGACGTCGTGGGCCCTCGGTCTCGAGGCACGTTCACGGGCGTTGACTATCAGCGGGCCCGCCGCTGAGGAACACTATCTCGAGGCGATTGCGCGCCTCGAGGAGTCACGGCTGGCCGCGGAAGCCGCGCGTGCCCACCTCGTCTACGGAGAATGGCTACGCCGTGCAGGGCGACGTCAGGACGCCCGGAAGCAGTTGCGCACCGCTCATGACCTGCTGTCGAGCATGGGCGCAGAGGCATTTGCCGCGCGTGCGGAGCGCGAGCTGAACGCCACCGGGGAGTTTCCGCGCAAGCGGACCGCCCAACCTGCCGACGAGCTCACATCTCACGAGCTGCACGTGGCGAGGCTGGTCGCCACGGGCGCGACATCTCGGGAAGTTGGGACGCAGCTGTTCCTGAGCCCGCGCACGATCGAAGCCCACCTGCGCAACATCTTCCGAAAGCTCGGTATTACGTCCCGCCGGCAACTCCGAGAACTGTCACTTCTCTGACTCGACCGTAGGTATCCTCGCAGCCGTGCCCATCGGAATCGTCGCATCCTCTGGTGACGTTGGACGGTCCTCGGTAGCGTTGGCCGCATGTCCATCAGGTTCGAGAACGTCGGGATCGCTGTGCGCGACCTTGAAGCGACGATCGCGTTCTTCACAGACCTCGGACTCACCGTGGTCGGACGCGACACCGTCAGTGGCGAATGGGCCGATACGGCCGTCGGGCTCGACGGCAATCACGCGAAGATCGCGATGCTCGAGACGCCAGACGGCCACGGCCGCATTGAGCTCTTTGAGTACATCCACCCCGAAGCGATCGAGACCGAACCCACTCTTCCCAACGAGATCGGCATGCATCGCGTCGCCTTCTCCGTCGACGACATTGACGAAGCGCTCCAGGTCGCGGCCCGACACGGATGCTTCCCGCTTCGAGGTGTCGCGAACTATCAGGACGTCTACAAGCTCACTTATCTCCGCGGTCCGAGCGGGATTCTCGTGATGCTCGCCGAGGATCTGACGAAGGGCTGATCAGGGCCTCACGCGAACCGTGCGCCCCTCGAACGACACCAGATCGCCGTCGTGCAGCTGGCGTCCGCGCCGCCGCTCCTCTTCGCCATTGACGCTGACGTACCCGTCGATGATGACCTCTTTGGCGTCGCCGCCGGAGTCGAGAAGTCCCGAGAACTTCAGGAACTGGCCGAGGCGGATCATTTCGCCGCCGATGGAGATATCGGCGATCGGGTCGGTGCTGGTCACTCCTGAATGTTATATGGCGATACGTGCCATCCGTTTTGCAACGTGGCATTTTCGGGCATACTGTGAGTCTCGCACTCGCTGTGCCCGACGGTGAGATGCGTGAGGCGCTGCGGCGATGAAGCCGCGGAGGAGGAAGACCCATGAGCACTGTGCTGCCCGCACCACCGCGTACGACCGACCGTCGATTGATGACGTGGCTGTTCGTCATGAACGCCGCACTCCTGGCTTGCTACGCGAGTTTCATGGTCATCTTCATCCCCGATCAGGTGCAGCAGATCGACCCGGCGAACAAGGTCGCCAACCTGGCGATCGTGATGACTGCCGCCTCGATCGGTGCGATCATCATCCACCCGCTCATCGGCGCGTTCTCCGACCGCACCCGCAGCCGCTTCGGCCGGCGTGCACCGTGGATGGTCATCAGCGCCGCCACCGCTGCGCTGTGCATGGTGCTGCTCTCCGGCGCCGGCCAGCTGTGGACCCTCGGCGTCTACTGGGTGCTCGTCATGCTCGCGTTGAACGCGGTCGCCACCGCGCAGGCCGCGATCGTCCCGGACCGCATCCCGCGCGAGCGCTTCGGGGTGGCATCGGGAGTCCTGGCGATGGGGACGTTCGTCGGAATGGGCCTGGGCGTCGCCGGCGCCGGATTCTTCGCGAACAGCATCGGCATCGGCTACGCCACCTTCGGTGCGGTGATCCTCGTGGTCACGCTGCTGTTCACCATCTTCAACCGCGACTTCTCCTCGCGCGATCTTGAGGTTCCGCGCTTCAGCTGGAAAGAGTTCTTCGCGAGCTTCTACGTCAGCCCGAAGCTCTACCCCGACTTCTGGTGGGCGTTCGCCGGCCGCTTCCTGCTGATCCTCGCGTACCAGAGCGTGCAGTCGTACCTGCTGTACATCCTGCGCGACTACATCGGCGTCTCCGATGCAGAATCCACCGCTCTGAGCACGCCGCTGACCGCCGTGATGCTCGTTGGTGCCCTCGCGACAGCATTCATCACCGGCAAGATCAGTGACCGGATACAGCGCCGCAAGATCTTCGTGATCGTGGCATCGCTGATCATGGCCGCCTCGCTCGCTATTCCTCTGTTCGCACCGAGCATCGGCGGCATGTTCGCGCTCGCGTCGATCTTCGGACTCGGTTACGGCGTCTACATGAGCGTCGACTCAGCCCTGATGAACGAGGTGCTGCCCAAGGCGGAGGCAGCCGCGAAGGACCTCGGCATCCTGAACATCGCCACGACTCTTCCCCAGGCGATGACCCCGGTGATCGTCTGGGCTCTGATCGCTATCACCGGCAGCTACACCGCGGTGTTCATCGCCGGCATCGTGTTCGCGATCGTGGGCGCACTGTCGGTCATTCCGATCAAGAGCGTGCGATGAGCGATCACGAGATCACCGAGCCGGTTCGGCTCGCCGATGATCGAGGGCGGTTGAATCCGGCATCCATCGGGTGGGCGAGACAGCAACTGCACGACACCGACGGGGTCGGACGCGGATGCTACGGCTGGGGCCGCACGAAACGTTGGGAGTATTGGGGGATCGTCACCCCGACGCACATCTTCGCACTCACGATTGGCGGGCTCGACTACGCGAACGTCCGCCAGGTGTGGGTGCTGGAGCGCGCGACGCTCACCGCGATCGACGCCTTCGAGATCTCGCCGCTCGGCCGCGGGCTTTCGATGACCGGAACCCACGGAGCCGGAGTGAACACCTCGCGCGGACGCACGATAGATCTTCGTTTTGAAGATTCGGATGCCGGCACCAGACTGCTCGCGCGCACTCCGCGCGTGCAGGTCGAAGTGCTCGCGGAAACCCGCCCGGGGCACGAGGCGATGGGGCTGGCGTCACCGCACAGTAGGTTCCTCGTCGACTACACGGTCAAGGACGTCGACCGCCCCACCACCGGAACGATCACGATCGACGGCGTCCGGCACGATGCATCCGGATTCGCCGTGCTCGACCATGCCCGCTCGCGCGGCCCGTACCGCACGGACTGGAACTGGGGCGCCGCCGTCGGCGAGGTGGATGGCAAACGGATCGGCATCAACTTGGGCGGGGGAGGACCAGACGGCCTCCGCAATGGCATCTCGCACACCGGCGTGACGATCGACGGCCGCGTCCATAAGATCCCCACAGTGCTGGAGTGGGAGTTCGATCCGTCGAACTGGATGGCGCCGTGGCGCATGACCACCGACCGCATGGAACTGACTTTCACGCCCTTCTATGACCGCTATGCGCGCACGAACCTGCTGCTGATCCGCTCGACGACGCACCAGTGCTTTGGAGTCTTCACCGGTCGGGTGCAGACCGATGAGGGCGAATGGCTCACGATCGACGGCCTGGAGGGCTGGGCGGAGGACGTGCACAACCGCTGGTGAGGCGGGGCGCGTTGGTACGCGCTGTCGAAGTTGCGAGCGCTTCCCGGATGATGCAGTATCTAGATACGAAATGTATCTAGATACTAGGGATGAGCATGGCGTCAATCGATGACTGGCCGGAGCGCGACAAGAAGTGGGCCTCGCGATACATGGTTGCCGTTGCGCACCCCCGTGTTCCCTCGGAGGCTCGCGAAGAACGGGCGCGTGAGCTGATTTCGTCGCTGCACGCGGCAGACGTGTCTGCCGATGTTCTCTTCGGCGACCCGGTGGAAATCGCCCGGGAAGATGTTCGTGCGCTCGGGACTGAGGATGAAGCCGTTGCCGCTTCAGAGGGTGGCGGGCTGCGGCAGGCGCTCGCCTACACGGGCACGGCCCTCACGTTCTTGGGCACTTCGAGTGCGCTGGTGATGTTGACTCGCGGTGTGTGGCGAACCGACATCGGCGTCGGGCAACTGTGGGTCGTGCTCGGCATTGCCGCCGCAGCGATCGCCGCGAATCTCGCCTGGACGCTCTTCATCGCCGGCAGAGCAAGATGGGCGATCGGCTTCGGCGTCGGAGGTGTTGCGGTCATGCTCGCCTGCGTCGGCGTGGCTGCGAATGCGGACCCCGACCATACGCTGTTCGCCGACGTGCCGATCTGGATGCTGATGATTGCCATGGTGCTGCCCGGTGTCGCTGTACTCCTGGTGGCGCGCGCGGTTCCTCGGCGGCCCCTCCGTTCCGCCTGGTCGGATGACGAGTGGCTCGCCCGCTTTCGTGGCGCAATGCGCAGCCGCGGAATCTCCGAGAAGGCCGCTCGGGAGCATGAGCGCAGTGTTCGAGCTGCCGCGCACGGGGACTGTTACGGAGAGTTCGGCCATCCGGTCGCGTTCGCGCGGTCTCTGGCCGCTGAGGACAACAGCGCAGCAGTACGCCGCTGGCGCTGGAGCACTTCCTTTGGCGTCGGGGTCCCGCTGATGCTGTGTATCCTGATTTCGTTCACCGGGTCCTTCGGTGCATGGAAGGAGCCCGCCATGCTCTTTCTCTTCATCAGCAGCGTTGTCACCGGTTACATGAACTGGCGGCATCGACCGAGAGGACAGGCGCAGTGAGCCTCGCATCCTGGCAGCGAGCGTCATTGCCGATGTTGATCCTCAGCGTGCTGGCGGCGCAGCCCCGACATGGGTACGGCATCTCGCAGGCGCTCGTCGAGGTGGGCCTCCAGCCGATCAAGGGTGCCCAGCTGTATCCGACTCTCGTGAAGATGGAAGCCGAGGGTGCGATCTCCGCCGTGTGGGAGCCAGCCGCTTCGGGCCCTGCTCGCAAGGTCTACTCGGTCACTGATCTCGGACAGGAGAACCTCGCGGCCTTGCGCGCCGAGTGGGAGGTGTTCCTCGCAGCGTCTCGAGCGCTCGGCGTCTGAGCGGTGCACGTCCGGCCGTGTGCGCGTCAGGCCGTGTGCGGGGTCAGGCCATTCGCTTGTCGGCGGTTTGCCGCAGCAACTGCATTCGGCTCACCATGCGAAAGGCGTCGGGCCGAGCGGTCGCTGCGGCGAGGAACTCAGGCAGCGTGCGCTCGGACACGAAGGTCGTCGCAACGCCGAGGTCAGCGATCACGTCGACGGCGTTGATGAAGCGCTGCTGCGCTTCGCGGTCGACGACATCGAAGGCGGGCACGTCGGTCACCACCCAACGCGGATGGATGCGCGCCCACTCCAGATACTCGATTGTCGAGGTCGGCGTCTCGCAGAGCTGGTGGAACGAGATCCACAGCTCGTCCTCGCGGATCGCGAGCACCGGAAACTCGCGGCCCCGCACAGGCGAGAAGGTCGCCTCATCTTCGGTTGGCGCAGGTTCTGGGACGGTGTGCGTCCACGTGCCGGCGGCGAAACCGCTCGAATGATCCTGAGGGGTGGCGCGGTAGTCGGTCAGACCAGCGAGCTCGAACGTCTGCATATTCTCGGTGATGAGCGCGATTCCCGGTTCGAACATGTGGTGCCAGACAGGGTTCGGCAGCAGGTCTTCGGGTGCATAGTTCGACGTGGCGAACACGATCAGATCCTGCCGGAAGACGTGCTCCAGCAGCCGGGTGAGCAGCCGGGCGTCCCCGGAGTCGTGCACATGAAATTCGTCGAAGAACAGCACGCGGGAATCGCCCACGACATCGTCGATCGCGCGCTCGACGGCATCCTGCTCGTCGCGCCGGCGATGGATGCTGCGGTGCAGAGCATCCAAAAATCCGTGGAAGTGCACGCGGGTCTTGCGCGGCGTCGGCAACGCGTCGAAGTAGGCGTTCGCGATCCACGACTTCCCGCGTCCGGCTGGCCCGTGGATGAACAGGCCGCCATCCGCGCGGGTGACGCGTGCGAGCTCAGCGATCAGTTCGCGCTGCGTATCATCGAGCGCGAACCCGGCGGATGCTGCCTTCGCCTCGATCGTGGCGAGAACCCGGGAGGATGTGACCCTCACACGAACCGCACGGTCTGCTGCAGTCGGGTGCGCACATCGAACAGTTCGTTGCCGCCGATGTCGCGCGCACCCGGCACGCCGCGGCGGAGTACGGTCGCCAGCGCGCTGCGCCGCACGACGACCACTGGGATGCCACGCACCTTGCCGAGCTCGTTGATCGCCTGATCGAGATCGTCATCCGGCAGCACCACGATCGCCCCGCCGAAGCGCACGCGCGCGGCCTTGGCGATCACGCGCATGCGGGCGAGCAGGGTCGCCACTGGCGCCCGACCGTCCACGCCGCGTCCGATGATCTCGCCACGACGGAACCGCACGACCTCGCTGAAATCCTCCGACAGGATGCCGTAGAGCCCGGACGGGCTGAGCACCACGTGGTCGAGCTTGGCATCGGCATCCGCCCCCGCTTGAACGTCGTGCCACACGGTGAATCCCATGCCGAGATCCGAGACGGTGCGCGCTGTCGCTTCCTCGGCGAGGGCGTCGGCGAGCAGCCGCCGCACCTCGCGCGGCGCGGATCGCACCAGTGCCGGGTCATAGGGGTCGGGCACGTCGACGCCGTGGCCCGCCCACTCGCGGATCAGCCGCAGGTAGCGCTCGCGCCGCCAGCCTCCCGGATGCCCGTACGAGCGAGCGCGCGGACGCGTGTCGGTCTGCGGGCGGGGCGGCTGCCAGCCGTCCCAGCTCGGTTCATCGGATGCTGCCGAGAAACCGTGCCCGCGGTCATATGCGGCGCGGCCCTCGGGGGTGCCGATGAGATCCCAGGCGCGCTGCACCTGGATGAAGTCGGCGGCATCACCGCCGGTGTCTGGGTGCGTCTGACGCAGCCTCAGTCGGTACGCGCGACGCAGCTCATCGTCTGTAGCCGTCGGGTCGACGCCGAGAACCTCGTAGGCAGACGCGGAAAGGGGGCTGTCGAACATCAGTCCCTATTGTCCTCCACTTCGACCACGCGGGGATCCGGCATGATCGTGTCGATCTTCGGTTTGGCGTTCGTGTGCGCCCGCCACCAGACGACGAAGCCGACCGCGGTGAAGACGCCGTAGAAGACGTACATGAACCCAGTGGCGTAGTAACCGGCGCTGAACAGCAGGGGTACGCCGACGATGTCGACCGCGACCCAGATGAGCCAGAACTCCGTCCATCCCTTGGCCATGCCGTACGTCGCCAGGAGTGAACCGACAAAGGTCCAGGCATCCGCCCACACCGGTTCGTATGATCCGAGCACGCGGAACAGCGGCGTGAGGGCGAGGGTACCGAGCACCATGACGAGCACGAGACCGATGCGCGCACCGCTCGGCGCCCAGCGCGGGGTCACCTGACCGTTGTCGGCTCTCGCCTGGCGCCAGCGGATCCAGCCGTAGATCGCGACCGCGATGAACATGACCTGGCGTCCGGCCTGACCGAGCAGATTCGGCAGGGAGTGTTCGGGGCTGAGGATCGACCCGAGGAACACTGTCAGAAGCAGCAGATTTCCGACGATGCCGACGGGCCAAGCCCAGATTCTGCGGCGCATGCCGCCGAGCGCGCTTGCGAGACCGAAGATGTTGCCGACGACCTCGCGGATCAGCAGTGTTTGCCCGCCGGGCAGCATCCACTGGGAGTTGAAGGCGTCAACGAGCCAGCGCAGAAGTTCCACGGTCATCCTCTCGGCGTCGGTGCTGCCGAGGGTGATGAGGGTCGATCTTTCGCGTCACCGCGAAATGTCGACCATCGTGCTTCTCCCATCCAGACTGTGACTGTCGGTACCGGAATTTCACCGGTTCAACCTCGGCCCCGGAGGGCTTCGGGTCGCGGACTATGACCGCCGGTTCGGAATTACACCGACCCCGGAGCACGTGTGTGTTCACTCGGAACAATACCCTGATGGGGCGTGTGAGCACTCACCAGGTGGCCCACGCGGCGACGCGCTCGGTGTCGAGGGCTTCGTCGACGGCTCGATAGTCCAGGTGGGGCGATCGCCATTTTCCGTAGGGATCCCACCAGGTGGGACCGCGGACTTCGGGCACCCCATTGCGCATGCGAACCTGCCAGATTTGCTCATCCAGGGTGCGGTGGTGATGCCAGCACAGGGGGACCCCGTTGCTTGTGTGGGTCGGCCCGCCGCGGGCGTGTTCGATCACATGATGGATCTCGCACCATTCCGCACGGATGTCACACCCGGGAATGAGGCATTTTCGGTCGCGGAGCACGATTGCCTGGCGTTGACGGCCAGTGAAAATGCGCGCACTGGTGCTGATCGCGACGATCGCGCCATGCTCGTCGAAGAGCACTCGTTCGACCCCGCCCGCACATGCCGCATGGTCGGCGACGCCGAGGGGGACGTCGTATCCGGCGCCCTCCATGGTGGCTCGCCCGGTGCGATTGGCGAAGTCTTCGTCGCGTACGGACACGACGAGGGTGGGCGCAGCGCCGCCGAGTGTGGGCATGCCTCCGGATGCTGCGGCGACCATCACGATGCTCGCGAACGCGTCGTGACGCTTCTGCGCATGCGTGCGCAGATCGGCCGCCTCTGGTGGAGGCGATGCGGCTTTGTGAGCCGGGAGACCATCGGCGCGGTCGAAGAGGCCCGCGTCATCATCGGCGGTCGCGGCAGCAGGCGTGGTGCTGTACTCGGCGTCGGGGTCGGCGTCAGCGTCATTACTGCCCTCGTCATCACTCACGTCGTCGTCGGAGGGGCGGAATCGCACGCGGCCTCCAGCGCGAGTCTCGTCATCCGCTTTCGGGTTCATCAGGCTGTCGACCAGCTTCTCCAGCTGTGCGGCGACCTCCGGGAGCAGCTCGCCGCGCACGGGCACGGATCCGTCCCGCAGGCGTCCGATCGTGAAGTAGCGGCGTCGCTTGCCCGCACGGTCTTTCGGCTCGGCGCCGTCCGGGTCGAGGCGGGCGATGATGTGCGCGGTGAGTCCGGCCAACTCATCGGTCGTCGGCGGCGGTGCGCTCTCGCCACCGTCACCGCGCGCGGCACTGTCCGCGGCACTGTCCGCGCCACCGTCCGCGTCATCACCACCATCGCCGTCCAGCGGGAGTCCGGTCGCGAACCGCGCAAGCACCGCATCTGCGGCCAAGCGATCAGCGAGCCCGATCCGCGCGGCTTTTTGCAGTGGCACCGTGCAGGCCAAGAACCCGCTCACTGACATCGCCCCATCAGCCAGCGCTGCGGCCAGCTGGGGAAACCGCCCCGGCAGCAGCCCGCCCGATGTGATGTCGAACTCCCGGTGCGCGGCAGTGGCCGCGGTGACGTACCGGCGGGCTGCATACCCGTCGACAAGAAGCGTTCGCCGCAACACCTCGGCAGCATCCCGGCATCCGAGCTGTGTGCTCAGTCGTGCCGCACGTTCACACTGATCCCGCTCAACCACACGATCTGTGGCCTCGACGATCGCACCATCCAACCGGCGTTGGATACGCCCCATAGCCTGCACGACGTCGAGAAGCTCACCATCGTCGACGAGCCGTACCCCGCCACGCGCTGCAGAATCCGTCATCGCGTCGGCCAGCTGCCGATCGATGCGCTCCAACTGCTCTGCGAGGGATGTCATACTCCTATTGAACAGGGAGCCACCGACATTGAAATGCCAGGTCAGGGGCTATTCAGGAACTGTGGATAACTCCTCATCCGGCGTGGGCTGTGGAGAACAGGTCACGCCGCTGCGGCCACCTTCATCGGCGAGTCGCCGCCCTCGGTGAACGACGGTCGTTTGCCCAGCATCCGCCCGATCAGCAGGACGATACCCACGACGATCAGGCCGACCGCGAGCCCGGCGATCGCCGAAACCAGCGTCTCGCCGATCCATGCCACCACGCCGCCCAGCGGCAGCAGCAGCTCGTGAATCCCGTGCAGCATGTCGCTGAAGAAGACCAGTCCCACCTCGCCGAGATTCGCCAGCAGCAGGTGCCCACCGACCCACAGCATCGCGACGGTTCCCACGACGCTGATGACCCGGAACACCGCCGGCATCGACCGGACGATCCGAGCGCCGGCATGGCGCACGCGCCGGGAGGGGTTCTTCGCCATCTTCAGCCCGATGTCATCGATCTTCACCAGCAGTGCGACAGCGCCGTAGACGATTCCTGTCATCATCGCCGCTATGACGGCGAGGATGGCCAGGGTCATCCCGAAACTCAGGCCGGCTTCGAGGTTCGACAGCGAGATGAGCATGATCTCGGTGGACAGGATCAGGTCGGTGCGAATCGCGCCCCACACCAGTTTGTTCTCGTTACGGGCACCCTCTTCGACATGGCCGTGATGGAAGCCGAACCACTCCAGCACCTTCTCGGAACCCTCGAAGCAGAGATACGCACCGCCGATGATCAGCAGATACGGCAGCACCCACGGCGCGAACGCCGTCAGCAGCAGGGCGATCGGGATGATGATGACGAACTTGTTCACCAGTGAGCCGAGCATGATTTTCGCGACCACGGGCAGCTCGCGTGCCGGGGTGATCCCCTGCACGTACTGCGGGGTCACTGCGGCATCGTCGATCACGACACCGGCGGATTTCGCCGACGCTTTGAGCGCTGCGGCGAGAATGTCATCGACGACGGCGAGCAGACCAACCGACATGTGCGTCCCCCAGGGGTTCAGAAAAGCGAGAGCACCAGACTACCTACCGGCGTGCCCGGTGAACTGGTCCATCGATGAGTACACCTTGAATACCCGATCGGCCACGAGATCCCATGCCCGCGTCGGCAGAATTCCGCGCAGTGCCATCGCGAGTTTCACGGTCCACGGGCGCAGCACCATGGGCGTGCCCTTCAGCATCCCGTTCCATGCCGCTGACGTGGCACGTCGCGGAGTCATGATCGGCGTCAGCAGCGGACCGCGCGCACCCTCGAACATGCCGGTCGATACGAAACTCGGGCAGAACGTGGTCACCTTGATGTGCCGGTGCCCGGCGGCTTGCAGCTCGAGGCGCACGGATTCACCCCACCCGATCAGTGCCCATTTGGATGCCGCGTACACGCTCATATTCGGATTCGCCAGCGTTCCCGCGGCGGAGGCGATGTTCAGGATGCGCTTCGGGCGTGAAGTGTCTGCGATCATCGCCGGCAGTACTTCGCGGGTCAGCCACATCGCCGCCAGCGTGTTGATGCGCATCGTCGCTTCGATGTCGCGCTCCGGATCGTCCTCCCAGAACGGGCCACCGCGCACGATCCCGGCATTGTTGATGATCACATCGGGCGTGCCGAAGTCGACGCGCACCTGCTCGATGCCGCGGGCAATCTCCTCCTGGCGCGATACATCCACCCGGTAGGCGCGCACCCCGATGCCGGACTGTGCAAGCTCCGTGGCGAGGGCGGTGGCGGCTTCTTCATCGATATCCCACAGCGCGACGGCGCGCGCGTGTGCGGCGATCGCGCGCCGGGCATAGATCTCACCCATTCCGCGCGCGGCGCCGGTGATGAGGACAAGAGCATCAGTGATCGGATTGTCAGCCATACGATCACCGTAGGACACCGGATGCTCCGGCGCGATCAATCCAGTTGAGCGAGGCTCCGCTGCAGCGGAGCGTAATGCTCCACGACGGCCTGCCGATATGCTTCGACGTCTCCGGCGCGCGCCGCGCGCAGCATGTCGCCGTGCGCCTTCGCGGTGTGGTGGATATCGGCGGGAGGCGCAATGCTGAGCTGGGGGAGCGCGGCGGTGTGCACGTCCCAGAAGGCGCCCACGAGCTGGCCGGCCAGGTGATTGCCGGTTGCATCGAACAGTGCGGTGTGGAAGATCCGGTCCTCTTCGAGGAAGAGCTTGCCCTGCTCGGCTTTCTCGATCATCGCGGTAACGAGTTGATCCAGCTCGGGGTCTTCTTCCCCCTGAGCCGCATCGACCACGCGTTCGGCCATCGACAGATCCAGCGCCAGGCGCACCTCGACTACTTCGCGCAGCGCATCCAGTGAACCCTCGGGATTCAGCACGCCCCGGAAGACGAGCGTCTCGACCATGGGTGCCAACGACATCCCTCCGACATAGGTGCCGTGGCCGTGGCGCACGTCGACGATGTCGAGCGTCGAAAGGGTGCGGATCGCCTCGCGAACCGACGATCGCGAAACGTCGAGGGTCTCGCACAGCTCGGCCTCAGTCGGGAGCGGGTCACCGGGGGAGAGCTCCCGCGAGAGGATGAGCTGTTTGATCTGGTCCGCCGTGGTGGAGCGCCGCATGCGGGACGCTCGACTCTGGGTGGAGTTCATCTTCTGGACCTCTCGTACTGCGTAATGTGCATTCGCGACGACGACTCGATCATCCCACTCTTGTGCTTCGGACGATCATGTGTTTAGAGTACATCAGACATCAGATGTCCTCAAGATGTCCGACACCCCCCCACCCTGGAGCACACATGAACCGAAACATCACCCGCAGTCGCGGTGGTCGATTCGCCATCGCGGTTGCCGGCACAGTCGCCACAGCCGTCGTGTTGGCCGGCTGCAGCGCCGGAGCAACCAACGCACCCGAACCCGGAGCAGCATCGGGCGAAATCGACCCGAACGGCATCATCGAAGCCGGAATTTCCTACGCCCTCAGTGGCAGCTTCGATCCGATGGTGGCATCCGGTGCCGTCACCGTCGCAGCGAACTGGCACATTTTCGAGGGTCTCGTCGATCTCGATCCCGCGACGCGTGAGGCCTATCCGGCGCTCGCCGCCGATATGCCCACAAAGGTCGACGACACCACCTATGAGATCGACATCCGTGAGGGTGCGACCTTCCACAACGGTGATCCGGTCACCGTCGACGACGTCATCTACAGCTATGAGCGCGTCCTCGACCCGGCCAACAACTCGCTGTTCACCAGCTACATCGACTTCATCGACACGGTCACCGCCGTCGACGACGACACCATCCGGATCACCACCGACTTCCCGTTCTCGCTCATCGAAGATCGCCTCGGAATCGTCAAGATCGTCCCGCAGGCACTCGTCGAGGAAGACCCGGAGGCGTTCGGCGCCAACCCGGTCGGCACCGGCCCGTACTCGCTCGTCTCAGCCACGCCCGAGGACAAGGTCGTGTTCGAGCGTTTCGAGGACTACAACGGCACGCGCCCCGCGCTCGCTGCCGGCATGAACTGGAACCTGCTTGCGGATGCATCCGCTCGTGTCACTGCGATGTCGACCGGCACGATCCAGGCGATGGAAGACGTCCCCTACATCGATGCCGAGGGTCTCGCGGCCACGGTCGATGTTGAGACGGTGCAGTCATTCGGTCTGCTCTTTGCGATGTTCAACACCAAGGCCGCACCGTTCGACGACGTGCGCGTGCGCCAGGCACTGTTCTACGCACTCGACATGGACAAGATCATTGAGACCGGCATGCTCGGCAACGCCGAGGCTGCCACCTCGTTCCTGCCCAAGGATCACCCGGACTACCAGGAGGCGTCGACCGTTTACACCTACGACGCCGACAAGGCCACGGCTCTTCTCGAAGAGGCGGGCGTATCCGATCTGTCGATCGACCTGCTGATGACCGACACCGGTTGGGTGAAGGAAGTCGCGCCGCTCATCAAGGAGTCCCTGGATGCCGTCGGCATCAAGGTGAACCTCGAGATCCTGCAGTCGGCAGCCGTCTACGAGCGCGTCGACTCGGGTGACTACACCGTCGCAATCGCACCGGGAGACCCCTCCGTCTTCGGAAACGACCCCGACCTGCTGATGAACTGGTGGTTCGCGCCCGGCGTCTGGACTGAGACCCGCACCCAGTGGGCTGACACGGCGGAGTTCGCCGAGCTCCGCGGCCTGATCGAGGGCGCAGCGCAGCAGGAAGGCGCCGAGCAGGGCGAGACCTGGGGCCAGGCCTTCGATCTCATGTCGGAGCAGGTCAGCCTGTACCCGCTGTTCCACCGCCAGCTGCCCACCGCATGGAACGGCGCAGAGCTGAGCGGCTTCCAGCCGGTCCCGACCACCGGACTGTCGTTCCTCGACGTGGGCGTGATCGCCAAGTAACCGGCTCGCACCCCACCGCGGGGGTGCGCTTCCCCCGGGCGCACCCCCGCAACCCCCGCGAACCCAGAACCCCGAACCAACCGGAAGGAACGGCACGTGTCCAACACGCTCCGTCTCATCGGCAGGCGTCTGCTCCAACTGCCGCTGATGATCCTCGGCATCACATTCCTCGTTTTCTTCGTGATGTCGTTCTCGCCCGTCGATCCCGCGCGCAACGCGCTGGGCGAAACCGCATCGACGGAGGCGCTGGAGGCCTACCGCGAATCGCACGGGCTGAACCTTCCCCTGCTCGTGCGCTACGTAAACTTCCTGTTCGGCATGGTGCAGGGCGATCTCGGCACCTACTCCGCCCGCAGCCTGCCGGTGATCGATGAGGTCATTCGCGCCTTTCCCGTCACCCTGGCGCTGACTTTTCTCGGCCTCATCATCGCGGTGATCGTGGCATTCCTGATCGGTGTGCTCGCAGCCGTCTACCGCGACCGCTGGCCCGACCAGCTGATCCGCGTCTTCGGTGTGGCAGCGCTGTCCACTCCTTCCTTCTGGCTGGCGATCCTGCTCATCCAGCTGTTCACCCTCGGACTCGGGGTGCTGCCGGCATCCGGTCCGCTTCCGGATTTCTGGACAGACCCGGCTGGCTGGCTCGCACGCATGACGCTTCCCGCTCTCGCGCTTGCCGTCCCCGTGATCGGGCAGCTCTCCCGCGTGGTGCGCACCTCGATGGTCGAGGAGCTCGACCGTGACTACGTGCGCACAGCCCTCGGTGCGGGCATCCCGCGCGTGGTGGTCGTCGGCCGCAACGTGCTGCGAAACGCCTTGATCACCCCGGTCACCGTGCTCGGCCTGCGTATCGGCTACCTGCTCGGCGGCGCCGTCGTGATCGAGATCATCTTCGCCATTCCCGGGATGGGAACCCTCATCCTCAACGGCGTGACCAACAACGAACCCAACCTCGTACAGGGTGTGACACTGGCCGTCTCGCTCGCCTTCGTCGTGATCAACATCATCGTCGACCTCCTGTACGTCCTCATCAATCCCCGAATCCGGGCGGTGTGACCATGCGACGCAAACTCACTGAACGACTCTCCGCTCCAGGACTGCGCCTCGGCGGCCTGTCTCTGGGCGCCATCATCTGCATCGTGTTGCTCGCGATCATCGCACTGGCCGCGGTGTTCGCGCCGCTGGTCACAGCGTACGATCCGCTCGCTTCCGGCGCACCGGTGCAACCTCCGAGTGCCGACCACTGGTTCGGCACCGACCGGCAGGGCCGCGACATCTTCTCCCGGCTCGTGTACGGCGGCCGCTACTCGCTGGTGATCGGGCTCGGCGCGACTGCGATCGCGCTCGCCGCGGCCTGCGTCCTGGGCACCATCGCCGCCACCGCGCCGAAGTGGATCTCCGAAGTGCTGATGCGCATCATGGACGTTGTGATGTCGTTCCCCGGCATCGCGCTCGCCGCGGTCTTCGTCGCCGTGTTCGGAAAGTCGCTGCCGGTGCTGGTCCTCACGATCGCGTTCCTCTACGTGCCGCAGCTCACCCGTATCGTCCGCGCCAACATCCTCGACCAGTACGGCGAGGACTATGTCTCATCCGTGCGCGTCATGGGTGCGCGCACCGCACGCATCATCGTCAAACACGTCGCCCGCAACGCGATGGCTCCGGTGCTCGTGTTCGCCACGGTTCTCGTCGCCGATGCGATCATCTTCGAGGCGTCGCTGTCGTTCCTGCAGGCCGGCGTCCCCGACCCCGAGCCCAGCTGGGGCAATGTGATCGCGGCCGGCCGCAGCCTGCTGATGGCGGGGGCCTGGTGGGCGACATTCTTCCCGGGCATCGTGATCATGATCACGGTGCTGTGCCTGAACATCCTGTCCGAGGCGATGACCGATTCGATGGTTTCGCCACGTGCGCGCAAGATCACGGCGGATGCTGCCAACACCGAAGAATCCACGAGCGACCTCGAAGAGCTCGCCGCCGGTCCAGACGACACCAATGTGATCGTCACGATCGATACCGCCGTCAACCTCTCCGTGCCCAGCGGCGTGCCCGATGTGCTGGTTCCCGGCACCCCGGTCGTGCCACTGGAGGAGCGCCTGGCGCAACTGCGCGAGCGAGAGCTGGCCCGTACCGATCGCTTCATCTACACCGGTGACGACGCACCGCTTCTGGACGTGCAGGACCTGTGCATCTCGTTCCCCCGCCACGGCGATGTCGATGTGGTCGATCACGTCAACTTCACCGTGCGCCCCGGCGAGACGGTGGCGCTGGTCGGTGAATCCGGGTGTGGAAAGTCGATCACGTCGCTGGCGATCATGGGCCTGTTGGATGCCAAGGCGAACGTGCGCGGAAAGATCATGTTCGATGGCCAGGACCTGCTCCAGATGGACCAGAAAAAGCGCAACGCGCTCCGCGGGCACGACATCGCCATGATCTACCAGGACGCCCTGAGCTCCCTCAACCCGGCCATGCTGATCCGCGCGCAGATGAAGCAGCTCACCTCACGCGGCGGCACGCGCAGCGCCGAGGATCTGCTGGAGCTTGTCGGCCTCGACCCGAAGCGCACGCTCGCCTCGTACCCGCACGAGCTCTCCGGTGGTCAGCGTCAGCGCGTGCTCATCGCCATGGCACTCACCCGCGACCCGCGGCTGGTGATCGCCGATGAGCCCACCACCGCGCTGGATGTCACGGTGCAGGCGCAGGTCGTCGAACTGCTCATGCGCCTGCAGCGCGAGCTCGGCTTCGCGATGGTGTTCGTCTCGCACGACCTCGCGCTGGTGGCTGAACTCGCTCACCGCATCACCGTCATGTACGCCGGTCAGGTGGTGGAACAGGGCACCACACGCGAGGTGCTCACCCAGCCGGTGCACGAGTACACCCAGGGCCTGCTGGGAGCCGTGCTCTCGATCGAGGCGGGATCGGACCGCCTGCATCAGGTGTCCGGTGTTGTGCCGTCACCGCGCGACTTCCCGGCCGGCGACCGGTTCGCACCGCGCTCGTCCGACCCGGCGCGCTACGCGGGGGTCACCCCGGTCCGCCGCCAGATTCCCGGCACTGAGCACACCTACTCCGCGCATCCTGACGATGCGCCTGTCGAAGCGATCGGAGCGGGACGATGAGCGAAACCGTCATCGAACTGAAGGACGTGCACGTGCGCTACAAGTCGCGCAGCTCCACGCTCTTCCACCGGGAATACGTGGATGCTCTCGCCGGTGTCTCAATGACCGTGAAACGCGGGGAGACCCTCGGAATCGTTGGCGAGTCCGGCTCCGGCAAGTCGACGTCGGCGAAGGTGCTCATCGGCCTGGAGAAGCCGACGAGTGGACAGGTCGTGTTCGCCGGCGAACCGGTGCGATCCTTCACTCCGGCCGTTCGCAAGCGCCTCGGCCGCATCCTCTCGGTCGTCTTCCAAGACCCCGCGACGGCGCTGAATGCCCGGATGACAGTGCGCGACGCGCTGCTAGACCCGCTGCAGGTGCACCGCCTCGGCTCCGTCGCATCGCGCGGGCGCAAGATCCGCGATCTCATCGGGCTGGTGGGGTTGCCGGCATCCGCTCTGGATGCCCTACCCAGTCAGCTCTCCGGTGGACAGCGCCAGCGCGTGGCGATCGCCCGCGCGCTCGTTCTCGACCCGCAGGTGATCATCGCCGATGAGCCGACCAGCGCGCTCGACGTTTCGGTGCGCGCGCAGATCCTGAACCTGCTCACCGACCTCAAACAGCAGTTGGGGCTGGGGATGGTCTTCATCTCTCACGACATCCAGACCGTGCGGTACCTCTCTGACGAGATCGCCGTCATGAACAAGGGGCGCATCGTCGAGTTCGGCGACGCCGCCGCTGTGTTCGACAACCCCACCGATGACTACACCAGAACGCTGCTGGGCGCCGCGCCCTCGCTGCTCGAACCGACCTCGTCGCACTGACGAACCCACGAGATAAGACCGGAACCACATGTCTGCTTCAACGCCCACCTTCACCGGCGTCATCCCACCCGTCGCCACCCCGATGCTGCCCGATCACACTATTGATCACGCCTCGCTCGAGCGGCTGGTCGATCACCTGATCAGCGCGGGCGTCTCCGGGCTGTTCGCGCTCGGCTCGACCGGCGAGACCGCCTACCTCACCGATGACCAGCGCGTCGCCGTGCTGCGCACGATCGTCGCCACCTCAGAGGGCCGCGTGCCGGTGATCGCCGGGGCGATCGAGCTCACCGCCGCCCGCACAGCCGAACTCGCCCAGAAGCTCGTCGCAGCCGGCGCCGACGCGATCGTCACGACGGCACCCCTGTACACGCTGAATTCGCAGGCCGAGATCGCCGAACACTTCCGCACGGTCGCCGCGGCGATCGACGTGCCGCTGTGGGCGTACGACGTGCCGGTGCGGGTGCATTCGAAGCTCAGCCTCGAACTGCTGCTCCAGCTCGGCAGCGAGGGAGTCATTCACGGTGTGAAGGACTCGTCTGGAGACGATGTCGGCTTCCGTCGTCTACTCGCAGCGAATGAGGCCGCTGGCCGTCCACTCACTCTGCTCACCGGCCACGAGATGGTCGTCGACGCAATGCTGCTCGCCGGCGCCGACGGCGTCGTTCCCGGACTCGCAAACGTCGAGGCTGAAGGATACGTGCGGCTTTTCGCCGCCGCCGGTCGTGGTGATTGGGATGCTGCGCGCACCGAGCAGGAGCGCATCAACCGCATCTTCGACATCGTGTTCCAGCCCACCGGGCTTTCCGGCGATGCCACGGGGGTCGGTGCCTTCAAGGCCGCCATGCACGCCCGCGGCCTGATCGATCACGCCACCATGGCGAACACCGTCGAATCGTTGGATGATGCAGCGGTGCAGAGGGTGCGCGGCATCCTCGCCGAGCTGGAACTGCTGCCCGCCGCAGTCGTGTGATGACCGAAGTCGTGCTCGCCGTCGACATCGGCGGAACGAAGACCGCGGCTGCCCTCGCTGGCCGTGACGACGAGCCCCTGACCACGCGGGTGGCACCGACGCCCGCAGCTCACGGACCCGCGGCCGTCATCGCGACGGTCCTCGAGCTCGCGCAGCTCTTGCTGGCGGATGCCGCGCCGGGCGCCCGCCTGGTCGGGGTCGGTATCGGCACCGCGGGCGTCGTCGATACGACGACGGGGACGATCGTCTCGGCCACCGACACCTTCGCCGACTGGCCGGGCACCCGCGTCGCCGACCTCGTGCGCCATGGCCTCGGCGAGCTGCTGAATGCCGAGGCCCCCGTCGCCGTCCAGAATGACGTCGACGCACACGCACTCGGCGAATTCCGGCACGGCGCCGCAGCCGGAGCGTCCAGTGCACTGATCGTCGCCGTCGGCACCGGCGTGGGTGCAGGCATCATCACCGATGACCGGCCGCTGCGCGGCGCGCACCACGTCGGTGGTGAGATCGCGCACATGCCCGTTCCCGGTGCCGAACATCTGCGATGCCCCTGCGGGCGGCTCGGACACCTTGAAGCGCTGGGATCGGGCATCGGCATGCATCGCCACTTCCTGTCCCTCGGCGGAGACCCAGAGACCCCGGATGCTCGGGGCGTGGCGGCGGCCGCGGCATCCGGTGATCCGATCGCGACCCGCGCGCTCGTTGAGTCGGCGGCCTCCGTCGGCCGTGCCCTCGCAGGCGTCGCAACACTGCTCGACCCGGAGCGCATCGTCGTCACCGGCGGTGTGCCGAGCATCGGTGCGGCCTGGTGGCAGCCCATGCTCGCCGCATTTCGGGCCGACGCGATCGACGCCCTGCAGAACACCCCGATCCTGCCGGGTACGCTCGGCGACGATGCTCCGCTGCGCGGAGCCGCAGCATCCGCCTGGAGGAACCGATGAGATTCGACGACACCCTCGCCCTCCTGCACGGCGGCCTGATCGTTTCGTGCCAGGCGTACCCCGGCGAGGCCATGCGCGATCCGAACACAATGGCGCAGATCGCCGCCGCGGCGATCGTCGGCGGAGCATCCGCGATCCGCGTGCAGGGCATCGCCGACATCCGTGCGGTCGCAGGCCTCCCCGTGCCGGTCATCGGGCTGTGGAAGGATGGCGAGTCGGACGTGTTCATCACTCCGACCCTCGGCCACGCGATCGCAGTGGCGGATGCCGGTGCTGACATCGTCGCGATCGACGGCACCCGGCGCCCGCGGCCCGACGCTCTGACACTGGCGGAGACGATCGCCGGCCTGCGCGCGCACTTCGCCGAGACCGGGCGTGACGCGCTCATCATGGCCGACTGCGGATCGCTCGACGACGCGATCGCCGCAGAAGAAGCCGGCGCCGACATCCTCGGTACGACCCTGTCGGGCTATTCGGGGGAGCGGCCGAAGACGGAGGGCCCGGACCTTGAGCTGATCCGCCTCATCGCCTCGCGGTGCTCCCTGCCCATCTGCGCCGAGGGGCGCATTCACACTCCGGCGCACGCCGCCGCCGCCATTGCCGCCGGAGCATTCACGGTGTGCGTCGGCACGGCCATCACCCATCCGTCGACGATCACATCCTGGTTCGTCGGTGCCGTTCGCGGTGCTGCCGATGGTGCTGCTGCTGATGGTTCTGTTCGCGGAGCGGATGCCGAGTGACCGCCCCGATCCTCGTCAGCGCCTATCCGGTCTCGCCGGCGTTCGTGGAGTGGGACCCGGAGCTGGAGGGTGAGCTCCTGCCCGCCATCTGCGCCCTCGACGGCGTCGCGGGGCTGGAGATCCCCTGGATCGGCGGCATCCACAAGTTCGACAACGACTGGTTCCTCGCGAATGTGCCGGCCGTTGCGTTAGCCGTGACGCCCATCCCGTTCGTGATGGGGCAGCTGGCCGCAGACCGGGGGTACGGCATCGCATCGGCGTCTGTGGGTGGGCGGGCTGCCGCGCTTGCCGACCTCAGGCGTGTGGCTGCTGATGTCGCCCGGATCGTCGATGAGAGCGCGGCATCCGTCGCCGTCGTGACACTGCACTCGGCACCCCGCGCTGACTCCGGATCGGTCGATGCCCTCGCCCGATCGCTGGGGGATATCGCATCGTGGGACTGGCGCGGCGCGCAGCTCGTGATCGAGCACTGCGACGCGCTCGTCGCCGGGCAGACGCCCGAGAAGGGATTCCTGACGGTCGAGCAGGAGGTCGCCGCGATCACGCAGGCGAGCGTCGACATGGGTCTGTGGATCAACTGGGGCCGCTCGGCCATCGAGCTGCGCGATGCCGATGCCGTCACCGCGCAGATCGCGCAGGTCGCCGCATCCGGCCACCTGGCGGGCCTGGCCCTGTCGGGTGCCGCGGCTGGGGAGAGCCCCTACGGGTACCCGTGGATCGATGCGCATCTGCCGATCCGGTCGACGTATCCAGCGTCGGAATCGCTGTTGGATGACGCACAGGTCGCCGCTGCGCTCGCCGCCGCTGGCGACGTGCCCTGGTTGGGCCTGAAGATCGCCCGACGCGCGTCGGATGCCACCGCAGCGGATGCCCTCCGGACGGTGCAGCGCAATCTCGACGTGCTGCGGGCGCCGGTTCCCCTCAGCGTCCGATGCTGAGGCCGGGCTTGCGCTGGTGCACGGAGAAGTAGCGCAAGCCGTCTGGCCCGGCGACGAAGCGGCGCTCGGAGCGGGGCGGCAGCCACACCATCGCGCCGGGCTGCAGCTCGATCGCGTCGCCTGCGGTCTCAAGCATCCCTGATCCATCGAGCACCACGATGAGCACGTCCAGCGCGGGTCCGACGTGCCGCTGGATCTCATCTCCTGTGGGCAGAACGATGACGTTCGAGTCGAGGCCGCGTGCGGCGGGCTCCAGTTTCCACACTGCTCCGGCGGCCCCGGCATCCGCTGCGGCGAACGCGTCGCCGACGACGCGGGGAAGGTGCGGCTCGACATCCATGGCTCCAGCATCCCACTGAAAATCGACCCTTGTCGGGCCGGACCGTTCTCGCTACAGTATGAGCATCTGACATCAGATGTCTTACCTCGCACGTACAGAAAGGTCTGTCCATGCACTATCGCCCCCGCTCCTCCCGCAGGCGTTCGCTTGCCCGAGTCTGCACAGCAGGTGCTGTCGCTCTCGCGCTCGTGTTCCCCGTATCCGCGGCCCACGCCGCAGCCGCCCCCGGCTACCTCACCGATCCGACCTCTGCCCCTGGCAGCTACTCCGAGCAGAACATCGGCTCGGACCGCACTGAGGACAACTTCTTCTACCGAATCCCCGCGCTCGCCCACCTGGGCGACGGAGTGATCCTGGCATCCTGGGACGCGCGACCCGGCAGTGCTGCCGACTCGCCGAATCCGAACTCGATCATCCAGCGCCGCTCCACCGACAACGGCCAGACCTGGAGCGATCTGCAGATCATCGCGGCCGGGCAGACGACCGCACCCCGGCATGGCTACTCCGATCCGAGCTACGTCGTCGATCACGAGACGGGCCGCGTCTTCGCGTTCTTCGTCTACTCGAAGGATCAGGGCTTCTGGGGGAGCGTCTACGGCAACGACGACGCGAACCGCCAGGTCATGAGCGCCGCTGTGATCCAATCCGATGACCAGGGGCTCACCTGGAGTGAACCGCGACTGATCTCCGACGTCGTCAAGACCTCGAACGGCACGACCAGCAACGGCGTGTACAGCCCGGTCGCCGGCGACGTCCGTGGCGCCTTCGCCAGCTCCGGTGAGGGCATCCAACTGAAATACGGCGAGCACGCGGGCCGCCTCATTCAGCAGTACGCCGGCGAGATCCGCCAGGCGAACGGCTCCACCCTCATCCAGGCGTATTCGGTCTACTCCGATGACCACGGCGCGACCTGGCAGCGTGGCGAGTACACCGGCAGCGCGATGGACGAGAACAAGGTCGTCGAACTCTCCGACGGCAGCGTCATGCTCAACTCGCGCGACAATGCCCGCGGCACGCAGCGCAAGGTCGCGATCTCCACGGACGGCGGCGTGACCTACGGCGCAGTCACCCGTGATGCCGAGCTGCCCGATCCCACGAACAACGCCTCGATCACGCGCCTGCACCCGGACGCCGCCCAGGGGAGCGCCGACGCGAAGAAGCTGCTCTTCACGAACTCGAACAGCACGACCGCTCGGGCCAACGGCGGTGTGCGCCTCTCCTGCGACGATGGCGAGACGTGGCCGGGGCTTCGGACGATCGAGACCGGCACCTTCGGATACTCCACCGCCACCGCGATCGGCGACGGCCGCATCGGCGTGCTGTGGGAGGCCGGGTACACCAACACCATGCAGTTCTCGTCATTCGACGAGGCCTGGCTGAACGCGGTGTGCGCACCCCTGTCTGTGCCGCAGGCGACGCTCGAACCCGGTGTCGCTACCGCCGTGCCCGTCACCGTGACCAACCAGGAGGCCGAGCCTCTCAGCGGTACGGCATCGTTCTTCGTCGGAACCGGATGGACGGCATCCGACGCGCTGATCGACAACCTCGCGCCCGGCGCCAGCGTCACCGTCGATGTCGATCTCACCGCCCCCGCCGGGGCATCCAACACGCAGAAGCTGCAGGCGGCCTTCACCGCATCCGATGGCCGGGTCAGCCAGACCACGGCGACGATGGTGCTGCCGCGCGAATCGATACTCGGCGCGACGCTGAGCCTGACGAATACGTCGGCGGCTCGCGACATCATCGCCGACCCCTACCGTGCGGGCGACGTGCTGTCGTTCCGCACGCGCGTGGTGAGCACTTCGAACGAGGCGACGATCGTGACGCCGGCGGAGAGCGCGTTCACCAGCGGTTTCGCACCGACGGCGTGCCGCTGGAAGAATCTGCCGGCCTACGACGCGTACAACTGCAACACACCCACGCGCACGTTGACGCAGGAAGACATCGACCGCGGCTGGTTCACGCCGTCGTTCTCGTTCACGGTCGCTCCGGTGGACGGATCCGTCGCGGCTGTGACCGTGTCGCACGAGGGTGCTCCTGTGCTGTTGCGCGACGGTGTTCTGGATGCCACGATCACCGGCGATCGCACAGACACCGACCGTGACCTCGCCACCGATCCCTACGCGGTCGGCGAGCAGGTGCCGTACTCGTTCCGGGTCGACAGCACGTCGCCGGTGACCGCGGCGGTCGTGCCGACAGCCGGTGCCTTCTCGCCGTTCCTGCCGGCCGGTGCGGGCAACTGCCGGTACCGCGCTCTGCCGGCCGGGGACGGATACACCTGCTCGACTCCGCGCCACACCGTCACCCAGCAGGACATCGATCGGGGCTACTTCGCCGGCGACACGACCTGGAGCGTGCAGGCGGCCGGGCAATCGAACCAGGAGATCACCGTCGCCGCCGGCGAAGTCGATGTGATCGCGCGCAACCCGCACCTCACGGTCACGGTGAAAGGCGTGTGGGATGACGCGGACGGCAACGGGTTCGCTGCAGAGGGCGACACCGTCACCTGGACTCGCACCCTCACCAACGACGGCAACGTCGCGTTGGATGCCGTGACCGCAGACGGTGTCGCCCTCGGCGCCATCGCCGCAGGTGCGAGTATCGCGGTCGACCCGGTGACGGTCACGCTCACCGCTGCGGACGTGCAGGCGCAAACCGCTGCTCCTGCTGTGCTCGAGGTGGCTGCCGCCAACGGCGCCAAGGCCGCGGTGATCGACACGAAGGTGGCACCGGTGGCACTGCCGACCGCGTCGGCATGAGCCCGTGGAATCTGCTGAGCTGAGCGGTATCTGATCATTCGGGAGGGGCAGACGCGTCTGCCCCTCCCGAATTGCGTCAGACTGGTTAAACGACAAGGAGCGTTCACCATGACTGACACTGGCACCATCACCCGCACCCCCGGCGCTGAAACAGCGGTTCTCGCTGGAGGCTGCTTCTGGGGCATGGAAGACCTCGTCCGTCGCCAGCCGGGTGTGCTCTCCACCCGCGTCGGCTACACCGGCGGCGACAACGACCACGCGACCTACCGCAATCACCCCGGTCACGCCGAGGCGCTCGAGGTCGTCTTCGATCCGGCGGCGACGACGTTCCGTGACATCCTGGCGTTCTTCTTCCAGATCCACGACCCGTCCACCCTTGACCGTCAGGGCAACGACATCGGTTCGAGCTACCGCTCGGCAATCTTCCCGCTCAGCCCTGAGCAGGAGCAGATCGCGCGCGAGACCATCGCCGACGTCGATGCATCCGGTCTCTGGCCAGGCAAAGCCGTCACCACGATCGAGCCCGAAGGCCCCTTCTGGGAGGCGGAGCCGGAGCACCAGGACTACCTGATCACCTACCCGAACGGTTACACCTGCCACTTCCCGCGCGCCGGATGGGTGCTTCCGCGCCGGGTTGAAGAGAGCGCCTAAGAGGCCTCTCCCCGCAGCTTCACAGCGATCTGACGGGGCTGATTCAGGATGATGAGAGAGTTCTCATCCCGTTCTCCTGTGCGACTTACGCCGTTTCCCTAACGTTCATATAAGAACGAAGCGCCCTCGCGCTTCAGGGAAGGGAAACTCATGTTGTCACTCTGGTTGGGGTTGGCCTCAAACATCGTCGGAATGACGGTCCTCGTCTATGTCGTCTACTTCCGCCGACACTTCCGCCGCGATCTTGTGCTGGCCTACATCGCCCTCAGCATGGGAATCTTCGCCGTCACCCTGCTCCTGTCCGGCAGCGGGGCCGGGATGGGGCTCGGGCTGGGACTCTTCGGCATTCTGTCGATCATCCGGCTGCGCTCTGACACCCTCACCCAGGAAGAGGTCGCCTACTACTTCATCTCGCTGGCGATCGGACTGGTGAACGGATTGCATCCCGATCCCGCGTGGCTCGCGCCGACCGCGACCGCTGCGCTGGTGCTGGTGATGTTCCTCGCGGACCACCCGCGCTTCGCCATCCGCACCGAGCGGCAGACGGTGACCCTGGAGCGCGCGTACCCCCTGAAGAAAGACCTGATCCAGGCGCTGGAGACTCTCCTGGACGCGCAGGTGCTGCGCACCATCGTGATGGAGCTCGACATGGTGCGTGATCTCACCGTCGTGGATGTGCGCTTCCGCTCCCATGTCGCCTGCCGGCATGAGGAAGAGAAGGGTTTCGTCGATGCCGCTGAGCTGACCGGACCGGAACTCACTGTGCGCAGCCACGCGGAACAGGCAGTGCTGTCCCGATGAAAGCTCTCCTATCGCGTTCCCGCGCCGTGCTGGAGGACGCCGTGAAGGCTCGAGAGCCCATCGGACTGGGTGAGGTCGTCTCAGAGGCCGCCCTGCAGACGCGCGTCGACCGGAAGTTCCTGCTGAGGCCCGAGGAGTTCACGGCATTCGCGGCGCGGTTGGGCGATGCGTTCCGGATCATGGAGATCGATGGGCTGCGCACCTTCCGCTACGAATCGGTGTACTTCGACACGCACGACCTGGCGCAGTATCGCGCGCATCGGCAGGGGCGCAGGCGCCGTTACAAGGTGCGCTCGCGCACCTACGCCGATACCGGATTGACGATGTTCGAGATCAAGACGAAAGGGGCGCGTGGTGCGACGGTGAAGCATCGTCGAGAACAGGACATGCAGGATGCGGGTCGGCTGACCCCGGCGAACACCGAGTTTTTGGGAAATGTGCTGGCCGAAGAATATGGCGAGCGGATGCCGGAACTCGGACCGGTGCTGGAGAGCACTTACACACGCGGCACGTTCGTCAGTCCGATCGACGGCGAGCGCGTCACGTGCGATGTGGAGCTCAGCTACGCGGACACGGATCAACGCATCGATGGACCCGATCTCATCGTCGTCGAAACGAAGTCAGCCGACGGTCGCGGCGTATCCGATCGTGCGCTCGCCGAATTGGGCATCCGTGAGGTGAGCATGTCGAAGTACTGCATCGGCATCGCGCTGCTGCACCCGGCACTGCCCGCGAACCGGTGGAGTCGCCTGCTTGCGCAGCGGTTCGGTGCCGTGGGTGTCAGCTGATCGTTGAGACGTCGATGACGAAGCGGTATCGAACGTCAGCGGCGAGCACGCGCGCCCAGGCCTCGTTGACCTGATCGGCCGAGGTGATCTCTACCTCAGGGGCGATGCCGTGCTCAGCGCAGAAGTCGAGCATCTCCTGCGTCTGGGCGATGCCGCCGATGTTGGAGCCGGCGAACGAGCGGCGTCCGCCGATCAGCGTCCCCGCGCGCACCGACATCGGCTCGGCGGGGGCGCCGACGTTCACGAGCGTGCCGTTCAGCGCCAGCAGTTTCAGGTACGCATCAATGTCGATTGAAGCGGAAACAGAGTTGACGATGAGGTCGAACGAGTTCCGCAGCGTGCGGAAAGTCTCGCGATCCTCGGTCGCGAAGTAGTGGTCGGCGCCGAGCTTCAGCGCGTCATCCTTCTTGGCTTCCGAGCGTGAGAGCACCGTGACCTCGGCGCCCATCGCATGTGCGATCTTGACGGCCATATGGCCGAGCCCGCCGAGTCCGATCACGGCGACCTTCTTGCCCGGGCCTGCGTTCCAGTGCCGCAGCGGTGAGTACGTGGTGATGCCGGCGCACAGCAGCGGAGCAGCCTTCTCGTACGGGATCGACTCCGGCACCCGCAGCACGAAGTCTTCGGTGACCACGACCGACGTGGCGTAGCCACCCTGGGTGATCGTGCCATCGACGTCGGTGGCGCCGTAGGTGCCGATCGCACCCTTCAGACAGTGCTGCTCTTCGCCCGCCGCGCAGTTCGCGCATTCGCCGCAGGAGCCCACCAGACAGCCGACTCCGACGCGGTCGCCGATGGCGAACTTCGTCACCTCGGATCCGATCTCAGCGACGGTGCCGACGATCTCGTGACCGACGGTCAGCGGGTACTGCTGGGGCCCCCAGTCGCCCTGCACGGTGTGGATGTCGGAGTGGCAGATACCGGCCCAGCGGATGTCGATGCGCACATCATCCGGGCCCACGTCGCGGCGTTCGATCGTGCCGGGAACGAGCGGATCAGTGGCGGAGGTGGCGATGATGGCGGGGATGACAGTGGACATGTCTTGAGCGTAGACCCGGACGCTGCGTCCGGTGGGCATCGTCAACCCGCTGCGAGGAACTCCAGTGCGGCGTTGCGGAAATCACGCGACCCTGGCGCGTTGAAGTGGTGACGCCCGGGGATCTCGAAGAATCGGGCATCCGGTGCCTGGGCGGCGATCTGCCGGGAGCCTTCGAGGACAGCATCCTGCGATCCGGTGGCGAACAGCAGGGGCTGAGTGGGGGCCGTCGTGGGGTCCGGGTCGACGGTGCTGGATCGGCGCATGCCCTCGGCCAGCGCCAGGAGTGAATGCAGATCGTTGGATGTCACCCGCTCGGTCAGCTTCACGTAGTTGCGGGTGGCGATGTCCTGAACAGGTTCGCCGTGGTCGAGGTATGCGCGCACCTGGGGGATGTCGAGCCGTTCGAGCGGGATGCCGTCCGGGACTCCGCCGAGGACTGCCCGGCTGATGCGCTGCGGCAGATCGCGCACGACTTCCCAGCCCACCCGTGCGCCGAGCGAGTAGCCGACGTAGCGCGCATCCTCCACGAGGTAGGTGTCCATCACCGTTTCGATGTCGGTGGCGAGGGTGCGAACCGCGAAGGCGTCAGGATCGTGCGGTTTGTCGCTGCTGCCGTGACCGCGCTGATCGATGCCGATGACGCGGTAGCCCGCAGTGCTGAGGTCGCGAATCCACCCGGTCAGCACCCAGTTGTCGCGGGTGTTCGATGCGAAACCATGCACGATCACGACCGTGGGGGCGTCGAAGTCTCCCCAGGAATAGGTGGCGAGGCGGGTGCCGTCTGCGGCATAGACGAGTTGGGCATCCGGCATGCTGGTCAGTTCAGAAAGAGGTGCGGCCACCTCTCCATCATGCTCCTTCTCACACGCGTTCGGCGGTCGTGCACCGTTTGAATAACATCATCCTTGCGGTGGATGCTGATGTCTGCGGCCCTGCGTAGTGTTGAGTTCACGGAGGATGACCGGGGGGTCAAAATGTCGTCTATAGGTGTGTTTCGTGATTTGGCAGAGTTCTTCCTGCCGATCGGTTACGTCGGTGTCGCCATCGCGGTGCTGTGTGCGATCGTCGCGGCGATCGCATTGGCGCGCGGCGCGGCCGGTGCCAGCGGTGGGGCCGTCGCGGTCTGGCTGGTCGGGGCCATGCTGAGTCTCGCCTCCGGCTTTGCCGGGATGTGGATTCCTGCGTTGATCTCGGTCGGGGCGCTCATCGTGGCGCTTGTGGCCGGAGGGCTGCTGCGGGGAGTTGTGAATGCGTTCGCTGCGCGTCCGGAGCCGGTGCGGCAGGCGCGACCTGCCCCCGTCCCGACGGCGGCACCATCTGCGACGACGCCAGTGGTTGCGAGTGCTTTAACGGCTGCGACAACGGTTACGGAAACGAGTATTCCAACGGCAACGACTGCGACAGTTGCTGCCTCGAACGCAGCCCCCGGAGCACAGCCGGCTCTCGCCGCATAGCCCCAGCGGGAACGGATTTCGGGAACCGGCTTCCGGAACCGAATCGATTCGATAAGCTGATGCTCCGCCGGTTCTCGGCGCTCTGACCTGTCCTCTCGCGTTCCGGAAGTCCTCTACTCCGCATGGCCACCACTCTCACCACGGGCCGCCCGTGGCGCGTCATCCTCGCCTTCTCCGTACCGTTGCTCATCGGCAACGTCGTCCAGCAGCTCTATCAGGTGGTCGACACGATCGTTGTCGGCCGCGAGCTCGGTGTGAACTCGCTTGCCGCGGTCGGGGCGACTGGGTCGCTGCTGTTTCTGCTGCTCGGATTCGCCTGGGGCATGACGAGTGGTTTCGCGATCCCGACCGCCCAGGCCTTCGGCGCGAAAGACCACGACGCTGTCCGCCGTTCGGTGGCCACCGGCACCGTGCTCGCCGCAATCGCCAGTGTGATCATCACCGTTGCGGGGCCCCTCCTGGCGGAGCCGGTACTGGTGCTCATGCAGACCCCGCCGGAACTTCTGGCGGAGGCTGCGCTGTTCACGCAGATCAGCTTCCTCGGCGGTGGCGCGACGATGTTCTTCAACTACCTGTCCGCCATCATCCGAGCGATCGGTGACTCGCGCACGCCGTTGATCTTCTTGACCATCGCCTGCGTGGTCAACGTTGCGCTCGTGCTCATCCTGGTCGGGCCGGTGGGCTGGGGCGTCGCCGGTGCGGCACTGGCGACTGTCGTCTCGCAGGCGATCTCGGTCGTGTTATGCCTCGAGTTCGTGAGGCGCCGGATGCCGGCGCTGCACGTGCGCCGTGCCGACTGGAGGATCACCAAGGCCGATCTGATCGAGCACCTGCGTCTGGGGCTGCCAATGGGATTCCAGGCCTCGATCATCGCCATCGGTACCCTCGTCGTCCAGGTCGCCCTGAACATGCTCGGCGCTGAGGCTGTCGCCGCCTACACAACGGCATCCCGTGTCGACAGTCTCGCAACTGCGCTGCTGGCATCCCTCGGTCTCGCCGTGTCGATGTATGTGGCGCAGAACTTCGGCGGACGCCGTCCCGACCGTATCCGAGCCGGCGTCGTGCAGGCGACGTGGATGGCGATTGGTGCGTCAGTGATCTTGGGGGCCGTGCTGATCGCGTTCGGCACCCACCTGGTGCGCCTGTTCGTCGGCGAGGGATCGGACGAGGTCGTCGAACTCGCACACCTCATGCTCGTGATCAACGGCGCGACCTATTCACTGCTGGGCGTGCTCTTCGTGATCCGCGGTGCACTGCAGGGGCTCGGGCAGGCGCTGATCCCGACCATCACCGGTATCGTCGAGCTCTTCGCCCGCGTCGGAGCGGCAGTGCTGCTCGGCGCCATGCTGGGATTCGGCGGCGTGGCGATGAGCAACCCTCTGGCCTGGATCGGTGCTGTGGTGATCCTGATCCCCGCCTATGTGCGCGCACATCGCGCGCTGGCAAAGATGCCGGTCGACCCGGACGAGCTCACCCTCACCACCCCGATCGCCATCCTCGGCCCCGACAACAGCTCGCTGAACGTGGACGCCCTCGTCACGCAGGCGGTCCCCGTCGTCGTGCAGCGGCGCTGGCGGAAGCTGCTGCGCCGCTAGCGGTTCGGCAGCACGCCGCGGCCGTCACGCAGCTCGAACACCAGCTGCGTCTCGGTGCCGCGGACGACGGAGTGCACGGTGATGTGCTCCAGCACGATGTCGCGGAGCGCGGCTGCATCGCTCACCGCGACATGCACGAGGAAATCATCGACGCCGGCGACATGGAACACCTGAAGCACGCGCGGAATCTCAACGAGCGCGTCGAACAGAGCGTTCACCTTCGCGCCGGTGTGATTGGCGAGCCGCACTTTGATGATCGCCTGCAGACCGAACCCGAGAGCGGCCTCATCCACCCGGATGCGCACATCGCGGATCACGCCGCGATCGCGCAGAGCCCGCACGCGGTGGGCACAGGTTGATTCGGCCAGGCCCAACTGCTTCGCCAGCGCCTTGTTCGTGGTGTCGGCGCGGGCGCTGAGAACTGTGAGGATCTCGAGATCGATCTCATCGAGGGATGCCGCCGACTGTTGTGTTTTCGACAATGGGTGTCTCCATCTCCCGCCGTATTTCGTTCAGAATTCTGGAATGTACGCGAAACTCGGCGAATACTGTCAAAGTCTCGCACTCTCATTGGGTTTCCGGCAATGATGGAGGGATGACTGCACCCCTGCATCCCGACACTGTCGCCGTGCACAGTGGCCGCGCCGATCTCACCGAACTCGGCGTACACGCCCTGCCCATCGACCTCTCCACGACGAATCCGCTGCCCGACATCGAGCGCGGCGGCGACTCCTACGAGGCGATGGCGACCGGAGGGCGTCCGCCTGCTGACGGCAGCATGGTCTACGCGCGTCTGTGGAACCCGACCGTCGCACGCTTCGAAGATGCCCTTGCCGAGATGGAGCACGCCGATGCTGCGGTTGCATTCTCCTCGGGGATGGCGGCGATGACTGCGGCGATCCTCGCGATGACCTCGGCGACCGGAAAGCGTCATGTCGTGGCCGTCCGCCCGCTGTACGGCGGCACCGACCATCTGCTCGGCACCGGACTGCTCGGAACCGAGACGACATACTGTCATCCCTCTGAGGTCGGTGTCAGCATCCGCCCCGACACCGGGCTGGTGGTCATGGAGACGCCGGCGAACCCGACCCTCGAACTCGTCGACATCGCCGCGGTGGTTGCCGCGGCCGCAGGCGTGCCTGTCGTCGTTGACAACACGTTCGCGACGCCGATTCTGCAGAACCCCCTCGATCACGGGGCCGCGATGTCGCTGCACAGCGCGACGAAGTACCTCGGTGGCCACGGCGATGTGATCGCCGGTGTCATCGCCTGCAGCGAGGAGCACGCTGAGGCGCTGCGCCGTGTTCGTGCGGTGACCGGTGGCCTGCTGCATCCGCTCGGCGCCTACCTGCTGCACCGCGGTCTCACCACCCTGCCGGTGCGGATGCGCCAGCAGCAAGCGAATGCGCAGCAGATCGTGCAGTGGCTGATCGATCAACCGCAGGTGGACGAGGTGTTCTTCCCCGGCCTCAATGGGGATGAGGAGGGGATTCTCGATCGGCAGATGCGCGGCACAGGTGCGATGATCGCGATCCGTCTGAGCGGAGGTTATGCGGCGGCGAGTGCTGTTGCGGCCGCCACGCAGCTGTTTACCCATGCGGTGTCGCTGGGCGGGGTGGATTCGCTCATCCAGCATCCGGCTGCTCTCACGCATCGACCGGTCCCGGAGGATGCCCGCCCCGACGCCGACGTGCTGCGCCTGTCGATCGGACTCGAGAACGCCGGCGACCTCATCGCCGACCTTGCGCAGGCGTTCGCGGCGATTGCTGCTGCGCCCGCCGCGCCCGCCGCCGCCGCCAACTCTGCGCCCGGCGCCGCGCACAACTCCTGAGAACTGGTCGCGATCTGGCCGGAATCGACGCTTGGCCCGCCGGAACCGCCAGTTTCTCAGGAGTTATGAACGGGTCGGCGCTCAGGCCTCGCCACCGACCTCATGCAGCCGTTCGCGGCAACTGCCGCCGCTGCTGCGCACAACTCCTGAGAACTGGTCGCGATCTGGCCGGAATCGACGCTTGGCCCGCCAAAACCGCGAGTTTTTCAGGAGTTATGAACGGGTCGGCGCTCAGGCCTCCCCGGCGAGCCACTTCCCGAACGCGTCGAAGGAGTACGGGCGTCCGAGCAATGACGCAACGAGGTCGGCGGCGTCGGCCGCACCACCGCGGGCGAGAATCTCGTCTCGGTAGCGGCCGGCGATACCGGGCTCGAACAGATCGTCGCGGTCGAACGCACTGAACATGTCCTTCGCGATCACCAGGCTCCACATGTACGTGTAATACGCGGAGCTGTAGCCGGTGAGGTGTCCGAACCCTGACTGCATGTGGGTGTCGGGGAGTCGCGCGATCACCGAGTAGCGGTCCGAGAGCTCTGCGACAGCGGCGTCATGATCTGCCGGGCGATCCTGGTGCAGTCGGTACGAGACGGCGGCGTAGAACATCTGCGTGCGCACCCAGCGACCGCGGTCGGAGTCGGCAGCTTCGCGCATGCGGGAGACGAGATCAGCCGGGATCGCCTCGTCCGCGGGGTTCACAGCGAAGCTGCGGAGGATCGAAGCATCCCACGCCCATTCCTCGAGCATCTGCGACGGCGCTTCGACGAAGTCCCACTCGGTCGCAACGCCGGAGAACCGTGCCCACGTCTGGTCACCGCCGAGCACGTGGTGAAGCAGGTGGCCGAACTCGTGGAACAGCGTCTTGACCTGCTCATGCTCCATGAGCCCGCGCGGGAAGTTGCACACCAGAACGCCCTCGGGCAGTTGCACGCCCCGGACACCACTGACGAGGTCGAACTGAGCAGCGTGCTTGTACTTGCCCTCGCGCGGGTGCAGGTCCAGGTGAATACGACCGATGCGCTCCCCGCGCTGCAGCACGTCGTAGCTCGTGACATCCGCTGCCCAGGCCGGAGCATCCACCGCCCGGTATTCCAGGCCGAACAGCCGACCGGTGACAGAGAGCAGACCCGCCCGCACCCGGGCGAAGTCGAAGTACTCGCGCACATCCTGCGCGTCGACGTCGTACTGCTCGCGGCGCACGAGCTCGCCGTAATAGTCGGAATCTGCGCTGGTGATGGTGGTCGCTTCAGGGTCATCTTGCCGGGCTCGAGCCAGGAGCGCTTCGGCATCCGCGTTCGCCCGATCAGCCGACAGGTCGCTGATGTGGTCGATGAACTCGGCGATCGCATCGCCGGTGCCGATCATCTTCGTCTCGGCATCGAAATCCGGCCAGGACGGATAACCGAGCATCGTGGCCTGTTCATGACGCAGATCCAGCAACTCGTGCAGCAGCGCATCGTTCGCCGGCCAGCCGCGAGCGGCGTAGGCGCGGGAGAGCTCCTCGCGCGCGGCGCGATCGTGCGCGTAGGTGCGAAACGGTCGGAAGTCCGGATAGTCGGTCGTGATCTCGACGAGCCCATCATCGCCCGTCGGATGCGCGACACGGAAGTCCTCGGGGAGACCATCGAGACGCTCGGGGGAGATCCGGATGCTGCGCACATCGTCGCGGACGTTCCGGGAGAACTCCTGCTCGATCACGGTGATGCGCGCCGCGATCTCAGATAGGCGGGCGCGGGTGGCATCGTCACGGTCCACGCCGCCGCGGCGGAAGTCCCGCAGGGTGAGTACGAGCAACCGCGCCGCTTCGGCATCGAGTCCTGTGGGGTCCAGGGTCGCGAACACCTCATACAGCGCGCGATCCTGATCGCGCGCGGTGACGAGGGCGGCGGCATCCTGCATCCGGTCCTCGGCGAGGGCGCGCACGCCGGCATCCGGGTGAACCTCGGAGAGCAGCTCGGTCACGCTCGCCGCATTCCTGATCGCCGTCTCGCCGACGTTCCACAGCTCGAGCGTCTCCAGCGGCGTGCGTTCGGCGCCGTCTTTGAGGCGGTCGACGACCTCACGCGCTTGGGTGAGGGAGGAATCGGCGCGCTCGGCGACGAAGGTCGCCCAGTCATCAGCGGGCAGGGCGAGAGGTTCCACAGGCATTGCTCCAGCCTATGGTGGGCGGCTACCGCCCGGCCCGCACCCGCCGCCGCAGTCGCTTACCGATCACGCCCTGGTGCGGAGCGAAGAGGTACGCCAGCGCGAACGCGCAGCCCTGCACGACGACGACGAGCCCACCGGATGCCGCATCGATCCAGTAGCTCAGGTAGATGCCGATAACGCTGCACAGTGCCGACATGACGGGTGCGATCACCAGCATCCGTCCGAAGCGATCGGTGAGCAGATGCGCGGTGGCGCCGGGGATGATGAGCATCGCAACGACGAGCACCACGCCGACCACCTGCAGGGCGACGACGGCCGTCAGCGCGAGCACGCCGAGCAGCAGTGCGCCCAGCATCCGCGGTGACAGCCCGATCGCGAAGGCGTGTGTGGGATCGAAGGCATACAGGGTCAGATCCCGGCGCTTGACGATCAGCACGACGAAGGCGATCGCGGCGAGCACGATGATCTGCAGCAGATCGATTTCGGAGACACCGAGGATGTTGCCGAAGATGATGTGGTTGAGATCGGTCTGGCTCGGGGTGACCGAGATCAGCACGAGCCCGAAGGCGAACAGTGTTGTGAAGACGATGCCGATCGCGGCATCCTCCTTCACCCGGCTCGTGCCACGGATGAGCCCGATGAGCGCCACAGCGAGAAAACCGAACACCAGCGCGCCGAGCGCGAACGGTGCCCCGACCACGTAGGCGAGCACGACTCCGGGCAGTACCGCGTGCGAGACGGCATCGCCCATCAGCGACCAGCCCACCAGCACCAGCCAGCAGGAGAGCAGCGCGCACACGACGGCCGCGATCACGGTGGTCACGAGCGCACGCACCATGAAGTCGTACTGCAGGGGCTCGAGAATCCAGTCGAGGATCACGGCGCCTCCAACCCGAAGGCCCGCGACAGGTTGGCGGGCTCCAGTGCCTCGGTGACCGTGCCGTGGAACAGCACCCGCCGAAGCAGCAATACCGCTTCATCTGCCAGCGATGGCAGCGCGTGCAGGTCGTGGGTGGAGACCAGCACGGTGTCGCCGGCCGCCGCGAGCTCGCGCAGCAGCCGAACGATTGTCGCCTCGCTGCGCTTGTCGACACCGGCGAACGGCTCATCGAGCAACAGGATGTCGGCACCCTGGGCGATCCCGCGAGCGACGAACGCACGCTTGCGTTGGCCGCCGGAAAGCTGTCCGATCTGCCGGTCGGCGAGGTCGGTGAGCTCCACTCGTTCGAGGGCCTCGTCAACGGCCGTGCGGTCAGCCGCGCGCGCTCGCCGCAGCATCCCCTGCGCACCGTAGCGACCCATCATCACCACGTCACGCACCGAGACCGGAAACGACCAGTCGACGTCCTCGCTTTGCGGGACGTATCCGATGAGCCCGCGCCGGCGAGCGGATGCTGGATCAGCGCCGTGCAGGCGCACCTGCCCGGTGTCCGGACGCACGAGCGAGATGATCGTCTTGAACAGTGTCGACTTCCCGGAGCCGTTCATTCCGATGAGCCCGGTGACGCGGCCGGCCTCGACGCTCAGCGACACGTCATCGAGCGCCAGCAGGTCGCCGTAGCGGACCGTGACCCCGGTCACCTCGATCGCGCTCATGCTCCGTCGCCGTTGCTTCCGCCGGCGGTGCGGCCGGTGAGTCCAGCAACGATTATGTCGGCGTCGTGGCGGATGAGCTCCAGATAGGTCGGGACCGGGCCGTCGGCGGTGGAGAGGGAGTCGACGTACAGGGTGCCGCCGAACGCGGCATCCGTCGCTTCGACGACCTGCCGCATGGCCCGGTCGGAGACGGTCGACTCGCAGAACACCGCCGGCACGTCATTGTCCTTCACAAACTCGATCACCGCGGCGATCTGCCGCGGCGTCGCCTGCTGCTCGGCGTTGACCGGCCAGATGTAGGCCTCGGTGAGTCCGGCATCCTGCGCGAGGTACGAGAACGCGCCCTCGCAGGTGACCAACGCCCGTTCATTCTGCGGAAGCTCGGCGAGCTCTGCGGCGAGATCGTCCTGCACCTGCTGCAGCTCGGACTTGTAGGTCTCGGCGTTCGCGGCGAAATCATCGGTGTGTGCGGGGGAGAGTTCACTGAACGCCTCGGCCATGTTGTCGACGTACAGCTGCACGTTTGACGGGCTCATCCAGGCGTGCGGGTTCGGGGCATCGGAAGAGTCGATCCCGATGACTTCCACCCCTTCGGAGACCACGATGTGGTCAACATCGACCGATTCGACGAACTGCTCGAACCACGCTTCGAGGTTGAGCCCGTTGTCGAGGATGAGGTCGGCCTCGGCTGCCTTGCGCACATCCCCGGGCGTGGGCTCATAGGCGTGGATTTCGGCGCCCGGTTTCGTGATCGATTCCACGCGCAGATGCTCGCCGGCAACATTCTGCGCGATATCTGCCAGGACGGTGAAGGTGGTCAGTACGACCGGACGGTCATCGTCATCGAGAGCGCCCGGCCCGGAGCATCCGACCAGTGCAGATCCGGCGGTGAACACCGCGAGAAAACTCGCCGCGATGCGTACATTTTTAGGCACACCGAAAACGTACCTTTTAGGTGCACCGAAAACAAGCTCTGTCCGCCCCGCGGGGCGGACAGATGGATGCACGGATGCACGGATGCAGGGCTGCACGGATGCAGGGATGCACGGATGCAGGGCGATCGAACGGATGCAGGGCGAAACGCCGGCGAATGGCCCGACATCCGTTCGATGGCCCTGCAAGTGTCCCGACACCTCTGCCCACAGCAGAGCCGCTCAGGGCGGATTCGGGCCCTGGCGATTGTCGCTCGTCGCACGCTGGAGGCATGAGCGAAGAAAACCCGACCCCACAGTTCAGCCCAGATGCCCGACGCGCGCTGTTTCATGAACGCATCCTGGTGCTCGACGGCGCCCTGGATGACGACAACGGCACGCTGCTAATGACGCAGTTGCTGAACCTGTCTGCGGAAGACCCCGTCGCCGACATCGCGCTGTGGATCCACTCACCCGGCGGCTCGGTGCCGTCGATGCTCGCGATCCGCGACATCATGAAGCTGATCCCCAACGACGTCGCGACGCTGGCGCTCGGCATGGCGGCCAGCGCGGGGCAGTTCCTGCTCTCCGGCGGCACGAAGGGCAAACGTCGCGCACTGCCGCACGCCAGGATCCTCATGCATCAGGGATCTGCCGGAATCGGCGGTTCCGCCGGGGAACTCGAAACGCAGGCAGACGACCTCCGGCACATGCGCGACACCGTACTCGGGCTCATCTCCGACGACACCGGCCAGTCACCCGAGCGCATCTTCGATGACTCGCTGCATGACCGCTGGTACACCGCAGCACAGGCGCAGGAGTACGGGTTCATCGACGAGATCGTCGACTCGATAGGGCAGGTATTGCCCCGCCGCAGAGCGCGAGTCGGGTTGGGAACGGATGCCGCGGTATCCGCCCCGGAAGGAGTGAAGTCATGACCAGTTACACGATCCCGAACGTCATCGCGCAGCATCCGCGGGGTGAGCGCGTCATGGACGTCTACTCGCACCTACTCGCCGAACGCGTCATCTACCTCGGCACGGGAATCGACGCGGGTGTCGCGAACGCACTGATCGCACAGCTCCTGCACCTCGATGCAGATAGTCCTGACGCCGGCGTCCAGCTCTACATCAACAGCGAGGGCGGCGACCCGGGAGCTGCCCTCGCGATCTACGACACGATGCAGCACATCCGTCCGGCTGTTGCGACGACGGTCGTCGGTCAGGCAATCGGTCCCGCGGCACTTCTCGCTGCTGCCGGTGCGCCGGGCCAGCGTGCGGCGCTCGAGCATGCGCGGATCGTGCTGCATCAGCCGGCCGGGCAGTCCCGCGGGGCGATCCCCGACCTGATCCTCGCCGCCGACGAGGTGGTGCGGGTGCGCGCCGACATGGAAGCGGTGCTCGCCAAGCACACCGGGCGCACCGTCGAGACGCTGCGCGCCGATACCGACCGGGATCGGGTGTTCACGGCATCCGCTGCTCTGGAATATGGACTGATCGACACAGTGCTGGGGGAGCGCTCGGCGGGGTGATGGCGGTGTTACAGGTGGCGGCCGGTGATACGGATCGCGGATGCTGTCACGTCTGTCGGACGAATTCGTCGAATCCCTCCGACATCTGCAACATGGTCCGACATCCGTAACACGGCGGATGACAGGCGCCACAGGCGGATGCCGGGAGGTCAGCCGGGCGCACCAGGCGGATGCCGGGAGCCGATCAAGCGGCGAGGCTGAATGCGCCGCGACCGGTCGACGCCAGAGCGGGTGCCGGAACCGCGGCCATGCGCAGCTCATCGGCCACAGCGCTGGTCAAGTCGATGAGATTCGTCTCCAGAGCCCCGGAGATCGCGGCGATCATCTCGCTGGACGGCTCCTTCAGCCCGCGTTCGACCTCGGAGAGGTACTGCGGTGAGACTCCGGCCCGATCGGCAGTCTCGGTGAGCGTCTCTTCGCGCTCGTGTCGTCGACGCCGCAGTTGGTCACCGAGCATCTGGCGCCAGAGCGGTTCCGGGTCGTTGTGATGACGACGCGGCGGGCGGGGAAAGGGGACGATCTCGGCCATGGTTCACGCTAACGCCGAAATCGGTCGCGGTGGCAGTTTTTCTGCTCAGGGCAGAACCCGCCCCCTCCGAAACCCCGAACACGAACCAAACGTCACCCGGCGAGCTGCTCGGCGAGGAACGCGGCCTGTTTCTCCCAGTGCAGGCCCTGTCCGCCTTCGTGCTCGTTGAAGGGGTAGTCGACGATCTCGCGGGAGCCGCCCCAGTGGTTGTAGGCGGCGAAGACTGTCGACGGCGGGCAAATGGGATCCAGCAGCGCCACAGAGAACAGGGTCGGAGAAGTCGCGCGCTTGGCGAAATTGACGCCGTCGAAGTACGACAGCGTTTCGAAGGCCGTGGCGGATGCTTCGCGCTGCACAGCCAGGTAGCGGACGATCTCCTCGTAGGGATCGCGTCCGGTCATGCCGACGGCCCGTTCGAAGTGGCACAGGAACGGCACCTCGGGCATCGCAGCGACCAGCCCGGTGGAAAGGCCAGCTGCGGCGATCGCGATGCCGCCGCCCTGGCTGATGCCGCTGATCGCGACGCGGGACGCGTCAACACGGTCGAGTGAGCGGATGGCGTCGATGGCGAGCACGGCATCGGTGAAGACCCGGCGGTAATAGTAGCTGTGCGGAGATTCGATTCCGCGCGTCAGATATCCGGGCACCGCGGGGCCCGAGCCGTGTGGGTCTGCCGTGACGCCACCGGTTCCCCAGTTGCTGCCCTGGCCGCGGGTGTCCATCAGGAAGTAGGCGTAACCGGATGCTGCCCACCCGAGCCGCTCGTGCGGCAGGCCCCGTCCACCGCCGTAGCCGACGTACTCGATCACGGCGGGGAGTGGTTCGTCACTGTCTGCTGGCAACAGCAACCAGCCGCCGACCGGGTCTCCGCCGAAGCCGCTGAATGTGACGTCATAAACTTCGACGGACTGCAGCGGAGAGTCGATTCGCCGGAGCTGAATCGGCTCAGCGAGGGCGCGGGACTCCGCAAGAGTCTGCTCCCAGAAGTCGTCGAAGTCAGCGGGCTCGGCGACGGCGGGGCGATAGGAGCGCAGCTCCTCGAGGGGCAGGTCAAAACGCGGCATTGCGGAATCCTTCAATCGGGGGTCGCACGGCAGTTTATCGGTGGGATGCCCTGTGAGATGCCTCGCGCGATCGCCGGAGAACAGGGCTGGTCGCCGATCCCCGGGCAAGTTAGTCTTATAAATGGAGTCTTGTGCTCCACTCTTCCCCCCACGCAGCGACCGCTCGTGCTTGCTTCGACGCCTCGGTGTTCGGTGTTCGGTGCTTGAGCGGTGCGCCCCGCCAGAAAGGTGTTCCTTCGTGAACGACTCCGCCGACAACAGCAACGACGAGCAGGGAGCCGATTTCTTCGATCAGCTCACGCAGGGACAGGCGCGCGAGCAGGGCACCTTCACGATCGGATTCCGCGGATATGACCGCGGCGAGGTGGATGCTGCGATCGCCGGCCTGCGGATGCAGGTGCAGCGTGCGGATGCTGAACTGGCCCAGGCGCGTTCGGGTGTGAGCCGCGACGTTGCGTCGGTGCGCTCCGAGGTGGAGGCCGCACGGATCGAGAGCGAAACGCGCATGGCGGAGCTCGAGGCTCAAGCGGCAGAGCGCACCACAGCGCTTGAGGCCGAACTGGCCGCAGCTCGTGCCCAGGCGGATGACGCTGAGCAGCAGGTCGTGACGCTCACCAGCGAGCTCGTCGACGCCCCGAAGAGCGAAGCCGACGCCGAGGGGTCGCGGTTGCAGTTCGAGGCAGTGCTGCGCGTCGCCGAGGAGCAGGCGTCGGTCCTGATTCAGAATGCTGCCGTGCAGGCCGAACGCCTGCTTGAGGCAACCCGCGCCGAAGCCGACACGCGCCGCGCCGAGCTCGACGTCGAGGTACAGCGGGTCACCAAGCAGGCGCAGAACGACGCCGATCAGGTCCGGTTGCGTATCGACACCGAGTACACCGCCCATGAGGCACGCATTCAGCGCGAAGCATCCCATGCCGCTGAGAAGGTCGTCCAGGCCGAGCAGGAGGCGGCAACCGTTCGCACCGAGGCCGAGAAGGGCTCGGCGGCGCTGCGTTCGATGGTTGCCCGCGAGACCAGCCAGCAGCGTGCGGATGCTGAGCGCGAGGTGCGCGAGATGAACGCGCGCGTGCTGGAGTTCGAAGAGACCCTGACCCGCCGGCAGGACGAGGCGCAGCAGGAGTTCCTGCTCCTGCACAACCAGGCGGTCGCTCATGCCGAGCGCATCACCAACGACGCGAACGAGCAGGTGGAGTCGGCGCTGGAGCACTCCAAGCGCATTTCAGCGAAGGCCGACGACTATGAGCGTCTGATGCGTTCGCAGGCGGGCGCCATCGAGGCTGACGCCCAGATGCGTGCTCGCGAGACGCTCGATCGGGCACGAGTGAAGGCGCAGAAGATCGTCAGCACCGTCATCGGGCACACCACGGATGTGCTGCGTGACTCTGAAGATCGCACGCGCCAGCTGCGCTGGCAGCAGCAGCAGCTGAACAGCTTCATGGCTGAGGTTCGTGAACTCATCCGTCCGGATGGTGTCTTCAATTCGGATTCTTCGGCTGAGGATGAATCAGACGAGGACGAGATCGAGGATGCTGAGACCGAGCTCGACGAGACCGAGGATGCTGACCGGGTCGAGGAGAAGGACAACGCCAAGGCCTGAGTGAATTCGGATTCTTCGGAGGGCGCCGCAGCAGATCAGCTGCGGCGCCCTTTCGTGTTTCGTCCCTCCGGCCCGGGAGCGCCGTAACCTGGGGGTATGTCACAGATGGTGAGCATGGCTGAGTTGGCCGAGCTGATGAGTTCCGACGTGCGCATTCTCGACGTGCGCTGGAGTATGGGTCAGCCGGATCGTAGAGCGGATTATCTCGAGGGACACATCCCCGGTGCGGTGTACGTCGACCTGGAATCTGAGTTGTCCCGGCCGGGCCGGCCCGACGAGGGACGACACCCGCTGCCGTCGACCGAGCAGGTTCAGGATGCTGCGCGGAGCTGGGGCATCAACGCCGGCGACGTCGTCGTCGCCTATGACGATGCGGGCGGTTTGCCGGCGGCTCGCGCCTGGTGGCTGCTGCGTCAGGGCGGCGTCGATGTGCGAGTGCTCGATGGTGGCTGGGCCGCCTGGTTGGCGGCCGGTGGTGATGTCGAGACAGGATCTGCCGAGTACACCCGCGGTTCGGTGACGTTACAGGATGTCGCAGGGCGCAGCCTCACGATCGATGAGGCGGCACAGTTCCCGGCATCCGGCGTGCTGCTCGATGTGCGTACGCCGGAGCGCTACCGGGGCGAGGTCGAACCGATGGACCCCATCGCCGGACACATCCCGGGTGCGGTGAATCTCCCCACCACGACGCACCTCGCTGAGGATGGAACGCTGCGTGACCTCGATGAGCTGCGCCGGAACTTCGCCGCTGTCGGTGTGCTCGATGGCACGCCCGTGGCCGCGTACTGCGGTTCGGGCATCACGGCCGCTCACACAGCGCTGGTGCTCGCTGAGGCCGGGATAGACGCGAAGCTCTTCCACGGCTCCTGGAGTCAGTGGTCGAACACGCCGGGGCGCCCGATCGCAACGGGAGAGTAGCCGCCGCTTTCCCCAGACCTGCAGATCTCACTCCCGCGCGTCGTACCCCCAGCGCAGGATGAGCATCCCGGGGCCCCACCCCTGGCGTACTTGATGGATCGCCGTTGCCCCATCGAGGCAGAGTGGCGTCACGGTCGTATCGTCTGGCGTCTCCTGGACCTCTTCCAGCCACGTCGGTAGCGCGTCAGGATGGAATTTTGTCCACAGCATCAGGTCGCGGCACCGCCTGGCCACGCCGTGACCGGTCTCGCTGGTGCCTGGGTAGCCGGGCGGGTACTCCAGCTTCCATTCGATCATCGCGGTCTGCGCCGGCCCCAGCGGACGCTCGAGTTCCATCATTGCTCCGTGTACCTCACCGCTCGGGTGCGAGTAGCGGCGCGAGATGCGTCCGCCCCCGAGCATGCTGAACAGCGGCGCGGGAGTGGGGGCCCCCGGGGTCATATCGATATAGGGCACGTCGGTGATGGTTCCGGAGGTTGACTGCAGCAGCGTGCGGGTGGTGCGGGATATCACGAAGCCGTCTGCTCCGACCTCGGTGACAGCAGTGGTGGAAACGTCGCGTGCGGGGTCGAGCACAGCTGCCCCCAGTCCGGTGAACGTTTCAGCCGTGAGCTGTTCCAGGCGATCGTGCGCCAGCGGGTACTGCACGCGTCCTATGGGCCCGACCCGGTGCGTGGGTCCGATCAACGACACCAGGGCGCCGCGTTCCAGCGCGAGCAGCGACTCGATCTCTTCGACTGCTGCGATCGACCGTGACCCTTCTGGCCGACGTGCGCCCGAGCGCCAATAGCTGAGCGTGGCCGCCGCGATCGGATTCCCCCCGTCTGCCAGACGCTCGCGAAGCCAGGTCATCGTGACCCCGCGCTCCACGATGGCCGCACGGAAAAGCGTGGCGAACTCCGGCCGGTGAACGCCGGTAACAACTTCTTCTTCGAACTTCACAGACGACCCCAGGTGTGTGAACGAGCAATCGGTATCTTTGAGCCTAAGACCAAGCGCAGACATCGGGGCCCGGTGTCAGGGGCGAGGTCATCGGCAGAACCCCCCTGCATATGGTGCGTGGTTCGGCGCTGCTCTGGGGGCAGCGCCGAACCCGCATGCTGCCGCTCGCGTCCGGCAGCCCGGTTGGAGTGCGTACTCTTTCGCGCGCGTAGACTGGACATATCATCCCGGAGAACCGAGGAATCGTCATGTCTGCCCCAGTTCGCACATTCACCGTGCGTCACGTTCAGTTGTTGCGCGCATTTTTCGCCGCCGTATCTGCCCTCATGATCACGTTCTCCTCCGACCACTCCGCTGTGGTCGGCTTCTCCGTCTTTGGCGGCTTCGTCGCAGCGAGCGGAATCGTTCTCGTTCTCGGCGCCTGGCTGGCCGTGCCCGCCGGGGCGCGTGGGTCGCTGATCCTGCTAGCCGTGATCAACCTGGCCGCCGCGGCCGTCAGCAGCGTGCCGGCCCTGCGGGTGGATGCGGCCTTCTTCATCGTCGTGATTGTGTGGGCCGCGGCATCCGGTCTGGTCGAACTTATCGCGGGCCTTCGCGCGCGTCGCACGGATGCGACGGCGAAAGATGCCATCACGGTCGGCGCGCTCGGGCTTCTGCTCGCGATCATCCTGCTCGTCATTCCGGTGGGTTATTCGCTGCAGTACAGCGTCGAGGGCGCCGGTGAGCTGACGTTGACGGGGATCATTCTCGCTGTGGGCATGCTCGGCGGGTACACCGCGATCGTCGCGGTCTTCCTCGCGATCGCCGGATTCTCGCCACTCCGTGCGGAAGAGACGCCCCGGGGCGAGACGACGAAGGATGCCGATTCCGCTGCCGCCGCAGGCGAGCGGATCGAGAGTGGAGGAGCCGCGTGAGCGAGAACAAGCCCAACCGCCGAGAGCTGCTGCGCCCGCTGCACCTGCTCGGAATCGCCCTCGTGTGCGGTGTCTTCGCAGCCGTGGTCACGCTGGTGTCGGCCGGTGCCTTCACTGATCGGGTGAACACGTTGATCGCCAGTGGCAACTACGACGGGCTGACCCCGGTCGTTCTGGGCCTGGTCGTCGGTGGTGGCGCGTTCATCGTCACCCTGCTGGTCATGTCGATGCTGATTCTTGCCGTGGACCCGCGTGAGTACGAAGGAAAGACGCTCGACCGGCCCGTCCTCTACGACGAAGAGCCTGACGACCAGCCGAGCACCGACTCGACCGGAACTGACTCCACGAAGTCCTAGCTCCGGGGGCTGCCCGCGTCTCGCGCCCGCGTCACACAAGTGGCGGGTTCGGCGCGGTTGCACCCGCCCTTTGTATGACGCGCGGCCGTTCCGTGTCACACAAGCGGTGACCTTGGCAGATCGCGACCCGCATCTTCTGTAACACGGCCCGCCCGCGGGCAACACGGGCCCACCCGCGGGCAGCACAAGCCCGCCCGCGGGCAGCACAAGCCCACCCGCGGGCAGCGCGCGAACTACTTGGCGAGGCGCTCCGCGATGCCGGTGTATCCCGCGGGAGTCAGCGCGAGCAGACGCTGCTTGGCAGCATCGCCGATCTCGAGACCCTCGACGAAGGATGCCAGCTCCGCCGCCCCCACACGGTGACCGCGGGTGAGCTCCTTCAGCAGTGCATATGGGTCCTGGATGCTTGAGCGTCCGGCGACGACCTCGGCACGGATGACGGTCTGGATCGCTTCAGCGAGAACTTCCCAGTTCACGTCGAGGTCGGCCAGCAGTACCTCGCGCGCCAGGGAGATCTCGTTCAGGCCGCGGCGCAGGTTGTCCAGCGCCAGCAGCGAGTGCCCGAAAGCGACGCCGATATTGCGCTGGGTCGTGGAATCGGTGAGGTCCCGCTGCATGCGCGAGGTCACCAGAGTCTGCGAAAGCGAGCCGAGCAGGGCCGCCGAAAGCTCGAGGTTCGCCTCGGCGTTCTCGAAGCGGATCGGATTGATCTTGTGCGGCATCGTCGACGAGCCGGTCGCGCCGGCAACCGGAATCTGCGTGAAATAGCCGATCGAGATGTAGGTCCAGATGTCGGTGGCGAGGTTGTGCAGGATGCCGCCGGCATGACGCATCCGGTCATAGAGCTCGACCTGCCAGTCGTGCGACTCGATCTGGGTGGTGAGGATGTTGAATCCGAGGCCGAGTCCCTCGACGTAGGAACGCGCAACCTGCGGCCAGTCGACGGAAGGATCGGCGGCGAGGTGTGCAGACCAGGTTCCGGTCGCCCCGGAGAACTTCGCCAGGTAATCGGATGCCGCGATCTGAGCGCGCACGCGCTCCAGACGCCACGCGAAGACAGCGAGCTCCTTGCCCATGGTTGAGGGCGTTGCGGGCTGCCCGTGCGTGCGGGAGAGCATCGCGGCATCCGCGTGTTCAATCGCCAGTTCGCGCAGCTTCGCGATCACGCCATCCAAAGCCGGCAGCCAGACGTTCTCGACCGCGCGCTTGACGGTCAGTGCGTACGAGACGGAGTTGATGTCCTCGCTGGTGCAGGCGAAGTGGGTGAGCTCGGCGATCGAGTCCAGCTCGAGCGTCGACAGCCGGTCGCGCACGAGGTACTCGATGGCCTTCACGTCGTGGCGGGTGACGGCTTCCTTCTCGGCGAGCCAGTCGATCTCAGCCTGGCCGAAGTCGCGGTACAAGCCGCGCAGGCGGTCCTTGTCAGCATCCGACAGCGGAGACGTCTCGAACAGCGAACGATCAGTGAGGGCGATCAGCCACTCGACTTCCACCTCGACCCGCGCACGGTTCAATCCCGCCTCGGAGAGGTAGTCGCCGAGGGCAGCGACAGCCGGACGGTAGCGTCCGTCGAGGGGGCTCAGTGGCTGGACAGGGAGAGCATTCGGGGAAGTCAGGGCAATCCTCCTGATCGGGCCCCACTCAGTTCTGGGGCGTGGTGCGGGGCGTCGTGCGGCTGGGACGCAGGGCGGGTTCGAGCTGACGAAACAAGCCGCGGGTCGCGGTCTCAATCATAGCCAGCACCGCATCGAACATCGCCGTGTCGGCGTAGTACGGATCGGGCACGTCCATGCCGTCGGCGTCGCGGTCGAAGGAGAGCAGCAGAATGACTTTGCCGACCTGGTCCTCGTCGCGCGCCCACTCGCGAAGAATGCGCTCGTGCGTGCGGTCGAGTGCGACGACGAGGTCGTTGTCGGCGAAGGATGCTGCGGTGAACTGCTTCGCGCGATGCTGCGAGCCGTCGTATCCGCGGCGCTGAAGCGTCTCGATCGTGCGATGATCGGCGCGCTCGCCGACATGCCACTCGCCGGTGCCAGCACTGCTCGACACGATTCGCGAGCCCAGCCCCTGGTGTTCAGCGAGGTCGCGAAACACCACCTCCGCCATGGGCGATCGGCAAATATTGCCCGTACACACGAAGATGACGCGGAAGCGGTCCGGCGATGTCACGGGATCCATTCTGCCGGTCGTGGCACCCCCTGCACAGCGATGACGTCCTATTTCACACAATCCGGCGTTGCAGCGGGCTGTGCACAGTTGCTGGGTTCTGCCCTCCGCGCCGCGGGTTGAACCAGGCAGGGTTGGCACATGTTCACCTACGACATGGCGGTAGCACCCGCCACGGGGACACTCTTGGAGTGGATCTCGGCAATCAGAGCAGTACAGAAGGCGATCAGTGCGCTCGAAGACGTCGGAGCGTCGCTGATCCCGCTCCTGTACGAGAGCGAGTGGCAGGCCGACGGTGTGCGCCGCCTGCATGAGCTGATCGTGCAGCTGAAGGCGGGCACGGCCGCGGAAGCGGGGGACTTGGGCATCCGCCTCTGGGAGATCCAGTCGAGGCCGACACCATGAGCGGCTCGGTCACCATCACGCACGGCGGCGCCATCGCGGTTGATCCGGAGGCGCTGCGGTCGGTGTCGCGCAGACTGCTCGCCATTGTCCCCACTCTCATCGAGGCGAGCTCCGCGGCGCGCACCGCTTACGGACATGTGCTGAACATGCCGGGTGTCAGGCCGCGAGTAAACATGGATGCCCTCTGGGCCAGTGCTGACCGTGCCGAGGCCATGAGTCAGCAGTGTCAGATGGCGGCCGAGAACACGCTGCTGATGGCTGACGTCTACGAACTGGTCGAGTTGAAGGCGGAGCTGGCAGCCCTCGAGATTCGAGAGGGTGCAGAAGCCGAGGCGATCATGGCGCGCATTGCCGAACTCGAAAGATCCGATCCGCGAGTCCCCGACATGGAGGCCTGGCTTCTCAAGGGATGGGACGAGGGGCGGTATGAGGGGCTACTCGAACAGCAGACCGGTCTTCCGTTTCTCGACGCCTCTCTGCTTTTCCTGCTCGCCTCGCGTATCGGCTCGAGCCGGATGGGTGTGCTTCGACCGGGCGCGACGCTTTCAGGCGATGCTGCGCCGGTAACGGTGACACCGGTCAACACCAGCTCTCCGATCGCGCCACCGACGAGTCTGGCGGAAGCATTCCGCCGCTTTCCCGAGACGAAAGAGGCGCAGTTCAAGGTCGAGAAGTACACGATGGTCGACGGCGAAGAGCGGTTCGTGCTGTACGCAGAGGGCACATCGGCCCTGATGGGCGGCAATCCGCTCGACATGAAATCGAACGTTGAGCTGTACTTCGGTAACGAGTCCGCGTCGCACCAGGCGAGTCTCGACGTGCTCGCCGCGGCCGGTGCGAAGGCAGGCGACCGTGTCGACGTGTACGCCCACTCGCAGGGTGCGATCAACGCCGCCTATCTGGCGACGCAGAGCGAATTCGATGTGCGGGTTCAGGTGACAGCGGGCAGTCCGGTGCATCCGGCGCTTGAGGAGAATCAGCTGCTGATCGAGCTGCGCCATACCGATGACCTCGTCAGTGCGCTGGCTGGCGGGGGCGGGCCGGGAGGGACAGGTTCCCCGGACAGCTTCGTCGCGAGCCGCATCGGCGACCCGGCCTATCACCCGCATGACCTGCTGATGAAGACGCACTACCTCGACACGTACATCGAGACGGCAGAGATGGTGGATGCCTCGGGAGACGTGCGACTCGACGCGATCAGGGAGAACTGGCGCGAACTCAACCAGGCCGTGTCGATTGAATCAACGGAGTACGTGACCAGCCGATAGCCGGCGTCAGCTCAGCGGCGCTTCTTCTTCTGCGGACGCAGGATTGCTCCGAAGACGGCGTTGATGACCGAGATGATGATCGCAGCCAGTACGCCCCACCAGAAGTCCCCGACCGTGAGGCCCCACCCGAAGCCCGAGGTGATGGCCGCGGTCAGCCACAGCAGGAACCCGTTGACGATGAAGGAGATCAGCCCGAACGTGAGCAGATAGAGCGGGAACGCGACGATCTTGATGACCGTGCCGATGATCGTGTTCACCAGGGCGAAGATCGCCGCCACTGCCAGCAGCGTGAGCACGAGCTGCAGTGTCTCACCAGGGGCGAACGCTCTGATCGACACCTGCAGGGCGGGGATCAGAGTCACCACCCAGAGGGCGAAGGCGTTGATGACGACTCGAATGATGAAGCGCATGGTGGAATCAGTCTCGCATGGTGATCGACTGTGCGCGCGGAGATTTGCGGGCCAACGCTCGTAGACTCAGAGCGTGACTGAGCCGATTCTTCCCCGCATCCGTCCTGAAATCGCGGCACTGGCGCCGTATAAGCAGGGCCGTCAGGCGGGTCCCGATGCGTTCAAACTGTCCAGCAATGAGAACCCCTTCGACCCGCTGCCATCGGTCGTGGCGGCACTGCAGAGCGCCACTCCGATCAACCGCTATCCGGATGCCGCAGCGACCCGCCTGCGCGAACGTCTGGCCAGCCGCTACGGCGTCGGCAGCGATCAGGTGCACGTCGCCAGCGGCAGCGTCGCGATCCTCTACCAGCTCGTGCAGGCCGTGGCATCCGTGGACGATGAGGTTATCTATGCCTGGCGCTCCTTCGAGGCCTACCCCGGCCTGCCGCTGGTCGCCGGTGCGACCGGCATCCCGGTCCCGCTGACCGAGGACTCCCGCCACGATCTGGACGCCATGGCGGATGCGGTCACCGAACGCACCCGCGCGATTCTCGTGTGCACCCCGAACAACCCCACCGGTCCGATCGTCACGAGCGCGGAGTTCGAGGCCTTCGTCGCCCGGGTCCCCGCCGATGTGCTGATCATTCTCGATGAGGCATATGCCGAGTTCGTCACCGCGGAAGACGCTGTCGATGGCCTCGCCGAGCGCGTCTACGAGCAGCATCCGAACGTCGTCGTGCTGCGCACCTTCTCCAAGGCATACGGCCTGGCTGGCCTGCGCGTCGGCTACGCGATCGGCCACACCGCGGTGCTCAATGCGGCGCGCGCGACCGGCATTCCGCTCTCGGTGACTGCGGCCGCCGAAACCGCGGCGCTGGCCAGCCTCGACGCGGAAGCAGAACTCCTCCAGCGCGTCGCCGTGCTCGTCGAGCGCCGCACAACGGTGATCGCGGCGCTGCGCGCACAGGGCTGGGATGTGCCCGACAGTCAGGCGAACTTCGTCTGGCTGCCCACGGGAGAGCGCACGGACGAGGTCGCCGCGGTCTTCCTCGACGCCGACATCGTGGTGCGGCCGTTCTCGGGCGACGGCATCCGTATATCCGTCGGAGAGCATGAATCCGTGGAGAAGGTCCTACAGGCTGCGCAATCCGTTGTGGAGCGCCGACAGTGATCCGTGCATCTGCTCGGCTAGCGTAGAACGGTGACCTCCTCAGAGACCGATATCGTCCGCGTCCTGGAGGCGGACGGCCGTTTTTCGCCCAGCCCTGCCGCCGAGAAGTACCTGCCGTTGATCGAGGCGATCAGCGACTCGGACCTCGAGCAGTTCTATCGAGACATGGTCGTCATCCGCGCGATCGATGACCAGGCGACCAACCTGCAGCGGCAGGGACAGCTGGCGCTGTGGCCGCCGAGCCGCGGTCAGGAAGCCGCCCAGGTCGGCTCCGCTCGCGCCGCGCGCACCCAGGACACCCTGTTCCCCTCCTACCGTGAGCACGCGGTCACCCGCATCCGCGGCGTCGACACCCTCGGCATCATCAAACTGATGCGCGGCGTCTCGCACGGCGGCTGGAACCCGATGGATCCGGTAAACGGGAACACCCGGCTGTACACGCTCGTGCTCGGCTCGCAGACACTGCACGCCACCGGCTACGCCATGGGCCTCACCTTCGACGGAAAGACCGGCACCGGAGACGTCGACCGTGACGAAGCCGTCATCGTCTACTACGGCGACGGCGCCTCCAGCCAGGGTGACGTGCACGAGGCGATGGTGTTCGCCGCCAGCTACCAGGCGCCGACCGTCTTCTTCCTGCAGAACAACCAGTGGGCGATCTCCGTGCCCGTCGCGACGCAGACACGGGTGCCGTTCACGCAGCGCAGCTCCGGCTACGGCATCGAAAGCATCCACGTCGATGGCAACGATGTTCTCGCCAGCTTCGCGGTCTCTCGGGTCGCGCTGGACGAAGCACGCGCAGGCAAGGGCCCCCGCGCGATCGAAGCCGAGACATACCGTCTCGGCGCGCACACGACCAGCGATGACCCGACGAAATACCGCGAAAGCTCCGAGGAGCAAGCCTGGGCTAAGCGGGACCCGATCACGCGCATGCGTGCCTTCCTCGAGGGCAAGGGCGCGGCCGCTTCGTTCTTCGAAGAGGTGGATGCCGAGGCATCCGCTGCCGCCGACGATCTGCGCGTTCGCACCCTGGAGCTCGGCACGCCCCCGGCGAATCTGATCTTCGACCACGTCTACAGTGAGCCGCACCCGCTGATGGATGAGCAGCAAGCGTGGCGTGAAAACTACGAAGCGTCGTTCGGCACCGAAGGAGGTCAGGCATGACGCTTGAGACGATGCCGTTCAGCAAGGCACTCAACGCAGGCCTTCGCAAGGCGATGGAAGACGACCCGAAGGTCCTGCTCATGGGCGAGGACATCGGAAAGCTCGGCGGGGTCTTCCGTATCACCGAGCACCTGCAGCGCGACTTCGGCGACAGGCGCGTGCTGGACACCCCGCTTGCGGAGTCAGCCATCGTCGGCACGGCGATCGGACTGGCGATGGGCGGCTTCCGTCCGGTGTGCGAGATCCAGTTCGACGGGTTCGTATTCCCCGCATTCGACCAGATCACGTCGCAGCTCGCGAAGATGACCAATCGGCACGAGGGCGCCCTGTCGATGCCGATCGTGATCCGCATTCCCTACGGGGGGCACATCGGCGCGGTCGAGCACCACCAGGAGAGCCCCGAGGCCTACTTCTCGCACACTCCGGGGCTGCGGGTGGTCTCGCCCTCGACGCCGAACGATGCGTACTGGATGATCCAGGAAGCCATCCACTCGAATGACCCGGTCGTCTTCCTCGAACCGAAGAGCCGCTACTGGCACAAGGGCGAGGTCGATGTTGCACAGTCAGCGGCGGGGCTGCACGCCTCGCGCGTGGTGCGCTCGGGCAGCGACGTGACCCTGGTCGGCCACGGTGCGATGGTCACGACGCTGTTGCAGGCGGCTGCGCTCGCCGAAGGCGAGGGAACCAGCTGTGAGGTAGTCGATGTGCGTTCGCTGTCGCCCGTCGACTACGGCCCGATCCTCGACTCTGCTCGCAAGACCGGGCGCATGATCTACGCCCAGGAAGCCCCGGGCTTCACCAGCGTCGGCAGTGAGATCGCAGCGACCGTGATGGAGCGCGCGTTCTACGCTCTGGAGGCACCCGTGCTGCGGGTGTCCGGGTACGACGCGCCGTTCCCGCCAGCGAAACTCGAGGGTACCTTCCTGCCCGATGCCGACCGCATCCTCGAGGCCGTCGACAGGTCGATGGCCTACTGATGTCGTTCACAACTCCTGAAGAATCGGCCCTGCGGCCGACCGGTGACGCCGTTTTTCCCGATTCCCGCGTATTTTTCAGGAGTTGTGAACGCGGCGGACGAGAGGACCAAGCATGAGCACCCAGAACTTCAACCTTCCAGACGTCGGCGAGGGCCTGACCGAAGCCGAGATCGTCAGCTGGAAGGTGGCCCCCGGAGACACGGTGGCGATCAACGACGTGATCGTCGAGATCGAAACGGCGAAGTCGCTGGTCGAGTTGCCTTCGCCGCATGCCGGCACCGTGGGGGAGCTGCTCGTCGAGGAGGGCAAGACCGTCGAGGTCGGATCTCCCATCATCACCTTCGTTTCGGATGCTGCGACACCTGCCGGCGCTGCCCCCGCCGCTCCTGCGGCTGAAGAGGCCGGCGGCTCGGTTCTGGTCGGATATGGCACCGGTGCGGGCGCGACCTCGCGCCGCACTCGCCCCGCCGTGCGCCCGGTGCGCTCGTCCGTCGGCGTGATCGCCAAGCCGCCGATCCGCAAGCTCGCCCGTGACCTCGACGTCGATCTGTCGTCGGTGACGGCGACCGGAGCCGACGGCGAAGTCACCCGGGATGACGTCATGAAGCACGCCTCGCAGGCCAGTGTCTTCCGCAATATCGAGACTCCGGAGTGGAGCACCGTGCGCGAAGAGACCGTTCCGGCACCCCAGAACGCCTCGGTGGGTCTGGCTCGCGGCATCGCCCCTGCGGGCCGGACCGAGTCGATTCCGGTCAAAGGCGTCCGCAAGGTCAGTGCTTCGGCGATGGTGCAGAGCGCGTACACCGCGCCGCACGTCACGGTGTGGAAAGAGGTCGATGCGACCCGCACCATGGAGCTCGTCAAGCGGCTCAAGGCCTCGCCGGACTACGCCGACATCAAGGTCTCACCGCTGCTGATCGTCGCTCGCGCCGTGATCTGGGCGGTCCGTCGCAACCCGATGGTCAACGCCGCATGGGTCGAGACCGAGGACGGCGCCGAGATCTCGGTGCGCCACTACGTCAATCTCGGCATCGCCGCGGCGACGCCGCGTGGGCTGCTGGTGCCGAACATCAAGGACGCGCAGGATCTCAGCATGAAGGATCTCGCCCGCGCGCTCAACCGACTCACGCTGACCGCGCGCGATGGCAAGACCCCGCCGGCCGATCAGCAGGGCGGCACGATCACGATCACCAACATCGGCGTGTTCGGGATGGATGCCGGAACCCCGATCATCAACCCGGGCGAGGCCGGGATCGTGGCGATGGGCACCATCAGCCAGAAGCCATGGGTCGTCGACGGTGAGGTGCGGCCGCGGTTCGTCACGACTGTCGCCGGCTCCTTCGATCACCGCGTCATCGATGGGGACAGCATGAGCCGTTTCATCGCCGATGTCGCCAGCATCCTGGAAGAGCCCGCCCTGCTCGTGGACTGACGGGCAAGCGCCCCGGCCGGGCATTCACAGCGCTCAGCTGGGGACCGCGGGATTCGCGATGCTCGGCAGGAGATCTGCGGCTATTCGGATCGCTTCCTGGCGGGTGGAACAGCCGAGCTTGCGGTAGAGCGAGCGCAATTGCGACTTGATCGTGTTCGGTGAGACATGGAGAGCTCGAGCGATCGCCGCCGTTGTTCCATGTGTCGTGATCGCTTCGAGAACACGTTTCTCACGGCCGGTCAGCTGCGGGCGCGATCGGAGCAGGACATGCTGCAGGTCAGAGATGTTTGCTGTCATGCTTTCGGACGACTGCGCAGGCACGCGCGCGGTGACGCGTTCGATCAATACGCTGGGAACCGATGCGAAGAGCCGGCGATGGTCAGGGTTGGCTCCCCACCGAGCCACTTTCGCCGCGGTGTACTCATCGAGGTCTCCGGCGCGAGCACACTGCAGCCAGGCTGCCAGCAGAGCGCACTCCACGCGTTGCCCTAAGCCCAGCGTCGGGTCGTTGCTCAGAATGCGAATCCCGTTTGCGGCGGAGCCGAAGTCATCCGTATGCAGCGCCAATCTCACCGCAGTGAGCTGGGTGAACAGCCCCTGATGGGCACCAGCTTGAGCCAAGATCTTACGCGCGGCTCCGAACTCCTCGGCTGCGGTAAGCGCGTCGACGGCAGCAGACGTCATGACATCGGAAGCGAAGGACCCGGGGCGTGCCGCATGCGTTTGGCTTGCGAGCTGCAAAGCCTCGAGAGCTTCGTGCGGGTGCTCGTGTGCCAGTAGAGCGCGCGTTCGTGCGAGGAGCGCAAACGGCCAGGTCACTTCGATGCTGTCGTAGGGCTCGAGCGCAGATATCTTCTCGTCGAGGTCGGCTGTCATTCGGTCGGCGCTGATGAGCGCGCTTGCAGCGACCAGGGTGGCGGTGCTGGATCTCACATGTGCCGGCGACGGAGGTGCCTGCATGAAGGCATCGGCCAGCGCGCTGTCGGCATTGTCCAGGGAACCGCGGACGGCGTGCGCGAGCGCGGTGCGGCTGAGCGTCAACCGGACGGCGTCATCCTGGATCGACAGCCGTGCCAGTTGCGTCGCACTCGAGAGCTCCAGGAGCGCACGGGCAGTGTCTCCCGCGCTCAGAAAAGTAGATCCGATCTGCAGGTGGTAGAACCAGAGCGGGCCATCGGTTCGGTCGCGCGAACAAGCACGGGTCTCGATGATTCGATGGGCGAACTGTCGGGCGTAATCCAGTGCTTGGGACTCATTGCCCTTCATACGATGCGCGATCATATGCCCGAGGATCAGGAGATCGAGCTGGTCGGGGCTCAGCGCACGCGCTGTATCGGGATGAATCGCCGGCAACGACCACGTGGCAATGCGCGACGACGTGTATGACATCGGGTCAGTGATCAGAAGAACGGGGTGTTCTTCAATGACATCTCGAGGCAGGGCGCTCACCGCGGCGCGCATGAGATCCCAATCGGTGTTGAACAACGGCCAGCAGTGGAACAGGATGCTGCGGGCGATGAGTTCGTGGTTGCCGGTGCTGAGCGCGCGCTCAACCTCGACCTTCGCGGCGATAGCGTCGTTGGGGTTCACCTGAGTGGCCCTCTTCTCGTCAAGAGTGCGGTGTCATCACCGGCCCGTCGGCAGCGCTCGGGGGAGACTGCCGACGAAAAAGATCCGGTTCGCGTCCACCATCCCATAAATACTGTCTGGCGTGTCTCACGGGGTAAAAGGAGACGGCCGCCCGGCGCCGGGCGGAAACGTGCTACTTCCGTCGTGGTCGGAACCAGGGGAAGAGCGAACCGATGACGACGCCGGCGAGCAGAACCGCGAGGAACCATCCCCAGGCGGGCATGGTGAACTGAAGAAAGAGAAAGCGCAATGTAGCGGGGCCGACATTCGAGAAAACAAACGAAAGCGCGGCAATTCCCAGAAGAATGGCGATGATCGCCTTAGTGCTGTTCACTGCGCGATCTTTGCCGGTTGCGCCCGACTCTGGCTGCTGGTTCGTCATGCGTACTCTTTCTTCACTCTGTCGGTGGAAAATGAGCGATTCCCGCGAAGGGGCCTCTCAGAACGGACATTACCCACATTTGCCGCGCACCCGCGAGAGGGTGAAGCGCGGGTGATGCTCTGATGAATTGAGGGGTGATGAAATTTCGGCATGGGGACGGCAGTAATGCCCCGATGAGGACAGAGATGTGGGTGGTTCCGTCCGGGGTCCCGGTGAGCGGTATGCTCACACCTGTGGCCGATGTTCCCTTTTCCCAGCGTGGGGAGTCCTGATGGCGAGCACTGTGGAAAATGACGAAAGTGTGAGCCGGTCGCAGACGACTCCGGCGAAACACCTGCCTGCCTTCTGGCGTCAGCATTGGAGGCTTTCGGACAGCGAATCCTTCGCCCTCATTCTGGCGGTTGGTGCTTTCGTCGTGAGCGGGCTGATCGCTGTTTCGGTTTTCTGGGGACGAGAACTCCCGATTTCTGGTCGTCAATCAGTGGGCGAATTCGCTGCGATCAGCGCTGCGATTGCGGCAGTGCTCTCTTTCGCCGGGTCGCGGTTGGCGGTGCGCTATCGATTGCGGTCGCGATCTGACCGGGCCACGCGGCTGCGTTTTCAATGGTTCGATCTGGTGGCTTTGTCGCTCGCTCATGGCGTGATCGCGCTCTTGGGCTCCCTCGGCCTCGCCACTGTTATGCAGCAGAGTTTTCTGGGAGCTACGCTCTACGCTAATCCTGCCGCGGCAATCGTCGCCGCGTTGACGGCGCTGAGCGCCTTCTGCGCCTACCTCAGCGGGACGGCCATGTCCCCTCGGCACCTGTCGCTGGTGCTCGCGGTATTCCTTGCGGTGGGAATGATCACGGCGATGTTGAGTTCCAGCGACCCGCGGTGGTGGCAGCTGAACCTCTCCGCACTCGGGATCACACACGATATCTCGTCGCTCACTTTCAACCTGACGCTGATCGTGTCGGGTGTCATCATCACCACGATCGCTCGCTTCGCAACAGCCGGCCTGCCGTCTTCCACCTCATCTGAGCTTCGTCGTCGCCGCATCGTTTGGGCGCTCTTCGTGCTCCTGGGCGTAATGCTGTCTTGCGTCGGACTGTTCCCGGTCAACCGATTCCTCGTCATGCACAACACGGTGGCAACAGGGATGACAGTCGCCTTCGCGGTACTGACGATCGCGCTTCCGTGGCTCGTTCCCAGCATGCCCCGGATCTTCCTCCTGCTGGGCTTCGTCTACGTCGCCATCATCATCGGGCTGGTGGTGCTGTTCGTGACGGGCGTCTACAACCTCACCGCCGTCGAACTTGTATCGTCCGTGCTCATCTTCAGCTGGATCATCCTCTTCCTGCGCAACGTCGAGCCGAGCGGACAGCACGTACCTGACGTCAGCGGACACGCGCGGGACCCCGAGGAGCGACGATGACCGACCCCGACGACGGCGCGACCCTCGCCCGCCGAGTGCGAGAGCTGGAAGCCGAGAACACCAGACTCAAGGGTGAGAGAGGCTCGTCGAGTCCCATCGCGGGCGGCCGCTGGCGCGCCGTGGTCTCGGCTGTGTGCATCGTGGTGGCGTCGGTCCTTGTTCCGGCATCGATTATCGGCGGATGGGCTCGGATGCAGCTGGTCAGCGAGGATGCGTTCGTCGAGACGCTCGCACCGCTCATCGATGATGACGCTGTACAGGACCTCATCATGGAGGAGACGATGTCAGCAGTGCGCGCACAGGTGGACTTCCACGCGCTGACAGACGAGGTCTTCGATGCGATCGCCGATCTGGGCGTGCCGTCCAGCGCAGCAACTGCCCTCGATATCCTTCGCCAACCAGCGGCGGAAGGTATGGCTGGGATCGTGGAATCGACTCTGGCGACCGCGGTGGCATCCGACGTCTTCTCTGACGTGTGGGCGACCAGTCTGCGGGGCGCGCATCGAGCATTCACTCTGGCATCCACGTCTGACGGCGGCGGCATTATCGTCCTGTCACACGACCGTGTGGGAATCGCCACGGGACCTCTCATCGCGGAGCTCAAAGAGATGCTCGTCGATCGCGGTGTCGGCGTCGCTGCGATCATCCCCGAGACTGATCGCATGATCGTGCTGGGCGACGGCGAGACGCTTCGTGCCATTCGTTCCACCCATGCGCTGATTGAGGCGATAGGGCAGTGGCTGCCGCTCGTGACGATCGGGCTCTTCGGCCTGGGGGTCGGGCTTGCTCGCCGCCGGAGCACGGCAGTCCTTGGCGCAGGGGTCGGTGCGACGATCGGAAGTGGGGCGCTCGGGGTGGTACTCCTGATCGGTTCCGCCGGCGTCCCCCTCGTCGCAGCGGAACTCGGTTTCGTGTCGCCCGGAGTCGAAGCGATCTACGGGCACCTCACTGATGGCATCGTGCGCGGCGTGTGGCTGATCGTGGTCATCGGCATCATCACCGCTATCGGTGGATGGTTCTTCGGGCGCTCCTCGAGCGCGCTGAGTTCCCGGAGCGCTGTCGCAGCCGCGACCACATCGATACGACAGAGACTGGAGGCGCGGCACTGATGCTTTCTCTGCTCGGAGACATCCTGACGCTCGGCATCGGCGTCGCGATCAGCCCCCTCGCAATCGTTGCGGTCATCCTCATGGCAACCTCGGGTAAAGGTCGCACAAACGGCACGGCTTTCGTGCTGGGCTGTTACACGCTTGCCGTGCTGTTGGTCGGCGCGCTCGTCCTCATCGGACGTGCATCTGGCTCAGATGAGGCAGACTCCGGCGCTAACATCACCGTGGATGTTCTCGAGATCCTGCTCGGCGTGGGCCTGCTCGCCCTGGCCGTGCATCAGTGGAGCAAACGTTCAGAAGTCGAGCCGCCGAAATGGCTCATGGGGCTCGATCAGCTGACCATCGGGAAGGCTTTCCTGCTTGGCGTACTGCTCTCCGGTCCGCTCTCACCGAAGGACGTGCCACTGCTGATTGCGGCGAGCGGAAGAATCTCGCAGGCACATCTTCCCGCTCAGGAAGTCATCCCGGTGATTCTCCTTTTCGGTCTCATCGGGATCAGCGCGGTTGCGGTTCCGTGGTTGATCAGCGTTGTCGCGCCGGGGTCGGTAGAGCGTCGCCTGACCGGTGCGCGGTCGTGGCTACTGGCGAACCATTCCGTGGTGATGACGGTGCTCTTCGTGATCCTCGGTTTCAAGTTGATCGGCTCAGGAATAGCCGACCTTGCGGGCTGACCGATGGAGTCCGCAGGAGAGCGCGATGCGCGCGTGAATAGTGGGTCAGGTATGACGAATCTGCGGCCTCAGTACGATGGCGGGGAGAGTGCACGGTGTCTGTAGAACTTTTGGTCGTCATTCTTGCCGGCGTGCTGGTGATCGTACTGGCGCATGTGCTCTCGAGTCGGATCGGTGTCGCTGGACCGTTGATCTTGGTGGCGATCGGTCTCGCCGTCGGCCAACTGCCGTGGGTTTCTGCCATCTCTGTGGCGCCGGAGCTGATCCTTGTCGGGGTGCTTCCTCCGCTGCTTTACTCGGCGGCGGTCTCGGCCCCGGCGATCGAGTTTCGTCGCGATCTGAGCACCATCAGCGGTCTCTCTGTGCTGCTTGTGATCATCAGCTCACTCGTCTTGGGGCTCTTCTTCTTCTTGATCATTCCGGAGATCGGCTTTCCGCTCGCCGTTGCGCTGGGAGCAATCCTGAGTCCAACGGATGCTGTTGCGACGTCAGTCGTTCGCAAACTCGGTGTGCCGAGGAGAGTCGTCACGGTACTCGAAGGCGAGAGTCTTCTCAATGACGCGACCGCTCTCGTCCTGCTGCGCACCGCGATCGTCGCGGTGGCATCGAGTTTCTCGCTGTTGGCGGCAGTCGGATCATTCATCTGGGCAGTTTTCGCGGCGCTCGTGGTCGGGGCATTCGTGGGGTTGCTGGCGCTGAGACTGCGCGCGTGGACCACCAGCGCGACCGCCAATACCGCGATCGGGCTCACTGTCCCCTACCTCGCCTATCTGCCCACCGAAGCTCTCGGAGGGTCCGGTTTGGTCGCGGCCGTGATCGCCGGAGTTGTCTGCGGACAGGGGGCGTTGAGGTGGCTGACCCCGGAGCAGCGCACATCGGACAAACTCAACTGGCGCACACTCGAGTTCTTGCTCGAGGGTGCGATCTTCCTCATCATGGGGTTGGAGCTGTACGGAATCGTTGAGGACAATCGTGCGGCCGGCGAGAGTCTGCTCCCCGGCCTCGGCATAGCGGCGCTGGCCTTTGTCATTCTGATGCTGGTGCGAACGCTCTACGTCATCCCGGTGCTGAGCCTGCATACCGCACGGGTGAGACGTGCAGTCCAGGGCCGCATAGATGCGAGCACAACCATCCCGCAGGACGACGACGAAGAAGGTCACTCCTCCCGCTGGCAGAAAGTCATCGGATCGCGTGCAGCACGCAATCCGAAGCACCTCGGAAAGCTGCGCGCAGATGTCAGCTATTTCGAATCGTCCCCGCTGACCTGGAAGCACAACACGATCATCGTGTGGGCGGGAATGCGCGGTGCGGTGACTCTTGCTGCCGCACAGACACTGCCCGAGAACACGCCGAAGCGTGACCTGATCATCTTCATCGCCTTCGTGGTTGCGGCAGGCAGCCTTCTGCTGCAGGGCCTTACTCTGCCGTATCTCGTTCGCATGCTCGGTCTGCTTCGGCCCACTGGCGGCGGCCCGCCCCGCGCCGAGATTCGCGAGATCAATCGGGAGCTGAGGAAGGCAGCCAGCACAGCTCGGGAGAATCACACGCTCGTCCGTGCGGATGAGACAGAGTTCCCCGATGGTGTTTTCGCTCTTCCCGGTTCCTGGTTCGTAACCGCGCGCGACCCCGCAGCGCAGCCCGACAGGGCGGAGGAGCTGGCCTTCGAACTCGCGCTCCTCGCAGTGATGCGGGTGCGTCTTCACGAGCTGGGGCGGTCGGGGCGGCACACGACGAGCGCGCTGCGATATGCCCTTGACGAGCTCGACGCCTACGAGATCAGCGTCAAGCTTCAGCTCGGAAGCGAGGAATAGCAGTGGAAACGCGCCAGGTCGGCATTGACTGCTGAGGCACGGCACAGCCCGTGGGTCCGTGCGCTGGTGCGCGTCACTCCGGCGCGGATCCAGTGGGAGCGCGTTGGGCTCGCGGCTGTCGGTGTCACCGTGCCCGTCGGACTCAGCCTGCTGATCGATCCGCGGGATGCGACAGTCATCGGGGCCGGAGCTTTAGCGTCCATGGGCGCGCTGGTGGGATCGGTGATGGATACCGGCGCCGCCGGCGCCGAACGAGTACGACGAATCACGCTGGTGACGGCCGCGGCATCCATCGGCTTCGCACTCGGTGTCCTGGTTTACGGTCATTCCGTCTTTACCCTCGTGGCAGTGATCCTTGCCACGCTCATCTCCGCACTGTCTGGAGCAATCGGCCCGGTAGCCTCCAAAGCGGGACTGTACTTTCTGGTCTATGCGGTCACCGCCGCCAACGCAGATTTCGGCCTTGATCCCGCGTGGCAGGCGCCGTTGATCTTCCTCGCAGGCGGGCTGTGGCGGCTGTGTCTGACGGCAGTGTCGGCCGCGCTTATCGGAGTGAGGCTTTCTCCTGAGCGACGAGCCATTGCGCAGGTGTACACGGCACTGGCCGCCCAGCTGGCGGCACAGTCGGAGGCGGCAGCCAGCACGGCAGGGCTGAAGCTGACGAACGCCCTCGACGATGCATACGACACGCTGGTTGCATCGCGAACGAACATCACCGAACGAGACATCCGCTGGCAGGAACTGGTCACCATCCTCAACGCCTCGGCTCCCGCGGTCGATGCGGCGATCGCCGTGGCAGCGAAACAGGTGGTCGCGCCGAAGGAGACGATTACCTATCTGCGCGGGGTCGCCGCGTGGATCGCTGATGCACGCCACCCACTTCCGGAGCTTCCAGTGGCGCGCTCGGCGGGTGCCGAGGTCGTCGCCCTCCGCACGGCCCTCGAACGCGTGGACCGAGCCGTCGCTCAATTCTCTGCCGCCGGATCGGGACGTACAGAGCAGCTCGTCGCCCCTGATCTTCCTGCGAGGCAGACATTCGCTGATCTGCTGCACCGGGTGGAAAGGCCGCTGTCAGCCGGAGCGGAGACGTGGCGCTTCGCTGGTCGGCTCGTTCTGTGCATGGCGATTGCGCAGGGAGTGTCCATCGCGCTGCATCTGGATCGCCCCTATCTGGTCATGCTCGCGGTCGCGCAGGCGATGAAACCAGACTTCGGGTCGATCTTCGCACGGGCAGTCCAGCGTGGGTTCGGCACGATGATCGGTGTTGCCATCGCCGCGCTGACGATTTCTCTGGTTCCGCACGGAGGCTGGCAGATCCTCGTGATTCTGCCGCTGGCAGCGCTGATTCCGATCGCGATGCCGCGAAACTTCGGACTGTTCTCTGCGATCATGACGTCGCTGGCAGTGCTGCTGGTGGAGCTTCATGCCGGAGCAAGTGCGGGGCTTGTCAGTTCACGACTGATGGACACGGTGCTGGGGTGTGCGATTGTCTTGCTGATCGGGTATCTGCCGTGGCCGGCGACGTGGCGGGCGCCCCGCAACCTGGCGAAGAACGTCGCCGGGCTGGCTCGATCCATCGCGCAGTATGCGGGAATCGCACTGGAGGATCAGGTGACTGACAGCGATGCGCAGCGTGTGGCCGCAGCTCGCCGCGCGCTCTACCGCCAGATCGCGGACATGCGCACGTTGGTGGCTCGATCCCTGTCCGAACCCAGAATTGCCGATGCGGCGTCCGCGTGGATGCTGGAGATCGCCGCTTTGGAGCGGGTCACGGATGCGATCACCGCGGCAGCGACGACGCAGATCGCTTCCTCGACCACCGTCGATCGGCAAGCCACGGAACGTGCTCAGGCTGCGCTGCGGGAACTGGCGGATGCGATCGAGGCCGGTCGCGCGCCGCAAACGGTAGAGCCTTCCGGCTCGGGGCCGCTCGCGCTGATGGATGACGAGATCTCATCAGCGCGAGCGGCGGCTTCTGCGTGGTCAACGCGCAATGCGAGATCACGCAAACCGGTTCACCTACGCCGCGAAGCGGGCACGGAGCAGTGAAAGCTCGTCGGCAGTGAGGCCGGCCGAGCGGAGATATCCAGCAGCATCGCCATGGTGATCATCCACCCAGGCGAGAGCCTGTTCGATCGCTTGCGGCGGGGTGCCGGTGATCAGCAAGCGAAGAGCGGGAGTGATTTCAACGCCGTAGCTCGAGACTGCGTGGATCATTCCATCGGCCCAGGCCCCCGCGAGGTTGTTCTGGGAAGCGGCATAATCATCGATCACTGCCGCGCGCTCGACGCCTCCGGCCTCGAGCATGAGGGCAGTCGAGAGACCGGTGCGGTCTTTGCCTGCTGTGCAATGCACCAGCACAGCGCTCGCAGATGACCCCTTCTCTGCGGCAATCAGGCGAGCGATCTGCACGAATGCGTCCGCGCTGCCGGCAAGCATCTGCGTATAGAGATCCCCCAGGGTGGGAACGTCAAAATGCGCTGGCGGCGTCTTCGCTGAGGAAGAGCCGTCGCCCAGCTGCATCGCCATATCTGCCATCGCACCCTGGAGAATCGGCAGCTCCACGACAGTGATCGGGCGCGAGTCGGGGATGCGGTCGGGGGCGACAGTGCGCTCTGCCTGCGTACGAAGATCGACGATCACGCCGACGGTGGTCGCAGCGAGAGCCTCCAGCCCCTTCGGCGTCAGTGACGCGAGAGCATCCGAGCGCAACAGCACGCCAGGGGGCGTTGCGCCACCGCCTCGGAGAGGCAGACCGGCGGTGTCACGGAAGTTGTACAGGCCCTCGATCGGGGATTCGGTCATGGTTCAGCCCTGCTTCCCGAATGTGAATGCACGCACGATGTTCATGATTCCCAGGACACAGAGCGAGATGCCGAGGATCCACCACAGCACGGCTGCGCCCCACATCGGGGAGAACATCAGCATGATTCCGGCGAGGATGCTGATGATTGCGAAGACGATCGACCACGCCTTGGAAGCGGAGCCGCCGAGTGCGGACAGCGCGACGACGCCCTCCACGATCCACATGACGCCGACCATCACTCCGAGCAAGACGGCCAGTGCAACGGTCGTCTGCGAAAGATTCGCGAAGGCCACGATGCCCGCTATGACGAACACCACGCCCAGGACGATATGGCCGACCCTCGACCACGCGCCCAGGCCCTTGCTGAACACGCCGAGGCATGCGTACACCAGGCCGGCAACAAGTGCGTAGATCGCGATGATCGCGGCGACGACGATCGCCGTCCTGCCGGGCCAGACCAGGATCAGAACGCCAACGATGAGGGCGAGGACGCCGCCCACACCCAGTGCCGTACGGATGCCAGTGAATGCGGGCTTGGGGGTAACAGCTTCTTTAGTCATTCCAGTTGCTCTCTCGTTGCATTTTCAACGACGATTCGAGGAATCGTTGGGCGATCATCTGCTCGCATAGTCAGCATTGCGAGCAATCCCGTAAGTTGCCATGACCGCTAGGAAAGTTCATCCCTGTGCTCACCCGATTCTTCACCCGTGCTCGCCCAGCGACCATGGTGAGAATGGTTATCATTAGCGTGTACAGTGGACGAATGCACAAGCCCTACCTCGCCACCGCATTCCTGGCAGCATCCGCCCTCGTCTTGGCTGGATGTTCGTCCGCTCCCGCCGCAGAGAGCGCGGATGACTCCGTTGTCCGCGTCGTCGCCACGACCAATGTCTACGGCGCACTGGCCGAGCAGATCGGCGGTGAGCGGGTCGAGGTGTCCTCGCTCATCACCTCCGCTGCGCAGGATCCGCACTCCTATGAGGCCTCCGCTCGCGATCGCCTCACTGTGCAGGATGCTGACCTCGTCATCGAGAACGGTGGCGGCTATGACTCCTTCATCGATGCGTTGATCGGCGATTCCGACGTGCATGTGCTCATGGCGGTCGGGTCCGCACACGGCTACCCGGGTAATGAGGGCCATGAGGACCACGCGGACGAAGAACACGGCCACGAGGGCGAAGAGCACGCGGACGAAGATGAACACGACGACCACGGCGATCATGACGACCACGCGGGCCACGGCCACATCGAGGGTTTCAATGAGCATGTCTGGTTCGATCCGCACACCATGATCCACGTGGTGGAAGCCATCGCCGTGGAGCTGAGCGAGCTCGACCCCGACGGCGCTGCCGAGTTCACGGCCGCGTCTGACGCGATCATCGAGGAGCTGGAGGGATTCGAAGCAGAACTCGAGACGCTCGGTGCCGAGTTCACTGGAGCGTCCGTCTTCATCACCGAACCGCTGCCCGGCTACATCGCCGCCGCTGCTGGGCTCACGAATGTGACTCCGGAGGGCTTCGCCGAGGCGGTGGAAGAGGGCAACGACGTGGCCCCTGCGGCACTGCTCGCCGCGCTCGACGTGATCGACAGCGGGGATGTGCACGTCGTCCTGACGAACGCGCAGACCGGAGGCAGCGAGACCCAGCGTGTCGAAGACGCGGCCGAGGCTGCCGGCATCCCCGTGGTGGCTTTCACGGAGCTCCTCGAGGATGGATCGTCGTACGCTGAGTGGATGCAAGATGCGATCCAGAACCTCGCCGACGCATTGCGGTCGTGAGTACGGGCGACACTGAGCGAGCTCCGATACTCGAGATCCGCGGCGCCGCCCTTCATCGCGGCAACCGCGAGCTGTGGTCCGGTCTCGACCTGAGCGTGGCGCCGGGGGAGTTCATCGCCGTGCTCGGACCCTCCGGCTCCGGCAAGACGACCCTCCTGCGGGCGATCCTCGGGCTGCAGTCGCTCAGCGAAGGCAACATCACGGTAGCGGGCGCTCCCGTGCGACGAGGCAACCCGCGCATCGGATATATCCCGCAGCAGCGGCCGCTGCCACCGGACACCAGCATGCGTGCCCGCGACGTGGTCGCACTCGGTGTCAGCGGAACGCGGTTCGGTCTTCCGGTTCCGCGCCGCGGCGATCGAGAGCGCGTGGATGCCCTGCTCGCAGGCGTCGGCGCCGCGCACTACGCCGAGCGTCCGGTCGGCTTGCTCTCCGGTGGAGAGCAGCAACGGCTGCGAGTCGCCCAGGCCCTCGCCGATGAACCCGCTCTCCTCCTGTGCGACGAGCCCCTGTCGAATCTTGATCTCGCGAACCAGCTCGGCGTCACGGAGATCATCGACCGGCACCGGCACGATCGCGCAGCCGCCGTGCTGTTCGTCACGCACGACGTCAACCCGATCCTGGGCCGCGTCGACCGCATCCTCTACATCGCGGGCGGACGCTTCGTGCTCGGCACGCCCGACGAGGTGCTGCAGAGCAGGGTGCTGACCGATCTGTACGGCACCCCGGTCTTCGTGCTCCGCGCTGGCGACCGTCTTGTCGTTGTCGGAGTCCCGGATGCCGAGCCGCATCACGATCACGGCGACATCGACGCTGGAGAGAACGCATGATCACCGCGCCCCTGCTCGACTGGAGCGATGTCTTCTCCTTCCAGGATTACGGCGCGCTCGTCGCGCTGCTGTCCAACTCGATCATCGCCGGTGCGGTGCTCGGCATCGTGGGCGGGTTGATCGGCGTCTTCGTCATGCAGCGCGACCTCGCGTTCGCGGTGCACGGCGTGAGCGAGCTGTCGTTCGCAGGTGCCGCCGGTGCCCTGCTGTTCGGCGGTAGCGTCGTGGCCGGTTCCCTCGGCGGTGCCCTCGTGGCGGCGATCCTGATCGGCATCCTCGGCGCCAGAGCCCGTGATCGCAACTCGATCGTCGGAGTGCTCATGCCGTTCGGCTTGGGCCTGGGCATCCTGTTCCTCTCGCTCTACGACGGACGCAGCGCCAACCGATTCGGCCTGCTCACCGGGCAGATCGTGTCGGTGTCGAGCCCCGATCTCGGCTGGCTGATCGGCATCAGCGCGTTCGTCCTGGTGAGCCTGCTGTTGATGTGGAACCCACTGCGGTTCGACTCGCTGGACGGTGTCGCCGCCGCCGCGCGGGGCATCCCGACCCGGGCGCTGAGCCTGGCGTTCATGGTGCTGCTCGGGCTCATCGTCGCCGTCGCCGTGCACATCATCGGTGCGCTGCTGGTGATGGCGCTGTTGGTCACCCCCGCCGCTGCGGCGATGCGCATCAGCGTCGGTCCTCTGGCGGTGCCGCTGCTGGCCGCGCTGTTCGGGTTCATCTCGGCCGTCGGCGGAATTCTTCTCGCCTTGGCCGGCACGCTGCCGGTGAGCCCGTACATCACCACCGTTTCGTTCCTGATCTACGCGGTGTGCTGGGTCGTGCATCGCCAGCGCGAGCGCGTGCGGAGGCATGCTCATGCGTAGTTCCGCTCTCAGCCGCACGCCATAAACCGCGGCCTAGACTCGAGACATGGCTCAGCGAAACACCTGGCAGCGTGAACGAGTGCGCGAAGCACTCGCGGATGCGCGCGGTTTTGTGAGCGCGCAGAGCCTGTTCGCCACGCTTCGCGGAGAGAACACCGGCATCGGTCTGGCCACCGTTTACCGTGCTCTGTCTGGGCTTGCGGCATCCGGAGACGCCGACTCGCTGCAGAGCCCTGAGGGCGAAGCTCTCTACCGTGCCTGCTCGACCGAAGGGCACCACCACCACCTGATCTGCCGGTCGTGCGGGTTGACGGTCGAGATCGAAGCGAAGGACGTCGAGGCCTGGGCCAAGCGCACGGCATCCCTGCACGGCTTCAGCGAAGCCGAGCACGTCGTCGACATCTTCGGGTTGTGCACCCCCTGCACCAAGCAGCGCGCGGCGGGGGCTGCGTGAGCACGCTCGCCGGAAAGCGCCCTTCGCCAGGCTCAGGGAGCGGAAAACCAGGCTCAGGGAGCGGAGCGACCGGGTTGCCGCGGCGGCGGACACCGCGCTCGCCATGGATGGGTGTCGGCATCGGCGCCATCATCATCGCCGCGCTGTTCCTGATCGACCGCTTCGCCCCGGCCCTGTTCCAGGATTCCCTGCCCACACGTGCCCAGGACGGACTCACGCTGGCGTTGAGCGTCCTCATCGAGGCGCTGCCGTTCATCGTGCTCGGCGTCGTCCTCTCGATCGTCGTGCAGGTGTGGCTGCCGCCCGATGCCATTCAGCGCTGGCTGCCTCGCCAGGGCTGGGCACGGCGTGCGGTGCTCTCGCTGCTCGGGATGCTGATCCCGGTGTGCGAGTGCGGAAACGTGCCCTTCGCCCGTGGCCTGATGATGCGCGGACTCGCGCCTGCCGAAGCGATGACCTTCCTGATCGCGGCGCCCATCGTCAACCCGATCGTCATCATCACCACGCACGCCGCGTTCGGTTGGGACGGCGGCATCCTCGTCGCGCGCCTCGTCGGCGGCTACCTCATCGCCAACCTCATCGGCTGGATCTACAGCCGCCACCCCTCGCCGGATGCCCTGCTCACGCAGCAGTTCACCGCCACCTGCGAGCGCGTCTCGCATGAGCACGGCACGCCCACCAAGCGCAGTCTCACGCAGTTCCTCGTCGAACTGCGTGCGGTCATGCCCGCGCTGGTGATCGGCTCGGCGCTCGCCGGAGCGGTGCAGGTGCTGATTCCGCGAGATGTTCTGCTGTCGATCGGATCGAACCCGGTGCTGTCGATCCTCGCGATGATGGCATTGGCGATGACGGTTGCGATCTGCTCGAACGTCGATGCCTTCTTCGCGCTGTCGTTCGCCTCGACGTTCTCGTCTGGCGCGCTGATCGCGTTCCTGCTGGTCGGACCGCTCGTCGACGTGAAGATGCTGGCGCTGTTGCGCACCACTTTCACCGCCCGGACGCTCGCCGGAGTCGTCGCGGTGGTGCTTGCCTGTTCCTTCGCGATCGGAATCGGGGTGAACGTCTTTGGCTGATTCACCTGCGCCGTCGCGATGGCGCGCCATCGGCTCGCGCTGGCTCGGTCTCGGCCTTGCCGTGGTCATCTCTATCGTGACCCTGGGTCTCGGTATTGCGGGCCAGCTCACGCTTTACATCAGCCCCGAGTCGATCTGGTTCGCCTGCGCCGGTGCCGTGGTGGTGCTCGCCGGCGCCGTGTGGTCCTGCGCGCTGCCGCTCGGTATGGAAACCGATCACGGTCACGATCATGGCGAGATGGATGCCGCGGATCCAGACGTACCCGCGACTTCACGACGCCGCTCGCTCAGCATCGTGGGCGCGGTGACCGGCGGGGTCGTGGCCTCCGGTGTCGTCATCGCAGCGCTCGTCCTTCCGCCGGCATCCCTGTCGGTGGAGCTTGCCATGTCGCGCTCGGATGCGGGCGGCGCGCTGTTCGCGGGTGCGGACACGCCGACACTCGGAGTCGCCGACACCACGGCCTTCGGGATCGGCGAGTGGTCGAGCGTGTTCGCCACCGCATCGCGCCCCGAGTCCTATGACGGCTCGACGGTCACGCTTACCGGCTTCGTCACGCCGAGCCAAGACGCGGATGCTGTCAACCTGACGCGCATGGTGATCACCCACTGCGTGATCGACGCTCAGCCGGCCGCGGTTCCGGTCAGTGTCGATGCGGCTGAGTACGGAACCGGGCAGTGGATCGAGGTCACCGGCACCGTCAAGGCCGCCGAGGACGGCTCGTTGCGCGTCATCCCGACCTCGGTCACCGAGATCGACGAGCCCGGGGATCCCTATGAGTACTGAGGATCATTCGCCGCAGTCATCCTCGCCGCCCCAGACTCGAGCTGAAGCACGCGCTGCGCGCGAGGCAGCTCAGCGTGCGGAGATCCCGCCGGTTCCGGTTGCTGAGGTTCCGGTCGTGGAGAGCGTCGGCGTGCCCGCGGAGGCTCTGCCGGTGCCGGATTCCCCTCCGCCGTCTCCGTCGTCTCCGCCGTCTCCGCCGTCGAGCGAACGGAGCGAGACCACGCGGCCCGACACGCGCCGCTTCCGCCTGGCGCTGTTCGGCGTCGTCGGCGTCCTCGCTGTCATCGTCGCCGGCCTGAGTGCGCTCAGCCTCGCCCAGGGGCCACGGCTCACCGAAGTGCAGGTCGAACCCGCCGAGGCGATCGAGCTCTCCGGCAGTCGGGTCGTGCTCACCGCCAACCAGGCGCTGGAGCCAATCGACGCCTCGCAGGTCACGGTTGATCCTGCCGTGCCGTTCACGGTGGATGCCGCCGGCCGGAGCATCGGGATCCGATTCACCGTTCCCCTCGACGACGCGACCGACTACACCGTCCGCGTCGCCGATGTCGTGGGAACCGGCGGTGGCCCGGCATCTGAGCTGACAGAGAGCTTCACGACGCCGGCATCCGAGATCTTCCTGCTCAACCGCACCGACGAGGACGACACGATCTTCCGCACCGACCTCACCGGCGAGAAGGCGATCCCGGTGTTCTCCCACCCGCGAATCAACGACTATCGGGCCACATCGACCGGCCTGGTCGTCGCGGTCGAGGACGACGGCGGTTCGCGCATCCTGATCATGAACCGCCAGGCCAAGAACGTGCGCGAGCTGACGCTGCCCGGAGACGGCTATGTCAGTTCGGTGCAGGTATCTGATCGGGGCGGGCTGGTCGGCTACATCTATTCGGACCGCACGATCAGCGAGGACAGCGGCCGCGCGAGCGTTCTGGTGACCCAGTCTCTCAGCGAAGACAGTGAACCGCAGATCGTGACGGTCGGCGACGACGAGGCCAGTATCGCGGAGTGGCAGTTCGTGCCGGATTCCGCTGCGGTGCTCTTCATCGACTTTGCCGGGACGCTCTCGCTGGATGATCGCTCGGGGGATGCCGGTGCGCAGAACCTGGGCATCGTAATGCGACTGCTCGGAGTCTCCCGCGGCACCTACACCGCCATCGTCGAGAAGATCGACGGCAGCACGGTCGAACTGAACCTGGCCGATGGCTCGGAGACGCCGCTGGCAGCATCCGATCCCGACTATGGCGCAGCCACCACGATCACTCCGTTCCCCGGTGGCACGCTGCGGCACATCGTGGCGCGCGACGAGACGGGGCTCCCGACCGGGCAGGCGATCATCCGCGTCGACGAGGCCGGTGCCGCCACACCGCTTCTCGAGGTGGCATCCGGCAGTGCGATCCTGCAGGCGTGCGCATCGCCCAGCGGGCAGTATGCGGCGGTGACCGTTGCGCCGAACCTGATCGACAACGCGTACGACGACATGGGTGTCGCGCTGCCGAAGGCGCTGGAAACCCACTTGATGGATCTGCGCTCGGGCGAGGAGCTGGTTGTTCTGACCGGCTTCGACGTCTCCTGGTGCCAGATGGCGCCGGCATTCTGAGGTCATGACGCTGCGCCTGGCGACACGAGCCGATCTCGAGGGCCTCCCGCTCGATATCGCGCCGAGACTGCTGGGCGCGCAGCTGCAGACCGTGGTCGATGGTGCCGAGGTTCACCTGCGTATCACCGAGGTCGAGGCCTATCACGGGCAGGGCACCGGCCCCACACCCGATCCCGGTTCCCATGCGCGCATGGGCCGCACGGCCCGTAACGACACGATGTGGGGCGAGCCCGGACACCTCTACGTTTACCTCAGCCACGGCATCCATTCGTGCGTCAACGTGGTGTGCGGACCCGACGGCCTCGCCGGCGGAGTGCTGCTGCGCGCCGGGTCAGTCATTGCAGGGGCGGATGCCGCGGCATCCCGATCCGGCAGAACCGGACGCGACCTCGCTCGCGGACCCGGACGGCTCGGGCAGGTCTCCGGACTCCGGCACGCTCTGCACGACGGCATCGACGCGATCACCGGCGCGACGCTCAATGGTGCTCGCGCGCAGTTGTGGCTAGGGGATCCGGTCACCGAGATTGCTGCCGGACCGCGCGTCGGCGTCGCGGGCATCGCGGGGACGAGCGCGTTCCCCTGGCGGTTCTGGATCGACGGTGACCCGTCGGTCTCGCCGTTCCGCTGGGGACGCGGCGCGGCGGATGCTCAGGCCATGCTAAACTGACTCTTTGTCTGCGCACACTCCTGTGTGCAGTTCGCGTGTCCTTCGTTCGCCGAGCTTTTGCAGAAGCGTCGGGGGCATGCAGACAAGGGATCTTGGGTGAGGCCGTCCGGCCTCACGGTAATGAAGGAGTAATTCACATGGCAGCAGTGTGCCAGGTGACAGGAGCTGTTCCCGGCTTCGGTCACAACATCTCGCACTCGCACCGCCGGACGAAGCGTCGCTTCGACCCGAACGTGCAGAAGAAGACCTATTTCGTGGCCTCGCTCGGCCGTAAGATCACCCTGAACGTGTCCGCCAAGGGTATCAAGGTGATCGACGTGCGTGGCATCGAGAACGTCGTCAAGGACCTCCAGGCGAAGGGTGTCAAGCTCTAATGGCTAAGAAGTCTCAGGACGTTCGTCCGATCATCAAGCTGCGTTCGACGGCAGGCACTGGTTACACCTACGTGACCAAGAAGAACCGTCGTAACACCCCCGACCGCCTCGTGCTGAAGAAGTACGACCCGGTCGTCCGCAAGCACGTCGATTTCCGCGAGGAGCGCTAAACATGGCGAAGAAGAGCAAGATCGCTCGTAACGAGCAGCGCAAGGTCATTGTCGAGCGTTACGCAGAGCGTCGCCTCGAGCTGAAGAAGACCCTGGTCGACCCGAATGCAACCGACGAGGCCCGCGAGGCCGCACGTATCGGTCTGCAGAAGCTTCCGCGCAACGCTTCGCCGGTGCGCGTGCGTTCGCGTGACGCCATCGACGGACGCCCCCGCGGAATGCTGACGAAGTTCGGCATCTCGCGTGTGCGCTTCCGCGACATGGCACACCGTGGCGAGCTGCCCGGTATCACCAAGTCGAGCTGGTAAGCATCGCTTTCTAGGGGCGAGGTTCTTCGGAACCTCGCCCCTTTTGCGTGCCCGGGGCGTACTTGGGTCCGCAGCGTGCCGGGGGTGTGCTTGGGCCCTTTGTGTGCCCGGGGCGTACTTGGGCCCGCAGCGTTGGGCGGAGTGGAGTTGGGCCCGCAGCGTTGGGCGGAGTTCGCAGCGTTGGGCGGAGAATCCGCGGCTGGGGCTCCGCCCAACGCTGCGTTCTCCTCCCGAGCGTGCGGATGCTGATGGCGATGATGATGGCATCGCTGTCGCAAGTCCTTCTGCACACTTCCGCGGCCGACGTGTTTCTCCACCGAACGTGCGATCTCCGGATGTGCTGGGGTGTTGGCAGCGTCATGATCGAGCGATGGATCCGATCCTCGAGCTTCAAGACCGCGGTGGCGTGGCGCGCGTGGACACCCTGCGCCGAGCCGGCGTCAGCACATATGCACTGCGCAGAGCGCGCGAACAGGGCTGGATACTTTCGGTGTGCCGGGGCTGGGTGGCGTTGGCCTCGGCCGACCCGATGCTGGTGACTGCTGCGCGACGAGGTGTGGTGCTCAGCTGCGTCACGCTCGCCGCGAGAAGAGGGCTGTGGGTGCTCGATGCCTCTGACCCGCACGTTGCGGCGCCGGCGAACTCGGGTCATGCGAAGGTGGAGCGCGGCGTCATCCACTGGAACGAGCCGTTGTTCCCGCGGGATCCCGACTCGTGCGAAGACTCGATCGAGAATGCGCTCGTCCTCGTGGCGCGATGCCAACCGCATGAGTCGGCGCTGTCGGTATGGGAGTCGGCGCTGAAGAAGGGCAAGCTCGACCATGCCCTTCTCAATCGCACCCCGCTGCCTCCGGTCGCGCGCCGTCTGCTCGCCGAGGCACGGCCCTTCGCGGATGCGGGGACCGAGACCATCTTCTTCACACGGTTGCGTTGGCTGAAGCTGCAGATCGTGCCGCAAGCCTGGCTGCTCGGGCATCCGGTAGATTTCCTCATCGGTGACAGGCTCGTGGTGCAGATCGACGGCGGTCACCATGTCGGCGCGCAGCGCACCAGCGACATCGCGCATGACGCACTCCTGAAGCTGCACGGGTATCACGTGATCAGGGTGAGCTACGCGCAACTCATGGATCACTGGCCGCGGGTTCAGGCACTGATCATGGCGGCCGTTGCCCAGCGTCTCCATCTGGCCCGCTGACCTGAGCATCAGCATCCCGATGCTCTTGCGCCTTCGGCCAGAGCGGAACGCGGCCACACGCATAGGCGGAGAACGCACGCATGGGCGGAGAATTTGCGGCTGAAGCTCCGCCCAACGCTGCGTTTTCCTCCCAACGCGGCGGGGCAACACCCCGGCGCGGCGGGTGCAGCATGGTGGTGCGGCGGTGCAGCATCCCGGCGCAGCGGTGGCGCAGCAGGCCCTCCGCGGCACCCAACAATGCGCCCGCAGCCACCCCAGACACCCGCAATTCTGTGACTGAAGTGGCAAAAGTGACGCGACACGCGCACAAAAACCCCAAAACCCGCGAAATGACGCGGAAATGTCGATGGTGGTTGATACATTCGAGGCGGTCACTCGACCAGGAGCATCCGCTCCGATAACCCAATCAATGCGACACTTCGTCGCTGGAGGATGACATGGCTGACAAGTCCATCACCAAGACCGAGCTCGTCGCGAGCATCGCTTCCGCCACTGGCCAGAGCCAGGCCACCGTCTCGGGCGTCCTCGACTCGCTCTTCGCCACGGTTTCTGACGCTGTTGCCAAGGGCAGCAAGGTCTCGATCCCGGGCTGGATCGCTTTCGAGCGTGTCGAGACCGCAGCTCGCACGGGCCGCAACCCCCAGACCGGCGCCGAGATCAAGATCCCCGCTGGCCAGCGCGTCAAGGTGACCGCTGGTTCCAAGCTGAAGGCAGCCGTCAAGTAAGACTGCTCCGCTCGTAAGGCCGTCCCTCCGGGGGCGGCCTTCGTGCATTCTCCGGGCCGAGCGAGCTTAGGCTGGAGGGGTGACTTCCCTCGGCTCCCGCACCGCGCAGTCCTCGGTGTACCGTGCGGGCGGCATCCTCATTCTTGCGATCGCCTCCGTTGTCGCCCTCATTGCCGGTCTCGCCTTCGGTGGCGGTGCCGCAGAGCAGCTGCTGCAGGACCCCGGTGCGCTCGTGCGCTGGGGGCTGCCGGTCGCTCGCACCGTGAATAATCTCAGCGCTGCGGTGATGATCGGCTCGATCGTTCTCGCACTGTTCGCCCTCAAGGCGGGGGACAAGCCCTTTGAAACCGCGATGGATGCCGCATCCATCGGCGCCGCCATCTTCACCGTTTCAGCGGGAGCGACCGGGTTCCTGACCTTCCGCAGCGCTTTCTCCGGCATCCAATTCAGCCTTGACGATCAGTTCGGCGAGCAGCTCGGGCGTTTCTTCTTCGAGCTGCCCCTCGGTCAGGCCTGGCTGATCACGATGCTCATGGGCGCGGTCGTCACGATCCTGCTGTTCGCTTGGCGCACCTGGACTTTCGTGCTGATCACCGCTGTCATCGCCGTGGGATCCCTGCTGCCGATGGCCACCCAGGGGCATTCGGGCGAGCTGTCCGGACACGTGCTCGCCGTCAACTCGATTCTGCTGCACACGATCGGCGCCGCGGTATGGCTGGGCGGTCTGATCCTGCTGGTCATCCTGCGTGGTGCGCCGGGTGTCAAACCCGTCGCGCTGGTGAGCCGGTACTCGAGCCTGGCGATCGCTGCGTTCTTCGTCGTCGCGGTCTCCGGCATCGTCCGCTCGATCGTCGGAGTCGGCGACTGGGCGGGGCTGTGGACGCCGTACGGCCTCATCATCGTCGCCAAGGTGGTGCTGCTGGGCGCCATGGGCCTTCTCGGCGCCTGGTACCGCGCGCGCCTGATTCCGCGGCTGGACGGCGAGCGGGCATCGCGCTGGTTCTGGATGCTGGTGCTGTGCGAAGTCGCACTCATGGGCCTGGCATCCGGTGCTGCCGCGGCGCTGGCGCGCACACCTCCGCCGACCGGCGATGTCGCCGCTATCCGCAAGACGCCGGCCGAAATCCTGAGCCGCGCGCCGCTGCCGCCGGAGTTCACCATCGACATGTGGTTCACCGGGTGGGACTTCGACATCCTCTGGGTCGTCGCCACAGCACTCGGGCTCTTCTTCTACCTGGCCGGAGTCTGGCGGATGCGCCGGCGCGGCGATCGCTGGCCGATCCACCGCACCGTGTTCTGGGTGCTGGGCCTGATCCTGCTGTTCTGGGTCACCAATGGTCCGCTGAACCTGTACCAGGAATACCTGTTCAGCGTGCACATGCTCGGGCACATGGTGCTGTCCATGGCGATCCCGCTGCTGCTCGTCTCGGGGGCGCCCATCACGCTGGCGCTGCGCAGCATCCACAAACGGGATGACGGCACCCGCGGCGCACGCGAATGGATCATGTGGGCGGTGCACTCACCGTTCTCGCGCATCATCACGCACCCGTTCGTTGCGGCCGGTATCTTCATGGGCTCGCTGTGGGCCTTTTACTTCACCGACCTCGTGCGCTGGGCGATGTACGAGCATCTGGGCCACGAGTGGATGATCATCCACTTCCTGATCTCGGGCTACCTGTTCGTGATGTCGCTGGTCGGCATCGACCCGGTCCCGTACCGCTTGCCGTACCCGGGCAGGCTCATCACCCTGATCGCCATCATGGCAATGCACGCCTTCTTCGGCGTCGCCATCATGATGCAGGAGGGGCTGATGGTCGCGGAATGGTTCGGATCGATGGGGCGCACCTGGGGCCCGACACCGATGGAAGACCAGTACATCGGTGGCGGCATCGCCTGGTCGGTCGGTGAGATTCCGACGTTGATCCTGGCGATCACAGTGGCGATCCAGTGGAGCCGGGATGACGTGAAGATCCAGCGCCGCAGTGATCGTCACGCCGACCGCACCGGTGAGGCCGAGCTCGAGGAGTACAACGCCCAGCTGGCGCAGCTCGCCGATCGTGATCAGCTCCGCGCGGAGCGCGAGAGCGGCTGAGTCCGGTACGCGGCTGGCTCGAGTCCGGCCGAATCCGGCCGAGTCCGGTGCCCTACTCGCCCGGCGAGCCGACCCGAATGGATGCTGAGCCGTCCGGCAGTATCACGATCGTGCCGTCCACCTGGAACGGCACATCTTCGGACACATGCTGGATCGAGCCATCGAAGAGCGAGCGGATGTCGACCTCGATGTGCGCGACGGCTTCTGCCGCGGGAATCCTCCAGTGCGCGCCGTCCGGTTCGACGGTCACGGTCGGCTGAGAGCTGATCGACCACTCCGGAAGGCTCGCGAGTCGGTTCTGCACCTCGAGCCCGAAGGGGCAAGCCGTGGGCAGCAGCACCTGTTGCGTCGTGCACTGGGTGAGGAACTCTTCCACACGCGTCTGCACGACCTCGAGGAAACCCTCGGTGGGGGTCGTCTGCAGATCGACCGGGGTCTGCATCAGTGGAGAGTCGGCGAGGATGCTGACGCCGCGCGATGCGGATATCGCGGTGTCCACGGTCACGGAGTACACACCAGGAGTGAACACCAGCAGCGAGAGGGGATCGAGAGGGTCAGCATCCGCGCCCGCCGGAGAGATCTGATGCCGATCGATCTGGAAGCCGTTGACCGCGAACTGGTCGGCACCCAGGACGCTCAGCGATATTGCGGCCAGCGGCGTGCGGGTGAAGCGCCAGTTCGGAGTGACGCCGACCCAGCCATCCTGCTCCACCTCGAAGGTGCTCGTTCCGGGGTGGGTGCCGGCGACATAAGACACCGTGACCGAGGTAACGCCGTCCGCAGCCTCTTGAGACACGACGGTGATGTCGCTGAGCGGAGCGAGCGCAGCACGGCGTAGCAGCGCCTCCGAGGAGACTGGATCGATGCCGGCCTCCTCGACGGTGAGGCGATCGATGGCGACGCCAGGAACAAGCAGTGCATCGGCGGCGCGGCCCTCGGAGAGCAGATCGAGGTACCGCGTGACAAAGGCCGCCGGACCGTAGAACTGGGTGTACAGCGCCAGCCCGCCGGCGCCGAAAGCAGCGAGAAGCAGGATGCCCACGAGGGTCAGAATCGTGAGGTCGGTACCCAGGCGGCGCACACGCGGCGTCCTCGTCCCGGGCTGATCCATGGCGCCAGTCTAGAAGCAGCCCGCTGTGACAGTGCCGAGCGCCGCCGGATGGCGACGTACGATTAGTGTCGTGTCCTTTCCCGCACTGTCCGATGAGCAGCAGGAGCTGTATCGACTGATCGAAGACACCAGGGAGCACGTTTTCATCACCGGACGGGCCGGCACCGGAAAATCGACGCTGCTGCAGTACTTCGCCTGGAACACCGAGAAGCAGATCGCCATTTGCGCCCCGACCGGTGTTGCGGCCCTCAATGTCGAGGGCCAGACGATCCACTCGCTGTTCCGCCTACCGATCGGGCTGATCGCCGAGAGCGAGATCGAGCAGAACGACGCCACCCGTCGCATCCTGAACGCCATCGATACCCTCGTGATCGACGAGATCTCGATGGTCAACGCGGATCTGATGGATGGCATGGATCGAGCTCTGCGCCAGGCGCGCGGACGTCGTGCCGAGCCGTTCGGTGGCGTGCAGGTCGTCATGTTCGGGGATCCGTACCAGCTCGCACCAGTGCCGCCGCGCGGCGACGAGTTGCGCTATGTGCAGGATCACTACCGCTCATTCTGGTTCTTCGACGCCAAGGTGTGGGCGGGGGCGACGATGGGCGAGGCGGATGGGCTCATCGACCTCGGCCGGTACGGCGCGCAGCTGCACGTGCGCGAACTCGTACAGATCCATCGACAGTCCGACGATGGCTTCAAATCGATGCTGAATGCGGTGCGCTACGGGCGAGTCACCGCCGAGATCGCCGAGGTGCTCAACACCCAGGGCACGCGCACGCCACCCGACCCGGAGCCGGGGGAGGTGCCGATGATCACGCTCGCCACCCGAAACGACATCGTCAACAACATCAATCGTCGTCACCTGGCAGCCCTCGCTGGTAAGGAGCAGACCGCCCGGGCTGAGATCAATGGAGATTTCGGGCGAGGGGATGCCTCGTACCCGGCGGATGCCGAGTTGAAGCTCAAGATCGGCGCGCAGGTGATGTTCCTGCGCAACGACGTGTCGATGACCGGCGAGCCGCCGCGCTGGGTGAACGGCACCATCGGCACGGTCAAGCGCATCCTCGGCGGCGCGGTACGAGTGGAGATCGACGGCGAGGACGTCGATGTCGAGCCGGCCGTCTGGGAGAGGTTCCGCTACTCCTACGATCCGAGCGCCAAGACCCTCAGCCGCGACGTGATCGCCGAGTTCATGCAGTTCCCGCTGCGATTGGCGTGGGCGGTGACGATCCACAAGTCGCAGGGCAAGACCTACGACCGGGCGATCATCGATCTCGGTGGCGGCGCATTCGCTCCGGGACAGACCTACGTGGCGCTGTCGCGGCTCACATCACTCGACGGGCTGTACCTGTCGCGACCGCTGCGTCCCAGCGACATCAAGGTCGATGAGGACGTGCGCCGTTTCATGCGCGAAGCGTGGGAGAAGGCATCCACTCCCGAGGTCGACGGCTCCTGACGCTCAGGCGGCCGCGCGCGCCCGATCGAGGTCTTCGAAAAGCTCGGTGTTGAAGCGGTACGCCAGCAGCACCTCGTCGATGACGCGTTCGCGTTCCGCATCATCCCATGGCGCAGCATCCAACTGCTCGCGGTAGACGTCCTTGAAAGACTTCGGGTCGGCGATGTCGTCGAACAGGTAGAAGCCGATCCCGTTCGTTTCGAACCCGAACCGGCGCTGCATGACCCGGCCGATGAACACGCCGCCGGACAGATCGCCGAGGTAGCGAGTGTAGTGGTGCGCGACGAACCCGCCAGGCCAGGTGGCACCGACCTCGCGGATGCGCTGCACGTAGCGCCGGGTGGTCGGCAGCGGTGTGATCTGCTCGCGCCAATCGGCGCCGACGAGGAACTCCAGGTCGGATTCCAGGGCAGGCAACCGGGTCAGCTTGTCGGTGATGAAGACGGCCGCCACCGGGTCGTTCTTCATCTGCTGACCCATCGACTCCAGCGCGTCGTAGATGAAGTAGTGCTGCGAGACCAGGGCGATGTAGTCCTCGCGGGAGCCCTCGCCCTTCAGTAGGTCGGACATGAAGCCCGCGTGCTCGCTTTGCGAGTGCGATGTCGAGGAGCGTTCGCGCAGGGCCGCTGAGAAGGAGATGAGTTCCGCCATGCGCTCAGTGTAAGGGTCGCCTAACTGAAACAGAAGGGTCGCGCTCGATCAGTCATGCGGACGCGGGGCCACGCCGAGTCGCGCGCACGCTTGGTCGTACAGTGCGACGATCTCGCGGCGCACGTCTGCGCGCTCCGTGATCGAGCCACCGAGCCACGGGATATCCAGCTGCTCCGGGATTCCGGCGCGCACGATCTGCCAGATGCCGCCGGTGCCGGTGAAGTCGATCATCTCGGCGCTCGTGATCTTCAGATCGGATGCCGCGGCGTTGGCCTGTGAGATGAGGAGGTTGTCTGCGGCATGGTCGTTATTCATGTGGTGGAGAACGGCTGAGACAACGTCGTCTTCGAAAATATGGGGCACCTGTTTACTGTACGTCTCCCCGAAGTGGACCGCTTCGGTGACGAGTTTGCAGGTGAGCGCTTTAGACTCGGGGCAGAAACCATCCCGGGAGCCATCTTCATGCACCTTCTTCCGTCGCGCCGCTGGCGTGCCGCCACCGCGGTTGCCGCAGCGCTCGCTCTTGTCCTGACTGGCTGTTCGGCGCCCGCGGAGAACTTCTCCTACACGCCCCCCGAGCAGGTTGACCAGGCATTGCCGGAGGGCACCGTCGCCCAGATGCAGGCGGCGGTCGAGAATGCGATTTCCGCAACAGGGTCAACCGGCGCGATCGTCGGCGTGTGGGTGCCATGGAGTGGCACCTGGGTCACGGCCCTGGGGACGCAGTCGGTTGAAGACCAGACCGAAGTCACCACGGATATGACGTTCCGCATCGCGGATACCACCCGGATGATGACCTGCGACGTCCTGTACGGCCTCGCCGATGACGGTGTTGTCGAGCTCGACGGGATCGTGCCGGACTATGTCTCCGGTGTTGCGCACCTCGAAGATGTCACCCTGCTTGACCTGTGCAACAGCACCAGCGGAGTGGGGTCGTCTGAGGCCGCCGTTTCCGGCATGTGGCTGAACACCCCGGAGCGGGTGTGGGCGCCGTTGGAGCTGGCATCCTTCGGTCTCGGGCAAGACCCGGCCACACCGCACACGACGTACCGCGATTCGGATGCCGGATACCTGCTGCTCGGGCTCGCCCTCGAGCGGGCATCCGGTAAGAGCGCTGCGCGGCTGATCTCTGAGTACGTCACCTCGCCGCTGGGCCTGGCAGGCACAGCGTTGCCCGCAGCGACCGCAGCCAAGCCCGGGAGTAACTCGCTGAGCGGAAACTACCTGCCGCCGATCGAGGGCGGCTACAACTGTGCGGCGCCGGTCGATATCACCACAGCGTCGTCGAGCATGGGATACACCGACTCGGGCGTCGTCTCCACGATCGACGACCTCGGAAGCTACGTTCAGGCCGCAGCGCGCCAGGCGTTGCGCCCGGAGGATGCCGAACCCGACCGGTTCGCGAACCCGCTTCCCACAGCTCCCGGGGCTCCATCCTGGTATCAGGTCACCGGTGGCGCGTACCTGGTTGGGTCGATGATCGGCCAGCACGGGTGGACACCGGGATACGCGAGCTCGGCATACTCCGACCCGACGACGGGCTTCACCGTGGCCGTGGTGCTCAACAACTCCAGCGCCGGATCCGCGCCTGCTGCCTACCTTGCATGGGAGCTTGCGGCGATCGCGTCGAAGGCTCCGGCCGCCAGCGGACAGACCGCGCCGGAGTTCGGTCTTCCGTTCACGGCCGAGCAGTACCACGACACCATCGCGAACCTCACGACCTGCGCCACGCCGCCGGCCGCGGAGTAGGAGCGGGCGGATCCCTTTACGCTGGGGGCATGAACCAGACGCAGCAGTCTGATCGCGCTCGCCGCATTGTCGTCGCCCTGGCGGTTGTCGGTGCTGTGGTCGCCGCGCTATTCGGGTCCGGGGTGTTCGGAGGCGTCAGCATTGCGGATGCTGCGGGCGGTGCGTTCGCTGCGGATGCCACGGTGCTCGCACCTGCCGGCTTCGCGTTCGTGATCTGGTCTGTGATCTATCTGGGACTCCTCGGATACGCGCTGTGGCAGTTGTTGCCGGGGCAGGCGGCGAAGCCGCTGCATCGCACGGTCGGGTACGGGGTTGCGGCATCCGCCGTGCTGAACGCCGCGTGGATCGCGTGCGTGCAGGCCTGGCGTATCGCCGAATCGTTCGTGCTCATCGTGATTCTGCTCGGCGTGCTGCTGGTGACGTTCGTGCGCGTATGCCGTCGGTCTCGACGGGGCACCCTGGCCGAACTGGTGCTCGTGGACGGGATGATCGGACTGTACCTCGGCTGGGTGACGGTGGCGTCCGCGGCGAATCTGGCGGCATGGTTGGCAGACATCGGACTGGGCGCGTGGGCCGGAGAGTCGAGCGTGCCCGGGGTGATCACGCTGATCGTTGTGGGACTCATCGCCGTGTTCGCGGCATGGCGTGGTGGCCGGTTGGCGCCGGCGATCGCGACCGGGTGGGGGCTGGTCTGGATCGCTGTCGGACGCTGGTCGGGGGAGCCAGAGGCGCCGGTGGTGGCGACAGTGGCGGTCTCGCTGGCGGTCGTCGTGCTCGCTGTTGCGGTGTCGCGATTGCGCGCACGCGTGACAGAGTCGCCGGGGCGAGAGCGTTTGTCAAGCCCGTCTGTCGGATGAGCTGAGCGCAATACGGTCGCCTCAGGAGGTCAACATGGCTACGAACAAGACACCCGCAAAGACCAACGCCCGAGGAGGCTCGGGGTCCAAGCGTACGAAGCGTCAGAATGCCGAGAAGGGATTCGTCGCGTCCAAGGAGCTCAGCGCGCACTTGCAGGCCGTGCTCGTCGATCTGATCGAGCTGTCGTCGCAGGGCAAACAGGCGCATTGGAATGTTGTCGGGCGCAATTTCCGTGACACGCATCGCCAACTGGACGAGATCATCGAGGCCGCGCGCATGTTCAGCGACACCGTAGCTGAGCGCATGCGAGCGATGCATGCGGTTCCGGATGGACGCAGCGATGTCGTTGCATCCACCACCACGCTTCCGGAGTATCCGCAGGGCGAGGTCGACACGGCAGAGACCGTCGACCTCATCACGGTGCGTCTTGAGGCCACCGTGGGCACCATGCGTGAGGTGCACGACGGTGTCGACTCCGAAGACCCCACGAGTGCCGACATCCTGCACGCCATCATCGAGAAGCTCGAGCAGTTCGCGTGGATGGTCAGCGCCGAGAACCGTAAGCCTGCGGCTGGCAGCTGACCACCACCGGGGAACTCAGCCCAGCGGCCAACCGGTGTATGCCTCGGCGAGGTAGGTGCGACCGGCTTCGGAATCGACGAGCGAGCGCAGCTCACCGATCTGGCGACGCTGGTCGAACTCGTTGTGCTCGGGCAGGCTGTGCAGCATGCTTGTCATCCACCACGAGAAGTTCTGCGCTTTCCAGATGCGGCGAAGGGCTGCCTCGGCGTAGCCGTCGATCAGCCGGGTGTCATTCTCGGTCAGGAGCGCGTTCAGCGCGTCGGCGAGGATGACGACGTCGGCGATCGCGAGGTTCATGCCCTTGGCGCCCGTCGGTGGCACCGTGTGTGCGGCATCGCCGACGAGGGCTGCGCGGCCGTGGCGCAGTTCTCGGGCAACGAAGCTGCGGAAGCGCAGGACGTCGCGCTGGAAGATTGTGCCCTCCTTCAGTGTCGTGCCCGGTACTCGCGACTGCAGCGTCTCCCAGATCTGCGCTTCACTCAGGGAGTTTGGATCGGCGTCGGGGTCGCATTGGAAATACATCCGCTGCACCTCGTGGCTGCGCTGGCTGATGAGGGCGAAGCCGTTCTCGGAGTTGCTGTAGATGAGCTCATCCGCGCTGGCCGGTGCTTCGCAGAGGATTCCGAACCACGCGAACGGGTACTCGCGGAAGTAGCCGTCCCGGGAGGTGCCGGCGATGGCAGGGCGGACCGCGGAGCGCGACCCGTCGGCCCCGACCACGAAGTCCGCCTCGATGACGAGTTCTGCGCCGTCAGCATCCGTTGCGATGACCCGGGGGTGATCGGTGGCAATGTCTTCGACGCGGGATGCCGTGACGCCGAAGCGCAGGTCCTGGCCTGCTTCCAGACGCAACGCCAGCATGTCCTTCAGCACCTCATGCTGCGGGTAGAGCCAGACGCTGCGTCCGACGAGTCCGGGGAAGTCGATGCGGTGGCCCTCGCCCTGGAAGCGCAACTCGATGCCGTCATGGCGATGACCGACGGTGTGCACGCGGGTGTTCGGGTCGATCCGCGTGAGCAGGTCGACGGTGCCCTGCTCGAGGATGCCGGCGCGGATGGTCTGCTCGATCTCTGCGCGGGAGCGCTGGTCGATGATGACGGATTCGATGCCGGCTTCGGCCAAGAGGTGCGAGAGGATCAGGCCCGCGGGGCCAGCCCCGACGATCGCGACTCGGGTGCGGATGCTGGTGCTCACGGTGTCTCCTTCGACGGTGCCTAATGGATGCTACGCACCAGTGTGCCGCGAAGCATCGAGTCACCTCGGCACAATCCCATTGAATGAAAGTCAGCGCGGCTGGCGCAGGTCCTGTTCGATTGCCCGGGCGGCGCCGATCAGCGCGTTGATCGCCGGCGTCGGTGCGGTGTCGCGGGGGAGGATAACTGACAGGGCGGCGATGACCTCGCCGTGATCGCGTACCGGCACGGCGACGCCGGTCGAGACGGCCTCGACGGAGCCGGGGGCAACGACGTAACCCCGCCGCCGGATCGAGGTGAGCTGCGCGCTGAGCGTCTCAGCATCCGTCACCGTCTCGGGCGAGACGGCGCGAAGGGGGCCGCTCAGCACGTGCATACGCACCTCGGGGTCGGCGTGCGCGAGCAGGACGAGGCCGGATGAGGAGGCATGCAGGGGCAGGCGCCCGGCGACGCGGGTGATGTTGGCGCCGGCATCCGGGTGGGAGAGGCGCTCGAGGAACAGCGCTTCCTCGTGCTCGAGCACGGCCAGTTGGGTGTGCTCGCGGATCAGGGCCTGCACCCGTTCCATGTGCGGGAGTGCAGCCTGGCGCAGACGAAGTGCGGTCGAGCCGCGCAGGGCGAGTTCCCACAGGCGCATTCCGAGGCGGATGCGCATCTCTTCGTCGCGCTCGAGCAGGCCTGCGGTGACGAGGTCTCCGACGATCCGGTGCGCGGTGGATGCGGGGAGGCCTGCGCGTTCGGCGATCTCGGTGGCGGTCTGTATGGTCCGCTCGGTGGTGAATGTGTCGAGGACGCGCACGATGCGCTCGGTCATCGAGTCGCCGGAGCGGGAGTTCGCCATGGGGCTAGCTTCGCACGCACGGCGCGTGTATAATCGTTGGCACCCCAACTATCCCGAATCCTCGGAAACTTTCTCCGGCCGGCCCGGAGTGATCAAAGGAGATCTGATGCAGTTCTACCGCGACGGCTACCGCCCCGGAGACCCCGACATCCAGCCCGCAGCTGCCCAGGTCGCGGCTCGCGGCGCCGGGTTCCCCGAGCGGGTCGACGTGCTCATCGTGGGCACCGGGCCCGCCGGCACGGTGCTTGCAGCCCAGCTGGCTGAGTTCCCCGACATCACCACGCGCATCGTCGAGCGCCGCGAACAACCGCTGCAGGTCGGGCATGCCGATGGTGTGGCGTGCCGCACGGTCGAGATGTTCCAGGCCTTCGGACTTGCCGACGCGCTCGTGCGCGAGGCGTACTGGGTGAACGAGGTGCGCTTCTGGGGGCCGTCCGAGCAGGATCGCTCGAAGATCGTCCGCACGGGCTGGGTGGAGGACACCCCCGAGGGGCTCAGCGAATTCCCGCACGTGATCGTCAACCAGGCGCGCATGCAGGAGTACCTGCTTGAGCACGCCGCGAACTCGGCGAGCAAGCTCGAAGCTGACTACGGCATCGAGTTCACGGGTTTTGAGATGAACGACTCCGAGTATCCGGTCACCGCCCGGCTGCGTCGGGCCGATGGCGACGAGTTCGTCGTGCAGGCGAAGTACGTGATCGGATGCGACGGAGCGCGCAGCAACGTGCGCCGCGCGCTCGGAATCGAGCTCCAGGGCGACGCCGCAAACCACGCCTGGGGCGTCATGGATGTTCTGGCAACCACCGATTTCCCGGACTGGCGCACCAAGAACGTCGTGCAGTCGGCCGGCAAGGGAAGCCTGCTCATGATCCCGCGCGAGGGCGGCAACATGGTGCGGTGCTACGTCGATCTCGGTGAGGTTGCCGCTGGTGACAGCGACATCCGCAACAAGACGGCCGAGGAGCTGCGCGAGGTCGCGAATGCGATCCTGCATCCGTACACGATCGACGTGCAGCAGGTCGCATGGTCCAGCGTTTACGAGGTCGGCCAGCGTCTCGCCGATCGCTTCGACAATCTGACAGCGGATGCTCCGGCCGATGCCGTTCCGCACCTCTTCGTCGCAGGCGACGCCTGCCACACGCACAGCGCGAAGGCTGGTCAGGGGATGAACGTCTCGATGCAGGACGCCTTCAACCTCGGGTGGAAGCTCGCCGCCGTCCTGCAGGGGCGAGCGGATGCCACGCTGCTGCGCACATACTCCGAGGAGCGCCAGACGATCGCCGCCGATCTCATCGCGTTCGACAAGTACTGGTCGACCTTCATCGCGCAGCCGGCGCTGGATCCCGAGCATCCGGAGCGCGGCGGTGTCTCGCCCGCCGACATGCAGGCGGAGTTCGCTCGCCAGGGCCGATACACCGCAGGACTCGCGACGAAGTACACGCCGTCGACACTCACCGGGGCATCCGACCATCAGCAGCTTGCGACCGGATTCGAAATCGGCACACGCTTCCACTCGGCACCCGCGCGGCGGGTCGCAGATGCGCGCCGGATGGAGCTCGGTCACTCGCACCGTGCCGATGGTCGCTGGCGCATCTACGCCTTCGGAGACTCCTCTGGGGCGGCACTGCGAGAGTTCGCCACGTGGCTGAGTGACGGAGCGGACTCGCCGGTGCGCGCGTTCACGGCAGCGGATGCCGATATCGACAGCGTCATCGACGTGCACGCCGTCTTCCGCGGCTCGCACCACGACATCGACGTCACGGCTCTGCCCGAGCTGCTGCTTCCGAAGTCCGGGCCGCTCGGCCTGCAGGACTGGGAGAAGGCGTGGGCCACCGACGCCAAGGACGACATCTTCGCCGCTCGCGGGATTGTGGCGGAGGGTGCGATCGTCGTGGTCCGTCCGGATCAGTACGTAGCCCACGTGCTTCCGCTGTCGGCGCGCGAGGAGCTGACCGAGTTCTTCGCGGGGTTCCTGCTGCCAGCGTGAAGCTGCGTCGCTGATCGAGATTGGTTGAGAGGATGGATGTCGTGATGACCATGGCCGACCTCCCCGAACCGCAGCGCCACGTCGGAAACCTCATCCGGCGCGCGCAGCAGCTGCACCTGGCGACCTGGGCGCGCGTGGCTTCGAGCGAGATCACGAGCGCGCAGTACAGCATCCTCGCGGTGCTGGACCGTCTCGGCGAGGCGAGCCAGCGTGAGCTGTGCGACGAGGTCGACCTCGACCGATCGACGATCGCCGACCTTGTGCGGCGTATGGAGAAGGCCGGGCTCATCGCGCGCCGCCGCGCCGAGGGGGATGCGCGCCGGAACGTCGTCACGCTCACCGAGCTCGGGGAAGCGGAGCGTGCGCGCCTCGTGCCCCTGGTGATCGAGGTGCAGCGCGAGCTCACCGCGAACCTGGGATCCAGTGAGGTCGACGGGCTCTTCCGCGGGCTCTGGCAGATGTTGGAGACCGCGCCGCGCTCGTGACTGCTCGGCATGGTTGCTGAGGTTCGAGCGGTAGCCTTCAAACATGCCATTCTCCGTGCTCGCCGCCGCAACTCCGTGGGTGCCGCTGACGCCGGAGCGCGCCGCCGCCCTGCTCGCGGGTAGCGAGGTGCGCTGGTGGCTGTCTGGTGGAGTCGCGCTGGATCGCTGGCTCGGCCAGCCGGTCCGCGAGCGTTCCAACATCGACGTGAGTGTCGTCGCATCCGACCTCGCGGCGCTCATCGCAAGCCTGCCTGCCGGATTCAGTGCCTGGGCGCCGGCCGAGGGCGAAGATGAGTACATTCCGTTCGCGGATGCCCCGACGGATGCTGACCTTCAGCCGGTGCTCGTGCGTGATGACGAGCGGGATGCTTGGGTGCTGCAGATCAACGCCGAGGACGGCGCTCCGCGCGCCTGGACGTACAAGCGTGACCCGCGACTAACCCTTCCGTGGGATCGTGCGGTGCTCGACATCGACGGCATCCCCACCGGTGCGCCTGAGGTGCAGCTGGTCTGGAAGGCGCTGCGCCCGCGCCCGGAAGACACGATCGACAAGGATGCGGTGCTGCCCAGTCTCTCGCCGGAGGCGGTCACGTTCTACGAGACGGCCCTGCTGCGCATCCACCCGCACTCGACGTGGGCGATCCACGTGCGCAGCCCCTTCGCGCCGGCGAAGGCAAGTTGGAACAAGAAGAAGCCGTAGCCTGCCCCGCGAGAAACGCCTTTCTGCATGAGAAAGGTGCTGCTGGCCCATGTCTCATGCTGAAAGCCATTTCTCGCGGACGGCTGGGCGACTTTGCGTGAATTGAAGCGACTCGTCAGTTGAATTCACGGTAAGTTGACACGTCGCTCGCGTCTAGGCCGGCGCGCGTCGATCGTCACAAGAAGAACCGCCCCGGAAACCGGGGATCACTGGATGACGCTCAGCTCCGAAACCGGCGTCTCGAGAACGGATCCCTTCGCCCCGACGGAGGTGAGATCGGTGCGCGGGGAAGCCTGAGCGGCGTGGCGTCCGGCGATCCGACCAGAGACCATCGCCCAGCCGATATGCAGACCGTGGTTCAGCAACTGCAGTCCGCCCTGCCCCGTGGAGCCGGCAGCGTACAGCCCGGGAATCGGAGCGCCCTCCGGCGTCGTGACCTTCAGCGTCGTGTCGACGGCGAGTCCGCCGTCGGCAAGAGTGATGTAAGACTGCATCGGACCGAGCGCGTAGTACGGGCCCTCGCTGATACCCGCGCCGAACGAGGTGCGTCCGAACTCCGGGTCCTCTCCTGCCGCCCCATACTCGCGAACCTTCTGGATCGTCGTGCGGAGCCGGGCCGGGTTGATCCCGGCCTTCGATGCGAGCTCCTCGATCGTGTCGGCCTTGTGGAACATGTCAGGACGGTAGCGTGCGTAGTCTCCGACGTAGGCGTAGGCGACACCGGGGAACGTCGAAACCGGGTTCGGCCACGCTGAGAACCGCTTTGAGAGCGCTTCGTCGAACACCATGTATCCCCGGTTGCTATCTGCCGCGACTCCGCGAGCAAGTAGCTTGTCGGAGTCTTCATTCGCGACGCGCTGTCCCTGCTCGTTGACGAGGATGGCGCCGGCGGCATACATGGTGTTGTTCGGCCCGACCCAGCTCGTGAGCGCTCCGCGCAGGAGCACTGCGAGGAGGCGCTTGGGTAGTCGCTCGGCGACCAGGCGCACCAGGCGCGAGACTGACGGATGCGACGGCAGCAGCTTGATCGGATCAGGGAAGCGCCCTGGCGGGAAGCGCAGCCCCTCATAGAGGCGGTCCATCTGCAGCATCACGCCGCCGACGTCGCTGCCCAGACGGAACCCGTCTCCCGTGTTGCTCTTGTTCACGGCGGGCACGCGCGCGGCGTCCTCGCCGACATACGCTGCCTTGAGATCGGTCGCGGCAGAGTAGTCGCCTGTCGCGAGCACGACAGCACGACGGCCGAAGTACTCCACGCCGTTCGCGCTCGCGCCGATGACCTCGCCATCGGCGTTGCGCAGCAGCCGGTCTACGCGGACGTTCGTGACGACCTGCACACCACGCTTGCGCGCCTCGCGCAGCAGTGCCGTCACATACGCGCCCGCGTTAGGCAGCACGTTGTGCATGCGGGGCTTCTCGTATGGAGGCTCGGGAGTCGGGCCGAGGAACTGCACGCCGATACTGGAGAGCCATTCGAGTGTTGCCCCGGCGTTCTCGGCCAGCACGCGCCTCAGTGCGACGTTCTCGCGCGCCTCGTCCTTGCCGTTGGCGACCTTCATGTCTTCGATGAACAGATCGATCGAATCGTTAACGCCGGCGCGGTATTGGTACGCGGTGTTCGCCGCGGTGAAGCTGCCCACCGACATTCCGGTGCTGCCACCGGGGCGGGCGCATTTCTCGAGGACGATGCTCTTCGCACCGCTGGTCGCGGCGGAGATCGCGGCCGTGAGACCAGATCCGCCGCCGCCGATGACCAATACGTCTGTCGTCACACTCATGCGTGCGTCCTTTCCAAGAGGGCGGCGTCAGCGGCACTGCTGCCAGCCCACCGTCCGGTGATGTAAGCGGGGGCCAATCCGCCCGCGTATCCGACGTTCGACAGTCCGCCGATATCTGCCCCTGCCGCATAGAGCCCGGGGATCGGTGCACCGTCCGGATCGAGCGCCTCCCCGCGCGTCGAGATCGACACACCCCCGAAGGTGAAAGTGATCGACGGCTGCACCATGAGCGCATGGAATGGTCCGGTCTGCGGAGCTCGGGCGCTCGCTGAGACGGGGACGCCCGATGCCCACCCAGCACCGGTATCGGCCGCGGAGCGATACGCATCAAGAGTGGAAGCGAGGGTCGTGGCATCCACACCCCAGGAGGCGATCTGCGCGATAAGACCATCGAGCGTGTCGGCGCTCGCCCACAGTCCGCCGGCCGCCTTCGCCGTCTCGAACCTGTCGGTGGCGCCGAGGCCGGGGAACGGTTCCTGCCGCGCTTCGGTGAGGTGCACGTGCTCGTCGAAGATCAGTACTCCGCGACTTTCCGGCTGGCCGAGCACGATCTGATTGATGATCTCGTCACCGAGCGTCTCGTCGACGAAGCGCTCGCCGCGGAGATTCACGAACAGGGTGGACCCTGAGTAGTACTGCGAGTACGGCAGGTAGTGCTCTGGTTCGAAGGTCTCCAGCGGCCAGGGAACGAGGTGGCCGTAGTACGACGCCATGGATCGGCTGCCGCCGGCGCCCGCCGCGCGGGCCATGCGCAGGCCGTCTCCCACATTCCCGACGTGCGAGCGCATCAGCAAGTTGTCGGCCTGCGGGCCGATGTAGCGGGTCAGCATCTCCGGGTCACGACCGAACCCGCCGGTCGCGAGTATGACACTCGCCGCGCGGTACTCGACCGGGCCGTCGGCGGTTGACGCGACGACACCCGTCACGCGGCCGCCGTCGATGAGGAGTTCCCGCACCGGAGCGTCGGCCACGATCACGCCGCCGGCAGTGGTGACGGCATCCCGGCACGCTGCGAGAATCGCGTGGATGTCGGTGGAGTACCCGATCCCGAAGGTCATGATGTCGCTCGTCGGCTCGTCGGCCACTCGTGCACCTGTTGCACGAACCTCTGCGATCGCATCCGGGAAGTCCGTCACCACGCGCTCGCCGAGAATCGCATCGCCCTGGGGGATACGGCGCTGATACGAATCCAGGTCCGGCGCTGTCCATAGCATCCCCGCCGACAGTGCCGCCGATCCACCGAACGTCGCTGACTTCTCCAGCACTGCGACTCGCGCGCCTGCGCGTGCGGCCGCTGCCGCGGCGGACGAACCGCCGATGCCCGAGCCGACCACGATGACGTCGAAGGAGTTCACGCCGCAGCTCCCGCGTCGGATGTCCCGGACCGCTCCGCAGCCTGACAGGCAACGTGCAGTCCGAAGATCGCGCCCTTCCCGAGCGAAGTGCCGGTCATGTACGCCGCACCGTGGAAGCCGCCGACGACTTCACCGATCGCGTAGAGCCCCGGGATGACCTCACCCTCGACATCGACGACCTCGGCATCCGGTGTGACCTTCACCCCGCAGTACGTCGTCGTCATGAGTGACTTCGCCGGGTAGGCGTAGAACGGCGCCTTCGTGATCGTGCGCAACTCGCCGATTCCGTTGCAGAGGCTCTCCCGGCCGAGTTCATCCGCTGTGCCATCGGTCACCGCGCGGTTGTAGCGCGCGACCGTCTGAACCAGCTGATTGCCATCGATGCCGACGATCTCCGCGAGCTCTTCGAGAGTGTCGGCGTGGTGCAGGTGACCGAGCGACTCGATCGCCTCCATATCTTTCAGCGGGATGCCGGGGTGCGACTTCGCGCGGACGTCGGCGTCGAAGATCTGCACTCCGAGACCGTCTTCCTCGTCGAGGACCGCGCGGCCCAGAGTCTTGTACGACTGCGACTCGTCGGTGAAGCGCTCGCCCGCCCGGTTCACGATGATCGCGCCCATGTAATAGGCGGTGAGCAGTTCATGCACATGGCCCGTCTCGGGGTGCGAGCCGTACGTTCCGCTCACGAAGGACATATCGGCCATGTCTGCGCCGAGCTTCCACGCCATCCGCAGGCCATCTCCGGTGTTGCCTTTGCCGCCGAAGGGGATCGCTGCAAGTTGCTCGGGTGCGAAGATTTCCATCAGTTCGTTGCCGCGGGTGAACCCACCGGTCGCGATGACCACGCCCTGGCGGGCGATCACGTCGATCTCGCCATCGGATGACGCAAGGGTCGCGCCCGTGACGCGGCCGGATGTGTCTGTGATCAGACGAACCGCGCGATGTTCGCGCAGCGTCGTGCCCCCGGCCGTGTCGAATTGCTCGTGCAGTCCTGCCATCACCTCGGTGATCGCCGTGTTGTGGCTCCGCTTCGCCGACTGGCCTGAGCTGATCTCGATCTCGCGGAACTGCACGCCGTGCTCCTTGAGCCAGTGATACGCCGCATCCTGACGATCCAGATACGCGTGCAGGAGGGCGGGGTCGTTGCGGAACTCACCGACCTCCTGCATGTCCTTGAGGAACAGCTCGGTGGAGTCCTCTTCACCCTCTTCGCGTTGCTCTTCGGTGTCACTGAAGGCGAACCAGCCGCCGCTCATCACGGTCGACCCGCCGAGGTCAGCGGTCTTTTCAGCGAGGATGACGTCAAGGCCGGCTTCTGCCGCGGCAGTGGCAGCGGTCTGCCCGGCGATGCCGCTGCCGAGGACGAGAAGATCTGCGGTGCGCGAGGTCATCGGTTCGTCCGTGCCGTTCGCTGGGGGGCGCGTGCCGTGTTCTGCGCAACGCCCAGCTCGTCGAGCGGCGTCTTGTAGGTCTCGCGGCCCGAAGCGATCGCGATCGCCGAGATCACACACGCGATGCTCGTGAACACGGCGGCCGGCCACCAGGCATCGCTGTTCGCGGTGGAGATGGCCTGGATGATGACGGGCGAGAATCCGGTCAGCACGAGTCCCAGCTGCAGACCGACGGCCATACCGGTCACGCGGTAGCGCACGTTGAACAGCTCGCTGAAGTACGCCGGGTACACCGAGTTCGTCGCCGCGAAGCCGATTGAGACGCACAGCAGCACGCCGACGAAGATCATCGGGATGTTCGCCTCGCCGACTGCCCAGAAGAACAGCCAGACAGCCGCGGCGCCGAAGAGGTTGCCGCCGATCAGTACGGGCTTGCGACCGATCTTGTCGCTGAGGCTGGCGAACAGGGGCTGCGTGACGAGCGCGACGACATAGCCGACGATCACGACCCACAGCATGGTGCCAGCTTCGATCCCGGCGATGTTGGTCGCGTACGTCAGTCCGTAAACCGGAACGGTGGTGCTGATCACGACGAGGAAAGCGGCGAAGATGACGCGGACCACGTCGGCAGGCTGATGGCGGAGCACCTCGCCGAGCGGGATCTTGGCGGTGGTTCCCATCTCCTTCTCGACGGTGAACGCTTCGGTGTCGCGCACCGTGCGACGGATGATGAGGCCGACGACAAGGATGAGTGCGCTCAGCCAGAACGGTACGCGCCAGCCCCACGAGAGCAGCTGGTCTTCGGGGAGGGCCGCGACGCCGATGAATGCGAGCGTGGCGAGGATGTAACCCACCCAGATGCCATTGATCGCCCATGAGGTGTAGAGCGCTCGGCGGTCCGCCGGAGCGTGCTCGAGGGTCAACGAGGATGCGCCGGAGAGCTCACCGCCCACGGACAGGCCCTGGCACAGGCGCAGCACGATGAGCAGCGTGGGGGCGAGGATGCCGACGCTGTCGTACGAGGGCAGGCAGCCGATGAGGAACGTCGCGATACCCATGACGAGCAGCGTCAGGATCATGATGTTCCGTCGGCCGAAGCGGTCGCCCAGGTGGCCTGCGAGGAAACCGCCGACCGGGCGCGCGATGTACGCCACGCCATACAGTCCGAGGGCGTAGAGCAGGCCCGTGGCGCCGGCATCCGGGAAGAAGACGCGTGCGAAGACGAGCGCCGACGCGGATGCGTAGATGTACATGTCGTAGTACTCGAGCGCGGAGCCGATGAAGCCCGCGAGCGAGGAGCGCTTGCTCTGGTTTCCCGGAGCGCGCATGCTCGCCGTTTCGGTGAGGATTTTTGTCTTCGTTGACATCGGGAGGTTCCTGATTCTGTGGTTGTTCGGTGGATGGGGAAGCGGGTCGCTCAGCAGGTGAGCATGCCGCCGTTGACGTCGAGGCTCGCGCCCGTGATGTACGAGGCGTTGTCGCTGATGAGGAACTCGATCGCGTCCGCGATCTCACTCGGCTGGGCGAAGCGTGCCATCGGAACCTGCCCGATCATCTGCTGCGCCTCGGCCGATGGCACCCCGCCAGTCATCTGCGTCTGTACGAATCCGGGCGCGACGCCGTTGACGCGGATGTGGAAGCTCGAGAGCTCACGCGACAGTGAGGCGGTCACGTTCTGCAGAGCGCCCTTCGAGGCGGCGTATGCGATGGATGACGGAAGGAAGGGGGGGAATGTGTCGCTCGGGAGACCGCCGGTGCCGAGGCGCGACGCGATCGAGAGGATATTGACGATGGATGCCGATCCGTCTGTTGGCATGTGCCGGAAGGCTTCTTGCACTAACAGCAGCGGCGCCTTCACATTGACGGCCATCACGAGATCCCATTCGTCGGGAGAGACGTCGTAGAACGGACGCTTGCGCCCTTCGTCCTTGGGAGAGATTCCGACCCCGTTGACGAGAACGCTCAGCGTCCCGAGTTCGCGGGCGGCTTCGACGGCGGCGCGGTTCGTTTCGGGGCTGGTGAGATCTCCGGTGACCACTCGGTGGCCACCGTTCGGTGTGGGAAGGGATGCTCCGACGGCTTCGGCCGAATCGGCGGAGGCGTCGGCGATGACGACCCGGTAACCGACCGAGGCGAGTCGCTCGGAGACGATGCGGCCAATGCCGCCGCCTCCGCCCGTGACGATCGCGCTGCGCGTGGTGGTGTTCATAAGTGCTCCTAGTACGTGGCCCGGCCACCGGAGGCGTCGAAGACGAAGCCCGTAGTGAACGAGGAATCGGGAGAGGCGATGTAGGCGACAAGGCCGGCGATCTCTTCGGCCGTGCCGAACCTGCCCATCGGAATGAGCGACTTCTGCACCTCGCGACGCTCTGCCGTCATCCCCTGGATAAGGGGGGTGTCGATGGATGCCGGGGCGATGGCGTTGACGGTCACGCCGCTTGCCGCGTACTCGCGGCCGATCGCCTTGACCATGCCGATGACTCCCGCCTTTGATGCGGAGTAGGCGGCCATCTGCGGGTTGCCCTCCTTGCCGGCGATCGAGGCGATGTGGATGATCCGGCCAAAGCCCTGTGGCACGAGGTGCGCAAGTGCGGCCCGCGTGACGGCGAACGCACCGCCGAGGTTCAGTCCGACGATCCGGGAGAAGGTTGCTTGATCGGTCTCGAGGGTGGGGGCGACCGGGCCGAGGATGCCGGCGCAGTTTACGACGATGTCGAGGTGCGCGAGGTGTGCGGATGCTTCGGCGATGGCACGCGCGACGCCTTCGGGGTCAGTGACGTCTATCGAGCTGGTGGTCGCACCGAGGTCAGCGGGCCATTGTGCGGTGGCGAGATCAAGGGCGACGACCTCGATGCCGTCTGCGACGAGTCGGCGCACGATGGCCGCGCCCATTCCGCTCGATGCGCCGACGACGATAGCGCCGCGGTCTGCGTCTGTTCTGATCGGCATTGAATCCTCAAACTTCATCGTTCGTTGGGGTACGGAGTTTTTCCCGGACGTTGCGATGATAGAGGGATATTGCGCGCTAAGCAATGCAAGGTAGTCTGTTTTGCGTGATACGCAAAGATGCTCCGCGAGTTGAGTCCGTCCACCGGGCGCTTGTCCTGCTGAAACTCCTGATCGAAGAAGGAAATCTGGGGGTGACGGAAGCGGCAGCGGCGCTCGATGTCAATGCCTCGACTGCGCAGCGTCTGCTCGCGACGCTCGTGCAGGACGGCTTTGCCGCGCAGGGGCGCGATCGTCGGTACTCGGTCGGGCCTGCTCTGCATAACCCCGGCCTTTCGACACGGATTCCGCAGCTGACCGATCGACTGCGTCCGGCGCTGGAAGGCCTCTTCGAGCGCACGGGGGAGACTGTGCATGTCGCCGCGCTCGTCGGCACGCGCATTCTGCACTTGGATGGTATTGAGGCGCGCACGCACATTCTGCGCTTCGGGCTGCGCGTAGGAGTGTGGCTCCCAGCGCACGTCACGTCCGGTGGAAAGGTTCTGCTGGCGGATCTGACCGACGAAGAGGTCGACGCGCGTTACAAAGTCGCCCTGGCGAGCCCAAGAGCGCAGCACGTCGGTGTCGACCTGGATTCGCTTCGGGAGCAGCTCGATGATGTGCGCCGATCGCGGATCGCATGGAACTTCGAAGAGAGCGAGCCGGGCGTCGCCGCGCTGTCGATCTCGGTCGGGGAATTCGGAGGTCAGCGCGTGGCCTTCAGTATTGCGCTGCCGATCGCCCGCTTCACCCGCGAACTCGGCGAGAGGTGGACGCAGGATCTCATCGAGGTGGCGGACGCCGTCGCCGGGCGGCGTTCCTAAGAAGAATCCGTCACGCGGGCCTGCGCCGGTACTCGCCGGCGGCGACGGCGTCGAGCACAATGTGACGGAACCACTTCTGGGCCGGTGACAGGCTTGCCTCGCGCCGGGTGTACAGCGAGACCGGCGTCGACTGCGCGGGCCACGGAAGATCGGTGATCCGCAGCCCTTGGAACCATCCGCTGAACACCTCGGCGACGTGCCTCGGCAGCAGTACGACGAGGTCGGTGGCCTGCAGCACGGCGGGCACGGTCGCGTACTCCTCGACCGTGAGCGCGACCTGCGACATGAGTGCGTGCTCGGTCAGCACCTGCAGCGGGAACACGTGCCCCCCGCGCGCTGAGACGCGCACGAAATGACGTCCGGCGAACATGTCCGCCCCGGTCAGGGGTAACGGATGTGCGACTGAGGTCAGCGCCACGTATTCGACGGCCCGCACGTGCGTGCGCCACAGCCGCGGACTGCCGATCATCGAAACGGTCATCGCCAGGTCGATCGTGCCGCGGATCAGTCCGTCCTCGACCTGATCAGAATCCAATCGCTGCACCTGCAGGTGCGGACTCGCCGCTTCCCGGGCGAGTGCCGCCATGATTGGCGGCAGGAACGTCTGCTCGCCGATCGAGGTGAGCCCGAGCGCCAGTTCGCCGCTGAAACCGGCAGGCTCGAACGCATCCGGATCGCTGACCGTTTCGTCGATCTGCGCGAGGGCTTCGTGCAGCGGGGCGAACAGTGCAGTGGCTTTCGCCGTCGGCACCATGTCCCGCCCCTCACGGCGGAACAGCTCATCGCCGAACTTCTCGCGCAGGCGCCGCAGGGTGTAGCTGACGGTCGGCTGCGTCACGTGCAGGCGTTCGGCAGCGGCTGTCACGCTGCGCAACTCGTAGAGCACGACGAAGGTGCGCAGCTGGTTGAGATCCGCCATGACCATGTATAGAGCATATCTATAGTTTGGGTGCAAAACATCTATTGGACTGTATGGAAACGGCGACCTAGAGTCGTGAGCAACAGCATCCGAGTGACAGCATCCGAGTGACAAGGACGACACACGTTGATCATTGACATCCACGGCCATTACACGACGGCTCCCGCGCAGGTCGGCGCTTGGCGTGAACAGCAGATCGCCTTCACGAAGGGCGAGGGCGACGCTCCTGACCCCGCCGCGCTCGAGGTCAGCGACGACGACATCCGCGAGAGCATCGAGAAGAATCAGCTCCGCCTGATGAACGAACGCGGCAGCGACCTCACCGTCTTCAGCCCGCGTGCATCGTTCATGGCGCACCACATCGGCGACCGTGAAGTCAGCGCGACCTGGGCACGCATGTGCAACGACCTCGTCGCACGCGTCAGCTCGCTGTTCCCCGACCGGTTCATGATGGGCGCTATGCTCCCGCAGTCCCCGGGCGAGGACCCGAAGACCACCGTCGCGGAGATCACTCGCGCCGTCGAGGAACTCGGGGCTGTCACGGTCAACATCAACCCCGACCCGTCGGCCGGCCGCTGGACGTCCCCGGCGATCACCGACCGGTCCTGGTACCCGATCTACGAGAAGCTCGTCGAGTACGAGCTCCCGGCCATGATCCACGTGAGCTCCACGTGCATGCCGGACGTGATGCACACCACCGGTGACCACTACCTCAACGCCGACACGACGGCCTTCATGCAGCTGATCCGCGGCGGCGACACCCTCTTCAAGGACTTCCCCGACCTGAAGCTCGTCATCCCGCACGGCGGCGGGGCGATCCCTTACCACTGGGGCCGCTTCCGCGGACTCGCGATGGCGCTCGGCAAGCCCGAGCTCGAGGAATACCTGCTCGACAACGTCTACGTCGACACCTGCGTCTATCACCAGCCCGGTATCGACCTGCTGACCGACGTCATCCCCACCGACAACATCCTGTTCGCGAGCGAGATGATCGGCGCGGTCCGCGACATTGACCCGCGCACCGGTCACTACTTCGACGACACCAAGAAGTACGTCGACGCCACCGCGAACCTCACCGACGCCCAGCGGGCCCAGGTCTTCGAGGGCAACGCCCGCCGCGTCTACCCGCGCCTTGACCGCGCCCTGACCGCTCGCGGTCTCTGAGAACGAGAGAAGAAAATGCGACTGAATAACCTCGGCATCGTCCACACGAACATCCAGCGCCCCGACCCCGATGACGTCGCGCGCCTGTCGAAGTTCGGCGTTGCGACCATCCACGAGGCGATGGGCCGCGTCGGCCTCATGCGCCCCTACATTCGTCCCGTCTACAAGGGTGCGGCGATGTGCGGTCCCGCCGTCACCGTTCTGCTGCAGCCCGGCGACAACTGGATGTTCCATGTCGCTGCCGAGCAGGTGCAGGAGGGCGACGTGATCGTCGCCGGCTGCACCACCGAGAGCGAAGACGGATTCTTCGGAGACCTGCTCGCCACCTCCCTCACCGCTCGTGGCTGCAAGGGCCTCGTAATCGACGGCGGCGTTCGCGATGTCGAGGACCTCGAGAAGATGGGCTTCCCGGTCTTCTCCCGCGCGATCAACTCCAAGGGCACGGTCAAGGCCACGCTCGGTTCCGTCAACGTGCCGGTCGTCGCAGCCAACGCCCTGGTCAACCCGGGAGACGTGATCGTCGCCGATGTCGACGGCGTCGTCGTGGTTCCGCGCGAGCTCGCAGGTTTGGTGGCGGATGCCAGCCAGAAGCGCGAAGACAACGAAGAGGAAAAGCGCCAGAAGTTCCGCGACGGTGTCCTCGGACTCGACCTGTACGGCATGCGCGAGCCGCTCGCCAAAGCCGGCCTGGAATATGTGGAGGACTGAGCATGGCTCACGGTGACACGACGGGTGACTTCACGAAGTCAGAAGGCTGGCTGGACTGGTACGACGGTCCCACGAAGCCGACGTTCACCCTGCCCGCAGGAGCCGTCGACGCGCACTGCCATGTCTTCGGCCCTGGCGCGGAATTCCCCTACGCCCCCGAGCGCAAGTACACCCCGTGCGATGCTTCGGCTGAGCAGCTGTTCGCACTGCGCGACCACCTCGGTTTCGACCGCAACGTCATAGTGCAGGCCACCTGCCACGGCGCAGACAACTCCGCACTCGTCGACGCGCTGAACCGCAGCGAGGGCCGTGCCCGTGGCGTCGCCACTGTCCGCCGCGACGTGACCGACGAGCAGCTCGCCGAGTTGCATCAGGCGGGCGTTCGCGGTGTGCGCTTCAACTTCGTCAAGCGTCTCGTCGACCGGGTCCCCACCGACTCGCTTGACGACATCGTTCAGAAGATCACGCCTCTCGGATGGCATGTGGTCATCTACTTCGAGGCAGAGGATCTTCCCGAGCTCTACGACTTCTTCTCCAGCATCCCGACGCCCGTCGTCGTCGACCACATGGGCAGGCCCGACGTCACGAAGGACGTCGACGGCGAAGAATTCGGACTGTTCTTGCGCTTCATGCGGGAGAACGACAACGTGTGGACCAAGGTGTCGTGCCCGGAGCGGCTGAGCGTCGCCGGTCCCCGCGCCCTTAATGGTGAGCAGCAGGCGTACAGTGACGTCGTGCCGTTCGCCCGTCGCGTGGTTGAGGAGTTCCCCGACCGCGTGCTGTGGGGCACCGATTGGCCCCACCCCAACCTGAAAGACCACATGCCTGACGACGGGCTGCTGGTCGATTACATCCCCCAGATCGCGACGACGCCCGAGCTGCAGAAGAAGCTGCTCGTGGACAATCCGCGCCGCCTCTATTGGCAAGAAGGAGAATGACCATGGCACTCGACAAGCCGTACAAGGACATTCCTGGCACCACGATTTATGATGCCGACCAGGCCCGCAAGGGCTACCACCTCAACCAGTTCTCGATGTCGCTGATGAAGCCCGAGAACCGTGCGCGCTTCCTCGCCGACCAGGAGGCCTACCTCGACGAGTGGCCGCTGAACCCGGTGCAGCGTCAGGCCGTGCTCGACATGGATATGAACACCATGATCGCTGAGGGCGGGAACATCTACTTCCTCAGCAAGATCGGCGCCACCCACGGGTTGAGCTTCCAGCAGATGGCCGGCTCCATGACCGGCATGAGCGAGGCCGCGTACCGCGACATGATGGTCGGCGGTGGGCGGCGCCCCGAGGGCAACCGTCTGAAGGATCTGGACGGCTGGACGCCTCCTGCGCCCGGCGAGAAGGCCGAGACCTTCCGCCCGAATGCGCCAGCGAAGTACACCTCCGCGTTATTCACCTCGCACGTGCCGGCTATCGGTGCCGCGATGGACCTCGGCAAGACCGAAGAGCCGTACTGGAAGAAGGTTTTCGACGGCTACCAGTGGACGCGCTCGTGGGTGAAGGACGAGAAGCCCGACGTCGTCATCCTGGTTTACAACGACCACGCCACCGCCTTCGACGCGTCGATCATTCCGACCTTCGTGCTCGGTACGGGCGCCGAGTATCCGGTTGCTGATGAGGGCTACGGCCCGCGTCCGGTTCCGGACGTCAAGGGTTACCCGGAGCTTGCTGCGCACATCGCCCAGTCGGTCATCCAGGATGACTTCGACCTCACCCTCGTCAACGAGATGGTCGTCGATCACGGCCTGACCGTTCCGCTGTCGCTCGTGTTCGGTGAGCTCAGCCCCGAGGAGCAGTGGCCCGTGCGGGTCATCCCGCTGGCGGTGAACGTCGTGCAGTACCCGGTGCCGTCCGGACGTCGTTGCTACGAGCTGGGCAAGGCACTGCGCCGAGCGCTGGACAAATGGGACGGCGAAGAGCTCAACGTGCAGATCTGGGGCACCGGCGGCATGAGCCACCAGCTGCAGGGCCCGCGCGCCGGCCTCATCAATGAGGAGTGGGACAACGCGTTCCTGGACCACCTCATCGAGGACCCGCTGGGGCTGACCGAATGGCAGCACATGGAGTACGTTGACGAGGCGGGCTCTGAGGGCATCGAACTCGTGGACTGGCTCATCGCCCGCGGTGCGATGGATGACCAGTTCGGTGGGGATGCTCCTGAGCTGAATCACCGGTTCTACCATGTGCCCGCGTCGAATACGGCGGTCGGACACCTGGTGCTAACCAACCCGTCCGCCCAGAAGGAGTAATGCATGACTGACAAGATTCGCGTTGCCGTCGTCGGCGCTAACGGGGCCTTCGGCATGAAGCATCTCGACGGCCTGAAGAATATCGAGGACGCCGAGGTGACTGTCGTCAGCGCCACCTCGCAGGAGAAGGCGGATGCCGTCGCCGCGCAGTACGGCGTCGCGAACGCCGTCGTCGGTCTCGAGGCCGTTCTCGAGCGCGACGACGTGGATGCTGTCATCCTCGCGACACCGACCGGGATGCACGCGGAGCAGACGCAGGCCGCGCTCGCCGCGGGTAAGCACGTGCAGGTCGAGATTCCGCTGGCCGATTCGTTGGCGGATGCCGAGGCTACTCTCGCTGCGGCCGAAGCGGCAGAAGCATCCGAGCTGGTCGCGATGGTCGGCCACACGCGCCGCTTCAACCCCTCGCATCAGCTCGTGCACAACCGGATCGACGCAGGTGAATTCGCCGTGCAGCAGATGGACGTGCAGACGTACTTCTTCCGCCGCACCAACACGAACGCCAAGGGCGAGGCGCGGTCGTGGACCGACCACCTGCTGTGGCATCACGCAGCGCACACGGTCGACCTGTTCGCGTACCAGGCGGGCAAGATCGTCGAGGCTCACGCTGTCCAGGGGCCGATTCACCCGGACCTCGGTATCGCCATGGACATGGGAATTCTGCTCAAGAGCGAGACCGGGGCGATCTGCACGCTGTCGCTGTCGTTCAACAACGATGGACCTTTCGGCACGTTCTTCCGCTATATCGGCGACACCGACACCTACATCGCCCGCTACGACGACCTCTTCAACGGCAAGGAAGAACAGATCGACGTGTCGAACGTCGCCGTCAGCATGAACGGCATTGAGCTGCAGGATCGCGAATTCATCTCGGCGATCCGTGAGGGACGTGAGCCCAACTCCTCGCTTCGTCAGGTCATCGACTGCTACCGGGTGCTCGGCCAGCTGGAGAAGCAGCTCGCGTGACTGTGCTTGAGGGTGGCGCGCGGGCGCTTCCGCGGATGGGGCTGGGCTGCATGAACCTGAGTCACGCGTATGGCGTGCCCCCATCCGAGGAAGAGGGGCTCGCGCTGCTGCGTGCTGCTCTCGATGACGGCGTGACGCACCTTGACACGGCCACGCTCTACGGCGCCGGTCGTAACGAGGAGCTCGTCGGTCGCGCTCTGCGTGGGCGCCGCCACGAGGTCGTGCTGGCCAGCAAGGGCGGCATGGCGATGGTGGATGGCGTCAAGGTCATCGATGGGCGGCCTTCGACCTTGGGTGCGCAGGTGGATGCTTCGCTCTCACGCTTGGGCGTGGACCACATCGACCTGTACTACCTGCACCGGTGGGACAAGACCGTACCGATCGGCGAGAGCGTCGGCGCCCTTTCCTCTCTCGTGGATGCCGGAAAGATCGGCGCGATCGGGCTTTCGGAGGTGTCTGTTGAGCGGCTGCGCGAAGCGCAGGCGGTCGCTCCCATCGCCGCCGTGCAGAACGAGTACTCGCTGTGGAGTCGGAACCCGGAACTCGGGATGCTCTCCGCGACGCATGATGCCGGGATCGCGCTGGTCGCGTTCTCCCCGGTCGCACGCGGGTTCCTCAGTGATTCGGTTGCTGATCCAGGTGAGTTGGCGGAGAAGGACATCCGTCGGGCGATGCCGCGGTTTTCTTCGGGCAACTGGCCCGCGAACGAAGCGCTGCTGCCCAGATGGCGTGCGCTCGCCGCAGAGGCTGCGTGCACGCCCGCGCAGCTTGCGCTCGCCTGGTTGCTGTCGCGGGGAGAGCATGTCGTGCCGATTCCGGGCACCACGAGCGTCGACCACATGCGCGAGGACTTCGCTGCCCTGTCGCTTTCGGTGGATGCCGCGCTGCTGGCGCGCGCCGGTGAGCTGATCTCCACTTCCACCGTTTCGGGTCCGCGCTATGCGCCCGGTCCGGCCGCCGAGGTGGATGCGGAAACTTTCGAGGACGCATCGTGAAGGCGATTTCCTCGATGGCGACCCGGCGGGTGTTGGCGGATCTGACAGCCGTCACAGCTGCGACCGGGCTCGCCCGTGTCGACATCGAGTCGGTCGGGGGAGTGGATGCTGCGGACCGTGTGGCGGCGGGCGAGGCCTTCGACCTCGTCTTCCTCGCGCAACCGGCGCTGTCTCGTCTGGCCGACGAAGGGCACGTGGATGCCGCCACCGTGGTGCCGCTTGTGCTCTCTCAGGTGGCGGTGGCCGTTCCTGCGGTGGGCGCGGGGCCCGCGGGGCTACCGGCGGGGGCGGCATTCGACTCTGCCGAGGGTGTGCGCGAGGCGCTGCGCGGCGCGAACCGCATCGGCTATTCGACGGGCCCCAGCGGCGCAGCGCTCGTGTCGATGATCGAGGAGTGGGGGCTTTCTTCGGAACTGGAGGGGCGTCTCGTGCAGGCGCGTCCGGGGATTCCTGTGGCCACTGCGCTGGCTGCGGGCGAGGCCGATCTCGGGTTCCAGCAGCTCAGTGAGCTCGTCGGACAGCGCGGCATCCGCATCCTCGGCGTCATGCCCTCCGATTGTGCAATCGACACCGTCTTCGCGGGTGCGGTGGCAACGGCATCCGTCGACCAGGAGCGCGCCGGTCGGGTGCTGAAATTCTTCGCGTCGCCGGCGGCTGCGCCGATCAAGGTGCAGAACGCGTTCGGGGTGCCGGGGCGCTGACGTCGCCCTCCCGTTCGGCCGGCACGCGTGTCGGTCGGCGCCCCTGTTTGCCCGGCACACGGTGGCGCGGCCCAGAGCCTCGCGCGTACACTTCCACTCACCGGAAGCGGTTCGTCACGAGGAGGTGGCCGATGGCTGGACGTACATCCGAGCCAGGGCAGAGCGTCGCAGGGCGAGTGCTCACGATTCTGGCGCTCTTCGAGAGGTCGCTCTCACCGCGAAGCCTGACCGAGATCAGCACCGAGACCGGACTGCCGTTGAGCACGACCCACCGCCTGGTCGCTGAACTGGAAGCTTGGGGCGCGCTGCAGCGGGACGACAACGGCCGCTACCAGATCGGGCTGCGGCTGTGGGAACTCGGCCAGCACGCGGGACGTCAGGTGCGCGAGATCGCCCGCCCGCTGCTGCAGGACCTCTTCACCCTCACTCAGGAGACGGTGCACATCGCAGTCAGGGAGAATGCCGAGGCGCTGTACATCGACCGTGTATACGGCACTAGGCGTGTACCGCAGGCTTCGCGCGTCGGTGGCCGACTGCCGTTGCATGCCACCGCAGTCGGCAAAGTGCTGCTCGCATTCGAGGAGCCATGGGTGCGCGAGGCGATTATCACGCAACCGCTCGAAAGACGCACAGCGCTGACGCACGTCGACCCGGATGCGCTGCGCGCTGAGCTCGCAACCGTGCGGTCGCAGAGCTTCGCCACGACCGTCGACGAAACCAGGCTCGGGGCAACATCGATCGCCGTACCGGTGTTCCAGCTGGGGGTGGTCGGCGCTGCCCTGGGGTTGGTCACCACGACAGATGCCGCGTCATCGATTGAGCGTCATCTTCCGGCGATGAGGGGGATCGCGCGACGCCTCGAAGCGAGTGTTGGCGGCTTCCCGTTGCAGACACTTCAACAAGCCGCTTCCACTGGGCGGAAGTCGACCACCCGGAAGCCTGATCCGAAGCGTTAGATGAACAGTAGTTCCGGCGGCCCACCTTTACTTCACGGAAGGTCGTCGGAATCCCAATGCATCAGGTGCTGACACGAAGGAGTCGTCATGGCGCTCTCGCCAACCGAAGCCCGAGCCGCAGCTGCAGCCGGCTGCCCCATTGATCACAGTGCAGCCGCTCAGGCTGAGGCCGCCCACGATCGTCACGGCTATGAGCCGTTCGATATGAAGAACCCGTTCCCGTCCTACGCCGAACTGCGTCGCAACGAGCCAGTCATGTACGACGAGCGCATCGACTGCTGGGTCGTCACCCGCTACGCCGATGTGAAGTCGACGTTCGAGAACTGGGAGACGTTCTCCAGTGAGAACGCGCAGGCACCGGTCCGTGAGCGCGGCCCGCAGGCCACGCAGATCATGAAGGACGGCGGCTTCACCGCCTACTCCGGACTCTCCGCTCGCATGCCTCCCGAGCACACCCGCATTCGAGCCATCGCACAGCGGGCGTTCACCCCACGCCGTTTCAAGGCACTCGAGCCCACGATCCGCGAGAACACCCGTGCCGCGCTCCAGGAGATGCTCGCGAACCCCGACCGCACCGGCGATTTCTTCGCCCAGGTCGCCTATGACATCCCCACGATCACGATTCTCACGCTGCTCGGCGTCGACCCTTCGCTCGTTCCCACCTACAAGCGCTGGTCGGATTCCCGGGCCGCGATGACCTGGGGAAACCTCGACGACGAGGATCAGATCCCGCACGCGCACAACCTCGTCGAGTACTGGCAAGAGTGCATTGCGCTAGTGACGGCCGCACACGCAGATGGCGGCGACAGTCTGATCGCCGACCTCGTCACGGCGCAGGACGGTGGAGCGGAGATCACCGATCACGAGATCGCCTCACTCTGCTACAGCCTGCTGTTCGCAGGGCACGAGACCACCACGACCCTGATCGCGAACTGCATTCGCGTGCTGCTGTCGCATCGCGATCAGTGGGAGCACCTCGTCGACGACCCCAGCCGCATCCCCAGTGCGGTCGACGAGGTGCTCCGCTTTAGTGGCTCGATTGTCGCCTGGCGCCGCCGTGCGCTGGCCGACACCGAGATCGGCGGCGTGGCGATCCCGAAGGGCGCGAACGTCCTGCTGGTCATGGGCTCCGCCAACCGCGACGCCGAGGTCTTTGAAAACCCCGACGCTTTCGACATTGACCGCAGCGACGCCCGCAACCACCTGTCCTTCGGCTTCGGCATCCACTACTGCCTCGGCAACATGCTCGCCAAACTCCAAGCGAAGATCGCCCTGGAGGAGACCATCGCCGCGGTCCCTGGCCTGCAACTGGCCGAGGATGCCGACATCGACTTCCGTGAGAACCTCTCGTTCCGCGTGCCGCTCTCCGTACCTGTCACCTGGGAGGCTTGACATGAACGACTACCTCTTCATCCGCTTCTTTGACGAGGCAGGTGCGACGACAATCGAAAATCTCGGTGGCAAGTGTGCATCGCTGGTGAATCTCACATCGGCGGGGATGCCGGTTCCTCCCGGCTTCGCCGTGACCACTGCTGCATATACGTCCTTCGTGGAACTCACCGGCCTCGCCGATGAGATCGATCATCTGCTCGAGGGCCTCAACGCCGACGACGTGTCCGAGGTCGACGCCGTGTCGGAGAAGATTCGCGCCGAATTCTCCACCCGTGAGATTCCGGATGCTATCGTCACCGAGTTCGATCGCGCCTACGCCGCACTGCAGCAACGCTTCAGTGAAGAGCAGCCAGTGGCGGTGCGCTCGTCGGCGACGGCTGAAGACCTGCCGGATGCGAGTTTCGCCGGACAGCAGGACACCTACCTGTGGCTACGCGGTCGGGATGCTGTCGCTGAGCATGTGCGCCAGTGCTGGGCCTCGCTCTACACCTCGCGTGCCATCGTCTACCGTCTGCGCAATGAGATCCCGGACGAGGGCCTATCTATGGCGGTCGCGGTGCAGAAGATGGTCGACGCGAAAGCGGCCGGAGTCGCCATGACCATCGACCCCTCCAACGGTGACCGCTCCACCATCGTCATCGATGCGGCCTGGGGCCTGGGCGAATCCGTGGTCTCCGGCACTGTCACTCCCGACAATCTGCACATCGACAAGGTCCTCCTGACGATCTCCGAGGAGCAGATCGGCGAGAAGCACATGGAGATGGTTCCGGATGCTGCATCCCGCGGCGTCGTCGAGCGCGAGGTGGAGGCAGAGCGCCGCAGCATCCGCTGTCTCACTGACGAAGAGGTCACCGCTGTTGCGGCGATCGCGAAGCGCGCGGAGAAGCACTTTGGCTCACCCCAAGACATCGAGTGGGCGATCGATCGCACACTGCCCGCCGGTGAGAACCTGCTGCTGCTGCAGTCCCGCCCCGAAACGGTGTGGTCGACGAAACAGCCAGATCGCGCGCCGACGAGTTCCGGTTTCGGAATCGCCAGTATCACCCAGTCTTTGATGACCCAGATCGGCCGCTGAGCCGCTTACCCGAAGTTTCCGAAGATCCCGCAGTCCCCGAAAGGACGCAGTCATGTCAGAGTCGACCGCTGTAGACACCACCACCACCGCACGCAACTCCTTCCCCAGCCCCTATGAGCAGGAGCCGCCTGCCGGCGCCGAGGGGTGGAAGGACCTCTACGCCTATAACCTCGTATTCCAAGACAACCTCCGCGAAGTGGAGGAGAACAAGTTCTGGTTCTGTGACAGCCAGCACTGGCCCACGGTGACCAAGCCCTTCGAGACGATCGGCTTCGAATTCGCCGTCGGCTGCCTCGGCCAGTACAACGCTCGTCAGCTACTCATTCCCACCGCGAACGGCATCGAATATCGCATCCACAACGGCTACGTCTTTATGTCGCCGGTTGCGGTTGATCCGCAGCACATCGAGGCGCGGGTTCCGGAATTCATGAAGCGTGCCGGGCACTATTTCGAGAATTGGGACAGCCTGCTCGAAAACTGGCACAAGAAGCTCCGTTCTACGATCGATGAAATCGAAGCACTCGACTTCACCGGACTGCCGGATGTCATCCCGATCGAGGACGTGCTGGCAGGCAAGGGTACGAGCCCCGCCACGGAGTTCCTGGAGAACTACGACCGCCTCATTTCCTTGGCCTACCGTGCCTGGCAGTACCACTTCGAGTTCCTGAACCTCGGCTACGTCGCCTACCTCGACCTGTTCATGTTCTGCAAGGAGCTGTTCCCGCGGATCCCCGACCTCGCCATCGCGACGATGGTGCAGGGCGTCGACATGGAGCTGTTCCGCCCGGACGACGAGCTGAAGAAGCTCGCCAAGATCGCCGTGCGTGACGGATTGAGCGATCTCTTCTCGGATGCCCCGGATGCCGAGGCGACACTGGCGGCGGTCGCCGCACATGCTTCCGGTTCAGCGTGGATGCAGGCGTGGAATGACGCACAGGACCCATGGTTCAACTTCACAACAGGCAACGGCTTCTACGCACACGACCAGTACTGGCGTGATGTGCCGGCGATCCCACTGGCGTTCATCAAGGGCTATATTGATCGACTGCAGGCCGGTGCGGACATCGACCGAAACGTGGATGCGCTCGTCGCAGAGCGCGACCGCATCACTGACGAGTACGCCGAGATGCTCTCGGGTGATCAGCTGGCGGCTTTCCAGGGCAAGCTGGGCCTGGCTCGGGTGGTTTATCCCTACGTCGAGAACCACAACTTCTACATCGAGCACTGGACCATGGGCGTCTTCTGGCGAAAGGCCCGCCAGCTCTCGAACGTGCTGCATGAGGCGGGTTTCTGGGCCGAGGCGAACGACATGTTCTACCTGCGCCGCGACGAGGTGCGCGAGGTGCTGTTTGACTATGTGAACGGGTGGATGGTCGGCGCTCCCGCGATCGGCCCCTCACGCTGGCCCGCAGAGATCGAGCGTCGCCGCGGCATCGTGGACGCACTCTCGACCGCACGACCGCAGCCTGCCCTGAACACGCCGCCGGCGGTCATCACCGAACCTTTCACTCTCATGCTCTGGGGAATCACCGATGACCAGATCCAGAACTGGCTGGGCAAGAGTGACGTCCCCGAGGGAACGCTGAAGGGCATGGCAGCCTCTCCCGGCATCGCCGAGGGCCCCGCGCGCGTCATCGGCTCCGCGGATCAACTCTCCGAGGTGCAGGACGGCGAGATCCTCGTTGCTCCCGTAACCGCTCCCAGCTGGGGGCCGATCTTTGGCAAGATCCGCGCCACCGTAACCGACATCGGCGGCATGATGAGTCACGCTGCGATCGTCTGCCGTGAGTACGGGATGCCCGCAGTCACCGGCACCGGTACCGCATCCGTGAAGATCAAGACCGGCCAGCGGCTGCGTGTGGACGGAAGCTCCGGCACCGTCACGCTGCTGGATGACTGAACGGCCCAGGAGCTGACATGACCGGTACATCGAATGCCCGCACCGTCGTCGTCACCGGCGCCGGTGGAGGCCTCGGAGCTCAGTTCGCTCGAGCCTTCGCCGAGTCAGGCGATCGAGTGATCCTCGCCGACATTGACGCGGATGCGGCCGCCAGAACCGCTACTGAGATTTCGCGCACAGCCGCCGTTCCTGCCGTCGCGGTGCACGTGGATGTCACCGACCGTGCGTCGACGGATGCCCTAGCCGCCGCGGCGATAGCCGTTGGGGGATCCGTCGACGTACTTATCAACAACGCAGCCATCTACGGGACGGTCACGCGCTCGCCGTTCGAGGACATCGACGAGGGCGAGTGGGATCGGGTGATGGCGGTGAATCTCAAAGGTCCGTGGCAGGTGGCCAGGGCCCTGTCGCCGCACCTCGTCAATGGCGGCCGGGTGATCAACATCTCATCGGCCACCGTCTTCAGTGGATCCGCGCAGTGGGCACACTACGTCGCATCCAAGGCCGGTGTTATCGGCCTCACCCGCGTGCTCGCCAAAGAGCTCGGCGTGCGTGACATCACCGTCAATACCGTCGCGCCCGGGTTCACTCTCACCGAGGCCAGCAACGCGCTGATCGAGAACGCCGCCGAGTACGGTGTCGACCGCGGGGCGATCCGCAGGCCGATCTCGCCCGAGGACATCGTCGGGACCGTGATGTACCTCGCTTCACCCGCCGGCGCATTCGTCACCGGGCAGACCATCGTCGTCGACGGTGGACGCCAGTTCATCTGAGCACCGATATCTGATCGAAGGAGACCAATCATGAGCACCGTCATCTACACCGCCGACAATGGCATCGTCACAGCGATTGACGGCCGCCCAGGGGATTCGATCATGGAAACCGCGGTCCGTAACGGCGTGCCGGGCATCGTCGGGGAATGCGGGGGGAGTCTCTCCTGCGCCACCTGTCATGTCTTCGTGGCCGCGGATACTCGCGATCTTGTCGGAGCACCGGGCGACCTCGAGGACGAGATGCTCGACGGCACCGCCGTCGATCGCCGAGAAGAGTCTCGTCTGTCCTGCCAGATCAAGCTGCAGGACGGCTGCGAATACCACGTCACCACACCGAGCGACCAGATCTGATTCGGAGCACACCATGAACGCGACACTCATCGTCGGGGCCTGTCAGGCCGGCGTGCAGATCGCATCGGTCATGCGCGACCGCGGCGACACCTCCCCGATCATCCTCGTTGGTGAAGAGGCACACCGTCCCTACCAGCGCCCGCCTCTGTCGAAGGGGTGGATCAAAGGCGAGCTGCAGCCAGACGACGTGATCCTGCGCACCCGGGAATGGTTCGCCGAGCGCGATATCGAACTCGTGACCGGCGACCGGGTCGTCACGGTGCACCGCACCGCCGACGGTACGGGCACCGCGGTGACCGAAGGTGGTCGCCGCATCGCCTTCGATCGCCTGGCGCTCACGACCGGAGCATCCGCTCGTCGTCTGCCCCTAGAAGGCACTGATTATCACGGCGTGCACTACCTGCGCGATGCGGATCATGCGATCAGCCTGCAGCCCGCGCTCGCCGACGCGTCGGCAAAGAATGTCGTCGTGATCGGTGGCGGCTTCATCGGCCTGGAGACTGCGGCTGTCGCCCGAGGGCTCGGCAAGAGCGTCACGGTGCTCGAAGCCGCACCTCGCCTCGTCGGACGCGTCGTCGCGGAGGAGACTAGCGCCTTCTATCTAGGCGCGCATCGGCGCCGCGGAGTGCAGGTCGTCCTGGACGCGCGCATCTCGCGCATCATCGGCGGAGATGCCCGCGTGGCCGGTGCCCAGGGATCCGTAACCGGAGTCGAGTTAGAGGACGGCACCGTCATCCCCGCCGACCTCGTTCTGATTGGCGTCGGCGTGATCCCGCGCACGGAGCTTGCCGAGCAACTGGGCCTGGACGTTGAGGGTGGCATCGTCGTGGATGCGGCGGCCAGGGCATCCGATGGTCTGACGGTTTCGGCAGGCGACTGCACCATGATGCCCAATCCCTACCCGCTCGGTATGGGCGGCAGCATCCGGCTGGAGAGCGTCAATAACGCGCTTGAGCAGGCAAAGATCGCGGCCGCTTCCCTTCTCGGTGAACCTGCGGAGTACCGCTCGGTGCCGTGGTTCTGGTCGGATCAGGGCGATCTGAAACTGCAGATCGCGGGCCTGTCGACCGGCTATGAGAGCGTCGTCGTGCGCGGCGATCCCGATACCGAGAAGTTCGCGGTGCTGTACTACCGCGAAGGGCGATTGATCGCCGCCGACGTCGTGAACCACCCGGCGGAGTTCCTGGCGATCAAGTCGGCCCTCATCAAGGGCGGGACGATCTCACCCGCCGCCGCGGCCGACGTCAGCACATCCCTGAAATCCGCCATCGTCCTGCCTGACGCAGTGAACGCCTGAAATCGGAGTCATCATGACCCTTCCCGATACTGTCCCCGTAGACATCAGCCCTATCGCCGCCGCGGCTGCGAACGACGACCTCGACCCGCTGTGGCGCGCCATTGTTGCTGAGTCGCGCTCGCGGCAGAACGACATCCATCTGCCCATCTCATTCGCTTTCGCCGAGCGCTTGTGCGCATCGCACCCCGAGGCAGACGCCCTGGTCGTCAGAGTCGCCATTGTGCTGCATGACACGGGTTGGTCGCGCGTTGACCAGGACCGCATCATCTCCGAGGGATTCTCCGGTGACTGGCGTCGGGCGGATGTTCGATACGAACATGAGCGGCACGGCTGCGACATCGCCCGCGAGGTGCTGCCGCCGCTGGGGTACGACGAGGCCTTTATCGAACGCGTGACTGCGATCATCGATGGTCACGACACCCGCCAGGTGTCGCACTCGATCGAGGACAGTCTCGTGCGCGACGCCGATCGACTCTGGCGGTTCACGCCCACCGGAATCGCGCTCGCTTCGTCGTGGTTTGGCATCACGCCCGCCGCGTACTGTGCACGACTGCGCGTAGAGATCGTGCCTGAGCTACTCACCGACGCCGCAGCGCGCATGGCCGAGGCCGAGCTCGGCCGCGCCGAAGTGCTTCTGAAGATCGAGCAATTGTCATGACGATGCTCGATGACGATTTCGTGGTGGCGATGCGTCATCGGCACCACGAAGCTGCCGCCGGATTGCCCTACACCCACGTCTCTGGACACCGCATCGGCGGAGCCGAGACGAACGGGTCCGGCGGTGGCGTCTCCCCGGTTGTGGACCCAGCCACGGGGGAGCGTTGGGGGTCTGTTCCGGATGCTGATGCGTCCGACATAGACGCGGCAGTTGCCGCAGCTCGCGCTGCCTATCCCCAGTGGGCGGCGCGGGCTCCCTCCGATCGTGCCGAGCTGTTGCGCCGCATGGCGGATGCGATCGAGAACAGGGCCGATGTGCTCAGCCTCACCAACACTCTGGAAAACGGATCACCGGTGGCCGAGACTGCCGGTGCCGCGGCAAATGCGGCATCCATCTTGCGAGTGTTCGCAAGCCTGGCCGGGCAACTCGAAGCGGGCGACGTGCGCGCCTTTCCGGATCGACGCAACGAGACCGTCGTCGCGCAGGACCCCATCGGCGTGTGTGCGCTCATCGCGCCCTGGAACTTTCCGATCAACCTCGTCGTGATCAAGCTCGCCCCTGCGCTCGTTGCCGGATGCACTGTCGTGATCAAACCCGCGGGGCCCACTCCGCTGTCCATACGGTTCCTCCTCGACGCCGCCGAAGAGGCCGGGATTCCGGCGGGGGTCATCAACCTCGTGACCGGTGACGGTGCGACGGGCGAGCTGCTCGTGCGCCATCCGGGCATCGACAAAGTGGCTTTCACGGGGTCGACCCCGGTCGGGCGTCGCATCGCTGCTGCGTGCGGCGAGCTGCTGCGTCCGGTGACCCTCGAACTCGGCGGTAAGTCGACGGCGATCGTGCTGCCGGATGCTGATTTGGATGCCATGTCGGCGGTGCTTCTGCGCAGCAGCATGCGCAATACCGGCCAGACCTGCTACATATCGACCCGCCTGGTCACCACTCCCGATCGGTATGACGAACTGGTCGACATGGTCACCGCGACGGTTGCGGCAGCGCCCGTCGGAGACCCGCTGGATCCTGCGACCGTGTTCGGCCCGGTCGCCACGTTCGCGCAGCGTGATCGGGTGCTCGGGTATATCCGCGCGGGTGTGGCAGAGGGCGCCAGGGCGACGGTCGGCGGAGACGTGCCCGAACCGCTGCGGGGTGGCGCGTTCGTCGCCCCGACCGTGTTCGCCGACGTCACGCCCGACATGACCATCGCCCGCGAGGAGATCTTCGGACCCGTCATCACGCTGCTCCGCGCGCCGTCGGTGGACGCGGCGGTCGAGATCGCCAACAACACGTCGTTCGGCCTCGGTGGGATCGTCTTCGGCGGAGATGAGGATGCCGCGTTCCGTGTGGCGCGACGCATGGACACGGGCTCCGTCGGCGTGAACATGTTCGCCTCGAACCACTACGCGCCCTTCGGCGGGCGACATGATTCCGGGCTCGGGGTCGAGTACGGGCTGGAGGGGCTCAAGGCGTATCTCACGCCGCAGTCTGTGCATCGACGCGTGCGCTGACTGTAGGCGCCGCTGCGTCGGGCTTCGTCGTCCGGTACACCTGTCGGTCGGAATCTACGGATGCATGTCCAGAACGGGCGGATGCCCCGGCATCCGTGGATCTCGACCGACATCCGTACCCGGAGACGGCGGACTACTGGTCGATGACACTACAAGGGCGTAGGCTCGTATCGCCAGGCGAACTCACGTTCGCACAGCGAACGCCATGGGAGAGTGCAGTGACCACTTACATCTACGACGCCGTGCGCACACCGTTCGGGCGTGCGGGCGGTGCGCTCGCTAGCATCCGTCCCGATGATCTGGCCGCCATTGTCATGCGGGCAAGCGCCGAGCGCACGGGACTTGACCCAGCACGCATCGACGACGTTATCTTCGGCGACGCGAACCAGGCCGGTGAGGACAACCGCAACGTCGCGCGCATAGGCGCGCTGCTGGCGGGCTTTCCGACTTCGGTGACCGGGGCGACGGTGAATCGGCTGTGCGCATCGAGCGTGGAAGCGGTGATCCAGGGGGCGCGGGCGATCGAATCCGGGGATGCCGAGATCATTCTCGCCGGCGGCGTCGAGTCGATGAGTCGGGCGCCGTACGTCGTGGAGAAGTCAGCGAAGCCGTACCCGGCGACCGGCAACCAGATGATGTGGAACACCGCGATCGGGTGGCGGATGACGAACAAGGCCCTTCCGACGCCCTGGACGATCTCCAACGGCGAAGCAGCGGAGAAGGCTGCGCGGGTGGCCGGCATCACTCGTGAGGAGCAGGATGCTTTCGCCGTCCGCTCGCACGAACTCGCCGCCCAGGCGTGGGCGGACGGTATCTATGGCGGTGAGATCGTGCAGGTTCCCGGTGCGGAGCTGGTGCGTGACGAGGGCATCCGCGACGGCTCGACGGTGGAAAAGCTCGCGGGGCTGCGACCGCTGTTCGCCGAGGATGGCACCGTGACCGCGGGCAACTCCTCGTCGATCAACGATGGGGCATCCGCCGTGCTGCTGGGCGCGGAGGGCGCTTTGCCGGACGAACCGCTCGCGCGCATCACCGGCCGCGCCGCGCACGGTGTCGATCCCGATGACTTTCCGATCGCGCCGATCGAAGCAGCGAACAAGGCGCTCGCCCGAGCAGGCCGCACCTGGGCGGACGTCGATTTCGTCGAGCTCAACGAAGCCTTCGCATCGCAGTCGCTCGCGTGCCTGCGCGGTTGGCCGGAGCTGGAGCCCGAGAAGCTGAATATTCACGGCGGGGCGCTGGCCATCGGGCATCCGCTCGGCGCATCCGGCGGCCGCATCATCGGCCACGCCGCCCATGAACTGCGCCGCCGCGGTCGTGGTGTCGCGGTTGTCGCGATCTGCATCGGTGTCGGGCAGGGCCTCGCCGTGGTCCTCGAACGGTAGGGCGGTTTTAGAGTGCTCCGGTGTGCTGCGGGATGCGATGACGGCACCGTGTTGGGCGGAGTTCGCACGGTTGGGCGGAGGTTCGATCCGCATTCCTCCGCCCCACGCTGCGTTCTCCGCCCCACACCGCGGCCTGATGCGGCCCGATGCGGCCCGATCAGTGCCCGTGTGCGTGAACGATAGGGTTTCGATGTGACTGAATCGGATGCCGCGCCCAGTGCAGATTTCGTGCAGTCGCTGGCTCGGGGGCTCGCTGTCATCCGCGCCTTCGATGGGGAACCGGCCGAGCTGTCGCTCGCCGAGGTCGCCCGTCGCGCAGACATTCCTCGGGCCGCGGCCCGCCGGTTCCTGCGCACTCTCGAGCAGCTCGGCTATGCGATCGCGACGTCGGATGCCCGATTCCGGCTGACCCCACGGGTGCTCGAGCTCGGCTACGGGTATCTCTCATCGCTGTCGCTGCCCGAGATCGTGCAGCCGCATCTGGATGCGCTCTCGCACCGAATCGGCGAGTCGGTCTCGGTGTCGGTACTCGACGGCGCAGACATCGTTTACGTTGCACGCGCGGCTGCACGGCGCATCATGAGTGTTCGCATCACCGTCGGCACCCGTTTCCCGGCGTTCGTGACGAGCATGGGGCGCGTGCTGATCGCGGGGGAAGCATCCGACAGGGCCGCTGAACTGCTGGCATCCGCGCCTCTCCTCTCCTACACCCCGATGACCACCGTGGACCCCGCTGCGATCCACCAGATTCTCGACGTCGTGTGCGATCAGGGCTGGGCGATGGTCGACGGCGAGCTCGAAGAAGGATTGCGTTCGATCGCCGTTCCGCTGCGCGGGCGCGACGGTGCAGTCGTCGCCGCACTGAACGTCTCGACAAGCACGGCCCGGGGATCGGCGGATCAGGTGCGGGCGGAGATGCTTCCGCCGTTGCTCGAGACTGCGGCCCGCATCGAAGGCGAATTGGGTGCAACCAACCGTTGAATGCAAAAGTAGGGGTATGAGCGAGAGAATTCGGATCGGTATCGCCGGCTACGGCAACCTGGGGCGCGGAGTGGAGGCCGCGATCGGCAAGAACCCGGACATGACGCTGGTGGGTGTCTTCACTCGTCGCGACCCGGCGCAGCTTACGCCGCTGAACCCCTCGACAGATGTCTTCAGCATGGATGATCTGTCCGCGAAGCGCGACGACATCGACGTGCTCATCCTCTGCGGCGGCTCCAAGGATGACCTGCCGGTTCAGGGACCCGAACTGGCCGCGCACTTCACCACCGTCGACAGTTTCGACACGCATGCGCGCATTCCGGAATACTTCGCGGCGATGGATGCTCCGGCTCAGGCCAGCGGCACGACGGCGTTGATCTCGGTCGGGTGGGATCCCGGACTCTTCTCCATCAATCGGCTCTACGGCGAAGCGCTCATTCCCGAGGGCGACACCTACACGTTCTGGGGTCGTGGACTCAGTCAGGGGCATTCGGATGCCGTTCGACGCGTCGACGGCGTCGCCGCCGGAGTGCAGTACACACTGCCCGCCGAAGCAGCGATCGACGCCGTGCGCAGCGGTACGCGCCCGCAGCTGAGCACGCGTGAGAAGCACACCAGGGAGTGCTTCGTCGTGCTGGAAGAGGGTGCGGATGCAGCATCCGTCGAGCAGGCGATCGTGACGATGCCGCACTACTTCGCCGATTACGACACGACCGTGCACTTCATCTCGGCCGAGGAGCTCGCCCGAGACCACCAGGCGATGCCGCACGGCGGATTCGTGATCCGGAGCGGCAACACCAGCGCTACGGCAGCGCAGGTCATCGAGTACCGCCTCGCTCTCGACAGCAACCCCGAGTTCACCGCCAGTGTTCTCGTGACCTACGCTCGTGCTGCTTTCCGGCTGAACAAGCTCGGCCAGCACGGCGCGGTAACGGTGCTGGATGTTCCGCCCGCGATGCTGTCACCCAAGAGCGGAGCAGAACTGCGCGCCGAGCTGCTCTGACATTTCGGGAGCATCCGAGGGCAGTGCTCCCGCGTTACGCGTGGGGGAACGTAGGATTTGAGCATGCAGCTGAATGAGACGCGCGCCTGGAACCGGTTCTACGCGCCCGGGACGCCCATCGACATCGAGCCGGTCACCGGGTCGCTGAGCGATCTGCTCGGCGATCGCGTCGCCCAGTGGTCAGACCGACCGGCGATCGCGTTCTTCGACCGGACGGTCAGCTACCGCGAACTCGGCGATCGCGTTTCCCGCGTCGCGAACGCGCTGCGCGAGATGGGCGTCACCGCCGGTGACCGCGTTGCGTTGATCATGCCGAATGCTCCTCAGCACGTCATCGCCTTCTACGCGGTGCTGCGCCTGGGCGCTGTCGTCGTCGAACACAATCCGCTGTACACCCGCGATGAGCTCGAGGTGCAGTTCCGCGACCACGGCGCGACCGTCGTCATCACCTGGGACAAGCTTGTGCCCACTCTGCGCGCACTGCCCGCCGAGCTCGGCATCCGTGACATCATCTCCGTCGACGTCACCCGCGCCATGCCGTTCGCGATGCGCCTCGCGCTGAAGCTGCCGATCGCGAAGGCCCGCGAATCGCGCGACAAGCTGACCGCGCCGGCTCCGGGCACCATTCCCTTCGCGAAGCTCGAGAAGAGCGCGCCGCTTTCTGCGTCGCATCCGCGCCCCGCGGCATCCGATCTGGCGTCTCTGCAGTACACCTCCGGCACCACCGGCACGCCCAAGGGGGCGATGATCACGCACGCGAACCTGTGGGCGAATGCCCGCCAGGGGGCAGCGTGGATGCCGGACTTCACGCGCGGCGACGGTCGCATTTACGGCCTGCTGCCGATGTTCCACTCTTTCGGGGTGCTGCTCTCGGTCATCTACTCCGTTGAGACCGGGTCGTGCGCTGTGCTCTTCCCAACGTTCGACCCGGCCCTGGTCGAGAAGGCGGCGAAGAAGTTCCCGCCGACGTTCGTGCCGGCCGTTCCGCCGATGTTCGACCGTCTCGCTCGTGTCGCGAAGGAGGGCAAGCTCGATCTCTCCGGTGTCGTCTACGCGATTTCGGGTGCCATGACGCTGACCCCGGCGATCGTGAAGCGCTGGGAGGACCAGGCCGGCAGCATGCTCAACGAGGGCTACGGGCTCACCGAGACCAGCCCGGTCGCGCTGGCGAACCCGTTCACGGATGCTCGTCGCATCGGCGCCATCGGCATCCCGTTCCCATCCACCGACATCAAGGTCGTCGACCCCGCCGACCCGACCCGCGAGGTCGAACTCGGCGAGGCGGGGGAGCTGCTGATTCATGGTCCGCAGGTCTTCCAGGGTTACTGGAACCGGCCGGAGGAGACGGCGGCCACACTGCTCGAGGGCGGCTGGCTGCGCACCGGTGACCTCGTTGTGCAGGACGACGACGGCTTCGTCACGGTCGTCGACCGCAAGAAAGAACTCATCATCACGGGCGGCTTCAACGTCTCACCCAGCGAGGTCGAGCAGGTGATCGTGACGGTTCCGGGTGTTGCGGCATCCGCTGTCGTGGGAATTCCGCGCGGAAGCGGTGCGGAGATCGTCACCGCCGTCGTCGTGCTGGAAGACGGCGCGACATTCGATGAGGATGCTGCGCGCGAAGCGGCTCGTGAGCGTCTGGCCGAGTACAAGCGCCCGAGCGCCTACGTCGTGTGGGAAGAGCTGCCGACGTCATTGATCGGCAAGGTGCTGCGCCGCAAGGTGCGCGACACGCTCATCGCTGACCGCAAGGCGACGCGCGCCGCGGAGGACTGATTCTTCCTCCGCTGCGGTCCATCCCATCTCCGCTCCGGTCGCACTTCGTGCTGCTAAAACGCGCGAATAGCAGCACGAAGTGCGACGGGAGCAGGGACGTAACCCGGCGCGGAGCGCGCCGCGCGGAGCGCGCCGCGTGGAACCTAGCGCGGGTCGAGCACGAACCGGTCGCGCGCGGCGAAGATGCCGAACAGTCCCTGCAGCGACATGGTCACCAGCAGGATGATCAGCGGAACGGTCCAGCTGCCGGTCAGAGCTTGTATGCCGCCGAACAGTGCGGGTCCGACAGCAGCAATCGCATAGCCGACCGACTGCGACATGCCTGACAGTGCGGACGAGGTGCTGTGGTCGCGGGCCCGATCTGCCATGAGCGTCAGCGAGACTCCGAGCGAGATGCCGGAGAACACTCCGAGCGGCACGACCCAGACGCCGATGGCATCCGGCCAGATCATGAGGCCGATGATGCTGAGAATGCCGAGTGCCGGGAGCGCCGCCGGAGTGATCCGTGCGCCGCGCCCACGCATGACGAACACGACGGTGAGTGAGCCGACCAGGGAGAAGATCTGGTAAACCATCACGTCGACACCGGCGAGGACGGCACCGCGGCCGGTGTCGACGGACATCGTCGCGAGCCACGTCACCAGTACGTAGAACGTCGTTGACTGCACACCCATGTATCCGGCCACTTGCCAGGCCACCGGGTCACGCCAGATACCCAGGCGAGTCGCCGGCACCGCGGACGCCGCGCGCATCGCGCGCATCTCGCGGCGACTGACCTGCCACCACATGACCAGGGCAAGCGGTGCGATGACCGCGCCGGTGATCAGTAGTGAGGTCCGCCACCCGGCGCCGGCATCGTCGCCGGTGAGGCCGGCGATCGGAACCGCCAGTCCGGATGCCACGGCGCCAGCACCGCCCAGAAGCGCTGAGTACACGCCCATCATGAGGGGCACCCGCAGCGGGAAGTCGCGTTTGATGACGGCCGGCAGCAGCACGTTTCCGATCGCCAGAGCGAGGCCGATCAATGCGGTTCCGATCCAAAGCCAGGCGGTGGATCCCGGCAAGGAACGCACGATCGCTCCGACCGCGAGCAGCCCCATCGCGGCCAGCACGGCGCCGCCGAGGCCGAGCCGGCGGCCGAAACCATGGGCGAATGGGGACACGATCGCCCACGTGATCAGCACGACAGTTGACAGCGAACCGAGTAATGCGAGCGGGATGCCGGTGTCTCCGGAGATCCGGTCGATGAGCGGCCCGACCGCCGACACGGCCGGACGCATCAGCGTCGCGACCAGGCACAGCGCGATGATCGCGAGGACCACGTGCTTTCGTCCGCGTTGTGTCATCTGTTCGGTCCTTTCACACACAGTTCAGGTCGCAGTTGCTGCTGCTAAAACACACGTTTAGCGGCAGCAACTGCGACCTGAACAGAGGGGTGGGGCGTGGATCAGGCGCTGGTCGCCTGCTCCTCGCCGCCGGCGTTGTTCTTGGCTCGTTGGATCTCACCGTAGATGTGATGACGCAGTTCCACGAACCGCGGGTCCGAGCGTGTCGTCAGCTGGTCACGCTCATCGGGCAGGTCGATCACGATGTCATCCTGCACGACCGTCGGCCGGTTCGACAGCACGATGACGCGCTGACCGAGATACACCGACTCATCGATGTCGTGCGTGACGAACAGCACGGTGACGCCGAGCTCCTTCCAGATCTTGCGGACGAGATCCTCAAGGTCGGCCCGAGTCTGCGCGTCGACGGCCGCGAACGGCTCGTCCATGAGCAGAACCTGCGGCCGGTAGGCCACCGCGCGGGCGATGGCGACGCGCTGCTGCATGCCTCCGGAAAGCTGCCACGGGTACTTGTCTGCCGCATCGGCGAGTCCGACCGCTGCAAGCGCTTCGCTCGTGCGCTGCTGGCGCTCAGCCTTGGCGATGCCGGCACTCTTCAGCGGCAGCTCGACGTTCGCCTGCACGCTCATCCAGGGGTAGAGACTGCGCCCATACTCCTGGAAGACGACCGCCATGGTCTTGGGTGGCCCGGTGATGGCCTTGCCCTCAAGTTCGAGGCGTCCGGCGGTGGGCGGCAGAAGACCGGCGATGCACTTGAGCAGCGTGGTTTTGCCGGCTCCAGACGGGCCGACGATGCAGACCAGCTGTCCCTGAGGGATGCTGAATGTCAGATCACGGATCGCTTCGACAGCCTCGCCACCGGGAGTCGGTGACGGATAGATCTTGCGCAGACCGTCGACGAGGAGGACAGGGGTGTTGGTGTCTTCAAGATTCACGTTGGACTTCTCTCAATCCGTGGTACCAGCGGAGGATGTAGCGCTCCGTGTAGCGGAACAGCACAGCAAGTCCGAGACCGATCAGGCCCAGCACGAGGATGCCGCTCCACATTTCCGGTATCGCAAAGTTGCGCTGGAATTGGACGATGGTGAAACCGAGACCGGCGGAGGTGTACCAGAGCTCGGAAATCACCATGAGGATCAGGGCGATCGACAGGCACTGGCGCACTCCGGCCAGAATCTGTGGCGCCGCTGCGGGAAGGATCAGATAGCGCAGGCGCGCCATCCGGCCCAGGCCATAGCTGCGGGCGGTGTCACGCTGAACTTCATCGGTGGCGCGAACGCCCTCAACGGTGTTCAGCAGCACGGGCCAGAGCGACCCGAAGATGATCACGAAGACCTGCATCCGCCAGTTGACGCCGATGATGATCATCAGCAGCGGAAGCAGCACGGGCGGCGGGATCGCCCGGAAGAACTCCAGCAGCGGTTCGAGCAGTTGGCGAAGCGGCTTGAATGAGCCGATCAGCAGGCCGAGACCCACGCCGATGATGATCGAGCCGGCGATCCCGAGGAACAGGCGGCCAATGCTCGGCAGCACATCCTCCGCGAGGCGTTCGCCGAACCAGGTGTCGAAGAACGTCGTGACCAGCTCGCCCGGCGTCGGCACGAAGAAGCTGGGATTGACGATCGTGGAGATCCACCACAGCAGCACCAGGACGATCGGCAGGGCGAGTAGGAAGAAGACAGACTTGAGGAGTTTCATCCGGCCACATCCATTCGCACTGAGGTGTGCCAGGCGAGCACGCGACGCTCGACGAACCGGGCCACCAGGTTGATCGCGACGCCGATGAGTCCGGTCGCGAGGATCAGGGCGTACATGCTCGTGATCGCTCCGCCCTCTCGCGTCTCGGCGATCTGCTTGCCGAGGCCAGGAGTTCCGATGATGAGTTCGGCGGTGATCGCGAGGATTAGTGCGACGGCGGCGGCCAAGCGGATGCCGGTCATCAGATACGGCAGCGCGGTCGGCCACATCACGTGCCGGACCCGCTGGAACCGGGTGAGGCCGTAGCTTCGTGCCGTGGCATCCGCGACCGGATCCACGTCCTTTGCCCCATAGATGACCTGCAGCAGAACCTGCCAGAACGCGGCGTAGACGATGAGCAGGAGCCCCGCTTGGATCTTGGTGCCGAACAGGAGCACAGCCAGCGGGATGAGCGCAACAGACGGAACAGGACGGAGGAACTCGATCGTCGAATGCGTCAGACGCTCGAGGAACCGGCTCGATCCGATGAGGAAACCGATCACGGTCGCCGCGACTACGGCGATGATCAGACCCAGCGACCAGCTGAGCATGGTGGAGCCGACATCGCGCCAGAAGGCCTTGTCGACGACGTACTCGCCGAAGCGGATGAGTACCTCGCTGGCCGGGGGAACGAATCGGGAATCGACCAGGTTCAGTCGCGAGACCGCTTCCCAGATAGCCAGGAATGCGATCACACCGACTGCGCCCAGCCAGGGACCGGCCCCAGGCGAGGGGCGACGGCGTAGCCGCCGCACCTCGCTCAGGGTGTTGATGACAGCTGTCACGGCAGCAGGTTATCGAAGTCCGGCTCGGCCTTCAGGACGCCATAGTTCTGGGCGGCAGCGGCGAGCTTCTCAACCGAGGCACGATCCATCTCCGTCGGGAACCTCGGCAGCGTGATCTCTGCGAGAACCTCCGGCGGAGTCTTCGTGTAGGTGCCCATGACCTCGCGCACGACATCCGGGTTGGAGTCAGCGAACTCCAGCGACTTGGTCATCGCGGACTGGAACTTCTCAAGCAGTTCCGGGTCGATGTCGCTGAGAGCGAAGTATGCGGCGATGTCGAGCTTGGGGTCGAAGTCAGCGTAGGCGTAGGTGACGACGTTCAAGCCAGCTTCCAGCGCAGAGGTGACGAACGGTTCCACGACGAATGCTGCGTCGACCTGGTCGTTCTCTACGGCCGCGATGGCGTCAGGGAACGGCACCTCGACGAAGTCGATCGTGGAGGAGTCGGCGCCGGCTTCATCGACGACCGAGCGAACGACGGTGTCGTTGATGTTTCCGACGCTGTTGCTCGACACGGTCTTTCCGGCGAGGTCGGCCGGACTGACGATGCCGGAGTCGGCCTTGGAGACGACCGCGCCCATGTCCTGGGTGGTGTCGCCAGTGCTGGAGACAGCAGCACTGACCATCGTGATGTTGAGGCCCTGATCGGCTGCGACCATCAGTGACAGCTGGTTGCTGAAGCCGAATTCGTAGTCGCCGGAGACGACGGCCGGAACGATCGCTGCCCCACCGGTAGCGGTCTCGATGGTGAGGTCCAGGCCCTCGTCTTCGAAGAAGCCCTGGGCATCGCCGACGTAGAGCGGTGCCGTGTCGGCGATCGGAATCACGCCGACCGTGATCGGAGTCAGGTCAGCAGCAGAGCTACTGGTGTCGGCACCGTCGGTGCCTCCTGCGGGGGCATCGGAGTCGGTGCAACCGCTCAAAACCAGAGCGGTGATCGCCGCGAGGGCGAAAAAGCCTGCCTTTTTCATGTCACTCCATTGTGTGAAAGGGGTATGGATTTCGGGTGGCTGCTGTGCCACTCGATTCGACGACCGTACCCGCGCTTTGACAGCGTTGTCAATTCTGTTTACGAGATTGATAACAATCCGCGTTCGACCTTCAGTGGACGGGTGTCGCCTCGGCGAACTGCGTCAGGGTGGCGATGACGCTGCCGACATGGGTCTCCATCGCGGCGCGGGCGCGGTGCGGGTCGCGCGTGCACACGCCCTCAATGATGTCGAGGTGCTCGGGAAATGAGGTGTTCGGTCGACCGGGCACCAGGAAAAGCTGGAACTGGTGGCGCACCATTTGGCCGTTGAGTTGCTCAAGTACCCGGTTTGCGGCGGCATGCTCGGCGATGTTGCGGATGGTGCCGTGCAACAGGGAGTTGAGTTCCGAATACCGCATCAGCTCATGGTTCTCGATGGCCTCGCGCATGTCCTCGCCGACCTGGCGGAGAAAGATGATCTGCTCCTCGGTGACTCGTTCGGCCGCTCGGGCGGCGACTAGGCCCTCGACCGACTGGCGGATCTCGGTGATCTCGACCGCTTCCGCCGGCGTGATCTCGCGGACGCGCGCGCCGCGGTTCGGTGTCAGTTCGACGAGCCCCTCCGCTTCGAGTTGGATCAGCGCATTGCGGAGGACAAAGCGGCTTGCACCGTACTCCTCAGCGAGGTCGGCTTCGATGAGGCGCTGGCGTGGTGCATAAGCTCCGCGCAGGATGGCGGAACGCAATTTGCTGCGGACATCGGGATTCTCGGGCACCGGACGTGCTCCTCTCAGGTCTGCAAGATTGTTGACAATCTAGCGCATGGCGACCCGCGGTGATCACGTTTGTGCTCACCGAGTCAGGATGCCGGCGTGCGAGGTTTCCGTTTCAGCCCATCGATCACGCGTCCGACCGCAGAACTGCGGCGTGACGTTTTGTCCCACTGCGACAGGGCGACCGCGAGCAAGAGCGACAGGCCGTAGAACAGGTCGTTCACCCAGCGCGGCGACCCGGCCAACTGCAGTCCCTTGATGCCGACGGCCAGCACGTACATCGCCACGATCGTGCCGAGTACGTTGAATCGTCCGCCCTTGAACTGCGTCGACCCGAGGAACACCGCGGTCAGTGCCGGCAGTAAGAAGCTCGGACCCACGGTGGGGTCGCCGGCGTTCAGGCGACTGGTGAGCAGTGCTCCGGCGAGAGCGGCCAGTGCTCCGCCGGCCACGAGGCTGCCGATCTGCAGACGCTCGACGCCGATTCCTGCGAGCCGCGCGGACTCCGAGTTGAAACCAACTGCGTACAGGCGCCTGCCCGCCGGCGTGCGCTCAAGCACATACCAACTGACGATGGCGACGGCGAGCAACACCCACACCGGAACGGTGATGCCGAGGAACTGTGCGGCCGCTATTTCACGGTAGGCCGGGTCAAGACCCAGGATCTGCTGGCTGTTCGATATCCACGCCATGCCGGCGAGCAGAATCGAGCTCATGCCGAGAGTCGCGATGATCGGCTCCACCTTGAGCCGCGTGATAATGACAGCCGTGATCAGCCCGATCAGCCCGCCCACGACGATGACGGCGGGCAGCTGCAGGGCGATCGGCATGTGAATCTTGCCCAGCAGGAATGCCGACAATATGGCGCAGAACCCGACCTGTGCGCCGATGGCGAGGTTCAGCGCGCCGGCAGTCAGAGGGATGAGCGCAGCGAGCGCGGCGATGCCGGTCAGCGCCTCCGCATCCAGGAGTGAGCGCCAGACCCCCGGCTGCAAAAACTTCTCGGGGATCCACAGCGAGAACACGATGAAGAGAATCGCGAAGATATAGAGAGCGCTGATATTTCGGAATGACAGCGCGTGAGTGATGTCGGCTCGGGTGATCGACACGAGAGCTCCTTTGGGTCTGGCAGACGTCGGGTGGGTGGTCGCCCCTTCGACAGGCTCAGGGGTCGGTCGAAGGGGAGGGGCTCAGGGCAGCCCGTAGGCCTCGGCGACGAGGCGTCGCTCGGTGAGGTCGTCGCCGCTGAGTTCGGCTCCGATGAGCCCGTTTCGCATGACGAGTACGCGGTCGCAGAGCGCTGCGAGCTCTTTGGCGTCGGAGGAGCTGACCAGCACCGCTGTTCCCGCGGCCGCGCCCCGTTCGATCGCGGCATAGATGGCGGCTTTGGCGCCGACATCGACGCCCTGCGTGGGCTCATCGAGCAGCAGCACCTTCGGGTGATGGTGCAACACTTTCGCCATCACGATCTTCTGCTGGTTGCCTCCGCTGAACAGCGAGATCCGCTGCTCCGTTCGGGGTGGACGCACGTCGTAGTCGACAAATGCCGCCGCCGCCTCGACGCGCTCACCGGCGACCTGGATCGGAGCGAACGCACGTGTCGTGCGGTCCAGGTGCGGCAGCGTGAAGTTTTCCCGGCCGCTCATGTCGCGAATGATCGCGAGGCGGCCGCGGTCCGCGGGCGCGAATGTCATACCCCGCTTCAGGCTCTGGGCGGGGGAGCGCTGGTCGTGGCGGGCGCCGGCGAGCGTGAACTCGGATGCCTCGGCATCCACAGCCCCGTAAAGCAGCGCGGGTACTGCTTCGCGACCCGATCCGAGAGTGCCGGCTACGCCGACGATCTCGCCTGCGTGAAGCGTGAGGTCGAATGACTCGACAGAGCCACCGCGTAGCTCGCGGACCTGCAGGGCAGGTGCTCCGTATTTACGATGCACGCGCTCGACAGCATCCGTCTTCTCCACACCGGTGACGATCTCGATGAGCTGCGACTCATCGATCTCCGAGACCGGGCGGTCAGCGACCTTCACGCCATCGCGTAGCCCCACGATGCGGTGTGCCAGCGAACGCACCTCGTCGAGGCGGTGCGAGACGAAGACGATTCCCGCACCTTCAGCGGCGAGTCGTCGCACCGCCTCGAACAGCACTTCGACCTCGTCTCGATGGAGCGACTCGGTCGGCTCATCCAGAAAGAGCACATTGCGTGAGTGCGACCAGCCGTCCATGGCTCGGCTGATTGCGACGACCGCCCGCTGGGCAGGAGCGAGTCGACTCAGCGCACACGTTACGTCGAAGACCGGGCCGAAGCGTGAGATCAGCTCGAGCGCACGCTCCCGTGTCTCGCGGGCCCCGTACGGTGCGAGGGATGCTGCCCCTACGCCGCGGTGCAGCGCAAGATTCTCGGCTGCGGACAACTGTTCGATGAGCGCGAGATCCTGGTGGATGAAATGTAGCTCCGTGCCCGGTGCGGTCTCGAATGTGCCGTCATCCGCGGTGTACACGCCAGCAAGGATCTTCATCAGCGTCGACTTACCAGACCCATTGTGTCCGACGATCGCGACGATCTCGCCGGGATGAACGTCCAGGTCGAGCCGATCAAGCGCGACCAGACCAGGAAATGACTTCAGCAGACCGGCGACGTGCAGAAGAGGTGCCGTCATGGGGAGAGCCTTTCGGATGGGGAGAGCCTTTCGGATGGGGCAGAGCCGAGGTGGGGGAGAGCACCTCCCCCACCGTGATCAGTCGACGAGCCAGTTGGCTGCGAAGCGGTCCTGATAGTCGTCGATTCCCACGTAGCCGAGTACGGGGTCCTCGGGAGCGTTCGACTGCTCGGTGATGCGCGTCAGCGTGGACGCGCGGGTGAGGGCGTCAGGCCACTCGTACGCCTGTCCGTTCATCTCACGCAGCAGCTGGTCAAGCACCGTCCACATCATCAGGTTGAGATCCACTGCAAGCGTGGCGTCCTGGTCGCCAGCGGCGATCTGTTCGTAGTTCGGTGGTGCTGGCCACATGGCGATGCCGTCGACGTCAAGGCCTGCGAGCGACAGCTTCTGCGGCAGGCCGATCTGCACCTCATCGACTGCCGCGATGAAATACTCCGTCTGCGGGTTCGCTTGCAGATCGCTGACAACACGATCGGATGCCGTCGACCCTAGCTCGGCGATCGGAATGTCGACCACACGCAGCGTGCACTCGGGGCAGAGCTCGGCGATGCGGCTCTTCGCCCCATCGAGCTCGTACGACGAGAACGGGAACTCAGGGACGTTGTAGAACACGAAATCGCTTGCGCCGCCGGAGCGTGAGATCGCTGCGGCGCCCAGAACCTCGCCGTTCAGGATCATCCAGTCCGGCCCGTTGAACGCCTCAGGCAGGCCGAACTCGACAGTATTCATCACCGACCCACTGGCCATCGGAATGCCGAGCTCCGCAAGCTGATCGATCTGGCCCTCGAAGAAGATCGGATCGAGCGTGATGTTGATCACGCCGTCGGGTGCGAGCTCGACGACGGTGTTCATCGCCGCGTTGATGCTCTGAGCGTCGCGGCCGGTTTCGACACGTTCGAGCTCGATGCCGAGAAGCTCTGCCGGTGCTTGCAGGTTGTTCCACATCACCGCGCTGACCGGAGTGCCGACATCCAGGTACACGATGTGCGTGCCTGGCGCGATCGCCGCGCTCAGCGGCTCATCGATCAACAGATCTTTCGCTGTGCCGCCCAGCCAGGGCTCGAGAAACTCGCCTGCGGCATCGACGGCCGCGCTGGTATCAGCGCCAGCGGCGGTGTCGGGAGCATCTGGTTCGGTGTCGTCGAGCGTGCTCGAGCAGGACGTCAGGAGCAATAATCCTGCGGTGGCTGCAGCCGCGGAGCGCAGGATCGTTCGGGTTGGACGGTGCATCTTCGCACTTCCTCTCATTAGTGGTGCTGTGATCGGGATCAGAACGGGTAGGGCTGGATGTGGGACTGCATGGTCACCCACTGGGTGTCGGTGAAGGCCTCGATGTTTGCGGCGTGCCCGCCGAAGCGTGCTCCGGTTCCGGAGTTTCGAGTGCCTCCGAACGGCGCTTGTGCCTCGTCATCGACGGTCTGGTCGTTGATGTGCAGGATGCCGGCGTCGATGCGATCCGCTAGTTCGTAGGCGAGCAGCGCATCACCGGCGAGGATCGCGACGGACAGGCCGTACTCGCTGGCATTCACCAGATCGATGGCTTCATCCAGGTCTTCAAAACGCAGCAGCGGAGCCACCGGTCCGAACACTTCGTCGGTGTAGGCAGCATGATCGGTCTGCACCTCGGAGAGCACCGTGGGCTGGTAGAACAGGTCGGTGTACTCGCCGCCGGCCAGCACCGTGGCGCCGGCATCCACTGTCTTCGTAACCAGCGAATGGATGCGATCGCGCTGCCCTGCATCGATGATCGGGCCCAATGGTGCGCCGGTCAGCGGGTCCGCGGCGGTGAGCGCACGCGCTTTCTCAGCGAGTCGCTCGGCATACTCGTCGTAGACATCGGCGTGCACGAGGTGGCGGCCGGTCGTCATGCAGATCTGGCCCTGATGCAGGAACGATCCCCAGGCTCCGGCCGAGGCCGCCGCTGCCAGATCCACATCGGGCATCACGATCATGGCGTTGTTGCCGCCGAGTTCCAGGTGTGCGCGTTTGAGGTTGCGTCCGGCGCGCTCGCCGATTGCGCGTCCGGCCTGCGTCGATCCGGTGAACGAGATCACCGGGACTGCGGGGTGATCGATCAGAGCGGATGCTGTGTCCACACCGCCCGGAATGACGGCGAAAACTCCGGCCGGGAGTCCTGCCTCTTCGAGGAGAGCTGCCAGGAACAGGCCGCCGCAGACCGCGGTGCGGGGATCGGGTTTGAGCACAACAGCGTTGCCGAGGGCGAGCGCCGGGAACACCGAGCGTGCGGCGAGGATCGCCGGGAAGTTGAACGGTGAGATGACGCCGACGGTGCCCACAGGCCGCCGACGCGCCAGACTCAGGCGCGGAAGCGAGGAGGTGAGCAGTTCGCCGTACGGCATCATGGCGGTGGCGGCGGCGAGATGAAGTTCGGCGGTGACGAGGCCCACCTCGAATGCGGCCTTGCCCTGGGCGGAGCCTGCTTCAGCGATCAGCCAGTCCGCGAGGATGCTACCGTGCTTCTCGAGCAGGGTAGCCGCGCGACGCATCACGTCAGCACGACGCTCGGCTGTGAGGGCGCCCCAATCGCGTTGCGCAGCATCCGCTCGCTCGATCGCCTCGGTCATCTCTGCCGGATTGCCGCTGCCGACCTCGGCGAGGACCTCGCCGGTGGATGGTGACGTGACCGTCGTCGTTTGGTCGAACTGGACCCAGCCGCCTAGATAGCCGCGGCCCTGCCAAGTGTCCTGTGTGAAGAACGACATCTTTCTCCCGTCGCCGTTGGTGATGCTCCCAACACTGGCTGCGGGACAGGGAGAATCTCCGGCGTTGTGCGCACCTCGGTAGGCGTTGTGTGCACTCTTCGAATCGGCGTTTTGTGCAGCGTGGAAGGTATGCCTCGCTCCTGCGGTCAGGCCGGGGTATGCTCCAAGTCCTGGGAGGCGAACGTGGTTGTTCTCGAAGTGGAGAGCGCCGACGAATGGGAAACCATCGTCAGCGGATGCTTTGTGCCATTGCAATGTGAGGGATTCGAATCCCAGTTCCAAGGGCGTATGGAACACACGGGGCTGGACGAGCGTGTTTCCGTCGCGCTCGTCACGACGAGCGGGACGAGCGCCGATCGCACCGAGAGCCTCGCTCATCGTGCCTACAGTGATGATCTGCATCTGTCGCTGCAGCGATCGTCATCAGGCACGGTGGTCGCCGGCGGCGGGTCGTCCGCCGTGCGTCCGGGGTCCGTGACGATCTATGCCACCGACCGTCCGTATTACCTGGACTACTCACCGCCCGAACAGCAGCAGCTGATCGTGCAGGTGTCGCGCAGTTCACTGGCGCTACCGAGGACGATGGTGGAGGATGCCATGCGGCGGCTCGCGCTGCCCGGTGGATGGCGGGGGCCCGCAGCGCGCAACCTGTTCTCCTACGTTGACGCGTTACCGGATGGAGTGACCGAAGAAGTCGGCAACACTGTTCGGGATCTGGCGGCCGTCATGATCCGTTCGTCGTTTGGCGAGGGCAGCAGTGTTCCCCGCACGTCGCGAGGACTCCGTCACGCCGTCCAGGAGTATTTGCGTGCGAATGCGACCGTGCGCGGACTCGACATGGATGCTGTCGCCCGAGATCACTTCGTCTCACGGCGTCGGCTGTACCAGGTATTCGAGATGGTGGGGCTGTCGCCAGCGTCTGTGTTGCGTTCTGAGCGCCTCGGGATTGCTGAGCGGCTGCTGCAGGATGTTCCCGATCGCACGATCGAATGGGTCGCGTACGAGTCGGGCTTCAGCGATCTGACGACTTTCACGCGGGCATTCCGACGTGCCAACGGGATGACTCCGCGGGAGTGGCGCAGTCGCGCACCGTACGCGCGGCGCGCCGCCTGAACGTACTCCTACGGTCCTCGGACCGCTCCATCGCTGTTCCGGTCGCACTTGACGTTGCTAAACCGTGGGGATAGCAGCACAAAGTGCGACCGGAACAGGCGCAGCTGAGCGACCGACTGCGCCCGGCGCTCGACGCGCTGTTCGACCGCGTCGGGGAGACCGTGCACCTTTCGACGCTCGTCGGTACTCGCATCCTCCATCTCGATGGGATCGAGGCGCGGGCGCATTCGATCCGATTCGGCCTTCGCGTCGGCGTGTGGTTGCCAGCGCACATCACCTCCGGCGGCAGAGCGCTGCTCGCCGACCTGTCCGAGGACGAGGTGGAGTCGCGTTACAGCGACATGGTCACCGCTTCGCGCGGACAGTCGGACGCCATCGACATGGCGTCGCTGCGGACACAGCTCGCCGACGTGCGTGCCTCACGGATCGCATGGAACCTCGAGGAGAGCGAGCCGGGCATCGCGGCGATGTCCATCTCGATCGGTGAGTTCGGAAGTCAGCGGATCGCGATGAGTATCGCGCTGCCAATCTCGCGATTCACCGCCGAACGCGGTGAAAAATGGTCACACGATCTCATCGACATCGCCGATGCGATCGCCCAGGGGCGCAGTTGACGGGGCCCTACGCTCCGCCAGCGCCGAGGCGATCCGCTTGATCGCCTCGGCCATCAGCGGCCGCGGCATCGCGAACACGAAGCGGGTGAAGCCGACGGCGGCTTCACCGCATGCGGCCCCATCGGTCATCGCGACCCCGGCGTGCTCCCGGAACCAGGCGCCGAGATCACCGGTGAGGCCGGTGTTCCGGAAATCGAGCAACGCGATATAGGTGCCCTCTGGCATTGTCACGCGCACATCGGGCAGGTGCTCGGCGACGAGTGCGGTGAGCGTGCGCCGGTTCCCGTCCAGATACTCGACGACCTCGGCCAGCCACCCCTCGCCCTGGGTGTACGCCGCGACGTTCGCCACCGCGCCGATGGTCGATGTACCGTGGCCGGCCCAGCCGCCGGCGCGCTCCCAGAGCGCAGCATCCGCCTCGTTGGAAATGATGATCTGCGCGCACTTGAGGCCAGCGAGATTCCAGGCCTTCGACGCGGATGCTGCGGTAATTGCGTGATTTGCGGCAACGTCGGAGATTGAGGCATACGGGATGTGCTCGGCAGGTGCGTAAACGAGCGGCGCGTGGATCTCGTCCGAGAACACGCGTCCGCCGGCGGCTGCCACTGTTTCGGCGACCTGCTCCAGCTCTGCACGCGTGGCCACCGTGCCGAGCGGATTGTGCGGATTGCACAGCACGAACAGCTCGCCGCCATCGGCGAAGGCTGCGGCGACGGCGGTGTGATCGATGTGCCAGCGGCCGTCGACCTCGATGCTCGGGACCTCGATGATCCGGCGCCCGTGCATCTGCGGAACCATCAAGAACGGCATGTACGCCGGAGTCGGAACGATGACCGCGGCCCCGGGCTGCGTGAAGTGCTCGATCGCGAACTCGAAGGCGGCGATGACGTCGGGGAGCGCGTGCACCTGCGCTGGATCGATCTGCCATCCGTGCGCACGGGCATAGCGATCCGCCGTCGCCTCGGCGAGCGCATCCGAGAGGTGGGTGGGGAGGTAACCGGTGAGCCCGCGTTCCATCGCTGCACTGACGGCCTGCGTGACCGCTGGGGCCTGCCCGAAGTCCATCTCTGCGACGAAAGCCCCGATCATGCCGGGAAAGGCCGTCCACTTCATGCTGCCCGCATCACGCAGGTCATCTTCGGTGAGCGCGTCGAATTCCTGGGACATGATCGCTTCCTCTCGCAGGTCGCGGAGAACTCCGGGTGAGAGTCCTCCGTGACGAGCGTAACCACGATCTGCGTCGAGGAGGCGCGCAGTAGCCGACTACGCGCAGCAGCCGACTATGGCTGCGGCAGTGCCGCCGACCGCTCGACGCGACGCGCCTTGCGAGTGATGCCGAGCCCGCGCGCGCCGATCTGGCTGAGCTGCTCCTCGCGGAAGCGGTTCGCCCACTCCACCTCGTAGTCCTCCTTCGGGAAGTCCGCCGGGCTCTCGCCGCGACGGAACCGATCGGCGACGTCCTGGGCGTAGGCGGCGTTCTTCGCGCACATGGGGGCGGCGGGAATGTAGATGACGTTGCCCCAGCCCTCCTGCTGCTCAACCGAGGCGACGCCGTGAATCACATCGGAATGCCACCACACCGAGTCGCCGGGCTGCACGGTGGGGATGCCGGCGCGGGCGCGCATGAGCAGTGGATGCCACTCCTCGCTGATGCCGAGTGCCATGCCCTGCGCCGCGCCGCAGAGGGAGTCCTCCGGCACGTCGTCGAGCAATGGGCGGATGAGGATGTACGCCATCGCCTCGGGGATCGGGACGGTCCAGAGCACACCCTGGCCATCCTGCATCTCGCTCATCGCAAGCCACCCCTGGAAGCTGCGGAACACGCTGCACATCGTGGATGACGGGTACTCGTCGACCTCGGTGCGGAAGGCGCCGTCCCACGGGTCGTACGATTCGATGTCGCCGTGGAAGATCGACTCGAACACCTGCTGATAGGCCGGCGTGAACCAGCGCTCGATCGATCCGGAGTCGGTGTGCGCACCCAGGCCCTTCGACGTCGTCCCCGGTGGGCGGCGACGGATGCGATCGGGGTACATCGAGTCCTGATCCGGGTCGAACCAGGTCACCCCGCGCGATTCGCTCTTCCACAGTCGGTTGAGGAAACTCTGCGTCTTCGCAGTGTGCTCGTGCTGGCGCGCCTCCATCTGCGACGGTGACCAGTAGATCGGATAGATCTCCGGCTTCGAAGCATCCAGCGTCCCGAAGAAGTTGTCCGCAGGGCCGCGGTACTGCGTCATGAAATCGTTGCTGTCGACGTAGTTCACCAGGGACTGATCCCACTCGGTCGCCTGGTCGGGGGAGACCTGACCGCGTACGACGGCGCAGCCGCGACGGTGGATGAGGTCGATGGTCTCCTGCGGGACTGTGCCGGCCTCGATATCGGCGTACTGCACGATCGGCCAGACGTTCTCGCCGCGGGCGTGCGCGGCTTCGATCTCGAGAACCTTCGGCTCGATGAGCGCTTCGATTCGTTTGAAGTAGGCGTCCACGTCGCCGATCTGCTCACGCAGCATCCGTTTGATGGTCCGTACCGCGGCCGGGAAGTCTTCGGGCGGGGATGTCCAGCTCGTCTGCTCTGACATGATGTCTCCTGATGATTCGGTATTCAGTAAGGTATCATTACTGAATGCGTTGGACCCACCATAGGAGATGCGGATGACGACGTCAACAGGCCCGGGTGTCGACCGCACCGTGCCGCGGCCGGAGCTTTTGGCATCCATTACTGACGCCAGCGTCCTTGCGGCGATCCGCAACGCCGACGAGCCGGCATCGCGTGCGGAGATCGCGCAGGCGACCGGACTCTCCAAGCCGGCCGTCTCCACAGCGGTCGCTCGCCTGGCAGCGCGCGGAGTGCTGCAGGAAGTTGGTATCCGACAAGGGCGCCGCGGCGGAGTCGCCACCCTGTTCCGCATCGATCCGGACCACGGCCGCTCGCTCGCGATCGTCATTCAGAATGATCAGATCAGCGTCGTCTCGCGCGATCTCGCCGCCGTTGTGCGCGCCGAGCATCGCGCCGTGGTCGCCCCCGACAGTGATCCGGCCCGCATCGTCGCGCAGACCAACGCTCTGATCGCGGATGCTGCGCGTGAACACGCCGCCCGGGTGCTCGCCGTGACCGTGTCGATCGCCGACCCGGTGGATGCCCGCACCGACAAGCCGGCCGTGCTGGAGCGCTCGGTCTTCCCCGCGGCGCTCATCGACCCGCGCCGGGATCTACAACTGCCGGGCGGTGCCGATGTGGTCATCGACAACGACGTGAACTGGGCGGCTCTCGGCGAACTGCGCGAGGGCGCGCTGCGGGAGTGCGCGAACTTTCTCTACGTGTACGCGGGGGAGGGGCTCGGCGCCGGTCTCGTGCTGGATGGGCGCCTGTTCCGCGGCAGTTCCGGACTCGCCGGTGAAATCGGATACCTGCGCGCCAACGAGACCCAGGACATCACCCAGCACCTCGCCCGTCTGGGGCTGGGGACTGCCGAGCGCTACGGCCTGGACCCGTCTCGGTTCCCCGGACTCGATGACGAGAGCCTCACCGCGGTTGTGGATGCCCTCGCCCGAGCGGTCGCGAACGCGGTCATCATCGTTAACCCCGAGGCTGTCGCGCTGGGTGGGCCGCTCAGCCGGATCCCCGATTTCGCCGAACGCCTCGGCGACGGCATCCGTTCGCTGAGCATCGATCCGCCACGGGTCATCGTCAGCGAATCGACGCCACTGCGCGGTGCCGCGATCGAGGCGCATCGGCTTGCGCTCGCGCAGATCGGACTTCCGAAGGAGATGACGGCATGAGCGCCCTGCGCCCCGCGTGGTTGCGCGAATTCGACCTGTCGCTGCCGATCACCGCGCAGTACCTCGTCACCGGAAATGTGCACGATCTGCATCTCGATGGGGATGACGGGCACTTCCTCACGACCGTCGATGCGCTGCTGCGCTGCCTCGTGGAGAACGCGTACGACCTCGTCTACCGCTTCGATCCACTCGAGGGCATTCTGCTCGATCATGCGGGAGCCGGCGTCGTCAGCAACGACTTCTTCCCCGATGCCCATCTGGGCCGCGCAACCGTTGGTGCCATTGCGAAGGTCGCCGATCTCGCGCTGCAGGCGACGGCCGTTTCGCATCTTCGCGTCGCGCTGATCATCGACGGGGCGTCGGCTCTCTGGGCCGACGACATCAGCGTTGAAGTCTCCCGTCTGATGCTCGTGGCTCGCCGGCTTGCCGCGCGGGATTTCGTGGTGGATGCGGTGGATCCTCTTGCTGTGCGTGTCGCAACCAGCGGCAGCGGGCGGGGCGTTTCGCCGCGAAATGCCGTCATCTGGGTCGGTGATGCCGAGGCGGATGCACCCGGATGGCTCCGTGAAGCCGACAGTACTCGTGCGCTGCGGGTGCCGCTGCCGACTCTCGGTGCGAGGCGTCAGGCTGCGATGGAGCTTCTTCCCGCGCTGGACGGCTTTGCCGATTCGGATGCTGATGTGCGCGGTGCCGCGATCGATCTGCTCGCGGCGACCACGCAGGGGGTGACGTTCCGAGGCATCCGAAACATCGTCGCGCTTGCGCGCGATCAGGGAACAGCGCCGGGGAACATCGACGAAGCCGTCCGCAGCCATCTGCTTGGTGTGGTCGACAGTCCGTGGCATGATCCGCATCTGCTGGCGCGCGTGCAGGGGGCTCGCGAAAGCGTGCAGCAGCGCGTTCTCGGACAGGCGCGCGCCGTCGAGCGGTCGTTGGATGTGCTGTTGCGGTCTGCGCTCGGGCTTACCGGTGCCCACCAGGGGCGTCGACGTGGCGGTCCGCAGGGGATCCTGTTCTTCGCCGGCCCGACCGGGGTTGGCAAGACCGAGCTTGCGAAGGCGCTCGCCGAGGTGCTGTTCGGTGCCGAAGACGCCTACATCCGCTTCGATATGAGTGAGTTCTCCGCCGAGCACAGCGAGGCACGTCTGATCGGCGCTCCTCCCGGGTATATCGGGCACTCAGCGGGAGGAGAGCTGACAAATGCCGTGCGCGAGCGGCCGTTCTCCGTGCTGCTGTTCGACGAGATCGAGAAGGCGCATCCGCGGATCCTCGACAAGTTCCTGCAGATTCTCGACGAGGGTCGTCTCACCGACGGCAGCGGCAGCACCGTGCACTTCAGCGAATCGCTGATCGTGTTCACCTCGAACCTGGGTGCGGTGGATGCTTTTGTCGAGTCCGATCGAGATGCGCGTCAGCGTCGCATCCTGAACGAGATTCACCGTCACTTCACCACCGAGCTCCAGCGCCCGGAGCTGCTCAGCCGCATCGGCGACAACATCGTCGTGTTCGACGCGATCTCTGCCGCGACGGGAGCGCAGCTGGCCGAGCGTTATCTGGATGCCGTGATCGACACCGTGCGGTTGCGGCGCGGTGTCGCGTTGCAGCTTCAGCCTCAGGTGCGCGCCGATCTGGTCGCGGCAGCACTGGAGCGGCTGGAGTTCGGCGGGCGCGGCGTTGCGAGTGTGATCGAAGCGGCACTGGTCAATCCGCTGGCGAGAGTGCTGGCGGAATCGGGCGATGTTCGTGAGATTTCGGTGACGGGCGCCGAGCGAGTGCAGGATGCGTGGGTGTTGAGCGTGGCGTAGCCCGGGGCACTCCGATGGAAGTGCTTGGCAGAAGATTACTGTGGAGGGACTGACGGGAATCGAACCCGCGCTATCTGCTTGGGAAGCAGAAGTTCTACCATTGAACTACAGTCCCACGGCCTTTCGGCGTTCGGCCAGCATAACAAATGTGGCGACTGTCACGCGCTCACCGCAGCGGATCGAATGCCGCGATAGCCGGATCCACCCGACCGGTCGTGATCTGCTCGGCGAGCAGTTTGCCTGTGGCGGGCCCCAGCACGATGCCCCACATCCCGTGGCCGCCGGCGACGTACACACCGGGCGCTCGTGTTGCCCCGACCAGCGGCAGCCCGTCCGGAGTCACCGGCCTCGAGCCGACCCACTCGTCCTGGCGGTCATCCAGGTCGACGCCCCGCAGCAGCACCCGCGACTGGTTGACGATCGCCTGCACGCGGCGCGCCTGAAACGGCTCGTCAGGCCCGCGGAACTCCATCGTTCCGGCCACGCGCAGCCGGCCCTGATACGGAGTGCAGGCGATCCGCTGGAACGGCAGGTAGATCGGATGCTCCGCCGGCTGCTCGGTCGCCACCGTGAAGGAGTATCCGCGACCGGCCTGTACCCGCGTCTTCACTCCGAGCTCGCGCGCGAGCCGCGGCATCCACGCGCCCGTCGCCACGACTACCGAGTCGGCATCCAATCGCTCGCCGGATGCCAGCACCACCGCAGGTCGCGCGCCACCAGTGACAACCGCGGTCACCTCTGCGTCGGTACGCACAGCGCCGCCCCGAGCGACGACCGCGCCTGCCAGCGCCTCGACGAACGGTGCCGGCTCGAGAAACCGCTGCCCCTCCAGCCTGTATGCGACCTTCACCGCATCCGACAGCATCGGAGCAAGTGATCGCGGATCGTCCAGCGGTTCGAATGGCACATCCTGCCCGTGCCGGATCACTCCGGCGATCTCCTTGAGGAAGCCCTTCGAATGCGACCGATCAGCGAAGCCGATGACGAACGGGCCCTCGCGCGTCCACGAGTCGACCCCGCCGTCGGTCAACTCGTCGAAGCATTCCAATGCGATGCGGTCTATCGGCGTGAGTGCCGCCATCGTGCGATCCCACGCTCTGCTGGTGCCGTGCGAGGCGAAGCGTGCGAGAAAGCTCCACAGCGCGGCATCGACGCGGAACGGGACGTGCAACGCAGCATCCCGATCGAGCAGAGCCCGGGGACCGTACGTCCACAGACTCGGGTCCGCCAGCGGAATCGCCTTGCCCGGCGTCAGCCAGCCCGCATTGCCCCACGAAGCACCGGCCGCGATGCCGGTGCGATCGAGCACCGTGACTTCGACGCCGCGTTCCTGTAGATGCCACGCGGTCGCCAACCCGACCATTCCCGCCCCGATGATGATCGAGCGCGCCATTGCAACCTCCCGAGTACGACAGTCCTGCCCAGGATGTCAGAGTCCCGCGGCTACGGCACCTGGTGCAAGCCCATTAGGCTGATCCCGTGCTTCTCAGTGACCGCGATATCAGAGCAGAACTCGCCGCCGGCCGCATCGGGCTGTCGCCGCACGAGCCGGAGATGATTCAGCCTTCCAGCATCGACGTGCGGCTGGATCGGTATTTCCGGCTCTTCGATAACCACAAGTACCCGTATATCGATCCCGCCGAGGACCAGCCGGAGCTCACCCGGCTCATCGAGGTCAAACCCGACGAGCCGTTCATTCTGCACCCCGGCGAGTTCGCCCTCGGCGCCACATTCGAGCAGGTCACGCTGTCGGATGACATCGCTGCGCGGCTGGAGGGCAAGAGCTCGCTCGGACGCCTCGGTCTCATCACCCACTCCACGGCCGGTTTTATCGACCCGGGCTTCACAGGCCACGTCACCCTCGAACTCGCGAACGTTGCGACCCTGCCGATCAAGCTCTGGCCAGGCATGAAGATCGGCCAGCTCTGCTTCTTCCGCCTGACCTCGCCCGCGGAGAACCCGTACGGCTCAGGCCCGTACGGCAACCGCTATCAGGGGCAGCGCGGACCGACCGCATCCCGTTCGTTCCAGAACTTCCACCGCACGGATGTCAGTAACACCGATCTGGGGTCACTCGGCGGCTGACCGGGCGCGTATCGCCGCACCCACACGTAGTATCGAGAGCGTGAGCGGCGAAAACACGGAAAACCCGCAAGATCCCGGCGCGGATGCCACGACTGATGTGCCCGTGCCCGGTGGTGAGCCGCCGGCATCCCCCGTTGCTCCGAGCGTGGAAGCCTTCGACGTCCCGCCGCCGGAGACGGTCGCCACTCCCGATGCTGAAGCGGCTATCGAAGGTTTCGAGGTGCCGCCGCCGCCCACATTCGGTGCAGCGCCGCCACCTCCCAGCGCGGAGCCGGTCATCCCGCCGGCGCCATCGGAGAATGGCGGAGCTGCCGCAGCGGATGCTCCGGCGCTCCGCAAGCGCAGCACGTGGGCGCCCAACGACACGTGGACGTCGGCATCCGCTCACAAGCAGGAGGCGGTGCCGCCGACCGCTGCGCAGAAGGCCGAATCTCGCGCGGCCGCGTCACGTGCCGCGACGGCGCGCGATGAAGCGACGCGGAACTACGTCAGCCCGGCCGCAGGCGGAACGGACGGTCAGAGCTACCGCGGCTGGACGATCGTGATCTACACAGGTCTCACCGTGCTGCTCTTCGGCGCCGTCGGGCTCATGCTGTTCCTGGGGGCACAGGGCTGACATCCGCGGCGTCGGCCTCCGTGTCGATAGAAAAGGAAAGCGCCGGGCATGAGTGTTCATGACCGACGCGTGCCATCCATCCTGCGTGACGCAGGTCAGCGGTCGTTGCGACCGCGGCTGAAGCCGGAGTCGAAGCCCCGCTCGTAGGCGCCCTGCGCGAAGTGGGCGAAGTGCGCGCAGCGGTGGCCGTGGCCGCGCTGTCCGTATCCGTGCCCTTCCGCGAAGTCGTGCCCGTGCCCGTGCCCGTGTCCGAAGTCGTGCCCATGGCGGTGTCCGAAGCGGCGGTGCCGTCCGTGTCCGCGGGGGAGTGGTGTCTCTTCGTCCCAGCCGAATGCGCGAGCAAGCTGTTCGAGCGTGGCCAGGGTGGTCGCAAGATCTTCGGCGGGCACCGCGTCAGTGACCTTCGCGCGGATTCCGTCGACGATGCTGCCGAGGCGATCCTTGGCCGTGCGCCCTTCTTCGGTCAGGGCCCAGCTGCCGTCGGCATCCGTCACCCAACCGCGGTCGATGAGTAGGCCGAGTTTGTGTTCGGGCAACGGGCGCTCGCTCTTGCGGCGACCGACCGGAACCGTGCCGTCGACGATGTTCAGCAGTCGCCATTCACGACGCGTGATGCCCTCTGACTCGAAGGCTCTGGCGAACTCGGCTGCCACGAGGCGATCGACGGCCTTGAGCCAGAACCCGAATGGGCGGGAGTTTTCATCAGTGTTCATGGTGTCCATGAGTAAATCCTTTTGTTTGTAATATGACATGTGTATGTATTGTGACATGCAGTGGGGATGCATGTCAAGTGGCATGTAAGGTCGAGGTGTGAGCAACCAGGATCCCGACCCCGCCGAAGCTATCGCCCAGGCGCTGTCTCGCTTGCGAGGGCGACGTGCGCACGGCAAAGCGCCGCATGGCATGCGCGATCACGGCGGCCCCCACGACCAGCGCACGCACGACGAGCATGCCGAGCATGCCGGGCACGGGCACGGACATCGCGGTGGCCGTGGATTCGGCCCGCCGCCGTGGGCGGGTGGTCACGGACCGCGCTTCGGTGGCCCCGCACTCGTGCGAATGCTGGATGCGCTCTCCGCAGCATCCGCGCCGCTCAGTGTCAGCGCGCTGGGCGAGGCGATCGGCGTCGACCAGCCGCGTGCATCCCGGCTCGTCCAACAGGGTGTGCAACGCGGACTCGTGCTGCGCGAGGCCGATCCCGATGACGCGAGACGCACACGGATCGCGCTCACCGATGAAGGGCGACGCATCGCGCGTGGCGTGCGGGGCGAGAGGCGTGAGGCGCTGGGTCGTGCCCTGGAGACCTTTTCCGACGAGGAGAGCCGACAACTCGCGCGTCTGCTCAACAAGCTCGCCGACAACTGGTCGGTATGAAGGAGGCGGCCCGATGACTACACCCCAGACGCGCCCGCATCGTCCCCAGCGTCCGCAGATCGTGCTCGAGGTGATCGAGCGGATCCAGCTCACCCCGCATATGGTCCGTATCGTCGCGGGCGGGCCCGGGATCGCTGTGGTGGAGGATGCTGGATACACCGACGCCTACTCGAAGATGCTCTTCGCCCACCCGGAGACCGACCTCACGCCGCCCTACGACCTTGCGGCGCTGCGCGCCGAGCTGCCGATCGAGCGGATGCCTTCGCAGCGCACGTACACGATCCGCCGGTTCGACCTGACTGGCGGCCGGCTCTGGATCGACTTCGTCGTGCACGGCGCTGACGGTGTGGCCGGGCCATGGGCTGATGCGGCACAGCCGGGCGATGTGGTTGTTCTCGGCGGGATCGGTGGCGGATATGCCCCCGACCCCGATGCTGACTGGCACCTGCTGGCCGGTGATGACGCTGCGCTGCCGGCGATCGCTGCCGCGCTGGAAGCCATGCCTGCGCAAGCCGAGGGCGTCGTGCTACTGGAGGTAGACAGCGCTGCCGATCAACTCGAACTCACCGCACCCGCCGGCTTTGAAATCGTGTGGTTGCACCGCGAAGGGCAGCAGGCCGGAACGACCACGCTGCTCGCCGACGCGGTGCGCGAAGTGGAGTGGCGCAGCGGACGCGTGCAGGTGTTCGCACACGGAGAACGCGGCGCCATGGAATCGCTGCGGCCCTATCTGACCGACGAGCGCGGACTCGACCGCACCCAGCTGTCACTCTCGGCCTACTGGGCATATGGGCGCCAGGAGGAAGCCTTCCAAGCGGAGAAGCGCGAGGCCGTCGGGCAGATCTGAACCGTTTGGACCTCAGCTGACCCGGCTCGCCTTGACCGGAAGCAGCAGCAGGAACCCGGCCAGCAGCACGAGCATGATGCCGAGGATTCCGAACGCGGTCGACCCGGTCAGCACGATCAGCAGTGCCCACGCTCCCGACGCCATCCAGCTAGCTGCGCGCCCGGTCGTGGCGTAGAGGCCGAAGATCTCTCCTTCGCGTCCGGCCGGAGTCACACGCGCCAGGAACGACCGCGACGCAGCCTGGGCGGGGCCGACGAACGCGCAGAGGATGAGTCCGCCGATCCAGAAAACGATGGTGCCAGCATCCACCAGGAAGAACACTGCCAGACCAGCGACGATCATCGACGCGAGCGCGAACAGGATGATGCGCTTTGGGCCGTACCGGTCATCGAGGCGGCCGGCGAGGATCGTCGAAATCCCGGCGATGAGATTCGCGGCGATGCCGAAGATCACGAGTTCAAGGAACTCGAAGCCGAACACCAGGTTGGCGATCACCGCGCCGAAGGCGAAGACGCCGCCCAATCCGTCGCGGAACACGGCGCTGGAGAGCAGGAACCAGAACGTGGTCCGCGTCTCCGTGTTGCGGTACAGGCCGATGACGTCTTTCACCAGCAGCACGTACGACTGGAAGAATCCGACCTTGCGCTCCGGGCGTCCGAGTGACGGCTCCGGCACGTTCAGGAAGATCGGGATGCTGAAGATGATCGCCCAGATGGCGCAGCCTACGGCGATCAGACGGAACGGCAGACCGTTCTCGGTAGCGAGGCCGAACCAGTCCGCCATGAAGAACACCACGACGAGCACGAGCGCGATGATTCCGCCGATGTACCCGAATCCCCAGCCGAGACCCGAGACCTTGCCGACCGTCTTCGGGTTAGCGATCCCGATCAGCATTGCGTTGGAGTTCACCGCGGCGATCTCGCCGAACACCGACCCGGCCGAGATCAGTGCGACGCCCAGCCAGAACAGTGTCGGGGTCGGTTCGACGAACCACAGTCCGAACATGCAGAGGATGAGGGCGCCCGTGCCGATTCCGAGCCACAGCTTCTGGCGGCCCGCAGCATCCGCTCGCTGTCCGAGAACGGGTGCGACCAGGAGGATGGCGAGGCCGGCGATGGTCGAACCGAGCCCGAGGCCGGAGGCGAGGCCTGCTTCGGCGGCGGTGCGGATCGGGTCGCCCGTGTCGAGGGCTGCGATGTCCGCCGGCAGGAAGGCGTCGGTGGTCAGATAGAGCGCCGTGAAGATGAACGTCAGGATTACGGTGTTGAACGGCTGCGTCGCCCAATCCCACAGCGCCCACGAGTAGACCTGTTTCTTCGGGGCGGGCGTGTCGCCGCGCAGGTTCAGACCGATCACGGCGACAGCGCCCGTATTGGCGGTCGCCTCGGGGGTGGCGACGTCGTCATTGTCAGAAGCACTCATGATCGCAGTCTGGCCAATGCCGGTGAACGGAGGGTAGCGGCGCGCCGTAGCGGCGCCGCGTCAGCGCTCGTCGTCATCGCGTACGGGGATGTCGTTGTCCTCCGCATCCTTCAGTCGACCCGCCGTGTAGTGATCTCCCTCGCGGAGTGCCGCCAGCAGTGACTGCGGGATCTCGCGGAACGCCGGAACGGAGACCGCGTCGCCGGATGCTTTCCGCTTCAGAACATGGTGGAAGAGGATGTTCAGTGCCAGAGCGGCGATCGTCGTCGAACTGATCGCCGAGTTGAAGATCACCGTGAACCAATCCGGGAAGCCGGAGTAGATATCGGGCTTCACCAGCGGCAGCAGGCCGAAGCCCAGCGCGACAGCAACGATGATGAGGTTCAGGCTGTCGCGGTAGTCGACCTTCGCGAGCGTCGCGATACCGCTGGCCGCCACCGAACCGAACAGGACGATGCCGACGCCGCCCAGCACGGGTGTCGGGATGGCGGCGACGACGCGGCCGAGCACGGGCAACAGGCCGAGGATGACCAGGATCACACCGCCCGCGGCGACCACGAACCGGCTCTTGACCTTCGTGATCGCGACCAGGCCGATGTTCTGCGCGAATGCGGTCTGCGTGAACGAGTTGAAAATCGGCGAGACGGCGCTTGCGAGCATGTCGGCCCGCAGCCCCGCCGCGATGCGCTTCGAGTTGACCTTCGTGCCGACGACCTCACTGACCGCCAGCAGGTCCGCGGTCGTCTCCGTGAACGTCACCAGCACGACGATGAGCATCGAGATGATGGCGGCGATATCGAACGTCGGCATCCCGAATGCGAATGGCGTCGGCAGGGCAACGATCGGTCCCTCCGCGACGGTCGAGAAATCGGCGACGCCGATCACAGTGGCAAAGATGGTGCCGAGTACGAGGGCGATCAGGATGCTCAGACGCGAGATCGTCGCCGAACCGAACTTCGACAGCACAATGACCAGCAGCAGGGTGAGAGCGGCGAGCCCGATGTTTCCCACCGAGCCGTAGTCGGCCGCGGTGTCATCGCCGCCCATCGCCCACCCTGCCGCGACCGGCAGCAGCGACAGGCCCACAGCGGCGATGACGGACCCGGTGACCACGGGCGGGAAGAACCGCACGATCATCGCGAACGCCGGAGCCAGCACCAGTCCGATCACGGAGGAGACGAGCACAGCGCCCATAACCGCCGGCATCCCGCCCTCGCCCATGATCGCGATCATCGTCGCGACGCCCGAGAATGACACGCCCTGCACGAGCGGCAGCTTCGAACCGAAGAACGGCACGCCCAGCGTCTGCAGCAGCGTCGCGAGTCCGCCGATGAACAGGGCGCAGGCGACCAGCATCCCGATCTCAGCCTGATTCATGCCGCCGGCCTGCCCCATCACGAGCGGCGGTGCGATGATTCCGCCGTACATGGTCAGCACATGCTGCAACCCGTAGGCGAAGCTCGGGCCGATGCCCAGCTTCTCGTCTTCGGGGCGGGTGGCGGTGGTCTTCGAGCTGTTCTTCGAACTGGTCATCGGGGGGAGAGCGCCTTCGGAAGGGGACGGATCGACATCTGAGAGTATCGCGAGCGCGGGAGCGGCCACGTGCCGGGTCATCCGAATGATGCCGCCATTAGTTCGGCGAACAGGTATTCGGCGTCGCACTCCACCCGATGCCGGGCGAACCAGTCGCAGATGTTCACGCAGTCCCGGTGCAGCAGATCGAGTCCCTGTGGGTTTGCGATGACGTCGACGATCTGCGGCACATCGATCGCCCAGACCCTGCCGTCGTGAACGAGCAGGTTGTAGGCGGACAGGTCGCCGTGCGCGAACCCGGCCCTGGCGAACAGGTGCATGATCTCGACGATCTGGTTGAAGTAGTCCGTCAGAGCGCGCCGGTCGCCGCGCACCTGGGCCAGTCTGGGCGCTGCGGTGGCGCCGGATCCGATGAACTCCATCAGCACCTCGGTGCCGTTCACCTGCACGGGATACGGAACCGGAGCACCGAGCTGCCACATGCGGCTCAGCGCGCTGAACTCGGCGAACGACCATTGCGCCGCGGCGATTTCCCGGCCGAAGGTCGATTTCTTCGCCATCGCACGCGAATCGCGTGAGCTCTGCACGCGTCGCCCCTCGGTGTAGACGGTCGATCGGTGGAAGGAGCGATGCTCCTCGCCGCGGTAGCGCTTCGCGACCAACAGGGTGCGCTGCGACAGGTCACCGGGGACGGCGCGCTCCAACAGATACGCGTCGGCCTCCTTGCCGGTCTTGAGGATGCCGAGTTCCGTGTCGAGCGCGCCCGCGCTCGTCACGACCCATGCGGGCCTCGGGTCGGGTCCGCGTTCGGATGGGGTGACAGCCGGCCAGGTCGACCAGCGCTGGTTCTCACCGGGTTCGACATCGGCGAAGGCGAGATTCTGGGAAAAGGGGGATACGTCGAATGACGCGGAGGGATCAGTCACGGTGGTTGCTCCGGGAAAGGAGGCCACGCGCGGATCAGGAGCGGGTGGCCTCGAAGGGAAGAGTATCGGCGAGAAGCGCGACAGAGACAGTGGACATCTCGTGCTCCTTCCGCTCGGCTCTTCCGGGGCGTTCCCGGTGTGATGAAAAAACACTAGCAGTGTCATGCGCTCCTGTTGAACACCTCTGTCGCGGCTACGCCGGACGATCGGTCGGATGCTGCGGACGCGTGGTCGGGTGAGGCATCCGCGTTGCTGACAACGTTGAATCATGACCGTCACCGCTCCTGTCCCCATCCCCGCCGCCGAGCGCATCAGATACGGTGCGCTCATCGTGGTGATGCTGCTGAGCTTCCTGCTGGTCACGGCCGAGTTCCTGCCCAGCGGCATGCTCATAGAGATTGCGGACGGGCTCGGCATCACGCCAGGGCAAGCCGGACAGATGGTCACCATCACGGCACTCGTCGGTCTCTTCGTGGCACCCACCGTCGGGATGGTGTTTCCCCGGGTGGATCGACGCACACTTCTGGTCTGGATGGCGCTCGCCGCGGCCGCATCCAATCTCATCGTCGCCGTATCGCCGAACCTGCTCATCATCCTTCTCGCACGCTTCCTGCTCGGCGCAGCCCTGAGCACGTTCTGGTCGATGTCGATCACGGTCGCCGTGCGCATCGCCGGGCCGGAACGGCTGGGACGCGCGGTGATGTTCACCTCTGCGGGCACGTCGCTGGCGACTGTTGCTGGTGTGCCCGTCGGCGTCATGCTGGGCGAGATGATGGACTGGCGCGCAGTGTTCGCGCTCACCGGAATCGTCACGGGTCTGCTCGCGATCGCGCTCGGCACAATGCTTCCGCCGGTTCCTCCCGCGCAGGTGTCAAGCTTCGGGCTGCTTCTGGACACGATCCGTCGCCCGGGCGTGGCTCTGGGGCTGACCGGACACATCTTCGTCGTGCTGGGGCATTTTCTCGCCTACACCTACATCCGTCTTGCTCTGGAGCGGGTACCGGAGGCCGACGGCGGAACGATCGTGATGTTGCTCGCCGTCTTCGGTATCGGCGGCCTGATCGGCAACGTCGCCATCGGCGTGATCATCGACCGGACATTCCGAACGCTCGCGGTGGTGGCGCCAGCTGTGATCGCGGTGGCGGTCGGCGCGACCATCGTGCTGTCGGACTCCGTGCTCGGCGTCGGGATCGCTGTGTTCATCTGGGGCTTCTTCCTCGCCTCCTGGCTGCTCGTGGTCAACACCTGGGTCGGGCATCGGATGCCGGATCGCCTAGAAGCGGGCGGAAGCCTCGTCGTCGTTGGATTCCAGGCGGCGATCATGGTCGCGGCCGGGGTCGGCGGGATCCTCGTCGACAGTGTCGGTGTGGAGCCGTCGTATGCGCTGGGCGTTATAGCCCTGGTGATTGGTGCGGTGCTGTTCGGGCTCTCGAACCGCGCGCGTGGGTGATGTGTGGGAGCGCTACGGGTCAGTTGCGGTTCAGCCGCGGCTCACAACTCCTGAAGAACTGCGCGCTGCGCGTCGGATTCGGCCCGTTTCGGGAGACCTGGGCCGATTCTTCAGGAGTTGTGCGCGCCGGACCCGGCCCGGTGGGCTCCGAACATTCCCCGGGCTAGGGAAGGCTACGCCGAAACCAGATCGCGGCTGACGCGCCAGGCGGACGGGGTCATCCCCGTCGCACGCCGGAACGCGCGGCTGAATCCTTCGTCCGAACCGTAACCGAGGCTCCGTGATGTCTCCGAAACGGAGTGGCCAGCCTCCAGCATCCGCTTCGCCGACTGCATGCGCACCTCGGTGACATAGCTCACCGGCGAGCGGCCGAGCGCTGTGTGAAAGCGTTCGGCGAAGACCGACCGTGACATCGCGCCGATGCCGGCTAGGGCCTCGACCGTCCACTCGCGTCCTGGCTGGTCATGGATGGCGTCGATCACGCGGTCGAGGAACGGATCGTTCGAGCGGGACGGCCAGCCCGTGGGGGCGCAGCCGTTTTCGGCCCAGGCGCGGATGACCGACAGGAGCACCGTCGTTGTCATCAGGCGGCAGATGACGGGGTCGCCCGAGCGCAGCGGGCAATCGTCCGACTCGGCGGGACCGAGATTTCGCGCGAGCGCTGCCGCAGCCGGTTCGAGGCCGGCGAAGTCGGTGACGGTGACGAACTCGGGCAGTACGGTGCTCAGTGTGCTTGCTGTTTCGGACAACTGCAGCTCCGCAATCATCAGGGACGCGCCGTGCTCGGACTGCAGGGCAACCGATCGGCGTCCCAGGGTGAGGAAGGCGTCGCCTTCTCCGAGTACCTCGCGCTCGCGACCGGGTGAGAGCGCGACGGCTGATGATGCGCGGTCGACATCGAATGAGCATGCCTGCGCCAGCGGCGGTTGCCCGGAGACACTGCCTGCGGACACGAACACGAGCCAGATCGCTCCGGATGCCAGCGGCGCGATGCCTCCTGCATCCAACTGCACCCGTCGTGCCGCGCCCAGGCGCACGTCAATCGACGAGAGCACCCTCTCAAGAGCATCCGCGTCGATTGTCGTCATACTCAGAGGCAACCGTGCGGTGTTGGCGGCTATTCCTCACTGTTCGGAGGAACGAGGTTCACAGCCGGCACCATCCGCTGTGCTTGGTGGCAGCTGCAGGAATGTAGCGTGGAGGGACACCCCAACATAAGGAGCGCGATGTTCCGCACGCCTGCCAGTCTTTACCGCGTCCTCGCGATCGCCGAGGCGATCACCTGGACCATTCTCATCTCGGCGTTGATCGCCCGTGCCGTCGGGGCTCCGGGCATCGTGGTCACGATCGGTGGGGGCATCCACGGTTTCGTATTCCTCGCCTACGGTGCGACGGCGATTCTCGTGGCCTTCAACCAGCGGTGGTCGATCGGCCTCGGTGTGCTCGCCGTCGTCAGTGCCGTCGTGCCCTACGCGACGATCCCGATGGAGATCTGGCTGCACCGCAAGGGTCGGTTGCAGGGGGATTGGCGTCTTGAGGCGAGCGACCACCCGCAGGACCGCACCTGGTACGACCGGACGATGCGCTGGTTCCTGCGCCACGCGTGGGTGCTCGTGGCGCTCATCGCCGTCGCTGTAGTTGCGCTGTACGTGATCCTGCTGACGATCGGTCCTCCCGGCGGGAAGTAAGCGCCTGAAGCGGACTTGAGTCGCCTCGTATCAACTTCGCTTTGACAGTATCCGCCGTCGGGAGTACAGTTGAGCCATCGCGACTCAGGTTTGCTGATTCGCTCACAGAACTTCACTAACGAACTTCAACTCAGAAGGAGAAAACACATGGCACGTGCTGTTGGAATCGACCTCGGAACGACGAACTCCGTCGTCAGCGTCCTCGAGGGTGGCGAGCCGAAGGTCATCGCCAACGCCGAGGGTTTCCGCACCACCCCGTCGGTGGTCGCGTACACGAAGGACGGCGAGATTCTCGTCGGCGAGACCGCGAAGCGTCAGGCTGTCACGAACGTTGACCGCACCGTTGCATCCGTCAAGCGTCACATGGGCACCGACTGGGGCTTCGACGTCGACGGCAAGAAGTGGACGCCGCAGGAGATCTCCGCTCGCATCCTCATGAAGCTCAAGCGCGACGCCGAGTCCTACCTCGGCGACACAGTGACGGATGCTGTGGTCACTGTTCCCGCGTACTTCAACGACGCCGAGCGTCAGGCTACGAAGGAAGCCGGCGAGATCGCCGGACTCAACGTCCTGCGCATCATCAACGAGCCCACCGCTGCGGCCCTCGCCTACGGCCTCGACCGTGGCAAGGAGGACGAGCTCATCCTCGTCTTCGACCTCGGTGGCGGAACCTTCGACGTCTCGCTGCTCGAAGTGGGCAAGGACGACGACTTCTCCACCATTCAGGTGCGCTCCACCTCCGGTGACAATCGCCTCGGCGGTGACGACTGGGACCAGCGCCTGGTCGACCACCTCATCAAGCAGTTCAAGGACACCAGCGGTGTCGACGTATCGGGTGACAAGATCGCGCTGCAGCGTCTGAAGGAAGCAGCCGAGCAGGCCAAGAAGGAGCTGTCGAGCTCGACCAGCACCTCCATCAACTTGCCGTACCTGTCGCTGACTGACTCCGGCCCCGTGTCGCTGTCCGAGACGATCACGCGCGCTAAGTTCGAGGACCTCACCAAGGACCTCCTCGACCGCACGAAGAAGCCGTTCGAAGACGTCATCCGCGAGGCGAACATCAAGGTCAGCGAGATCGACCACATTGTGCTCGTCGGTGGATCGACCCGTATGCCTGCTGTTGCTGAGCTCGTCAAGCGCGAAACCGGCAAGGAAGCGAACAAGGGCGTGAACCCGGATGAGGTCGTCGCCGTCGGCGCCGCGCTCCAGGCCGGTGTCCTCAAGGGCGAGCGCAAGGACGTTCTCCTCATCGACGTCACCCCGCTGAGCCTCGGCATCGAGACCAAGGGCGGACGCATGACCAAGCTCATCGACCGCAACACCGCGATCCCGACCAAGCGCAGCGAGACCTTCACCACGGCAGATGACAACCAGCCGTCTGTGGCGATCCAGGTCTTCCAGGGCGAGCGCGAGTTCACCCGCGACAACAAGCCGCTCGGCACGTTCGAACTCACCGGAATCGCTCCGGCTCCGCGGGGCATCCCGCAGGTCGAGGTCACGTTCGACATCGACGCCAACGGCATCGTGCACGTGTCCGCGAAGGACAAGGGCACCGGCAAGGAGCAGTCGATGACGATCACCGGCGGCTCGTCGCTGTCGAAGGAAGACATCGAGCGCATGGTCCGCGAGGCCGAGGAGAACGCCGCCGAGGACAAGAAGCGCGCGGAAGCTCTCGAGCAGCGCAACCAGGCCGAGACGCTCTCGTACTCGATCGAGAAGCTCATCAAGGAGAACGAGGACAAGCTTCCCGCCGATGTTAAGGACGAAGTCCAGGCCGACGTCGACGCTCTGAAGACGGCTTTGGCCGGCGAAGACGATGACGCCGTCAAGGTGGCCTTCGACAAGCTGAACGAGTCGCAGGGCAAGCTCGGCGAAGCGATCTACGCGCAGTCGCAGGCGGATGCCGCGGCCGGCGAGTCCGCTGACGGCGAGGCCGGTGAGTCTGACGCCTCCGCCGAGGAGGATGTCGTCGACGCCGAGGTCATCGACGACGAGGACGAGGAAAAGAAGTAACCATGAAGGATAAGAACTTCGACGAGAACGGCGAGGTTCGTCCTGAGGACGAGGGGTCGGATGCTGCGGCATCCGGCCCCGCGTCGCAGGAGAACCCGGACTCCGCTGACGCGGCTGCCGCTGAGGGTTCGGATGATTCGATCATCGACTCGGACGACGAACTGACGGTCGACGACATCCTCGGTGCCGATCAGACCGGCGAGGCTGCTGCGGAAGACGCGGTTCTGGCAGATCTGGAAACAACTCTGCTGAACGACCTCAAGCGGCTGCAGGCTGAGTACGCCAACTATCGTCGGCGTACGGAAGAGCAGCGTCAGGTCGAGATCGAGCGCGCGAAGGGGGAGGCCGCCAAGGGTCTGCTCCCGGTGCTCGACGATTTCGATCGCGCAGCGCAGCACGGTGATCTGGTGGAGGGCACCCCCTTTGCTGTGATCGGCGAGAAGATTCGCGCGGTCGTCGAGCGGCTGGGCGTGGTTGCCTACGGTGCGAAGGGCGAGGAGTTCGACCCCCAGCACCACGAGGCGATCTTCCAGCAGCCGACTCCGGGTGCCGAGTCATCTACGATCCTCGAGGTCGTCGAGGTGGGCTACCGCCTCGGTGATGTCGAGTTGCGCCCGGCGAAGGTCGTCGTCGCCGTCCCCGCGGAGTAGGAGACCTATGGCCAGCCAGGATTGGTTCGATAAGGACTTCTATAAGACGCTCGGCGTCGCCAAAGACGTCAGCGATGCGGAACTGAAGAAGACGTATCGCAAGCTCGCGCGCAAGCATCACCCGGACTCCAATCAGGGTGATGCCAAAGCCGAGGCGAAGTTCAAGGAGGTCAGCGAGGCGTACTCGGTGCTCTCCGACGCGGAGCAGCGCAAGGAGTACGACGAGATCCGGGCGATGGGCTCGGGCGCCCGTTTCACTTCAGGCGGCGCGGGCGCCGGCGGCGGCTTCGAGGACGTGTTCAGCCGATTCGGCCAGGGCGGCCGCGGTCAGAGCAACGCTGACTTTGAGGACATCTTCGCGATGTTCAATCAGGGTCAGCCGCAGGGCGGATCGTTCGGAAACGGACGCTTCGGCCAGACCAGTGGCGGGTTCCGCGGCTTCGGGGGGCCTCAGAAGGGTTCCGATGTCACGGCGCGCACGACGCTCGACTTCGCCACCGCTGTGCAGGGTGAGACCATCTCGCTGCAGGGCGAGGACGGCAAGCCGTTCAAGGTGAAGATCCCTGCCGGTGTCGCTGACGGACAGAAGATTCGTCTGCGCGGTCGGGGTCGACCCTCGCCGGACGGCGGGGAAACCGGTGACATCGTCGTGACGATCAAGGTGCGCTCGCATCCGGTCTTCACGCGTGACGGCCTAAACCTGCGAGTGACTGTCCCGGTGACCTTCACCGAGGCGACGCTTGGGGCGACGATCGAGGTGCCTACTCTGGGCGGCGACATCGTCAAGCTCCGGGTGGCACCGGGCACGCCGTCCGGTCGTGTGTTGCGTGTCAAGGGACGCGGAGTCAAGACCTCGAAAGGCACCGGTGACCTGCTCGCCGAGCTGCAGGTCGCCGTCCCGACCCACCTCGACGACGCAGCCAAGGAAGCGCTGCTCGCCTTCCAAGCGGCGGAGCCGAAAGAGAACCCGCGCGCGGAGATGATGGCAAAGGCCCAGGCCTGATGATGACGAGTTCGAACTGCGGAGGTGATCATGATGGTCGAGGATGAAGACGCCCCGATCTTCGCGATCGCCGTCGCAGCCGAACTCGCCGCGATGCATCCGCAGACGTTGCGCCAGTACGACCGCATCGGACTGGTCATTCCCGGGCGCACCCGTGGCGGCTCGCGTCGTTATTCTGCACGCAACATCCAGCAGCTGCGTGAGGTTGCGCGCCTCAGTGCCGAGGGCATGAGCCTTCCGGCGATCGCACGCCTGCTCGATCTCGAGGATGAGGTGCGGATGCTGCGCAGCCGAGTCGTCGAGCTCGAGACGTCGCTGCGGGCGGAACGCGAGAACCGTCCGGGTGTGCGAGTCTTCGCTGCGGGGGCCGGCGGTGTCATTCCGGTTCTCAGCGGTCGCCGCATCCGCCGGTCCACCGATGTGGTGCTGTGGCGCCCCGGCGGGCGCACCGAGAGCTGAGGCTGCGGGGGCGTCGGCGCGCCACCCGTTTCCTGTTCAACAAGCGCAAATGGCTGCATTCTCCTCTGAGATGCAGCCATTTGCGCTTGTCGGAGCGCGCGAGGACGCGGGCGACGTGCCTTTTCCCATACGCAGGGCATAGTGCGGTAGCCTGATCGCGACAATGTTAACTGTAGACATTCATGTCGACGGGGCGGGAGCAGCATGGCCACCAGACTTCAACCGGTGAAGGTCGTCCGTGAAGCGCTCGGCACCCAGGTCGCTAATCATATTCGTGACGCGATCGTCCGAGGAGACCTGGGCGCTGGCGAGCGTCTGGTCGAAACGGAGTTCGCTGACTCCCTGAACGTCAGCCGTGGCCCGGTGCGTGATGGTTTCCGTATCCTCGAGTCGGAGGGCCTGATCGCCAAACAGGGTCAGGGTTATCTCGTCCAGAGCCTCGATGAGCGTGACATTCGCGAGCTTTATTCTCTGCGCGGGGCGCTGGAGTCCTTAGCGACGTCGATGACCATGGCGTTGGAGAAGACTCCCGATCTGGACGCCATGCGTGCCGTTGTCGAGGCGATGGGCAGGGCCGCGGATGATCGCGATTCGGACGAGTTCGCCCGGGTCGATGTCATCTTCCACAGCATGCTGTGCGATCTCTCCGGGCACCGCAGGCTTGCCGCCGTGTGGCGCCAGTACGAACCGATCACCATGGCGCTGCTTCGCGTAACCGTGCTCGTGGACGATGACCTGCACGTCACGACTGCGCGCCATGCGCTGCTGATTGATCTGATCGAGGCCGGCGACAGCGCCGCCGTGCTGGCCGAGTTGGAAGATCACCTCGACGGTTCACGCGAGCGCATGCTCGAGGCATGGCGGACCTCTGCCGCGCGGAGGTCGCCGGCGTGACCGTTCTCGATGTCACCGGGCCAAGCGTCCGCAGATTCCGAGAGCGGCTCAGCGAACGAAGCCCGATGAGTGGTGCCTGGGTGTTCCTCGATGACGCCGTTACTGCCCAAGTGATGGCGCGTGCAGGGTTCGACTTCATCACGATCGATCTTCAGCACAGCTATTCGACGATGAGCTCTGCGGATGCCCTGGTCGAGGCAGTGCGGCAGGGGGGAGCGCCAGCGATTGTGCGCGTCCCCTGGAACACCCCCGACCTGATCATGCGGTCACTCGACCTCGGTGCCGATGGAGTGATTGTGCCAATGGTCAACAGCGCGGCCGAGGCCGAAGCTGCCGCCAGCGCGTGTCACTATGCGCCGCGTGGCACGCGTAGCTGGGGTCCGCTGTGGCAGGGAGTGCACGAGAGCTTCCCCGATCACGAAGAAGGCGACCGCACGGCAGCCTGCATTGTCATGATTGAGACCGCCGCGGCGTACGCCGACATCGATGCGATCGCCGCAGTGCCGGATGTCGACGCCGTGTATATCGGGCAGAACGATCTCTCGCTTAGTGCCGGACTCGGCCGACAGACATATGCGGAGTCTCCGCAGATGCACGCGATGATCGAGCACATCATCGAGCGCAGTCATGCTGCAGGGACCGCAGTGGGTCTGGACTGCAGCGGCGCCGACGCGGCCCGCTACTGGCGTGAGCGCGGGGTCGACTTCGTCATCGCGGCGAACGATGTCGCGTTGCTGGGGCAAGCAGCGGCGGCGGCCGCCGCAGATCTCCACCGGGGCTGAGTCCCCCCGCATCCGCATCCGCATCCGTCTTCGCATCCGCATCCGCGTGTGCGTCTCCAGCGTGCGGCGACGTCTCCGTTCACTGTTGACTGTCAACAGTGAACACTGCTACGCTCGGCCCCGTCAGTCCTATCTGCACTCACGACAACTCGCACTCAAAGAGGAGCAAAGATGCCTATCAAGCGCATGAACCGCGTGCTGGCAGCCGCCGCGGTCTTCACATCAGCAGCACTGGTTATGTCCGGATGTACGAAGGTCGACGAGGGAGGCGACGCCGCATCGTCCTTCCCCGAGAAGGACATCCGCCTGATTATCCAGGCCAACCCCGGGGGTGGCTCTGACCTGTCGTCCCGCGCGCTCGCCACCCAGCTCGAGGGTATTCTCGACGTCAGCGTGATCCCGGAGAACATGCCTGGCGCTGCCGGCGCGCTTGCGATGGAGTACGTCGCGGAGCAGGATCCCGACGGCTATGTCATCGGCTTCGGTCCCGTCGAGATTGCGATGCTCAACACCACGCAGGACGCGAACGTCCTTCCGGAGAACTACGACCTGCTCGGGCAGATCATGCTCGCGCCGGGCGTCATCACCGTCTCCGCCGCCAGCGATGTGCAGACACTGGAAGACCTCGTCGCCAAGGCGAAGGCCACTCCCATTACCATCGCCAACTCCGGCGCCGGCTCGATCTGGGAAGCCGCCAGCATCGCCTTCGGCACCGAGACCGGCGGCCAGGTCACCCCTGTTCCGTACGATGGCGGCGCGCCCGCAGTCGCTGCAGCGGCATCCGGAGAAGCGGATGCAGCAGTCTCCGGGCTTGGCGAAGCGCTTTCACAGGGAGATGCCGTCCGCATCCTCGCCGTGCTGAACGATGAGCGCCACCCCGACGCGCCTGACGTCGAGACTGCAGAGGAGGCCATCGGCGCCGATCTCGTCTTCGGTGGCTGGGGTGGAATCTACGCGCCCGCCGGTCTCCCGGAAGACGTGCACGCCACGCTCGAGGCAGCGATCAAGGAAGCTGTCGAGTCCGACGCCTACACGAAGTTCCAGGAAGACGCCGGAAACCTCGTCGTCTACCGTGACTCGGCCGAGTTCACCGAGTTCGTCGACGACCAGTTCACTCTGTTCCAGGACCTGCTGGGTTGACACCATTGACGGAGGCCGGGAGAAAATTCCCGGCCTCCGTCCCCCGTCCTCGTCGAAGGAAGCACATGTCATCTTCTGAAGTCGCAGACAGCGACGAGTATCAAAGCGCGCGGCCATCGCGGGCGCTTGAGATTGCGTTCGCCGTCGCCGCGGTCGCCTTCACCGCCGGGTATCTCGCCTTGTCGACGCAGATCCACCTGCGTCGTGAAGTGGCGGCCGGGCAGATCGACGCCCGCTTCTGGCCCATGCTGCTCGGCGTGACGGGCGTCGTCATCGCCATTGTCATTCTGGTTTTCGCGATCACTCGACCGGCTCCGGGCCGTGACGACGTCGAACGCATTCAGCCCGGTGGCGTGACCCGCGTGATCTTGACGCTGGTGATCTCGACCGTCTTCGTGGCGCTGTGGTCACTCGGCTCGATCATCGTGTTCGGCTACCGCATCGAAGTGTTCCCGATCGCTGCCTCACTGCTCATGGCCGCGCTGATGCTCGTCTACGGGCACCGGCGCTGGCTGAGCCTCATCATCTACACCGCTTCTCTCACCGCGTTCATCTACGTCGTGTTCGGAATGCTCTTGAGGATCCCGCTATGACCCCGTTCCTGGAGGGGCTCGACTCGCTCCTCGACATCTCGATCCTGCTCTACATGCTCGTGGGCCTGCTGCTCGGCTTCATGGTTGGCGCCTTCCCCGGAATCACGGCCACGATGGCGGTCGCGCTCGCTGCAGGCTTCACGATGACGCTCGAGCCGGTGCAGGGCCTGGCCGTTCTGCTCACGATCTATGTCGCCGCGAACTTCGGAGACCGGGTCCCGTCGATTCTCATCAATACGCCGGGGACACCGGCATCAATCGCGACGACACTCGATGGCTACCCGATGGCCAAACAGGGCAGGGCAGGCCTCGCGCTGACGATGTCCGCACTGGTGTCGGCAGTCGGTATCCTCGCCTCGCTCGTGCTGTTCGCCGTCGCGGCCGTGCCGATCGCGAGCTTCGCTCGTGACTACTTCAAATCACCTGAGCTGTTCGCCCTTGTGATCTTCGGCATCGCGATCATGATCGGTATCTCGTCGAAGTCGATGCTCAAGGGCATCCTCGCCGGGCTGTTCGGTCTCATGCTCGGCACGGTAGGCACATATGCCGCTACCGCGGACAAACGCTTCACGTTCGGCTCGCTGGATCTCGTCGAAGGCCTGAACTTCATCGCGGTCATCATCGGCCTGTTCGGCATCGCTGAGCTGTTTGATCAGCTGCTCACCTATCGCAAGAACAATGTGCGTCCGATCTCGAGCCTGGGTCGCTGGTGGCCGAACAAAGCGGAGTTCAAACAGAGCGGTCGCGCCACTGCGGTCGCCGGAACAGTCGGCCTCGGCGTCGGTCTCATCCCGGCAGCAGGCGGAGACATCGCCGGACTCATCGGTTGGGACCGTGCGCGCAAAGTGTCGAAGCATCCAGAGGAGTTCGGCAAGGGATCGATCGAGGGTGTCGCGGCATCCGACACGGCTTCCAGCGCGACGCTCGGCGGATCGCTCACGACCACGATGGCGCTGGGAATCCCTGGCGACTCGGTGATGGCGGTGATGATCGGCTCGATGATCATCTGGGGGATCACACCCGGCCCGTCGCTTTTCACCGAGCGACCGGATCTGGTTGTCTCGATCGTCGGCATCATGCTGATCGCCACCCTGCTCTCGCTGGGGCTGAGCCTCGTGCGTATGAAGGGCATGGTGAAGCTCCTCGATGTGCCGCAGCCATACCTGTGGAGTGGCATCCTGATCTTCTGCATCATCGGCACCTACGCCACCTCGAACAGCCTCGCCACGGTCGTCACGATGCTCGTGTTCGGTGTCGTCGGCGTGCTGCTCAAGCGGATGCAGGTGCCCGCCGGGCCCGTGGTGCTGGGCCTGCTGCTCGGTCCGCTCGCCGAGGAGAACCTTGCCCGCACGCTTGCGATCCTTCCGACGAAGCCGTTCTTCGAGGTGGTCAGTCCGATCGCGATCGTGTTGCTGGCGCTCGCCGTGCTCTCGATCGTGATGCCCGCCATCCGGGCCGCGCGCAAGCCGCGTGCCGAGCGTGCTTCGTTCGCCGACTCGGTTCTGGACACCGAGAGCCTGACGCAGATCGCGAAGGCACATGACGAACTTGCCGCTGATCCCGACCTGCTCACGTCGACGGTGCGCACCCCCGATTCATCCACGCGGCGCGGCTTGCGCCGAAAGTCTAAGGAGAACAAGAAGTGACCCGCTATGACATCCTGACCGCCGTCCCCACTGCGTTTCACCGCGATGGGACTCTTGACCTCGACGGCTCGCGGGCCATCTTCGAGTTCGTCGGGAAGTCCGGCAACGAGGGCGCGTTCATCCTCGGCACCACGGGGGAGTTCCCTGCAGTAGATGCCGCGGAGTTCAGCTCGCTGGTCGAGGCGGCGCTCGAAGAGCTCGCAGACAAGATGCGCGTGGTCGTGCACGTCGGCCAGCCCAGCGCGTTCGAGGCAGTGCGCCTCACGCGCGTTGCCCGGGAGCTCGGTGCGACGGAGTTCGCGGCCCTCACCCCCTACTACCTGCGTTCGACCGACGACTCGATCTTCGACTATTACCAGGCAGTTTCGGATGCTGTCGGCGACGGTCGTCTGTACGTCTACATTTACCCGGCGCGCAGCGGAAACCCCGTCTCGCCCGAGCTGCTGGTACGACTTTCGGCGCTGCCGAATGTGGTCGGTGCGAAGATCAGCGAGCTGTCACTGGATGAGATTGCTGCCTACCGCGCGGCCGTTCCCGCTGACTTCGACCTGTACACCGGAGCCGATCGCGACCTGATCGCTGCCGTCGCGGTGGGGGCGCAAGGTGTGGTGTCCGGCGTTTCGTCGGTAACTCCGAAGCCGTTCCGTGCGCTGGCGGACGCCGGACGCTCCGGCGATGCTTCGGCGATCGCCGAGGCCCAGAACTCCGTCGACGATGTTGTCTCGCTCATCGGCGGCGACATGGCTCGTATGAAGGAGGGCTACCGCGTGCTCGGCGTGACCGACACGCACTGCCGTATGGCCATCGCCGAGCCGACGGACGCCGAGCGCACCGATGTGCGCCGGGTTGTTGAGTTGTATCGCTGACGCATCACGTCGAGAACCCGAAAACCGTCCTTCCCCAGCCACGGGAAGGACGGTTTGTGCGTTCTGGAATCAGACGAACCGGACCCAGTTCGCGCCGCGGCCGGTCTCAGCCTGCTGGAGAAGTTCGAGGTCATCGCCGTGGACGGCGTAGAGCGAGACGGTGGTGGATTGCTCGCCGGTGGCCACGAGATACCTGCCATCGGGGCTGCCAGCGAATCCGCGCGGCTGGGGCTCGGTCACAGTGAAGCGCTCCGGAGCTGAAACGGATCCATCGTCGGACACCGTCACCGCGCCCAGCGTGCTTTCCGTGCGCTCCGTCGCCCACAGGTGGCTGTCGCCGGCAAAGTGGATGTCGGCGCCCCAGATGTAGTGGTTCGCCACCGGGTCGGCGCCGAACACGCTGTGCCCGAGCTCCTTCGTCGTGTCGTAGGCGGTGCTCGCGCCGTGAAGCTCGAGTCGGCCGGTCTCGATGTCACGCGTGAAGTGGAGCACCTCGCCGGAGAATTCGGTGAGCACGTACACGGCATCTTGCGCGTCGTTCAGCACGAGATGCCGCGGTCCGCTGCCGTCCGGAGCCGCCACCGTCTCCGGCGTGAGAGGTGCAAGCCGGGCATCGTCGGCCACCGCGTACTGCGCGACGACATCTGCGCCCAGCGACACGAAGTACGCGAAGCGGCCGTCTGCGCTCGGCAGCACCGAATGCAGATTCGGGAACTCCACCTTCGATACCGGATCGCCCACGACGCCATCCGCGATCGAGCAGCTGATGCCGTAGCCACCGCCGTAAGACGCGCCGAGCAGGCCGGTGCCGTTGCGCGTGAGCGCAAGGTAGTTCATGCCTCCGTTGGGGAGGTCGAGCCGCGACTGCGGTGTGAGCTGTCCGCTCGCACGGTCGAGGGACAGCGTCAGGATGCCAGCGGGTTCACCTTTCACCCCGGCATAGACGAGGTCGCGGGCAGCGTCGACCGCGAAGGTCGAGCATCCGATGATCCCCTCGGTGACGGCCAGGCGTTCGAGTCGTTCGTCAGCGAGCTGGAAGGTGCTGATGGAGTTGTCGCCCGCATTGGCGACCAGGACGAGCGCGGAGTCGGTCATACCTTGATCGTAGGGCGCGTCGGCCTCAGCGGGTGCAGAATGACGGGGCAGCAATCGGTTTCAAGAATGACGCTCAGCGCGCGTTGCCAGGCGATACTGTTCACACACGAAGAGTGAGGGAACACCTTGGGAGGTGCTCGTGTCCACGATCTACGACGTCGCGAAGCTCGCGCAGGTCTCGCCGGCGACGGTGTCGCGCGTGTTCAACGGCACGAGCGTCTCGGCCCAGAAGGTCGAGGCGGTGCGTGCCGCCGCGAAGCAGCTGAAGTTCACGCCGAATCGCACAGCGCGTTCCCTGCGCCGACAGAGCTCCGAAGTGATCGGCTTGGTAATTCCGGACATCGAGAACCCGTACTTCACCGAGATGGCGCGCGGAGTCGAAGATGTCGCCTCCGAGGCGGGATACTCCGTCGTGCTCTGCAACTCCGACTCGGTGCTCGAGAAGGAAGCGACCTACCTCGGCATCGCGATCGCAGAACACATGTCGGGAGTGATCATCGCGACAGCATCCGATGAATCAAGCCTCGACACGATTTTGGCCACCGGGCGACCTGTTGTCGCCGTCGACCGCGACACCGGGTACGAGATCGACAGTGTCGTGATGGCCAACCGGGCAGCAGGAGCAAGCGCCACGCAGGACCTCATCGATGCGGGTTACGAACGCATCGCCTACATCGGCGGCCCGCAAGAGATCGATACCGCCGCAGAGCGCGCCGACGGATGGCGCGATGCCCGGACCAAGGCGGGGCGCCGGGCTGACGATGACCTCATGCGGTTCGCAACCTTCCGCGTCGATGGTGGACGGGCTGCGATGGAAGAACTGCTCGCGCTTCCCGAACCGCCCGATGCCGTCGTCGCGGGCAACAACCTCATCGGAGTCGGCGCGATTCAGGTGCTCACCGAGCACGGACTCACACCGCCGAAAGTCGGCGTCGCTGTCATCGGATCGCTGCCGTTCACCACGCTCTCGCCAACCGCGGTCACGGTGGTGCGCCTCCCCGCGCGGCACATGGGCGTGACTGCCGCCCGGATGCTGCTGGAGCGGATCTCCGGCGACACGCAGCCCGCGCGCACCGTTGTGCTGCGCAATGAACTCCAGGCCGCCAGCGCGACGCGCTAGCCCGGCGCGCCGGCACCCCGCCCGCACCCGTATCGCACACCGCACCCGGCCCCCGCATCCCAACTGCTCCGGTCGCATTTGGTGCTGCTCTGAATGCGGAATAGCGACATCAAATGCGACCGGAGCAAGGGGCAGCGAAACCATTGCGAGCTGAAATCGATTTCAGGTAGACTCGCCACACGCGCGATCAAGCACACACGATCAAACGCGCGATCAAGCACACGATCGAACACGCGATCAAGCACCGCGATCAAGGAGGACCCATGCGCTGCACGCTCGGCGTCGACGTCGGCACGTCCAGCACCAAGGGCGTGCTCGCAGCCGAAGACGGCGCGATCCTTGCAACGGTCACCCGCGCACACGATGTGAGTCGTCCACACACCGGTTGGGTCGAGATGGACGCGCACATCTGGTGGGACGAGTTCGTCGGCATTGCCGGTGAACTGATCACGACCCTTCGGCAGGCCCAGAGTCCGGAAGCCGTCGAGATCACCGCGGTCGGAGTCAGCGGAATGGGGCCCTGCGTGCTGCTCACCGATGAGGCCGATGAGCCGGTGCGCCCCGCGATCCTGTACGGCGTCGACACGCGCTCCGGCGCCCAGATCACGCGCATGACCGAGGAACTTGGCATCGACGAGATCACCCGCATCGGCGGCTCGACGCTCACCTCCCAGGCGGGCGGAGCGAAGATCGCCTGGGTCGCCGACGAGGAACCGGATGCCTTCGCCAGGGCGGCTCGCCTGTTCATGCCGGCATCGTTCCTCGCTCGAAAACTCACCGGCGCCTATGTGCTCGATCACCAGTCCGCGAGCCAGACCTCACCGCTCTACGACATCGAGAACGAGACCTGGTACGAGCCGTGGTGGCAGCAGTACGCCAGTACGATCGAGCCGCCTCAGCTCACCTGGGCGGGTGAGATCGCCGGCACTGTCGCCAGCGAAGCGGCTGAAGCAACCGGCATCCCGGCCGGCACTCCCGTCATCACGGGCACCATCGACGCGTGGACAGAAGCGGTCAGCGTCGGCGCACACGGGGTCGGCGACCTCATGCTGATGTACGGCACGACGATGTTCCTCGTGGCGACCGGCGAGCAGACGCTGCGTACCCCCTCGATGTGGACGACCGCCGGGGCCTTCCCGGGCACCCGTAATCTCGCCGGCGGCATGTCGACGTCGGGCGCCCTGACCGCCTGGCTGAAGGACCTCACGGGTTCCGACTACCCGGAGCTGCTTGCCGAGGCGGAGGCATCCGGTCCCGGCGCCAACGGCCTGCTCATGTTGCCGTACTTTGCGGGTGAGCGCACGCCGATTCAAGATCCGGATGCCCGCGGCATCATCGCAGGCCTCACACTGCAGCACAACCGTGGCGACCTGTACCGCGCAGCTCTCGAGGCGACAGCCCTGGGAGTTCGCCACAACGTCGAGACCATGCGCGCGGCCGGTGCGGATATCCGCCGAATCGTCGCCGTCGGCGGAGGAACGCAGGGCCAACTCTGGCTGCAGGTCGTCTCCGACGTCACCGGGCTGGTGCAAGAGGTCCCCGCCACCACGATCGGCGCAAGCTACGGGGCGGCGTTCCTGGCAGCATCCGCCATCGCCGGCGAAAACCACGCGGACAAACCGGTCATCACCGACTGGAACCCGGTCACGCAGACAATCACACCGAATCCCGACCTTCGCGACTTCTACGACACCCTGTTCGACCGTTATGTGCGGCTGTACGAGGGCTCGAAGGACGTCATCCACGAACTGGCCGTCGACCAACGCGACGCCTGAACCGCCACCACCAATGGAGAGCAGCATGAGCTACACCCTTCCCGCGCCGGCTACGCGTCCGGCATCCGTCCCGAAGACCGCGTACCTGATCACCTCTGGCGATCTGCGCGAGGCCGCCAACGTCGGTGGCTGGCCGACCCAGGTTGCGCTCGAAGCCGGCGTCACCGGCGTCTTCAACGAGCTCGGCTGGAACGTCATCCGCGCCTTCGATGTCGACCCCGCCACCGGCCACGGTTTCATCTCCAGCCAGCGCATGGGCCTTGAGGTCTTCAAGAACATCCCGGCGGATGCCCCGCTGATCGTCGCCATCGCCAACTGGCAGTACTCGCACCACGTGCTCGCGGGCCTCCGCACCCACGAGGGTCCGATCCTCACCGTCGCGAACTTTGCCGGCGACTGGCCCGGACTCGTCGGCCTGCTCGGCCTGAACGCGGGCCTGACGAAGATGGACAAGCCGTACTCGTCGACCTGGTCAGTCGACTTCACCGACGACTGGTTCACGGCCACCCTCAGGGAGTGGACCGAGACCGGAACGATCACGCACGACTACTCGCACGTCCGCGCTCTTCCCGCGCTGCCGGACAGCCCGGAGAAGGAGCTCGGCCAGGCGCTTGCCGCGCAGCTGCGCGACGAGAAGGCCATCATCGGCGTCTTCGACGAGGGCTGCATGGGCATGTACAACGCCATCTTCGATGACGAGATGCTCAACCACACCGGCATCTACAAGGAGCGCCTGTCGCAGTCGGCCCTGTACGCCGAGATGCTCAACGTCGCTGAGGAAGAGGCGGATGCCGCCTTCGACTGGCTCGTCGAACGGGGGATGACGTTCCACTTCGGTGAGGATGGTGCCACCGAGCTCACCCGCGAGCAGGTGCAGTGGCAGATGAAGATGTACATCGCTGCTCTGCGCATCTCCGATGACTTCGGATTGGATGCTGTCGGCATCCAGTACCAGCAGGGGTTGAAGGACCTCGTTCCGGCATCCGACCTTGCCGAGGGCATCCTGAACTCCACTGAGCGCCCGCCGGTCACCTCGCGTGATGGCAAGCGTGTGCTGCACGAGGGTCGCGCGTTCCCGCACTTCAACGAGGCGGATGAGGGTGTCGCGGTCGACGCTCTGGTCACCGACCGTGTCTGGCGCGCGATGGGTCTCGTGCCCGACAACACGCTGCACGACGTGCGCTGGGGCGAGGACTACAACGGCGAGTTCGTCTGGGCGTACGAGATCTCCGGTTCCGTGCCGGCATCGCACCTCGGCGGCTGGGACAAGGCCGAGGGCTGGCGCCAGGGCCATGTCTTCTTCCCCGCCGGCGGTGCCACGCTCAACGGCGTCTCCAAGCCCGGCGAGATCGTGCTGTCACGCGTGTTCATCGCTGACGGCATTCTGCAGGCGGACATCTTCCGTGCATCCGTCGTCGAATTGCCGGAAGAGGAGACTCAGCGCCGCAAGGCCGCGACGAACGAGGAATGGCCGCTCGCGAACGTCGTGCTGCACGGCGTCTCGCGCGACCAGTTCATGGCCCGCCACAAGGCAAACCACGCGCAGCTCGTCTATGCACCGGATGCTGACACCGCTGACCGTGCCCTGATCGCGAAGGCAGCGATGTTCGACGGCATGGGCATCAAGGTCAACCTGATCGGCGACGTCAAGATCTGACCGGCTGCTGGGAGGACTCCCGCGCGAGAATTGCTTTCCCGCATGAGACAGGGCGTAGTACGGCCTGTCTCATGCGGGAAACTGTTTTTCGTGGATGCTGCGCCCAGGCTGCGCAGTGCGAGCAGGTAGTCTTGCGACCGATGAGAGTCACGCGTCGCGAGCTGCTGATTGGCGCCGGAGCCGGCGCCCTCAGTGTGCTGCTTGCATCCTGCACCCCGACGCCGTCGCCCACCCCGACGCCGACGCGTTCGCCGATTCCGCTGCCGACCACGAGCGTTCCCGCTCCCGCGGCGCTGATCCGCAGCCGCTGGGGAACCGATCCGTTCTCGCGCGGCGCCGCCAGCTTCACCCGCATCGGCGTGCAGCAGGCGACGCGTGACACATTGGCGGCGCCCGTGGACGGGCGGCTGTTCTTTGCCGGCGAGGCGACGGACACCCAAAACCCCGGCACGCTCCTGGGGGCGATCCACTCCGGTGAAAGTGCCGCCATGCGCGTCCGCGCGACAGCTGCACCGGGCGAGCGGATCGCGGTAATCGGTGCGGGACTTGCCGGTGCCGCCGTCGCCGCGAAACTCGCCGATGCTGACATCGAGGTCACCGTTTTCGAAGCACGCGACCGTGTCGGGGGACGGGCGCACTCAGACCTCCACGATGACTGGCCGCTTCCGGTTCAGCTCGGCGGCTGGCTGCTGCCCGCCCCGCCCGCCACCGCAGACGGCACAGACACAGACAACGGTGACGGCGAAGACCGCGCCGACGCGATCGGCAACGCCGCAGCCACGACCTTCGCGGATCTGAAAACAGTGGATCTGGCATCCTCGCTCTGGCGCTCGCCGGATCAGGACACCGAGCACATCGGAAACGCCGCACTGGAGACGGCGATCGCTGCCGCGCAGTCGCTGCCAGCAGATGTCTCGCTCACCGAGGCGCTCGCAGAAACCGGCGCCGACCCTGATCAGCCGGAACTCGCGGCGCTGTTGGCATACCTCACCACGACCTCGGGTGCGGATGCCGATACGGTGTCCAGCTGGTTCCCTCCGGCTCTTCCGGCCCCGGCACGAACCGGCATTCTCGGAGACCTCGGAGAGTACGTCAAACAGCAGCTGGAGGGGACGCAGCTGACACTCGCCTCCCCGGTGACCCGTATCGCCTACGACGATGCGGGCGTCAGCCTGCGACTCGGCACCGGCGAATCCACCTCGTTCGATCGCGTCGTGATCACCGTGCCGCTGGGCGTGCTGCAACGCGAGGGTATCGAGTTCGCACCGGCACTGCCGTTCCCGCATCGCGGCGCAATCAATGCCCTCGGCATGGGGCACATTGAAACCGTGTGGCTGCGTTACGACGAGCCGTTCTGGGACACCCAGGCGACGCTCTGGCACGCGGTCGACTCAGACCAGCTCGTGCGCACCTGGATCAACCTGCTCCCGGCTACCGGGGAGAACGTGCTGGTCGGAATCCTCGGCGGCACGGCAGCCGAGAAATTCGCTGAGCTGGAAGATGAACCCGCAGTCCTTGCGGTGCTCACATCGCTCGAGCTCTTTGCACCTTCCGCCGCGCCGGAGTGATTCTGCTGATCACGGCCAGGATCATCGCGATGAGCGCGAAGATCGCCAATGCGATGCCACTGGTGATCAGGAACTCGTCGATGCCGCTGACCTGGCGCAGGTCCAGGAAGTAGTACGGGTACCAGCCGATCCTGGGGCCGCGCCACATCGTCACGCCGCCCCAGACCAGGGGAAATGCCAGGCTGCCCGGAATGATCCACCATGGCACGGAACGGTGACCGGGAGTCAGCGTCCACGCGATCGCGGTAAACGCGGGCAACCAGAAATGAAGTACCTGATCTGACCAGGGAACGTCCACCCGGATGCCACGGAGCCCTGCCTGCCAGACGATCAGGGCGAAGGCAAGACCCGCAGTGATCGTCCAGGTCAGTACCAGCGAGAGCGCGATGCTGAACCAGCGCGGATCCTCGTCGCGTCGGAACGCCAGGACGCCGCCGACCACGAGCAGCGCAACCAGCGCGCAGTTCGACTCAACGGTGAGGTAGGCGAAGAAGTTGCGACCGGCGATGGTCTGCGAGCTCAGCCCCCAGAACAGTCGGTGCACGAGCGCGATCAGGCACACGGCTGCTGTGACAAAACGAAGCACGCCGAACGTGAATCGTGCCCTCACTGTCGCCAGCCTCCACATCGACGCGATCGTACGCCGTCCGGCGATTCTACTTAAATGCCCAGGATGGCACGGGCGATGACGAAGTAGATCACCAGTCCCGTGGCATCCACGAAGGTCGTGATGAACGGGTTCGAGAACACCGCGGGGTCGACGCGGATCATTCGCGCGACCAGGGGCATAACCCCGCCGATCGTCGCCGCCACGGTGCACACGGCGAGCAGTGTGCAGCCGATCACGAGGCCGATATGCCAGTCGTAGACCAGCGCCGTGATCGCGAATCCCAGCAAGCCCAGCAGAATTCCGAGCGATACTCCGACGCGCAGCTCACGGGTCAGCACGCGCAGCAGATCGCGCGGTCGCACCTCGCCCAGAGCGAGAGCTCGAGTCACGGTGGTCGCTGCTTGGTTCCCGGTGTTGCCGCCGGTGCCGATCAGCAGTGGCACGAACAGCGCCAGCACCGTCATCTGCTCCAGTGTCGCCTCGAACACCGACAGCACCTGCACGGTGAGCGTGGCCCCGATGGCGAGCACGAACAGCCACACGATGCGTGAGCGCACGATCTTGCGGATCGGCGTCGACAGGTACGGACGGCCGAGCGGCTCGACGCCACCCTGACGCGCAGCATCCTCATTCTCTTCACGCTTGAGAATGCGAACGGCATCATCGATCGTGAGGATGCCGACCAACCGGTTCTCGCTGTCCACGACGGGAACCGCCAGCAGCCCGAGGTCCGTGCACTCGCGGGCGGCGATCTCGGCGTCTGTTTCGGCCAGCGTGGTGCGAGCGTCGCGCATCAGAGCGTCGATCGTCGCGTCATCATTCGCCGCGAGCAGATCGCGCAGGCTCACCACACCGATGACCCGTCGGGCGTGGTCGGTGACGGGGAGCGTATAGATGGTCTCGGCATCATCGAGTCGCGCGCGCAGCCGTGCCATCGTCTCGCCGACGGTCAGATCTGGGTGCGTCGTGACGTACTCGGGGCTCATCCGACGGCCGATCGAGTTCTGCGGATAGCCAAGAACAGCAGCCGTGAGTTCGCGCTCGCGGACGGGCAGTCCACGTAGCAGTCGGGGCGCGACGGATGCCGGAAGCTCCTCCAGCAGCCAGACGCGGTCGTCCGGGTCCATCTCGGCGAACAGTGTCGCGACCTCGGCATCCTGCAGGCCGTGCACGAGCTCGCCCTGCAGTTCGGGCTCCAGCGCCTCGAAGACCTCGAGCGCCCGCTGCTTCGACAGCAGCCGGTAGACAATGGCGCACTGGCGCGGGTTCAGCCGATCGAGGATCTGCACCAGCTGATAGATGGAAGCCGGCGTGAGGGCAGCGGATGCTGCGGCGAGATCGCGTTGGGAAAGCGTCTGTTCGATTGTGTCGATCAGGTCGGTGATCTCGACGGCGGGGACGGGGATGCGCTCCGTGTTCATATGCGTGCTTCCTGGGCAGGCCGACGAGCGCGAACGAATACGCGAACGATCGATCATCGGCTCGGATGGACAGGTCGAAGCCGGGCGCCGCAGGAGGAGTCTGAGTTGTATGGGGCGACGCGACTAGGCGGGGTCCGGATGGTGAGGGCGACTATCACCGCTCATGGCGTCACCACCCCGCTTTCCGTCTCTCAGCGATCCTGCGCGAACTGTCGCGCAACGCACCCGTCAATCTAGCTCATGTCACGTGGGCGGGGTCTGAATGCAAAGCGCCCTGCCGGGGCAGCTCAGGCCGGATCGATCCGCAGCACGTCGGGTGTCTCGCCGCGGGCCAGATCGTCAGCGATGCGGATGCTTCGGGCCAGATCGTCGAGCGCGGGAATCAGGGTGCCGAAGCGTTCGCGATCACTGCAGATCGCGTTCAGAGTCACGAGATGTGTGCCGGTGTCCCAGCTGTAGCTCGCGAAAGGAGAACCGGCCGGGTCTGACGGAGTGGCGATGACCAGTTTCTCGCCGACACCCAGCGGTGTGGCAAACGACTCGGTGTCGTCGTACTCGATCGGCCGGGTCGCACGGGCGATGCGCACCTGTGGGGTGAGCTCCTGCACCGTGGCCAGTGCGACGACGAGATCGGGCTCCGCCTTCCACGTCCACGCGAGGACGCGGCCGTCGAAGCGGCGCATCATCATTGGGGCCGCCTGGCTCATCATCCACGCACCGACACGCGAGCCCTGCTTCTCGCCGCGACCGAGCGCCTGGTTAGCCTGGCCCAGCAGCATCCGCAACGCCGCCTTGCGGTGACGACGGCCACGAAAGCCGAGCGAATCGGTCACGGGGATCCAACGACTCAGGTCTGCGGAAGCTGTCAGGCGCATCCTGTCACGGTACCGGGGTCAACTGCAGGAGTGCCGGGAGCACCGGGGCTGCTGGGAGCGCCGGGAGCGCCTGGGGCGCCGGGAGGGCGGCCTGCCGGGAGTGCGGCTGGCCTGATCAGTGCGCGCGGGCCCCTCCGGTAGAGTTGCCTGCGCCCCGATCCGGGCCTCCCACACTGTAAGGCTCCCATCCGTGACCTCCTCCGACACTCCGCTGAAGATCCTTATCGGTGGCGATACCTTCTCGCCCGACATCAACGGTGCTGCCCGCTTTGCCGAACGCCTGGCCGCCGGGCTCGTGCAGCGCGGTCATGACGTGCATGTTGTCGCGCCGAACCGGAAGTACCGTCGCGCTGCCCCCGCTACCGAGGTCATCGAGGGCGAGCCGATGACCCTGCACCGGCTGCCGTCGGTGCGCTGGGCCCCGCATGACTGGCTGCGGTTTGTGTGGCCGTGGCGCTCCAAGCACTATGCCCGCAAGGTGCTCGACGCAGTTCAGCCGGATATCGTGCACATCCAGTCGCACATCATCATCGGACGCGGTTTGGCACGCGTCGCCGCCGAGCGTGGCATCCCCGTCATCGCCACAAATCACGTGATGGCCGAAAACATCCTCGATCACAGCACGTTCCCGAAGTTCATCGACGAGATCGTGTTGAAGTTCGCCTGGGCTGATGCCAAGCGCACTTTCGACCTCACGCGCGCCATCACCACGCCGACCCGTCGTGCGGCCGACTTCCTGGAGCGAACCGTCGGGGTCGAGGGCGTCATCCCGGTCAGCTGCGGAATCGATCGCACTCAGTACACCCCGGTCATCGCCCCGCGCGAGAAGAATCGCATCATCTTCGTCGGGCGACTGACGGCTGAGAAGCAGGTCGAGGTCATCCTCGAGGCGATGACGAAGCTCGACCCGGCACTGGGAACAACATTCGACATCGTCGGCGGCGGTGACCAGCGCAAGAACCTTGAGCGGCTTACCGCCGAGCTCGGGCTCTCTGACCGCGTCATCTTCCATGGGCGCACGACCGATGAGCAGCTGCGCGCGCTCCTGTCGCGGGCGAGTCTGTTCGTGATCGCATCCATCGCCGAATTGCAGTCGATCGCAACCATGGAAGCGATGGCGTCGGCGTTGCCGATCGTCGCGGCGGATGCTGTGGCGCTGCCGCACCTGGTCGACAACGGCGGCAACGGCTACCTGTTCGAGCCGGGCAACGCCGACGAGCTTGCCGCGCGTCTGACCGATGTGCTCACCGCCGAACCGGAGGAGTACGCGCGGATGCAGCAGGCATCACTCGACGGTGTGCTCGTGCACGACATCAACCGCACCCTCGACACCTTCGAGGCGCTCTACCGCGACGAACCGCTCCCGGAGTAAGCGATGCACATCGCGCTGTTCGCGGATCAGCACCTGGCATCTCTCGGCGGAGCGCAGGTGTCGATGAGGTTGCAGAAGCAGTACCTCGAGCGCGCAGGACACACCGTCACGGCGGTCGCACCGAAGATGCACGCGGCCAGCTACTTCGGCGGCGATGACGCGCTGATCGATCTGCCCTCTCTGCCGATCACGCTGGACCGCGAATACTCCATGTCGTGGCCGGGCCGGCGCACCGACCGCTTTATCGACCGTGCTTTCACCCGGCGCCCTCCGGTCGACGTTGTACACGTGCAAGCAGACTTCTGGGGCGCGTTCATAGGCCACCGCTTCGCACATCGCCACGGCATCCCGGTCGTGCACACGATGCATAATCGCGTCGATGTCGGCATGGCCGCGGTCACCCCGCTGCACCGCCAGGTGCTCGCGGTGCTGAACCTCTGGCGTCGCTGGTCGATGCGTGGAATCGGCTCTGCCGTCGGCGGCAGCGATGGCTGGGCGTTTTTGCGAGGGATCGCACAGGGATCGGCCGCGGTGACGGCGCCATCCGGGCATTTCGCGCGCCGGCTCGAGCAGCACGGGGTGTTCCCGAGCGTCGACGTCGTCTGGAATGGCATCGATGATGCTCTGCTCGCCGAGGTGCTTGGTGCTGAGGTGCTTGGTGATGGGTCGCTTGGTGATGGGTCGCTTGGTGATGGGTCGCTCAGCGATGGGTCGTCATTTGCTGCGCGAGACACCACGTCCGAAGTGCTGATTCGTGGCGGAAGTGCTGATTCAGCCACGCACCGCCCGCGCTTCGTCTGGCTCGGACGGATGAGCCCTGAAAAGCGCCTGCTTCCGTTCCTGGAAGCGGTTGTCTCTTCCCAGGTGGATGCTGACATCGAGGTGATCGGCGGCGGTGGGCAGTTGCGTGCCGCCGAAAAGATCGCTCGCGGGCACGACAGCGTCCGTTTTGCGGGGCGGCTGTCCTATGCCGAGACTCTCGCGCGAATCGCCGCGGCGGATGCTGTCGTGCAGACGTCCATCGGGTTCGAGACGCAGGGGATGACCCCGTTCGAAGCCGCAGCACTCGGAACGCCCACGGTCATCAGCGACCCCGATATCGCGGGCGAGCTGCGGGGCGGTCTGTGGCAGGTGCCCGGCCCCAGCGTCACCGAACTTGCAGCGACGCTGCAGCGCGCAGCATCCGATATCGCAGCCGGAACCGCCCCGAAGCCCGATCCTGAGGTCGCTGCGGCGTTCCGCCAGTCATCGCGCACCGCCGCGATGATCGAGGTCTACGAGCGCGTGCTGCGTTCTTCTTCGTAGCTCAGTCGGTCGGCTGGTCAATAGCGCTGGTTCTGTAGAGCCGAATCAGTAGAACAGCGGGATGATCGCCGAGGCGAGTGTCCCGATCGCAACGCCGGCGACGCCCGCGATGCCGAGGCCGACGGCGATCCCCGACTGACCATGCGGTACTCCGACGCGCTTCATCCCGACGATGCCCAGCACGAGTGCGAGTGCTGCGGTGATGAAGGCCAGCAGTGAGCCGAACGCCGAGACGAGCGAGGCTACCCCGTAACCGAGGCTGCCGAAGGTCGCCTGGATGAAGATCGTCGAGAGCAGGCCGATCGCGAGACCGATAAGGCCGAAGATGAGTCCGATCCGGCCTGGAGCGTTGACCGTGCTGGGCGCTTGCTGCTGCTGTGGATGTGTCACGGCATAGTGCGCGTAGCCCGCAGCCGGTTTCTGTAGCGGGGCTCCGGGTCGCGGATGCTGGCCGGCGTACGGCGGGAGCTGAGGCTGTTGCTGATCGCTCATGGCGTTGAGCTTACGTGCCAGTGCCCCGGCTCAGGGAGCGATGTCTCGTGCGCTTCGACGCCTTCATGACTGACGTCGGCGACGCAGTACAGCAGTGACTGCGTTGGATATCCGTGCGGGCGATTGTCGCGGATGATCGCCGCGTCATCCGTGGGGTCGAGTGCAGCGGATGCCGCGAGCAGGTCGATCCACTCATCGACCCAGTCGTCCGTGCGCGCGGCGTGGGCGCGGAACTCGGGCAGCCACCGGGCGATGCGCGGGGTCTCCGGATCGTCGAGGTCGTCGTGGGCGATCATGTGGACCCCGGACGGCAGTGGAGTCTCCCGCAGAGTCTTGCCGTCCCAGGACAGCATGCGTGCGGCATCCGGGGTGACTTCCAGCAGGTTGAAGCCGTGCATCGGCAGGGGTGCTGTTGGAGCCCGGCCGGCGACGGATTCCAATGCAAGGCTGCCGCGGGTGAGTACCTGATCCTCCGGCAGATCCAGCGTGTCGGCGCGGTTGAGCAGCACCGCGAGGCGGCGATGTTCCGTGTCGTAGGCGAGCCAGGCGCCGCCGGCGCGGCGATCCCGGATGCCGATGACGCCGGGATACTGCTGCGGCCACCAGGCGCCGAGCGAATCCCACTCGCGCGCGGGGTCCTCGTCGCGGATCGCCAGCAGCCGCGACCCTCCGGGCTCTGCGACATCGATCACGACAGTGCACACGCGGCCAGTCTAAGTGCGTCCGTGTTGCCGCGGGGCGGCGCACGCTGGGGCGGAGAACGCACTGTTGGGAGGAGCTGCGGCCCGAGATCCTCCGCCCATCGTTGCGTTCTCCTCCCCTCAGTGCGGGCCACTCCCATCGGCGCAGGCCGTCTCATCGGCGCGGGCCGTCGCATGCTTGGGCGGAGAACGCGCTGTTGGGAGGAGCTACAGCCCGAGAATCTCCTCCCATCGCTGTGTTCTCCTCCCATCAGCGCGGGCCGCTCCCCTCCGCGCGGGCCAGATTCGGGCAAACCGGCGACAGGCGAGTGCTGCTCCGGCAGAATCGAGGCATGAACATCGTCGTCGGAGTCACGGGCGGCATCGCCGCGTACAAGAGCGTTCACCTCGTACGGCTGCTGATCAAGGCCGGCCATGACGTCACGGTGATTCCGACTGAGGATGCGCTGCGCTTCGTCGGGCAGCCGACGTGGGAGGCGATCAGCCGCAACACCGTCACCACCAGCGTGCATGACGATGTGGCACAGGTACGCCACGTCGCACTCGGACAGGCGGCAGAGCTGGTGATCGTGGCGCCTGCCACCGCGAACACAATCGCGAAAATGACCGCCGGTCTCGCTGACGACCTGCTCGGCACCACGCTGCTCGCGACCACCGCTCCGGTCGCGATTGCTCCGGCGATGCACACCGAGATGTGGCAGCATCCGGCGACGCAGGCGAACATCGCCACCCTGCGTGAGCGTGGGGTGCACGTGCTCGGCCCCGGTGACGGTGAGTTGACCGGCGGTGATTCCGGGCCGGGGCGGATGCTCGAACCTGAGCAGATCGTCGACGCGGCCCTCGCGCTGCTCATGCCCCAGGATCTCGAAGGCGTCCGGGTGGTCGTATCGGCCGGGGGAACCCGCGAGCCGATCGATCCGGTGCGCTTTCTCGGCAATCGATCAAGCGGCAGGCAGGGTGTCGCGCTCGCCGCGGAGGCCGCCGACCGAGGTGCCGACGTCGAGTTGGTCGCCGCGAACATCGCAGCCGATGTGCTGGCCGCCGCCGGGCATCCGCGCATCCGGGTGCGCTCCGTGCAGACCGCCGCGGAACTGGGCGAGGCGATGCGGGATGCCGCGGCATCCGCCGACGTCGTGATCATGGCCGCCGCGGTCGCGGATTATCGACCGACCGAGGCGGCCGAGCACAAGCTCACCAAGGAGAGCGGGACTCTGGAGCGGATCGAGCTGGTGCAGAACGAGGACATCGTCGCTGGGCTCGCGCAGTCCGCTTCCGAGAAGCAGTTGATCGTGGCGTTCGCCGCCGAGACCCTGACCGATCCGGATGCGCGGCGGGAGCGCGCTCGGCGCAAACGGGAACGCAAGGGCGTCGATCTGCTCGCCGTGAACCTCGCCGATGCCGAGCACGGCTTCGAGCGGGCGGACAACGCTGTCGAGATCATCGGCACCGGCGGTGCGGTCGTGGCATCCGTCGCCGGTTCCAAGCGTGAGGTCGCCCGCGAAATCTGGAATGCCGTGCAGAACGTCCGCGCGTGAGGTAAAGTTGAGTCAACACCACTCAACTTTGCAAGGAGACCTCCAGGAGGAAAGATGACCAACCCCGTACAAGATGACCAGCAGTCCGCGCTCGAACAGTTCGGCATCAACCTGACCGACCGTGCCCGCCAGGGCAAGCTCGATCCGGTGATCGGCCGTGACAGCGAGATCCGACGCGTGAGTCAGGTGCTCACCCGACGCACGAAGAACAACCCGGTTCTCATCGGTGAGCCGGGCGTCGGCAAGACCGCCGTCGTCGAAGGGCTCGCGCAGCGCATCGTGGCGGGAGACGTCGCCGAATCGCTCAAGGACAAGGAGCTGATCACTCTCGATATCTCCGCTCTCGTCGCCGGTGCCATGTACCGCGGCCAGTTCGAAGAGCGGCTGAAGCAGGTCCTCAAGGAGATCACCGAATCCGACGGACAGGTCATCACGTTCATCGACGAACTGCACACGCTGATGGGCGCGGGCGGCGGTGAGGGTTCGGTCGCAGCATCCAACATGCTCAAGCCCATGCTCGCCCGCGGCGAGCTGCGTCTGATCGGTGCGACCACGCTCAACGAGTACCGCGAGTTCATCGAGAAGGATGCTGCACTCGAGCGTCGTTTCCAGCAGGTCTACGTCGGCGAGCCGACGGTTGAAGACACCATCGCTATCCTCCGCGGACTCAAGGAGCGCTACGAGGCACACCACAAGGTCGCCATCTCGGACAGTGCACTGGTTGCCGCAGCATCCCTTTCCAATCGCTATATTCCGAGTCGGCAGTTGCCGGACAAGGCCATCGACCTGATCGACGAGGCGGCATCCCGGCTGCGCATGGAGATCGATTCTGCCCCTGTCGAGATTGACGAGCTGCGGCGCTATGTGGATCGGCTGAAGCTCGAAGAGCTCGCGCTAAAGAAAGAGAAGGACGACGCTTCCAAAGAGCGGCTCGCGGCCCTCCGCGAAGACCTCGCCGGTCAGCAGACGCGACTGAGCGAGCTGCAGGAGCGCTGGGAACGTGAGCGCGCATCTCTGAATCGCGTCGGCGATCTCAAGACGAAATTGGATGCTGCGCGCGGCGACGCCGAGCGCGCCCAGCGCGAAGGCAACCTCGAGAAGGCCTCGCGCCTGCTGTATGCCGAGATCCCGGCACTGGAACGCGAGGTCGTCGAGGCCGAGCGCTCCGAGGTCGAGAGCGACGGCGAAGGCCGGATGGTGAACGACCAGGTCACCGAAGAAGACATCGCCGGAGTCATCGCTGCATGGACCGGCATCCCGGTCGGTCGTCTGCTGCAGGGAGAGACAGAGAAGCTGCTGCACCTCGAGGGTGAACTGGGCAAGCGGCTCATCGGTCAGAAGGAAGCGGTGGCCGCGGTATCGGATGCCGTCCGCCGCTCGCGTGCGGGCATCAGCGACCCCGGGCGCCCAACCGGATCCTTCCTGTTCCTCGGACCGACCGGTGTCGGAAAGACCGAGCTCGCCAAGTCGCTCGCCGACTTCCTCTTCGATGACGAACACGCCATGGTTCGCATCGACATGTCGGAGTACGGGGAGAAGCATTCGGTGTCGCGGCTGGTCGGGGCTCCTCCCGGATACGTCGGCTACGAACAGGGCGGTCAGCTGACCGAGGCCGTGCGGCGCCGTCCCTACAGCGTCGTACTGCTCGATGAGGTGGAGAAGGCGCATCCCGAGGTCTTCGACGTGCTGTTGCAGGTGATGGATGATGGGCGCCTGACCGATGGGCAGGGACGGACGGTCGACTTCTCGAACGTCATCCTGATTCTCACCTCCAACCTCGGCTCGCCTCTTCTCATCGACCCGATGCTCTCGCTCGAGGAGAAGCGCGAGGGTGTGCAGGCGCTGGTGCGTCAGTCGTTCAAGCCGGAGTTCGTGAACCGTCTCGACGACATCGTCATCTTCCAGGCGCTCACCGAAGATGATCTCGCGCAGATTGTCGAACTGACAATCGATCATCTACAGGCGCGGTTGCGCGAGCGTCGGCTCACGCTCGCGGTCACTCCGGATGCCCGGTCATGGCTCGCCGAGCGTGGCTACGACCCGGTATACGGTGCTCGCCCACTGCGCCGTCTCATCACCAATCAGGTGCAGAACAAGCTCGCGACGGCGCTGCTGTCCGGGCGGGTCCGGGATGGCGACACCGTGAAGGTGGATGTTTCGGCCGACGGGTCGGGGCTGGCGCTGACCTCGGCCTGAGAGCGGATGGCCTGATCGAGAACGCACAAACCGTCCTTCCTGAAGTTCGGCACGGACGGTTTGTGCGTTGTGGATCTTCGCGGTGCGGCAAGAACTATGGTTCTTTCGGGGCGAAGGAGTGAAATTTTCCCCTGTGCTTAGTCGGCCGGTCGATAGAGTCTCGTCTCATGTGCCTACGACGGGCTGTCTGGTCACGTCGTAGACGAGAGACCAGGAGTAGTGGATGACGCGTATCGGTATCGTGCAGGAACAGGTCGGCGAGACGAGGGTTGCCGCAACCCCACAGACAGTGAAGTCGCTACGCGCGCTCGGATATGACATCGCGATCGAGCGGGGTGCGGGCGCGGCGTCCGCTTATCCGGACACCGCCTATGCGGAAGCCGGCGCACAGGTCGTGGGCGCCGATGAGGCGTGGTCGTCACCGATCCTGCTCAAGGTGAACGCCCCGACGGATGCTGAGATCACGCGGATCGCGGACCGGGCAACGCTGATAGCGCAGCTCAGCCCGAACCTGCGGCCCGAACTGCGCGAGGCACTCGCCACCCGCGGCATCACGGCGCTCGCGCTGGATGCCGTCCCGCGCATCTCGCGCGCGCAGTCGATGGACGTGCTCAGCTCCATGTCGAACATCTCCGGCTATCGCGCGGTCATCGAGGCGGCGAACGAGTTCGGGCGATTCTTCACCGGGCAGGTGACCGCGGCGGGCAAGGTTCCCCCGGCGAAGGTGCTCGTCGCCGGCGCCGGCGTTGCAGGGCTCGCGGCGATCGGCGCAGCATCCAGTCTCGGCGCGATTGTGCGCGCCACCGATCCGCGCCCGGAAGTCGCTGATCAGGTGCGCTCGATCGGTGGTGAGTACCTCGAGGTCATCGTTCCTGATGAGCAGAAGGAGGTTTCCTCCGACGGGTATGCCAAGGCGACCAGCGAGGCCTACGACCGCCGCGCCGCCGAGCTGTACTCGGAGCAGGCGGCCGATGTCGACATCATCATCACGACGGCGCTGATCCCGGGGCGCGCGGCTCCGGTCTTGATCACCGCGGCAGATGTGGCGTCCATGAAGCCGGGCAGCGTGATCGTCGACATGGCGGCCGCGCTGGGCGGCAACGTTGAGGGAACCCGTGCCGGTGAGCGGTTCGTCACGGACAACGGCGTGATCATCCTCGGATACACCGACCTCGCCGGACGCCTTCCCACGCAGGCCTCACAGCTGTACGGAACGAACCTGGTCAATCTGCTGAAGCTGCTGACCCCCGGCAAAGACGGGCAGCTCGTGCTCGATTTCGACGACATCGTGCAGCGTTCCGTCACCGTCGTCAGAGACGGCACGGAGACCTGGCCACCGCCGCCAGTGCAGGTGTCGGCAGCGCCGAAGGCTGCGGCTGTCGCCGAAGCGGCGGTGGTTGCGCCGAAGCGCACCCTCGGTGTTCGCGGCAAGGCCGCGCTCATCGCGGTCGGCATCGCGGCCGTGTTCCTCGTGAACGCGGTTGCCCCGGCGCCACTGCCGCAGCACTTCACCGTACTGATGCTGTCGATCGTCGTCGGCTTCTACGTCATCGGCAAGGTTTCACACGCCCTGCACACACCCTTGATGAGCGTCACGAACGCCATCTCGGGCATCATCGTCGTGGGCGCGGTCGTGCAGATCACGAGCCCGAACCTGCTGGTGCAGATCCTGTCGGCGGTCGCTGTGCTCGTGGCATCCATCAATATATTCGGCGGGTTCGCCGTGACCAGAAGAATGCTGAAGATGTTCTCCAAGGGGCCAGACGCTGCAGCCGCTGACAAGGGGGCCCGCCGATGAGCGCCATCGAACTCGCCGCATCCGCCGCTGGCGCGGCGTATATCGTCGCCGCTCTGCTGTTCATCATGAGTCTCGCGGGACTCAGCCGCCACGAGTCGTCGCGTGCCGGCGTCACGTATGGAATGGTCGGCATGGCCATCGCACTTGTCGCCACGATCTGGGTCACCTTCCAGGGTGCGTGGGGTCAGCCGCAGGCGGTGGTCGGGCTCGTGCTACTTCTGATCGCGATGCTCGTCGGCGCCGTCGTCGGACTGTGGCGCGCTCGCCGCGTCGAGATGACCGGAATGCCCGAGCTCATCGCGCTGCTGCACAGCTTCGTCGGCCTGGCAGCGGTTCTTGTCGGCTGGAATGGGCACCTGCACAACCCCGGGCTCACCGGCGCACTCGCCGACATCCACCACGCCGAAGTGTTCATCGGCATCTTCATCGGTGGTGTGACGTTCACCGGTTCGATCGTTGCATTCTTGAAACTGTCCGGACGGACGTCGTCGAAACCGCTGATGCTGCCGGGCAAGAATGTGCTCAACCTCGGCGCGATCGTCGTGTTCATCGCGCTCACCGTCTGGTACGTGATCACGCCCGTCCTCTGGCTGCTGGTGCTCGTCACTGTGCTCGCGCTCGCGCTCGGCTGGCATCTGGTCGCTTCGATCGGCGGCGGGGACATGCCCGTGGTCGTCTCGATGCTCAACAGCTACTCCGGTTGGGCCGCTGCCGCTGCCGGCTTCCTGCTGAACAACGACCTGCTCATCGTCACCGGTGCACTGGTCGGCTCTTCCGGTGCCTACCTGTCGTACATCATGTGCAAGGCGATGAACCGCTCCTTCATCTCGGTGATCGCCGGAGGATTCGGCATCGCCGCGCCCCAAAGCGACGACGTCGACCACGGAGAACACCGCGAGATCGACGCCGAATCCGTCGCCGACATGCTTGGCGGCGCATCAACCGTGGTGATCACGCCCGGTTACGGCATGGCCGTTGCGCAGGCGCAGTATCCGGTTGCGGAGCTCACCCAGAAGTTGCGCGATCGTGGGGTGGATGTGCGCTTCGGCATCCATCCGGTCGCCGGTCGCCTCCCGGGTCACATGAATGTTCTACTGGCCGAAGCCAAGGTGCCGTATGACATCGTGCTCGAGATGGACGAGGTCAACGACGATTTGGCAGCGACCGCGGTCGTCCTCGTGATCGGCGCGAACGACACGGTCAACCCCGCCGCGACCGAAGACCCGTCGAGCCCCATCGCCGGCATGCCGGTGCTGCGGGTGTGGGAAGCGGAGAACGTCATCGTGTTCAAACGGTCGATGGCCGCAGGCTACGCCGGTGTGCAGAATCCGCTGTTCTTCCGTGAAAATACGCAGATGCTCTTCGGCGATGCGAAGGATCGGGTCGACGACATCCTCCGCGCGCTCTGACCACGGGGAGCTGAGCTCCAGCTCCGCAACCTAGCGTGCACAACTCCTGAAGAACCGCCGCTTCCGCTCCTATCCGGGCCGGATGCGGCGGTTCGGCCGTGATTCTTCAGGAGTTGTGAGCGCCGGAGGGTGGAGCGGATACCGCTATTCTCGGCCGTATGAGACTCACCACTCGCTTTGTGCGCATCTTCCAGTGGATCGCTCCGGTACTGCTTCCTGGGTTTGTACTCTTCGGGCGAGGCCTGCTCGGTGCGCCACTGGGGTGGATGGCAGCCATCGGGCTGTTCGTCGCGCCCGTGGTCATCATCGCGATGTACGCGTCAGCGATCGTCTTCGTCTTCGACCGAGACGCTGCGGTAGCGAAGACGAGCCGGTTAGCTTATGACATCCCCAGTTATGTTCTCTGGATCGCCTTGATCGCGATGGGCTTCACCCTCCAGGATGGCGGGGACACCGGGGACTACGGTTCAGTGCTGTCGGAGTGGGGAGTGCTGAGCGACGACGCCACGGTGGCGGCATTCACCGTCGCTGCCGCGATCGCCGCCGTGTCGTGGGTCGGTACACTCGTCGCGGCGATCGTATGCGTCGTGCATTCGCGCGTCGGGATAAAGGTCAGCGCCCGGTGAACTCCGGCTTGCGCTTCTGCTGGAACGCGGCGAACCCCTCGCGGTAGTCCGCGGTGGCGCGCAGCGACACCTGGTTCGCGTTCTCCTCGGCGACGGCATCCCACAGGGCCATGCGCTCGTCACGCAACCGGCCGATAAGTCGTTTGCTGGCCAGGAACGCGCGAGTCGCACCAGTGGCGGCACCGGATGCTGCCAGCACGGTGGCGGAGATGACATCGGCAGCGGGTAGCACCTGTGAAAACAGCCCCGCCTCGACGGCTTCCGTGCCGCTCATGAGCCGCCCGGTGTAGATGAGATCGAGGGTCTTGTGCGCGCCGAGGCGTTCATAGAACAGGGCATGCCCGCCGGAATCCAACGTCGCACCGAGGGCGGCGAACGGAGAGCCGATCTTCGCTGAGTCGGCGACGTACACGACATCCGTGGCGATCAGCAACCCGAGCCCGACGCCGAGGCACGCACCGTGCGCCGCGGCGAACGTCGGGGCCGGGAACTGAGACATCCGCTTGAGTAACGGGGTCACCAGGCCATCGAGGTATCCGGACACATCGTCTGTCGCGGGGTCGACGCCGGCGATGTCCCGACCCGCGCAGAACCCTGCACCCTCGCCGCGCAGCACGAGCGCGCGCACACCTGCGGCTTCGGCCTCTGCATACGCTGCAGAAAGCTCGACGAGGGCGCCCTCATCGAGCGCATTGCGCTTCTCCGGCGCATTGAGCATGACGTGAGCGACGTCGTCGGTGATGGTCAGATCGATCATGATGCACTCCTTCGGCTTCATTCACGCGTCGTAGTCCACGACGACGTGCTCGGTGATCGGATGCGACTGGCAGGTCAGCACGTATCCGCGCTCGATCTCGTCGGGCTCGAGCGCGAAGTTCTGCGTCATCCGCACTTCGCCTTCGATCAGACGCGCGCGACAAGTGCCGCAGACCCCACCAGCGCAGGCGAACGGCACGTCCCTTCGCACGCGGAGTGCAGCATCCAGAATTGCCTCGTTCGCCGGTGCCGGGCTCTCGACGGTTGATGAAAGCCCGTCGAGGGTGAACTCGATACGCCGCATCTCATCACCGGCGCCGATGGCGACCGGGCGTCCGCGGTCGACGCGCGGACCGTCAGCATCGCTGGTGAAGAGTTCGAAACGGATGCTCTCAGCCGGCACGCCGCGACGCTCGAGCGTCTCCCGGCAGAGCGTGACGAGGTCGAACGGACCGCACAGAAACCACTCGGTCACCGTGTCCGGCGGCAGCAGTGAGTCGAGGATCGTGTTCAGCCGCTCAGCGTCGATCCGGCCGGACAGTACGGGCGCGGTGCGCTGCTCGCGTGAGAGCACATGGTGCAGCGCGAGCCGGCCCGGGTAACGGTCCTTCAGATCCGCGAGCTCATCGAGGAACATCACATCCTGGGTGGCGCGATTCGTGTAGAGGAGACTGAACCGCGCTGTCGGAGAGGATGCCAGAACGTGAGCGGCGAGCGCCATCATCGGGGTGACGCCTGATCCGGCAGCGATCCCGGCCAGATGCGCGTGGTCGAGATCGGGGAGCTGTGAGGTGAATGTCCCTTCCGGGCTCATCACGTCGATGCGATCGCCTGGCCTGAGGTTCTCGTACGCCCAGACGGAGAACAGTCCGCCCAGGTCGCGCTTTATGCCGACGCTGATGGTTGCGGGTTCTGACGGCGTCGACGGGATGGGCGCTCGGCAGATCGAGTAGCTGCGGCGCACCTCGCGGCCGTCAACGTGCGCCCGCAGCGCCACGTACTGGCCTGGGAGGTAGTCGTAGTCGCCCTGGAGTTCCGGTGGCACGGTGAAGGTGACTTCGATGCTCTCGTCCGTCAGTGGGCGCACACCGCTGATCTCGAGTTGATGGAAGCGCCCGCGGCGGCGCACGGCGGTATTCACAGCACCTTGAAGTGGTCGAAGGGCTCGAGGCACGCGCGGCACTCGTAGAGGGCCTTGCACGAGGTCGATCCGAAATGAGAGACCTCCCGGGTATCGAGTGATCTGCAGCGCGGACACTTCACCGCGAGGCGGAGCCGGATGGTGCTCGGCGGTCCTGACCGCGCGGTCTCCGCCCGCCCGGACGGTGGGGCAATGCCGTAGTCGCGCAGCTTCTGCTTGCCGGCATCCGTCATCCAATCCGTCGTCCATGCCGGTGACAGCGTGGTGCGCACCTCGACGTCGGTGAAGCCGGCAGCGGTGAGCGCGAGGATGACATCGTCGCGCATGGCATCGATGGCGGGGCATCCGCTGTATGTCGGGGTGAGCGTGACGGTGACGCGCTCGCCGCCGGATTCGGGATCGAGCTCGACGGCGCGCAGCACGCCGAGGTCTTCGATCGTGAGCACGGGGATCTCCGGGTCGGTCACGGATGCCGTGACCCGCCAGGCCTCATCGTGGCGCGTCACCATGATGCCCCCGGATGTTGCCTTGCCAGCACCTGCATCTCGGCGAGCAGGTTCCCCATCTCAGAGAAATGGCGTCCGTGGCGCCCGCCCCCCGCAGAAGCCTTCGCCTCGGGGATGTCGAGCTCCGCCTCGTCGAAAACGCTTCTGATGGTCTCGTCGAAGCCCGCGCGCAGCAGCGAGGGCCGCGCGGCGATGCCCTCGAGCTCGTCGATCAGCGGTTCGTCCCGGAACAGCTCATCAATATAGGGCCAGACATCGTGCAGTGCGCGCACCATCCGGCGGCGCGACTCATCGGTGCCGCCGGCGAGGCGCAGCGTCCACTGCACGGCATGGTCGCGGTGATAGTCGACCTCCTTCAGCGACTTCTCGGCGATGGCAGCGAGCGTCGGATCTGCGGAGGAGCGCAGTTGCGAATACAGCTCGAACAGATAGACGGATGCGGCGAGCTGCCGCGCGATCGTCTGAGCGAAGTCGCCGTTTGGCTGCTCGAACAACCAGGCGCTGCGAAACTCCGGCTCATCACGGAAGTAGGCCAGATCGTCTTCGCTCCGACCGTCGGCGGTGCCGGCGTAGTGCAGGAGTGAGCGGGCGTGGCCGAGCAGATCGAGGCCGATGTTCCCGAGGGCGACGTCTTCTTCGAGCTCGGGCGCATGAGCGATCCATGCGCCGAGCTGCTGGGTGAGGATCAGAGCGTCATCGCCCAGCCACAGCGCGTACTCGGCGACGGCCGTTGAGGCGACGGCGTTCTCGGCCCCGGTCAGCTCGGCGGCGAGATCGAGCTCGTCCACGGTGACCGAGCCGTGCGAGGAGTGCGGTGTCGGGACGGAGGCGGGTGCCGGTGAGGAGGCGGGTGCCGGTGGGGAGGCGGGTGCCGGTGAGGAGGCGGGTGCCGGTGCGGAGGTGTCGCGTTGTGTCGCTTCGCCCGCGCCTGTGCGGCCACTTGCGCCACCTGCCGCCGGATGGCTAGACGCCGCGGGTGGGGAGGTGTCGCGTTGTGCCGGTTCGCCTTCGCTCGCGCGGCCGTTTGCGGCACCTGGCGCTGGGCGGGTGTCTGGCGCTGGGCGGGTACCTGGCGCTGGGCGGGTACCTGGCGCTGGGCGGGTGCCTGGCGCTGGGCGGGCGCCTCCCGACGGGGCGTCCGGCACCGGATTGACGCTGCTCACAGGTGCGGCACCCCCTCGGAGGCGGTGTAATACACCGCATGGCGGTAGTTCTTGCCGGCGGGGCTCTCGAAGAACGACCCCTTGGCGTCGGGGTCGCTCGTGGTGATGGCATCTGATGGCACGACCCAGATCGATGTGCCCTCACCGCGGCGCGTGTACAGGTCGCGGGCGTTGCGGATGGCGAGTTCGGCATCCGGCGCGTGCAACGACCCGGCATGTACGTGGCTCATGCCGCGGTTCGCGCGGACGAACACCTCCCACAGCGGCCAGAGCTCTGCGGTTTCGGTTCCTGGTGTCGTCATCATGCGGCTGCCTCCGTGTGACGCTCGGCCTGCTTGCGGGCATACGCCGAAGCGGCCTCCCGCACCCACGCGCCCTCCTCATGCGCTTCGCGTCGAGCGCGCAGTCGCTCGGCGTTCATCGGACCGTTCCCACCGAGCACCTCGAAGAACTCGGCCCAGTCGATCTCGCCGCCGACGTACTGCTGCGCCTCCTCGTCGAAGCGCAGTTCCGGATCTGGAAGCGTGATGCCGAGGATCTCGGCCTGGGGGACCAGCATCCCGATGAAGCGCTGGCGCAGTTCGTCATTCGAAAAGCGCTTGATGTTCCACGCCATCGACTGCGCAGAGTTGGGAGAGTCCCCATCGGGAGGTCCGAACATCATCAGGCTCGGCCAGTACCAGCGGTCGACAGCATCCTGCGCCATCCTCTGCTGCGCCGGGGAGCCCTTCATTAGGGTCAGCAGAATCTCGAAACCCTGTCGCTGGTGGAACGATTCCTCCTTGCAGATGCGGATCATCGCTCGACCGTATGGTCCGTAGGATGCCCGGCATAGCGGCACCTGGTTGCAGATCGCCGCGCCGTCGACGAGCCAGCCGATCGCCCCCATGTCTGCCCAGGTGGGGGTCGGGTAGTTGAATATCGAGGAGTACTTGGCGCGGCCGGTGATGAGCTGGTCGGTCATCTCCTCGCGCGTGATTCCGAGGGTCTGCGCCGCCGAGTAGAGGTATAGGCCGTGCCCCGCCTCGTCCTGCACCTTCGCCATCAGGATCGCCTTGCGCTTCAGGCTCGGCGCGCGGGTGATCCAGTTTCCCTCGGGCTGCATGCCGATGATCTCGGAGTGCGCGTGCTGCGAGATCTGGCGGATGAGCGAGCGCCGGTAGGCCTCCGGCATCCAATCACGCGGCTCGATGCGAGAGTCGGCGGCGATGATCTCATCGAAGCGGCGCTGCTCTGCGGTGATCTCAGCGGCGACCTCCCCTGCGACCTCAGACGTGGTCATCATGACTCCTTCGTCTTCTTTACTGACCGATCGTTTAGTTATTATCGCATGATGGATGCTGGAGCGCAAAGGGTGCCGGCGATGTCCGATGCCTCGGGCAGAGTGGGAGTATGACACCCGACGCCGCATCCACCGCTACGCATGAGGCTGCGCTCGCCGCGCTGCGTGAACTGGTCGGGCGCGACGACGCCGTGTTCCATGACGGGCAGTTCGAGGCGATCGAGGCGCTGGTGAGTGGCCGCCGTCGAGCGTTGGTCGTGCAGCGCACCGGATGGGGAAAATCCGCCGTGTACTTTGTGGCGACGCTGCTGCTGCGCCAGCAGGGGGCGGGGCCCACCGTGCTCGTCTCGCCGCTTCTGGCGCTGATGCGTGATCAAATCAACGCGGCAGAGCGCGCCGGCGTCCGCGCTGTGGCGATCAACTCGACCAATGCGCACGAGTGGACGGATGTGCTCGCGCAACTCGACCGCGATGAGGTCGACGTTCTGCTGGTGTCGCCGGAACGGCTCAACAACCCCGCGTTCCGTGAACAGCAGCTGCCGGCGCTGGTGCGCCGCATCGGAATGCTCGTCGTCGACGAGGCGCACTGCATCAGCGACTGGGGGCATGACTTCCGTCCTGATTACCGGCGACTGCGCGATCTCATCGCCCAGATGCCCGCGCAGGTGCCGGTGCTGGCCACGACCGCGACGGCGAACAGTCGAGTCGTCGCCGATGTCGAGGAGCAGCTCGGCGCCGGTCCGACCGGCGGGGGCGAAGTGCTCACCATCCGCGGGCCGCTCGCACGAGCGTCGCTGCGGCTGGGAGTGCTGCGATTGCCGGATGCCGCGAGCCGGCTGGCGTGGCTGCTCAGCCATCTTGATGACCTGCCCGGGTCCGGCATCATCTACACGCTGACCGTTGCCGCCGCCGTCGATACGGCCCGGCTTCTGCGTGAGCGCGGTCACGAGGTGCGCGCCTATACCGGTCAGACCGACTCGGATGAACGCGCAGAGTCCGAGGGCATGCTGAAGCGCAACGAGGTGAAGGCGCTGGTCGCGACCAGTGCGCTCGGGATGGGATTCGACAAGCCCGACCTGGGATTCGTGCTGCACCTCGGCGCCCCCTCGTCGCCGGTGGCGTATTACCAGCAGGTTGGCCGTGCCGGGCGTGCGAGTGACAGCGCCGATGTGCTGCTGCTGCCCGGGGTGGAAGATCGCGACATCTGGCACTATTTCGCCACCGCGTCCATGCCGGATCAGGAGCGCGCCGAACGCGTGATCGCCGCGCTCGGCGATGCGCCGGTGTCGACCCCGGCGCTGGAGGCGATGGTTGACATCCGCCGCACCCCGCTCGAGCTGCTTTTGAAGGTTCTTGATGTCGACGGCGCTGTGCGCCGTGTGCAGGGCGGGTGGATATCCACCGGCCAGAGCTGGGTCTACGACCGCGAGCGCTATGAGCGGATCGCCGGCGAGCGCTTGGCCGAGCAGCGCAGCATGATCGAGTACGAGCAGACGGACGGATGCCGGATGGAGTTCCTCCAGCGCTCGCTCGATGACGAAACCGCTGTGCCGTGCGGACGCTGCGACAACTGCGCGGGTGCCTGGTTTCCGACCGAGATCGGCACGACCGCCACAGCCGCCGCGTCCGAGTCCCTGGACCGCGTCGGCGTCGTCATCGAGCCGCGGCGCATGTGGCCGACCGGGGCTGATCGGCTGGGTGTCCCGGCAAAGGGGCGCATCGCCCCCGGAGACCAGGCTGGCGAAGGGCGCGCGCTCGCCCGCCTCACCGACCTCGGTTGGGGTGGGAGCCTGCGTACGCTGTTCGCGGCCGGGGTGCCCGATGCGCCGATCTCATCGGAGCTGCTCGGCGCCTGCGTGCGGGTTCTCGCGGGTTGGGGCTGGTCCGAACGTCCGGTCGCCGTTATCGCGATGCCGTCGCGTTCGCATCCGCTGCTTGTCGATTCCCTGGCACGCGGGATCGCCGAGATCGGCAAGCTGCCATACATCGGTGCGCTGACACTCGTCGATGGTGGGCCCACAGGGCAGCCCGGAGGCAACAGTGCCTTCCGGCTCGCGGGCCTCTGGGACCGCTTCAGTGCTGAGGGGATCGAGATCCCGGCAGGTCCGGTGTTGCTCGTCGATGATCAGGTCGACAGCAGGTGGACGCTCACGGTCGCGGCTCGCGTGCTGCGGCAGACAGGGGTGACCAGCGTGCTGCCGTTCGCTCTCGCGCTGCGTGGCTGAAGAAGAAGTACGTGCTCAGGCCGACGCCTTCTCCACCAGCGTCAGCACGTCGTACGTCGCGGCGATTTCGTCGTTCTGATTCAGGATGACAGCATCCCAGCGCACCTCGCCGTACTCATCCGTCTCGCGCGGGGTGATCTGCTTCGCGGTGAGCGTGACCCGGATGCTGTCGCCCGGCGAGACCGGGGTCACGAAGCGCAGGTTCTCCAAGCCGTAGTTCGCGAGCACCGGCCCCGGCTCCGGGTCGACGAACAGGCCGGCGGCCCAGGATACCAGCAGGTACCCGTGTGCGACGCGTCCCGGAAAGAAGGGGTTGGCGGCCGCTGATTCCTCATCCATGTGCGCGTAGAACGTGTCACCCGTGAAGTGCGCGAACGTCTCGATGTCGTCGAGGGTCACCTCACGAGAGACCGAGGCGATCTGATCCCCGATGCGCAGGTGCGTGAGTGGCTTGCGGAAGGGGTGGATGCCGTCATCGTTCGCGGCAGCACCCGTATGCCACACGCCGGTGATCGCGGTGAGCATATCGGGGGAGCCCTGGATGGCTGTCCGCTGCATGTGGTGCAGCACTGCGCGGATGCCGCCGAGCTCTTCGCCGCCGCCGGCACGGCCGGGACCGCCGTGCACGAGGCCGGGCAAAGGGGATCCGTGTCCGGTGGAGGAGCGCGCATCGTCGCGGTCGAGGAACAGCACCCGGCCGTTCGAAGCCGCGATCGCGCTCATGATCCCGGCTGCGAAGTCGGCGTCGTGCGTTGCGACGCTGGTCACGAGCGATCCGCCGCCGCGGACGACGATGTCGGATGCCTCGGCGAGAGTGTCATACGTGATCAGTGAGGACACCGGACCGAATGCTTCGATGCTGTGCACGGCCTCCGCGTGCGCATCGTCGAAGCGCAGCAGTGTGGGCGCGACGAATGCCCCGTGCGCGTGCTCCGAACCGTCGACCGCACGGTCAGCCGCACTATCGGGCGCTCCCGGATCCTCCGGACCGATCACGATTCGCCCGCCGCCGGCGACCAGCGCCTGCACCTGCCGCACGACCTCATCACGCTGCGCGAGCGAGACGAGCGGACCCATCGTCACGCCCTCGGTGCGCGGGTCGCCGATGACGATCTTGTCTTCGATGCGCGCGCGGACGGCATCGATCACGGCATCCGCGTGAGCTGCGGGCACAACCGCTCGCCGGATCGCCGTGCACTTCTGACCGGCTTTCGACGTCATCTCGGTGACGAGCTGACGAATGTACGCGTCGAACTCCGGTGTACCGGGGGTCGCATCGGGGCCGAGCGCGGAGGCATTGATCGAGTCCGTCTCGGCGGTGAACCGCACGCCGCCGGTCTGCACAGCCGGATGCCGGCGCAGCAGCGCCGCCGTCGACGCACTGCCGGTGAATCCGACGATGTCGCCCAGTCGTAGGTGGTCGAAAAGCGTCGGTACGCTGCCGCTGACCAGCTGCAGCGATCCCTCCGGCAGGAGGTCGGACTCGACGAGGATCCGCACGAAAGCCTCGGTCAGATATCCGGTGGGGGTTGCTGGCTTCACGAGCGTCGGCATTCCGGCGAGAAAGGCGGGTGCGAACTTCTCCAGCGGTCCCCAGACCGGAAAGTTGAATGCGTTGATCTGCACGGCGACTCCCGGCAGACGCGTATAGATGTGACGCCCCAGAAAGGAGCCGTCCTTCGACAGGGGTTCGACGGGACCGTCGACGTACACCTGCGCGTTCGGCAGCTCACGGCGGCCCTTGCCCGAGTATGCGAACAGCACGCCGATGCCGCCGTCGATATCGACCCACGAGTCGGCCTTCGTCGCGCCCGTGCGGGCAGACAGGGCGTAGAGCTCCTCTTTGCGTTCGGTCAGGGCCAGGGCGAACTTCTTCAGCAGCACCGCTCGCTGGTGGAAGGTCAGTGCGCCCAGGCTCGCCTGTCCGGTGGTGCGCGCGTAGTCCAGGGCGCCCGCCAGATCCAGACCCGCGGTGCTGACGTGCGCGATCTCGTCTCCGGTCGAGGCATCCCGCACCGTCGTCATCTCGGTCATCGCAACAGAGGTGGTATCCACCGGCGCAGCGGGGGTCCACCACGAACCCTGCACGTAGCTGGGCAGCACATCAGTCATCAGTCGTCCCATCTGTAGAAGCCTTCGCCGCTTTTGCGGCCGAGTTTGCCGTCCGCGATCAGCTGGCGCAGCAGGTCCGGTGGCGCGAAGCGCTCGCCGAGGGCGGCCTGCAGCTCTTCTGCAATGGCGAGGCGCACGTCGAGTCCGACGACGTCGGTCGTGCGCAGTGGCCCGAGCGGATGCCGGTACCCGCGCTCCATGGCTGTGTCGATGTCTTCGGCTGTGGCGACGCCGTCCTCCAGCATCCGAATCGCTTCGAGCGCGAGCACAAGGCCGAGCCGGCTGGACGCGAAGCCGGGAGAATCGCGGACCGTGATCGGCGTCTTGCCGAGCGCCTCGACCCACCCGCGCGCGTCTGCGATGACGACGGGGTCGGTGGCCGTGCCGGTCACGATCTCGACGAGCGCGGATGCAGGCACCGGGTTGAAGAAGTGCAGCCCGAGGAACCTGTTCGGACGCGCCAAGCCGGCAGCCAGGGCATCGATAGAGATGGACGACGTGTTCGATGCGAGCGCGGCATCCGCGCTGAGCACCCGCTCGATTCGATGAAGCGCCTCAGCCTTGAGTGCGCGGTCTTCTGGAACCGCCTCGATCACGAGATCGCAGTCGCTGAATGCCGAGATATCGACGCCCACCTCCAGGGCACCGGCGAAGTCGTCGATGCTTCCTGTGGCTCCGCGCTGGATGGAGCGGGATAGGTTGTCGCGGATGCGGCCGGCCGCGGCATCCGCTGTTTCCTCGTCACGCTCCACGACTGTCACCGAGGTTCCGGTGATCACGAACGCGTGCGCGATCCCGCTGCCCATGCGCCCGCCGCCCAGCACGCCCACCCTCATCGGTGGCCGCGTTTCTCGAGAAACTCAGTCATGCGACGCATCTTCTCCGAGCTCTCGAACAGCTCGGCCTGCAGTTCGCCGTCGATCTGCGGGTGGGCATCGCGCGGTGCGCGCAGCGCTGTCTTCGTGTGCCGTATGGCAAGCGGGTCGCTCTGCGTGATGCGGTCAGCGATTTCATGTGCGGCCCCGAGGAGTTCCTCGGGCGGATGGATGCTGGACACCAGGCCCGCCGAGAGCGCCTCATCCGCCCCGAGCAGTCGGCCGGTGAGCAACATTTCGCTGGCCAGACCATCGCCCACGATCTCGCGCAGGCGCCAGGTTGCGCCGGCAGCGGCGATGATGCCGAGGCTCGGTTCCGGGTTGCCGATCTTCAGCGTCGGCGTTGCAATGCGGATGTCTGCGGCATAGGCGAGTTCGGCACCGCCACCGAGCGCGAAGCCTTCCAGCGCGGCGATCGCCGGCATCGGCAGCTCGCGAATCCGGATGAACGCGGTCGCATTGATGCCGCGGCGGGCATCTGCCGCGCGGCGGGCGCGCAACTGACTGATGTCGGCACCGGCGGCGAAGACACCCGCAGCGCCGGTGAGGATAAGCACGCGCGGCGTGTGCTCAAGGTCTGTGCAGAGCGCGTGCAGAGCGTCGATCATCTCGCGGTCGATGGCGTTGCGCTTGTCCGGGCGGTTCAATCGGGCGATGACGCGGTCGGATTGGGAATCGATGATGAGGGGTGTCTCGCTCATCATCACGCTCCTGACTGCCTCGTCGCCTCGGTCGGGCACAGATTCCTGACCATTCGTTCAGTATTTGATTATTGCAGGGGAGCAGTGGCTCGGCAATGGTGCGAGACTGGAGCGCGTGTCAGAATCTGAAAAGTCGAATGCGGCCGAGAGCGCGCGACGAGGGCGCCCCGGTTACGACCAGCGCCAGGTGCTCGACATCGCCGTGCAGGTCTTCATCGAGCAGGGGTACGACGCCACATCGGTGGCGACGCTGGCCACGAGGCTCGGGTTGACGAAGTCCGCGCTGTACCACCACTTCGACTCCAAAGAGGCGCTGCTGGAGGTCGCGCTCGAAGAGGCGATCGGCTCGTTGGAGGGCGTTCTTCGCGAGCCTGGAGCGCAGGCCGGTTCCGCGCGCGAGCGGCTGGAGTATGTGCTGCGCGGTGCGGTGCGGGTGCTCGTCGACAAGATCGCATTCGTCACGCTTCTGCTGCGAGTGCGGGGCAACAGTAATGTCGAGCGGGCAGCGCTGGAGCGTCGGCGAGCGTTCGACCGTCAGGTGACGGTGCTTGTGCGCATGGCTCAGGCCGAGGGCGCGGTCCGAGAAGACGTCGACGCTTCGGTGGCCACGCGCCTGCTGTTCGGCATGGTCAACTCGATCGTCGAGTGGTACCAGCCGGCCGGCGCCGAAGGGGCAGATGGGCTCGCTCGCGACGTGCTGGCCGTGGCTTTGGATGGGCTGCGCAGGGGCTGACCTGCATTCCCGAAGCCGTTTCAGGCGCTCGCGATCACCGTTTCAGCGAGCGAACGGCGCACGCGCGGGGTGGACTCGCGCTGCTGCAGCTTCTCCGACAGCGTCGACGGGTCGCCCAGCGCGCCGAGCGCGATGACCGAGGTGGGGGTGAAGCGATCTTCGACCCCCGGCAGCGCCCGCAGGCTTTCGCGGTCGACGCCACCCATCTGGTGCACGTAGAGGCCATCGGCATGAGCTTGCACCGACAGGTGAGCCACCGCCTGGCCGAGGTCGTACTGTGCCCACGGACGCGGATTTCCCTCGGCATCCGCGTCTTCCGAGAGCGCGACGATCAGCACCTGGGCGGTACCGGCCCACTCCCGGTTGAAGCCCATCAGAGCCTCATCGATCTTCACGTGCAGATCGGTGCCCCGACGCGCGACGATGAAGCGCCACGGCTGCGTGTTGCTCGCGGACGGCGACCAGCGAGCGGCCTCCAGTGCAGCGACGAGCTTGTTCTCATCGATCGGCGTCGCCATCTCGAATGCGCGGGGACTCCAGCGCTGGGCGAGAACATCGAGAACGGGAACAGAGGTCTCGGCGGTGCGATCGAGAAGCGGAGTGCTCATGGTGCCTTTCAGGTCGTATCTGGGCCGCTGACCCCGTCGTCCGCGTTTGGTCCACGATAGAACATCCGGATGCATGCACCGGATTCGCGCATACAGAAAAGGTGTCCTCCGGAATGGAGGACACCTTTCCCGAGGCGCGCTCAGCCGCGCAGGGCCTCGCGGAACTTCACGCGGGCGCCCATCTTCAGCAGGGCGTTCTCGTAGATCTTCGCGCCGAGCATGATCACCAGGGCGCACGCGCCGAGCATGATCGCCATCGACAGCAGCGGCTCCCACCAGGCGGCCTCATTGAAGAACAGCCGGATCGGCATCGCCACGGGAGCGGAGAACGGCACGTAGGAGAGCACCGTCATCACCGTCGGGTTGTCGCCGAAGAAGATCACCAGGAAATACGGGATCATTGTCAGGTACATCACCGGTGTCATCGTCGCGCCGACATCCTCCTGGCGGGAGACCATCGAACCCGCGGCGGCGAACATGGCGGCGAGCAAAATGAAGCCGAAGAAGAAGAACACCGCGAACCAAGCGATCGGCCCTCCGATTCCCTGCAGGACAGCCGTCTGCCCCGACACGATCAACCCGATCGTGCCGACCACGACCAGCATGAGGATCTGCGAGATCGCGAGCAGTGTGTTGCCGATCACCTTGCCGGCCAGCAGTACCCGTGCCGGAATCGCCGAGAGCAGGATCTCGATCACGCGCGTCTGCTTCTCCTCGACCACACTCGTCGCGATGGGGGAGCCGAACGTGATCGCAGCCATCATGAACACCAGCCCGAACGCGATGCCGAGGATGTAGCGTATCGCGCCACCGGCCTCATCCGGATTGAGCAGCTCAACCGACGGCGGCGATGACAGCAGCATCATCAGACTCTGCGGTGCCTGCTTGTCCGCGATGACCAGCAGCCCGGTCGCGGACGAAGCGTCTTCGACGATGGCCGCTTCAGCGTCGCCGGAGCGCACCAGCTCTTCTGCGGCATCCCGGTCGGCGACCTCGGTCACCTCGTAGCCGTCGATGTTTTCCAACGCGGATGCTGCGCTGCTTGTTGCCGCGATCTGCGTCGCGCTCGGGTTCGCGCTGGAGACGCCAGCCCAGATGACCCCAGCCAGCGCGATCAGCAGCAGGATGGCGGTCGAGATGAGATAGGCCTTGCTGCGCAGCTTCGTGCTCAGCTCGCGCTCGGCGACGAGCCAGACGCCCTGACCGGCGCTGAGAGTTCTGGTCGCGGTTCGGGTCGAGGCGTTCACTGGATGACCTCCTTGAAGATCTGAGAGAGCGAGGGATGCTGCGGGGCGAAGCGGGAAACATCGCCGCCGTCGAGAGCACGGCGCAGAACCTGCTGAGCGATGGCGGGGTCCTCAGCGTCGAATACAGCGTTGCCGCCCTCGAAGTCGACGACGGTGATCCCCGTCTCCTCGCGCAGCCAGCCGACGTCACCGGTGCTCTCCAACTCCCAGCGCGGAGCGGAGTGCTCTGCGCGCAACTGCTCGCGAGGACCGGCGGCGCGGATGGTGCCACCGGCGATGATGACGAGGTCATCGCACAGGCGCTCGACGACATCGAGCTGATGGGAGGAGAACAGGACGGAGACGCCGCGTGCCGCGCGCTCCTGAAGCACGCCAGCGACAGTCTCGACCGCGAGCGGGTCCAGACCCGAGAACGGCTCATCGAGGATGAGGACACCGGGGTCGTGCACGAGGGATGCCGCGATCTGCGCTCGCTGCTGGTTCCCGAGCGAGAGCGCCTCGAGGTTGTCGTTCAGTCGTTCGCCGAGTCCGAGTTCTGTGAGGAGGGCGGTCGCCTTCTCGGTGGCATCCGATTTGTTGAAGCCATGCAGTCGCGCGAGGTACACCACCTGCTCGAGCACCTTCATCTTCGGGTACAGGCCGCGTTCTTCGGGCATGTACCCGAACTGGCGGCGTGCCTCGGAGGTGAGGTCCGCTCCGCCGAGGGTGACCGTGCCGCCGTCCGAGGCGAGCAGGCCCAGCACGATTCGCATGGTCGTTGTCTTGCCCGCGCCGTTGCCGCCGACGAAGCCGGTGAGGTGGCCGGGAGCGACCGAGAAGGTGATGTCATCGAGTACCCGGCGGGTGCCGTAGCTCTTTGTGATTCCTGCCAGTTGCAGGCTTCCTGAAGTCATACCTCCAGGCTAGGAGCGCGTGCACGCACCCGGCATCCCCCGCAGGGCGGATATTAAGAGTCCGTCGTCCAGGGGAGGTGTCGCGTTTGGTCGCTTCGCTCGCGTTGAAGCGGCCATCTGCGACACCTGTGACGGGGTGGGACGCGGATGCTTCTGCAGGGGAGCGCGGCAGGTGTCGCGTTTGGCCGCATCGCGTGCGTTGAAGCGGCAACTTGCGGCACCTGCGGTGCGGGTGGCGCGGAACCCGCAACACGGACTCAGCCGAGGTCGAGCAGACGAGAAGGGTTCGCGGCCAGGAGGCGGTCGACGACCTCACTGCCGATGCGTTCGCGCAGCCGCGGCAGGTACCGCTCGCCGAGGTAGCCCAGCCCGGGCATGCCGCCATAGGAGATGTACCGGGCGCTTCGGGCTACGTCGCCGCCGAGGACGATGCGATCGCCGGCGCCGCGTTCGACGGCCGCGGCGGTCAGCTCGAGCAGTTCAGCGTCGCTGCGGGTACGCGGCCGGGCGAACCCGTCATAGCCGAGGTAAGCGCCGCGTTCGGCGAGCGATGCGTGCAGACCCGGATCCGGGTCACGGTCGGCGTGGGCGAGCACGATGCGATCGGATGCCACGCCCGAAGCCGCCAGCAGGTCGAGGACCTCATGCGCTGCCGTGCAGAATTCCAGGTGCACCATCACCGGTGCGTTCGTGGCCCGGTGCGCGATGGCCAGGGCTTCGAGCGTGGTGCGCTCGAAGTCGCTGATCCGCCAATAGTCGATACCGCCCTTGAGCATGCCTGCCCGCACGCGGGTGCCGGTTTCGGTGCGTGCCGCCGGGACGATCGCCATCTCGAACACGGCGTCGTCTTCTCGCGCCATGCCCACGGTGAGGTCGGCGATGAACAGCTCTGCCAGTTGTTCGACGCTCCACACCTGCATCGGATGGTCTTCTCCGTAGTGCGCTTCGCGGTGACGGCCGGTGGTGGCAACGATGTGCATTCCGGTCGCCGTGCTGATGCGGGCGAGCGCCTCGGGGTTTCGTCCGAGACCGAAGGGCGTGGCATCCACCATCGCGGCGAAGCCGCTGGCCTTCAGCAGCGCTGCCTCGGCGCCCGAGGCATCCTCGTCATCGAGCTCGTCTCCGGGCAGCAGCGGGCTGACCTGGAAAAGGTGCTCGTGGTAGTTCGTCGGCCCGAGCAGTGCCGGGTCGATGTCACCGAGGACAGTGCGAATCATCAGCGCACCCCCTCGGCGGCCTCCGCAAGCTGTTCGACGATGTCGGCGGTCAGCTCCAGCTCGAACACATCGGCGACCACCTGCGACCAGCCGTGGATGAAGTAGCGCCAGCCGTCGACGACATGGAGGTTCTGGGACTGCTCCTGACCGCGTGCCTGGTGCAGGAACTCCAGCGTGCCGCGGTAGTTGAACTCCCAGACATACGCGCCCTCGGGGAAGACGACGTCGTCGGGCAAGGGGGATCCGGGGCGATCCTTGCCGAGGCCGGTGGCGTTGACGATCAGCGACCCGCGGGGTGCTGCGGCAACGAGCGCGGCGGCATCCTCGACAGAATCGGTGCGCACGTACTTGATGAGCCCGTCACGGGTGCCGTGCTGGCGGTGCACCTCGCGCAGGTGCTCGAGCTTGTCGTCGCTGCGTGCGGTGACGGTGACCTTCTGCGGGGCATCCTCGCGCTCGGCCAGGGCCCAGCTGAGTGCGGTGCCAGACCCGCCCGCGCCGAGGATGATGACCTCAGCACCCGTGGTGGTGAAGTAATCCGCCGGCAGGAAGTCGTTCAGAGCGAGGTCGACCGTGATCGGGTCCTTCGCGCGGCCGGAGAGCTTGTCACCGCGCTTGGCGATGCTGGAGATCTCCGAGCATGAGATCGCGAACGGGTCGAGCTCGTCGAAGAGTTCGGATGCCGCGGCGAACACGTTCATCTTGTGCGTGGTGACGAGGGCGCCGCGGTGATGCGGGTCGTCGCGGATCTGCTCGACGAGCGCGCGGTACTGCTCAGGGGCGGCATCCATCGGCAGGTCGTGGCCGATCAGCGTGCGCGTGGGCAGGCCCAGGATGTCGGCCCACAGGGGGAACACCTTCATGATCGACGATGACCCGGTGGTCACGCCAACGAAGCCCATGTAGTCGCTCGCGGGTGGTGTGCTCATGTTGCGGAGCCTTTCATCTGTTCCGGTCGCACTTCGTGCGGTTAAAAAGTGGGTTTAGCAGCGTCAAGTGCGACCGGAGCCGCGGTGGGGGCGGGGTGAGATCCGGAGACCGGATGCTGCGGGGCATCGCCCGAGAGGACGGCGAGGACGTCAGCCAGTGACATCGAGCCCATATTGTCGACGGCCTGGGTCGTCTGCGCTCCGAGGTGCGGGGTCACGATCACGCGGTTGGCGAGATCGTCGACCAGTAGGGGACTGGCGGATGCTGCCGTGTCGCCGTCGAGCGTGTCAGCGGCGTAGCCGGCGAGGCGGCCGTCGTGCAGCGCCGCAGCAACCGCCTGCTCGTCGACGAGGTCGGGCCGGGCGGTGTTCACGATGATGCCGCCGATGCGCATGCTCCGCAGTCGTGCGGCGTCGACGAGACGCTGCCCGCCGGGAGCATGCAGGGTGATGAGATCGGCGGTCTGGAAGAGCTCGTCCAATTCCATCGGCTCGGCGCCGAGATCGCGGATGCGGTCAGCGGGGAAATACGGATCGGCGGCGATCACGCGACTGCCGAAGCCCCCGAGGCGCCGGGCGACGCCCTGGCCGATGCGGCCGAATCCGACGATGCCGACGGTGGCGGCACCCAGCTCTCGGCCTCGGCGGACGCTCCAGTCGCCCTGGCGCACGCGCCGGTCGCCGTCCGGGATGGTTCGCAGGGTCGCGAGCATGAGGCCCACGGCATGGTCGGCGACGGCCTCGGCGTTTGCGCCGGGAGTGTTGGTGACCGGGATGCCCCTGGCCTCGGCCGCGGCGATGTCGACCGCCTCCGTGCCGACGCCGTAGCGCGCGATGATCTTCAGGTTCGGCGCTGCATCCAGGTGAGCTGCGGTGACCGGGCCGGTGCCGGCGATCCAGGCGTCGGCCCCGGCGAGCAGCGGAGCGAGCTCGTGGAGATCGTGGTGCGCTGGTCCGCGAACGATGTCGTGTCCTGCATCCGCTGCGCGCGCGACGAGGTCGATATCACCGTCGGAGAACGAACGGCTGGTGGCGAGAATGATGCCCATCAGTGAGCTCCTTCGGTTTCGTCCGCTGGGACAGATGCCGGCGCAGAACCACGAATGTCGGTCGATTCGGCCGATTTCGGCATACGTTCGTTCCCGTCGGCAGACATCTGTACCGCGGGTCCTGATGCGAACCACGGTGCCAGTGCCGCATAGGCCGAGGTGAAGCGGTCATGGCGGGTGGCGTAGATGCTGTGGCGCGAAGCATCCGGGGTGAACTCTGCCGTCACTTCACTCAGTGCGCGGGCCGCCGAGAAGTCGGCGAGGCCGAGTCCAACCGCGCCGGTGACCGCAGCACCGAGGCTGTTCGCCTCTTCGACGATCGTGCGCCGGCGCACCGGCATCCCCCAGACGTCCGCGAGGATCTGCAGGAGGGCATCGCTCTGCGCGCCCCCGCCGACGGCGTCGATGCTCTCGAGCACGGTGCCCGATTCGCGGAACGCGTGGATGCTGGTGAGCAGATTGAATCCGATGCCCTCGAGCACGGCACGAACCAGGTGCTCGCGGCTGTGGTGGCGGCCGATGCCGATGAAGGCCCCGCGGGCATTCGGGTCCCAGATGGGGGAGCGCTCGCCGAGGAGGTAGGGGAGGAAGTAGAGGTCCTCGGTATCGAGGTCGCCGCCGGCTTCGGAGGTGAGGCGGGCTGTCTCGGGCTTTGCGGGGTCGGGCGAGAGCGCCTCAGAGATCCACTGGATCGAGCCGCCGCCGGCCTGCATCGTCGCTGTCGGCACGAAGGATCCGGGCACAACGTTGTCGAAGGTGAACGTGCCCATCCCCGGGTCATGCAGCGGAGCGTGCGAAGCGAAGGAAATCCAGGATGAGGTGCCCAAGCACACGTACGCGCCATCTTCCGGAGCGACGATGCCGGAGCCGACGGCGGCCATCGGTCCGTCTCCGCCGCCCATCACGACGCGGACGCCGGTGTGCAATCCCAAAGCAGCGGCGGCATCGGCGGTCAGCGAACCGGCGATCGCGGTCGACTCGAGAATCTCGGGGAACAGTGCGCGGTCCAGGCGTGCCGCCTTCAGCACCTCATCCGACCAGTCGCCGGTGCGCTGGTCGTAGGCGTTCGTGCCGGACGCGTCGGAGCGATCGGTCGCCAGGCGACCGGTGAGACCGAGGACGATGTAGTCCTTGGCAACGCAGAAGCGCCGCACGCGTGCCCAGACTTCTGGCTCGTTGTCACGCACCCACATGACCTTCTCGACCGAGTAGGTAGGGTTCAGGCGGTGTCCGAGCACGGTGTAGGCGTGTTCGGCGCCGAGTGTCTGCTCGAGTTCCCGCTGCTGCTTGCTCGCGCGGGTGTCGGCCCAGATGATGGCCGGGCGGACGGGCGTGCCCTCGCCGTCGAGGAGGACGGCACCCATCATCTGGCCACTGACAACGAGTCCCTGCACGTCTGTGGCTGCAGTATCGGTGCGGGCGAGGAGTTCGCGGGTTGCCGAGACGACGGCATCCCACCAATCCTGTGGATTCTGCTCGGCGATGCCGCCGGCGGCGAAGTGGGCGGGGTAACTGACGGTGGTCGCTGCCACGAGACGGCCATCGTCGTGGTGCAGCGAGGCCTTGTTTCCCGTCGTGCCGAGGTCGTGGGCGATGATCACGGTTCGTGCCTGCTTCGTTGGTTGCGGTTCCGGATTGTGCTGTTTTGGAGTATACCTGTAATTACATGTCTTGTAGTTACAAGTTGTGGCAACATCGACTGCGCTGTTTAGAGCGCCCATCATCATCAGGAGAGCACCGTGAGCAACCACCCCGTCGTGGACCTTCCCACCCTGCTGGACATCTCGCCCCAGGGCGGCATCGAGGGACGGTCCCGTCGTTACGAAAAATACCTCGGTGACATGGACGGCGTCTACCGTGATGACGCGGCCTGGCAGGACGCCGTCGGCGAGCGCGGTGTCGAAGAACTCGTCTACTGGGTCGATGACCATCGCTACCAGGAGGGGCCCGGCGCGCTGATCGTCGGTACGAGCACACTGCTGCCCGGACGCTACGGGGAGGAGTTCGCCGTCACCCGCGGGCACCTGCACGCGATCGCCGACCGAGCCGAGCTGTACTACTGCCTGAGCGGCCGCGGCGTCATGCTCCTGGAGACCCTCGACGGTCAGACTTCGGCTGTCGAGCTCACGCCCGGCAAGGCTGTCGACGTGCCCGGTCACTGGATCCACCGCAGCGTCAATGTCGGCGACGAGCCCTTCGTCACCCTGTTCTGCTACGCCGCAGATGCCGGGCAGGACTACGCCGTGATCGCCGACGCGGGCGGGATGAAGAATCTTGTTGTCGCTGATGGTGATGGCTGGGCGCTCAAGCCGAACCCCGATCACACCGGGTACCGGGCGTACGCGGAGGACTGAGGCACAGTTCTGCGTCAGCCTTGAGCACCGCAGGCGTCGGGTCGCCCGCGGGGCGCGCCAGCACCGCTACTGTCGGTGATCATGACGACTTCGCCGGATGACACGCCCGCGCGGTCAGGGCTGCGGCTCGGGCTCCCGCTGGCGATCGGCGCGGCGTTGGCGTTCGGGATGTCCGGCGCCTGGGCGCGCGGCCTCATCGATGCGGGATGGACGCCGGGCGCGGCAGTCACGGTGCGCATCTGGGTGGCGGCGCTCGTCCTGCTCGTGCCCGCCATCATCGCGCTGCGCGGCCGCTGGCGACTACTGCGCCGGAACGTCGGGATCATCGTCGCCTACGGTCTGCTGGCCGTCGCGGCGACGCAGCTGTTCTACTTCCAAGCCGTTGCGGTGATGGATGTCGGCCTCGCCCTGCTCATCGAGTACACGGCCCCGATCGCTGTCGTGCTCTGGCTCTGGGTGCGTCGAGGAGAGCGGCCAACGCTGCGCAGTATCCTCGGCGCTGCGGTCGCGTTCCTCGGCCTCGTGCTCATGCTCGATGTCCTCTCCGGCCGCAGTGTCGAGATCGGCGGCGTCCTGTGGGCGTTCGGTGCGATGGTCGGGGCTGCGGCATACTTCTTGCTCTCCGGGAAGAGCGACACCGGGCTTCCGCCGATCGTGCTCGCGGGATCGGGCCTCGTCGTGGGTGCCGTCGGGCTGAGCGCGGCCGGGCTCATCGGCATCCTTCCGATGGCATGGAACACCGGCGACGTCGCCTACCGCTTCGGGACGGTACCGTGGTTCGTTCCCGTGCTCGCCATCGGCCTCATCGCGACGGCGCTCGCGTACGTGCTTGGCATCACATCCACGCGGATGCTCGGCTCACGCCTGGCATCGTTCCTCGCACTGGCCGAGGTGATCGCGGCCCTGCTGTTCGGCTGGCTGCTGCTCGGGCAGCTGCCGAACGTGCTTCAGTCGGTCGGCGCGGGACTCGTGCTGGTAGGAGTGGTGCTCGTCAAACTCGGGGAGCCGGTGGCGGCAACGTCTTCGGACCCTCTCGTGCCGCCGATTCCGGAAACCCCTTGAACTCGTCGGCCAGCGGGATGAGACTGGCCGCACTGGTGTCCGATCGGCGCCGGCGACACGTCAGAGAGGACAGGGTCATGGCCCACGGAGACATCACGCACATCGACATCCCGGTGACCGATATGGCCCGGGCGCAGGCGTTCTACTCGGGGTTGTTCGGGTGGAAGATTGCCGAGATTCCCGGGTTCGAGGGGTACCCGATGTGGCAGGCGCCTAATCAGATCAGCGGGGGAGGGTTGGCGCCGCGCAGTGCGGATTTCGATCAGCCGCGCTCGTACGTGGAGGTCGACTCGATCGATGAAACCGTCGCCGCGGCCGTCGAGGCCGGCGCGACGATCGCGATGGAGAAGCAGCCGATCAGCGAGACGAGCTGGTGGGCCGTCATCGTCGATCCTGACGGCAACTCGATTGGTCTGTATGAAGGGGTGACTGACGCCGGCTGAGCTCGCGGATGCTCGGACGCACTCGGTCCACGCAGCAGGGGCTACGTTTCTCGGCTAGCGTCGAGAAACGCAGTCAACGGTGCGCGAATCGAGGAGCAATACATGGCCGAGCACGAGACCGTGGTCCGCTGGCAGGACACGGATGCCGGGATGGCGGCGCTGCCGCAACTCGATGGAATCGAGTACCTGCGCCGGATGCAGCGAGGCGAGCTACCCGGTGCTCCGATCGCTGCGCACATCGCCATGGAACTGCAAGAAGTGGATGTCGGCACCGTGACGTTCATTGCACGCCCGGACGAGTCGCACTACAACCCGATCGGCGCCGTGCACGGCGGGTTCGTCTGCACACTGCTTGACTCAGCGCTCGGATGCGCCGCGCACACACTGCTGCCCGCGGGGACCGGCTACACCTCGATCGAGATCAAGGTGAATTATCTGCGTCCGGTCATGAAGGGGAGTGGTCCGCTGACCTGTGTTGGCCGCGTCACGAAGCCCGGCAGGCGGGTGAGCTTCGCGGAGGGCGAGGTCGTCGACGCGCAGGGGCGTGTGGTGGCGACGGCGTCCGGATCGTTGCTCGTGTTTCCGCTGGAGACGACGGGGTAGCCTGCGAGCATCTGTATACGTTCAGCAGGGAGTGAATGCCCAAACGGGCCTTTCTGTGCCATTTGTGTATACACTAGCCATGTGAGCACCACAGTCGAGCGAACCCGGGCAAGCGATCGCGCCTATGCGACGCTGCTGGAGGAGATCCAATCTGGCGAGCTTGCGCCCGGCACTGTTTTGGCAGAAGTCGAGCAGGCTGCTCGCCTCGGCGTCAGCCGCACTCCGCTGCGCGAAGCCCTGCAACAACTGAGCGCCGCCGGCCTCGTCGAGCAGCAATCTCCGCGTGTGACCGTCGTCACCGGGATCGATGCCGACGACATCCGCGCGCTGTTCGAGATTCGTCGTGCGCTGGAAGAGTCCGCTGCTCGCCTGGCCGCCGTGCGCGGGGATGCGGCGCTCTTCGCCGCGCTGGCATCCGAATTCGCCGAAGCCGGGGCATCCCTCGACATCGAGGCCGGCCGCGACAACTACTACGCGCTCATCGCGCGCTTCGATCGCGCCGTTGATGCGGCCGTCGATAACGGATACATTGCTGCGGCCCTGCGCACTGTCCGCACGCACCTCGTGCGCGTGCGCCGCCTGTCGCGCGATAATCCGACCAGACTCATTGCCTCGGTGTCCGAGCACCGTCTCATCGCCGAGGCCCTCGCCGAGCGTGATGGCGATCTCGCCGCGCACGCGACGCACGTGCATCTGCGAAACGCCCTCACCAGCATCTTGGAATCCCTCCCCTCCGACAGTGAAGGACAGTCATGACCGTCAACCACCACGTCCGCGTTTACAAGAGTGAAGAAGACCTGCCGCGCGAAGGGCAGCTCGCCTGGAAGATCGCCGAGGTCGCGACCGACGCCGTTGAGGTCGACGCGGATGTCGTCGACATGATCATCAACCGGATCATCGACAACGCCTCGGTTGCTGCGGCATCCCTCACGCGCGCTCCGATCACGTCTGCTCGCGATCAGGCTTTCAGCCACCCGGCATCCACCGGCGGAAATGGCGCGACCGTATTCGGCGCCCCGCTGGATAAGCGCACCAGCCCCGAGTGGGCGGCATGGGCGAATGGCGTGGCCGTGCGCGAGCTCGACTACCACGACACATTCCTCGCCGCTGACTACTCGCACCCCGGTGACAACATCCCGCCGATCCTCGCCGTCGCACAGCACGTCGGCAGCGACGGCCGTGCGCTGGTGCGCGGACTGGCTACGGGATACGAGATCCAGGTCGATCTTGTGAAGGCGATCTGCCTGCACAAGCACAAGATCGACCATGTCGCCCACCTCGGCCCCTCGGCCGCGGCCGGTATTGGCACGCTGCTCGGCCTCGACGCGGCCACGATCTATCAGGCCGTTTCGCAGGCGCTGCACACCACCACCGCCACACGCCAGAGCCGCAAGGGCGAGATCTCGACGTGGAAGGCGCACGCTCCGGCGTTCGCCGGCAAGATGGCCGTCGAGGCGGTCGACCGTGCGATGCGCGGGCAGACGAGCCCGTCACCGATCTACGAGGGTGAAGACGGCGTCATCGCCTGGATGCTGGACGGCCCGGATGCCGCATACGAGGTGCCGCTGCCCGCCGCTGGCGAGGCCAAACGCGCGATCCTCGACACGTACACGAAGGAGCACTCGGCCGAGTACCAGGCGCAGGCCTGGATCGACCTGGCGCGCAAGCTGCACAATGACGGCATCGACACCGCTGCGATTGAATCTGTGGTTCTGCACACCAGCCACCACACCCACTATGTGATCGGCTCCGGGGCGAACGACCCGCAGAAGTACGACCCGACCGCATCGCGCGAAACACTCGACCACTCGATTCCGTACATCTTCACGGTCGCGCTGCAGGATGGCTCGTGGCATCACGTCGACTCCTATGCTCCCGAGCGTGCCGGCCGTGCCGACACCGTGGAGCTGTGGAACAAGGTCACCACGCTCGAAGATGCCGAGTGGACCCGTCGCTACCACTCGAACGACATCAGCGAGAAGGCCTTCGGCGGACGAGTGGAGATCACTCTCAAGGATGCCTCGAAGGTGATCGAGGAGATCGCTGTGGCTGATGCTCACCCGCTGGGTGCGCGGCCGTTCGTGCGCGAGAACTACATCGCGAAGTTCCGTCTGCTGGCTTCTCCTGTTCTGGAAGAGGCCGAGATCGAGCGGTTCCTCGAGCTCGTTCAGCGCCTGCCCGAGCTGACCGCGGCAGAGGTCGCAGAGCTTTCGATCATCGCGAAGCCGGGTGTCGTGGAGGACGAGCCGACGACCACGGGGCTGTTCTGATGCGCAGCCTCTCGCCTGCCGCGCGCACAACTCCTGAAAAATTTGGTGCCGGCGCGCGAGCGCCGCGTGTTTCGGGGGGCGCCCCCGGGGGTGCCGGCAACTTCTCAGGAGTTATGCGCGCCGAAACGGAAGGAGTTCGCTGATGCTGTACTCCCACACCACTCCGGCGGAGAAGCGGCGGCTGTTCCGCGAGCGGCTCGCTTCCGGTGAGCTGCTGCGCTTCCCCGGTGCATTCAACCCGCTTTCGGCGCGGCTCATCGAGCAGAAGGGCTTCGAGGGTGTCTATATCTCGGGCGCTGTGCTCTCCGCCGACCTGGGACTGCCCGACATCGGGCTGACGACACTCACCGAGGTTGCCGGGCGCGGCAAGCAGATCGCGCGGATGACCGATCTTCCGGCGATCATCGATGCCGACACTGGTTTCGGCGAGCCAATGAACGTGGCTCGTACGATCCAGGAACTTGAGGATGCAGGCCTTGCCGGCGCCCACATCGAGGACCAGATCAATCCCAAGCGGTGTGGCCACCTCGATGGTAAGGCCGTGGTCGACTCCGATACGGCGGTCAAGCGCATCCGGGCCGCTGTCGATGCGCGACGGGACGAGAACTTCCTGATCATGGCGCGCACCGATATCGCCGCGGTCGATGGTCTGGAGGCGGCGAAAGACCGCGCCAAGGCGCTGGTGGATGCTGGTGCCGACGCGATTTTCCCCGAGGCGATGCGGTCGCTGGAGGAGTTCGCGGCGATCCGCGCTGCGGTTGATGTGCCGATCCTGGCGAACATGACAGAGTTCGGGAAATCCGACTTGTTCAGCGTCGACGAGCTGCGTGATGTCGGTGTGAACATCGTCATTTGGCCGGTGTCGATGCTGCGCATCGCGATGGGCGCGACCGGCCGTGCACTCGATACGCTTCTGGACGAGGGGCACCTGACCTCGAAGCTCGGCGAGATGCAGCACCGCGCCGATCTCTACGACCTGATCGACTACGAGTCGTACAATCACTTCGACTCGGGCGTCTTCAACTTCACCATCACGAAGGAGTGAACAATGGCTGACAACGACATCAAGAAGGGCCTCGCAGGGGTCGTCGCGGATGAGACGGCGATCAGCAAGGTCAATCCCGAGACGAACAGTCTGCTGTATCGGGGATACCCGGTGCAGGAGTTGGCGGCTACGCAGTCGTTTGAGGCGGTCGCGTACCTCCTCTGGCATGGTGAGCTACCCACGGCATCCGAGTTGGCAGATTTCCGCGCCACCGAGCGCGCGAATCGTGCGCTTGCTCCCGCGGTGAAAGAGGCGATCGACCGTCTGCCGATCGACTCGCACCCGATGGACGAGGTGCGCACCGCGGTCAGCGTGATCGGCGCGATTGAGACGGCCGGCATCAGCAATGTGCTGGATGCCGTCGGGACTCCTTCTGAGAATCTTGAACGGAGTCTTCAGCTGTTCGCCGCGCTGCCGGCGATCGTGTCGTACGGCCAGCGTCGTCGGCGTGGGCTGGATGCTGTCGAGTCGCGTGACGATCTTGACTACGCGGCGAACTTCCTGTGGCTGACCTTCGGCGAAGAGGCAGCTCCTGTCGTCGTCGACGCGTTCAATCGATCGATGATTCTGTATGCAGAGCACTCCTTCAATGCATCCACGTTCACCGCACGGGTCATCACCTCGACGCTGAGCGATCTGTACTCGGCTGTCGTCGGCGCGATCGGCGCATTGAAGGGGCCGCTGCACGGCGGCGCCAACGAAGCCGTGATGCACATCTTCGACGAGATCGGATCTGCTTCGGAGGTCTCGGGTTGGCTGGACACCGCACTCGCTGAGAAGCGCAAGATCATGGGCTTCGGCCACCGCGTGTACAAGCGCGGTGACTCGCGTGTGCCGACGATGAAGGCGGCCCTCGATACTTTGGTCGAGCACTATGACCGTCCGGATGTCGCCGAGCTGTACAGCACGCTCGAGAACGAGTTCGTCTCGCGCAAGGGCATCTACCCGAACCTCGACTACCCGTCGGGTCCGGCGTACAACCTGATCGGCTACGACACTCTGACCTTCACGCCGTTGTTCATCGCGGCGCGCATCACCGGCTGGACCGCGCACATCCTCGAGCAGCAGGCGTCGAACGCCCTGATCCGTCCGTTGTCTGCATACAGCGGGCCGGACGAGCGGCACATCGAGGAGTACGAGCCGGACACCGCGGCGCTCGAGGTGCAGGAACGGGCTGAGGAGGCGGTGGGCTGATGGCTACCTCTCGAGAGAAGATCGCGATCGTCGCCGGGGCACGTACCCCGGTCGGTCGCTTCGGCGGGGCATTCAAGGACACTCCGGCACATGAGCTTGGTGCTGCCGCCACAGTGGAGGCGCTGCGCCGCTCCGGCATTGCGCCCGACCGTGTCGGCGAGGTCGTGATCGGCAATATCGGCCAGGTCGCGGGCGACGCCTATATTTCTCGTCGGATCGCGCTCGCCGCGGGCCTTGATGTTAATACGCCGGCGTTCACCGTAAACCGGTTGTGTGGCTCTGGTCTGCAGGCGATCTGGTCGGCGGGTCAGGAACTGCTGTGGGGCGGGATCGACGTCGCCGTCGCTGGTGGCGCCGAGAACATGACGCGGATGCCGTTCTACGACTTCAACGCGCGGTTCAATGATCGGCTCGGGCATCGCTCGCTGCTGGACGGCACGATCGCGATGCTGACGGATCCCTTCACTGAGAAGCACATGGGCACCACGGCCGAGAATGTCGCGTCTCGCTTCGGTGTGACCCGGGAAGAGCAGGATGCGTTCGCGCTCGAGTCGCAGCGACGTGCGGCTGCGGATGCTGCGCAGGCGGCGCTCGCGGAGGAAATCGTGTCGGTGACGACTTCTGGGCGCAAGCCGGTAGAGGTGTCGCGAGATGAACACCCACGCCCGGAGACGACGCTGGAGACGCTGGCCGGCTTGCCCGCCGCGTTCGCCAAGGATGGCACGGTCACGGCCGGCAACGCTTCGGGCATCAACGACGGTGGTGCGGCGACGGTGCTGATGCGTGAAGCGGATGCTCGTGCCGAGGGCGCACCGGTGCTGGCCACGATCGAGGCTGTGACAACGGCCGCGCTGGAGCCCGAGATCATGGGCTACGCGCCGACGCTCGCGCTGAAGAAGCTCTTCAAGCAGACGGGGCTAACGCCGGCCGACATCGAGACGGTGGAACTGAACGAGGCGTTTGCTTCTCAGGCGATCGCGGTCATTCGTGACGCTGAACTCGACCCGGCTCGCGTGAATCCGTATGGAGGGGCGATCGCACTCGGGCATCCGGTCGGGGCGACCGGTGCGATTCTCACGGTACGTGCGGCGTTGACGTTGCAGCGCACCGGTGGCGAGTACGCGATCGTGACGATGTGCATCGGTGGCGGACAAGCGCTGGCTGCGCTGCTGAAGCGGGGGAACGCGTAAGTGTAGTGAGTATCACCGTGACGGTTGGCCAGGATGGCTTTGCAGGTGGCTGTCCTGGCCGGACGATCGCGTGAAGCTGTACTTCGTGGCGCTCACGGACCGTGAATCGCAGTTTCGATCCAGGAAGTTCCTGCACGTTCTCGCGCGACACCAAGCGTCCTCCTGTGCATGATCAAGAGCAAATTGCTCTCGACGCTCGTCGTGGTCGAACTGGCAGCGTACTTGAGATTTTCACCACGACTGAGCGATCACGATCACTAAGTCATGGTCGCTCTCAGCGGATCCTGCGTTGAGAGAATTTTCTGCGCCCTCAGGATCACCGGCCGGTCGACCATCGCGCTGTCGACCTCACCCGCGCCGTCGATACCGGCGGCGATTACACGCCTCGCCGACGCGACCTCCTCGTCACTCGGGAGAAACGCGTCGAACACGTGTGGAATCTGGCCGGGATGGATGCACAGCTGACCGCCGAACCCCAAGTCCCTGGCTGATCGTGCGCCGACGCGCACGACATCCACGTCGCGGAACTCCGGAACGGGAGAATCCAGAGCGGCAGCCAGCCCCGCAGCGCGGGAAGCGATGACGATCGTGCAGCGGGCGTGATCGAGCATGATCGGGCTGGTTGAACCGACATCGACGCCGAAATCGAGCGCGCCGAACGCGAGCCTGCACACGCCGGGCGCGTGAGCGAGCGCATCGATGACGCTAAGCCCCACAGCACTTTCGACCAGTGGGATAAGCGGCACTCCGGGGAGGATGGCGGCGACCTCTGCGATCTGATCCGGTGATTCGGCCTTGGGGATGACCACGGCCAGAAGATGCTGCCGGATGAAATCGTGGCGCGAGAGTGCAGCCGCATCCGCTGTTCCTTCGCTGGCGGCGTTTATCCTCACCGCAGCAGAGAAACCACCTTCGCCGAGTGCACTGATCGCCGCATCCCTTGCGGCGATCTTCTGATCGCTCGGCACAGCATCCTCAAGATCGATGATGACGAGGTCCGATCCGGATGTTGCCGCCTTAGCGAATCGGTCAGGGAGGTTGCCGGGTACGAAGAGCGGTGCTGTGGCGAGGACCGCGCGCGGCGGGGTGCTCGGGGGCGGATCGGGCATGCGGACCGACTTTCTCTTAGGGTCATCGGTAGCCCGCTCGGCGGGCCAATGGCCCTATTGGTAGTAATGATTGAGAAAGGTTGTGCGGTCATGAGAAGCGAAGGACCTTACTTCGACGAGCTCGAGATCGGCCAGGAATTCTCTGCGCCGTCGCATACGCTCACAGCAGGTCGCCAGGCAGTGCATCGATCCTCGGTGATCGTCTGCGCATCTCTCTGGACGACGAACTCGCCGCAACCGTGGCCGGTGCCCCCGTCGCGTATCCTGCGCTGTTCTGGGACATCGCAATCGGACAGTCGACAGTCGTCACCCACCATGTCAAAGCCAACCTGTTCTATCGAAATCTGACATTCCACCGATTCCCACTGATCGGTGCCACGCTCACGACGGCGACGACCGTCGTCTGTCTTCGTGAGAACTCTCGTCGCGAGGGACGTCCACCGACAGGTCTTGCGGCGCTGCGCATGCACACCGCCGATCAGCACGACCGCACCGTGCTCGACTTCTATCGCTGCGCCATGCTGCCGCTTCGAGGTGACCTCGAGACAGGACACGCTGACGATCTCTCCGCGATTGGAAGGGATCAGCTTCCCGACCCGCTTGAGGGCCTCGCAGGGTTGGACCTCGCCGCGTTCCCGAGCGGGGGACCGCTTCCCGCCGCAGGAACATCGATCGAGGTCATTGGTGGAGATGTCGTATCCAGTGCACCGGAACTCGCCCGGTTGACCCCGAATATCGCAGCCGTGCATCATGATGAGAGCGCGAATGCACAGGGGTGTCTCGTCTACGGAGGGCACACCATCGGGTTGGCGATGGCGATGGCGATGGCGCAGGTGACACGCGTGATCCCCGGACTTGTGACGGTTCTCGGCTGGGACAGCTGCGATCACACCGGCCCAGTGCGCGAGGGACAGCCGCTGCGGAGCATTCTCGAGGTCGAGCACGCCGAGCCCGGTCCGCAGGGAACGACACTGCTGCGCCTGCGCTCCCGCGTCACCGTGGACGGGGGTGGGGAGGTTCTCGACTGGCGGTTACTCGCGCTGGCAAAGTAGCCGTTGGCAGAGTGCTCATGACCCCGCCGCGCGGTCCACGAGAACTGTGCGGCGCTCGATCTGCCACCTGTCGTTCTCGAGCCGGACAGTGTCTTCATACACGGCGAACAGCTCCACGGTCGGAGTGGAGTCCGTCGAGCGATAGAACAGCAAATATGACCATGCGTGCCCCCGCTCGCCATCCACCTCGACGCGCATCGGCACGACGACGTGTCGCGAGGCCGTTCCTGGGCCGCTGATGCCGTCGGTGCGCCGGCGGTGCGTCGCTTCGATGATCGCGTCGATGCCCTCTTGCTGTACTGCGCCCATCTCCCACACGGCGTCTGCAGTATAGATCTCGGCGTACGATTCCGGCGCGGCGGTGTCCCCGTAGAACGCAGAGCGGGAGATGAGGGAGCGGATCGCGCTTTCCTGGTCTGTCATCGGAGCCTCAGCGACTCATCCGTGCCGACCTGGCCCTTTGGCTCAGCCCACAGGTCGAGGGCGAGCCTCGCTTCGGTCGCCCCAGGAGTCAGATACGGAGTGAAGTCCGTCACTCCCTCCGCCTCGAGCACGTCGTCGTCGATGAGAAACCGGCCGGTGCCGGTGTCGAACGACTTCGTGAGCACGGCGTAGGCGGCGTCGGCCATGATCTGCGGGGTACGCGAGTTCGTGTCGTGTCCACGGCCCACCAGCTCCGTGGCTGCGGTGCGGATCGTGGTCCGCGGCCAGAGCGAGTCGACGGCGATCCGATCGTCGCGGAGCTCTTCCGAAAGTCCCAGTGTCACCAGGCTCATCCCGAACTTCGCGATCGTGTAGCCGGTGAAGCGGCCCTGCCACTGGCGGTCGAGGTTCAGCGGCGGGGAGAGTGTGAGGATGTGCGCCGAAGACGATTTACGCAGGTGCGGAATGCACAGCTTCGAGAGCAGAAAGGTGCCGCGTGCATTGATGTCGTTCATCAGGTCGTACTTCTTCATCAGAAGATCTTCTGTACGTGACAGGTCGATGGCGCTGGCGTTGTTCACGACGATGTCGATGCCGCCGAACTCCTCGGCGGTGCGGGCCACAGCCTCCGCGACAAAATCGTCGTCGCGGATATCGCCGACCAGCGAGAGGGCCTGTCCTCCCGCATCCCGGATGCGCGCAGCCGCGGTATGGATCGTGCCAGGAAGCTTCGGATGAGGCGTATCGGTCTTCGCCAGCATCGCGACGTTTGCGCCGTCCGCCGCCGCGCGAACGGCGATCGCCTCGCCGATGCCCCGGCTACCGCCAGACATGATGATGGTTCGTCCTGCCAGGTTCATCGCTGTACTCCTTGTATGGTCATTCGCCGCGGAATTCGGCGGTTCGCTTCTGCGCGAAGGCGGCAACGCCCTCGCGAAAGTCGTCACTGTTGAGCAGCGTCGTCTGCGAACTACGTTCCAGCTCGAGCGTTCGACTCAGATAAGGGATGCTCGCCAGGTTGATGGCAGTCTTGGTGCGCGCCAGGGCGTTGGTTGGGCCGGCAGCCAGGCGCGTGACGACCTGTTCGACGGCATTCGAGAACCCCTCTTCTGGAAGGCACTGTGCGATCAGACCCCGCTGGAGGGCGTCTGCCGCAGTGAGTCTTTCGCCGCTCATTGCCAGCCACATCGCTTGGGAGCGTCCGATCGAGGCGGCCAGCAGCTCCGTTGCGCCGCCGTCTGGCATCAGCCCAACCCGGACGAACGCCTGCAGGAAGTATGCGCGTTCGGAAGCGATCACAATGTCGGACGCAAGGGCAATGGAGCATCCGATTCCGGCCGCGGGTCCATGCACCGCGGCGACGACCGGGTATGGTGCGGTGGTGATCGCCTGGATGAGCCGGGACGCGGCATCCAGGAACCCCGGGGTTGGACCACCATCGGAGAGTCTCGCTCCGGAACAGAATGCGGTACCGGCACCGGAGATCACCGCGACCCGCACGTTGTCGGCACGCATGATTTCGTCCGCCAGGGCGTGCACGAGCGCAGTGTCCACTGCGTTCAACTGCTCTGGCGCATTGATTGTGAGCCGCAGCACTCCGTCTGCTCGCTCGACTTCTAATTCGCTCATGGATAGCGCCTCCTGCACCTGGCGGGAACGTCTGCACTTTCGCCCGTAATAACAGTAATCTTAGTACTAGATGAGATGGATCGAGCGAGGGTATTTCCCTCAGAGGTGCGATCCGTCCTCTTTAGTGAACGCCTTGAGCTCGGCCTCACCAACCACAAAGTTCGCGACGTCAGTGCGGAGCTCCGGCAACATCCCGCATGGCGATGTGTCGTGGGCTTGTGGGGCGCGGGCGGCACCCGCGCGCGCAGAGAACGTTCCAGCGCTGGCGAACTATCATGTATATGATAAAACAATGAAATGGGACTCTAAGTGAGAACACGGGACGGAAGTGCCGATGCAATCGCGGCAAGTGTGGATTGGCCGATGGGTGCACGTCGCGGTCAAAACTTGGCTCATTGGAACTGGACGGCCAGTGCAGCCGTGTGCAATGCCCGCAACATGTTATACGGCGGATGGATCTTAGGCGCCCTTGCGGAGGCGGCGCAGTCGTTGAGTGAGTCCCGTCTTCGCGAGCTGGCAGTGGTGTACATCGCTGCCGTCGGCAAGGGTGAGGAGGTGACGGTGTCGGCCGAGTCCCTCCGGAATGAGGGACGGTTCCGCCATACGCGGCTCCACATTGAAGGTGCAGGTGGTCAGGTCGTTGCGGCACAGGCTATGACCGGACCGGAACTCGAGTCCGGGCAGTCTTCCGGTGTTCCCGACGTCGGCCGATGGCAGGACTGGGAGCCGGTCGAGTTCGGTTCCACTCTCGGTTCAGGTTCCTCACGGCTTCTCGAGGTCCGTGCAGTCACTGACGGTGACCCCTCCATCACGAAGCGGGTGCGTCGGTGGCTGAAGGTTCATGCGCCCGTGGATTCCACGGTGGCCGTTGCGGTCGTGAGTGACGCGGTCCCGAGCGCGCTACGGCTTGTCATGCCAGAGTCCATCTTTGTGCCAACTATGACGGCGCACCTCAAGATGCATGCCCGACCGGATGGTGACTGGATGTTAGTGGATGTCGTGGTCGGCCCGATCGACAGCCTCACGGCATCGGGGGAAGTGAAGGTCTGGTCGTCGACAGGAGTCCTGCTGGCTAGCGGCACCCAGACGTGCCGGCTCTTGTCTCGCCCGCCGATTTCTCCCAGGCTGGCGCGAAGGAAAGAGTAGGAATGAAGCTCGGCCTGATGTTTGACCTGCGCGTGGTGGGGGGAGACCGTGAGGCCTGGTCTCGTCGCTACCGATTCATTCTGGAGGCCTGCGAGGAGGCCGAACGCCTTGGCGCCGACTCCATCTGGCTGACTGAACACCATGGTTTTGACGACGGCTATCTTCCGCAACCGCTCGTCTACGCAGCAGCAATCGCTGCGCGCACGTCACGAATTCGGATCGGCACGGCCGTCGTCGTCGCACCGTTTCGGCATCCGCGCCACCTGATTGAAGAGGCTGCTGTGGTCGACTTGATCAGCGATGGTCGCCTTGATCTTGGGCTTGGCGCGGGCAATCGCGTCGCAGAGTACGAGATGTTTGGTGGGGATTTCTCACGACGTTTGCGCCGCACGATCGAAACCGCGGCCAACGTTCAGTCATCGTGGTCGGATCCGAGCATGACTCCACATGCAGTTCAGCGGACCGCACCACTCTGGATGGGTTTCGGAGGGCCCAAGGGGGCTCGTGCGGCGGGGCGTCTCGGGGCCGGGCTGCTGTCATTAGACCGCGGACTGCTCGAGCCGTATCGCGAAGGCTTGGCGGAGTCTGAGGCGGTCGCACGGATGTCGGGGTTGTTGTCAGCCTACCCGTCGACCGATCCCGAACGCGACTGGTCGCGCGTCGGCTCTCTCCACGCGGCTCAGTGGGACTCCTACGCAAAACATGCTCAAACGGGCTTGGCCGAAACGGCACACCGTCCGGTCGACAAAGAACGCGCGAGATTGGCGGGCCTCTCTCTACCCGGTATGGGGCTGGCGTATGGGACTCCCTTCGACGTCGCCCGAGCCATCCGTACACACGTTGCTGGTCTTCCGGTCGACACAGTGATGGTCTGGGGCGCATTACCCGGAGAATCGGAGGCCGACGTCGCCGAACACATCCGAGTCTGTGCCGAGGAACTCCGCCCCTTGCTCTCCATCGACGAGGATTCAACGGCCACCCAACCGGCAAGTCCGTGACGCGAGGTAGATTCCTTGACGAAGATGCGGAAGCAGCCCGGCTCGGTGCGGTGCTCCCTCGTGTTGACGTGATGATCGGTAAGATACAAAGATGTCAATATTGATTCAGCAACCAAAGGTGCGATGATGCAGTTGAAGCAGCCACGACTCGCTGAGATGGTCGCAGCGAGCCTTCGCAATGACATCCTCGCCGGCGAACTCAAGGAGGGCGATAGCCTGCCGCGGCAGGAGCATCTCATCGAGCGGTTCAGGGTCAGCCTGCCTGCGGTGCGCGAGGCGATGAGAATCCTTGAGACCGAGGGGCTCATCTCCGTCAGGCGGGGAAACGTGGGAGGCGCGATCGTCCATCTGCCATCGTCGTCGGCGGCTGCGCGGATGATCAGCATGGTTCTTCAGGTGCGAAAGACGACGCTGGATGATGTCAGCGGTGCGCTGCTGCACATGGAGCCAGTGTGCGCTGGCATGTGCGCGGCACGTGAAGATCGGGAGACTGAGGTTGTCCCGTTCCTCCGTGAGGCACTCGAAGCGCAGAAGGAAAGCTTTGACGATTGGGCGACATGGACACCGCTGGCGCGTCGTTTCCACGACGCGCTCATCGAACGCAGTGGCAATGAGACGATGAAAGTCCTCATCGGGTCGCTGGGGAGTATTTGGTCAGCGCATGAGTCAACGGTGTGGGCTGATGCGACCATGGTTAATCAGTACCTAGAAGACCCCACCCATTCTCCGATGGCTCGCAAAACCCGACAGGCGGCTTATCGGGACCATGAACGATTGCTAGCGGCGATCGAAACTGGGCAGGTGGATAAGGCCATACGGGTCGCTTCTGCACACCTGGCGGCGACACGATCCACGACGCTTGCGTCAAGTGCGACTGACTTCGTCAACGCGAACCTGATCAGCTCTGTAGATCTCTCTTAGTAGATCTCTCTTAGCGACAGCTGGTGGGCGCCTCGTGTGAGGAGACGCCCACCAGCTGCTGTCGGTCAGCGGGGGAGCCCGAGCACCTTCTCGCCGACGATGTTCCGCTGGATTTGCTGAGATCCGCCGTAGATTGACTGCGCCCGCGAGTGCAGGTACGCGAGGAACTCCTCGGCGTCATTGAGTAGTGCATCGGGCCCCGCGATATCGGCGGCAACGCGGTAGAGATCTTGCTCGACTCGCGTGGCGAGCAGCTTGTCGACGGACCCTGCCGTGCCAGGGCTGTCGGCCCTGTTCGCCAGAGATCTCGTGACGTGCCACTCCAGCACATCGAGCCCGACTTGCGCCGCAGTCAATCGCGTTCGTGCGGGGCCGGCGTCGTCGGCGAGGTCGGTCTTCGCCGCTTCTAGTCCCCGTCGATAGCGCCCAGTCCAGCCCATGTCGGCGGGCCCGCGCTCGAAGGCGAGCATGTGCATCGCGATCGCCCAGCCCTGCCCGCGTTCACCGATGAGATTCGCCGTCGGCACCTCGACGTTGTCGAAGAACACTTCCGCGAACTCGCCACTGCCTGTGGAGAGCATTATCTGGCGCCGGACGATTCCCGGCGAATCCATAGGTACAACGACCATTGAGAGCCCTTTGTGCTTGGGCAGGTCGGGTTCTGTCCGAAGGAAGAGCAGACACCACTGCGCCCACATCGCCCCGCTGGTCCAGATCTTCTGGCCGTTGATTCGGATGGTGTCGCCGTCGATCTGTCCGGTTGTCCTGATATCGGCCAGATCCGATCCCGCTCCCGGCTCGGAAAACCCCTGGCACCACGGTTCGGTGCACGTCAGCAGCCCCGGAAGTACGCGTGCTTTGAGCGCATCGGATGCGAAGTCGGCGATCGCGTGTGCGATGTGTGCGATTGGCGGCGGCGGAGGAGCGTCGGCGTCGGCGAGTTCGCGGTTAACCACGGCGTCGTAGATCGGCTCGAGCCCCTGCCCGCCGTATTCAACGGGAAAGGATGTTGCGACGAACCCGGCTGCTGCAAGATCACGGTGCCACCGGCGTACGCTCTCGAAATCCGCCGGGTCGAAGTTCAGGTCATGTGTCTGCTGGTAGTTGTCGAGCCACGCGCGTAGCCCAAGTCGAAACTGCGCGATGGCGTCATCATCGGTGTAGTCCATAACGATCTCCTCACTCCTGCACTGAAAGCGCGGCGTATTGCGCGAACTCGTCGCCGAACAGGCGTCGATCCATCTGAATGCGGCGCTGCCAGACGTGCGCGAATGATTCCCAAGTCATTCCGATCCCGCCCAGTGTTTGGATCGTCGCCTCGATCACCTCGACTGCGCCGACGGACGCGAATGCCTTGGTCGTCCGCGCTGCGGCCAGCGAGGCGTCCGGGTCGAGTGCGTCGACGGCCCAGGCCGAATACCACACGGCGCTTCGGCTCGCTTCGACGGTTACATGGGCTTCGGCCAGCAGATGCTTGATCGCCTGGAATGATCCGATGGGCTTGCCGAACTGCTCGCGCTCCTTGGCGTGGGCGACGGCACGGTCCAGCGCAGAGGACATGAGTCCGAGCAGATCGGCCGAGATTATCGTGAGGGCGAATGCGAGCTCGCGCTGGCGGATCTCGTCGGTCGTGTCGGCGATTGATAACGCGGAGGGCTCGCCGTTCGGTTTCGCGAAGCAGCGAGTGAGATCAGCGCTTGGGCGGCTTTCGCCCAGGGGGATGGATAGCGCCCTACTTCCGAGCAGCACGGCGGATCTGGCGCCGTTCGCTTCGAACGCGATGGCATCCTCGGGCGACCTTGCAAAACCGCTCAGGTCACGGGTGAGCGCGGCGGTGATGCGGTGCTCGCCGGCGACTATCGGTTCGACGATCTCTGCCGGTGCGCTGCGCAGGCGCAACTGCTCGGTGGCGAGAATCGCACCGATGACCGGAACAGGCAGAGCGTGTCTGCCGATCTGCTCGACCAGTACGCACACATCCATGCAGGACCCGCCAGCACCGCCCGACTCCTCATCGGCCCGGACAGCGAGAGAACCCAACTCCGCGATGTCGTTCCAGACGTCGTTGTCTCCGAGTGGATGCTGGCGCGAGTCCGGCCCGCGTCCCTGGTTCCACTTCCATGCCAACTGTTCGCAGAGCGCAGAGGAGGCCTTCGCGAATTCTTCCTGCTCAGGGCTAAGTCGAACTTCCATGTTTCTTCCTTCGGGTCAGACCGGATCTTGCCAGACCGGTTCGCGTCGTTCAACGAAGGCGCGTGGGCCCTCATCCTGATCCGGGTGCCCCCATATGCTCACCAGATGCTGCGAGCCGAGCCGGCATGCATCGGTGAGGCCGAGCTCGAGTGCCGACCAGAGCGCCTTTTTCGTTGCGCGCATTGCGGCGGGGGAGTTCTTAGCGATTTTCTCCGCCAGCGCCTGGGCCTCATCGCGAAGTTGCTCCGGTGGGTCCACGATCTGGCTGATCATTCCGAGCTCATACGCGCGCTGTGCAGATATCCGCTCATGTCGACCCAGGAGCGCCATGCGCATCACGGCCTCGAATGGGATCTGGCGTGCCAGTCCGATTGTTTCGACGGCCGTCACCTGTCCGACGGAGACGTGCGGATCCCCGAACTGGGCGTCGGATGCGGCGATGACGATGTCAGCGTCGGCCACGAAGTGGAGCCCGGCCCCCACGCACAGGCCGTTCACAGCGGTGATGACCGGTTTGCTAACGTTCTGATGCCAGGAGGAGAAATGCAAGTCGAAGCTCAGCATGTCGCGCTCGAATCTCTCCATCCCGGCATCTGCGACCTCGCTCACGTCGGCTCCAGCATGGAAGGCGCGACCATTTCCGGTATGCACGATGACGCGAACCTTCGGATCGCGGTCAAGTTCTAGCCAGGCATCCGCCATCTCATCCCGCTGTTTCGCGTTCTGTGCGTTCAGTACCTCCGGTCGGTTGTTGATCAACCACCCGACGTGGCCATGCCGCTCGATGATGAGAGTTTCGTACGTCATCCCGATTCCTCCTCGGTAATCGTGCTATTCCAGTTTGGACTCGACGAACGTCGAAAGGCATTCCACATGAGAGTCGGCCGACCCGAGCAGTTTCGCACTAGTCTTGGCGCGCTTGTAAAAGATGTGCGCATCATGTTCCCAGGTGAAGCCGATGCCCCCGTGGAGCTGGATCGTCTGTGCAGCCGCGAATTCGAATGCTTCGGATGCCGTGAGCGCGGCGATCCGCGCGACGGATGCGCTGTCGGCATCGCCATCGCTGACCGCGCGCAGAGCGGCGTACGCAGCAGACCGCGCGGACTCGACTTGGATCAGCATGTCGGCCAGACGCTGCTTGATCGCCTGGAAGGATCCGATCGCGCGGCCGAACTGGAATCGCGTCTTCACATACTCGACTGTCATGTCTAGGCAGCGCTGTGCACCACCGACTTGCTCGGCGGCCAATAGCGCGCGGGACACGGCCGTGGCTGCCTCGATCGCGGAGGAGCTGTCCCCGGTGCCGATCCGTCTCGCAACCGCGCCGTCGAGGGTGACGGTCGCCATTTTCCTGGTCTGATCGAGGGTGACGAGGGGCTCCGTGGTGGCTCCTGCGCCCTCATCGATGAGATAGACACCGAACCCGGAGGCGTCTCGTGCGACGACCAGCACAACATCTGCCGTAGCGCCGTCCACGACGAAGTTCTTTTGTCCCGACAGTCGCCACTTGTCACCATCGCGCACCGCGGTGGTCGCTACGGACGACAGTTCCCAAACGCCATCTGCTTCGGCGAGGGCGACGGTGGCCGTGCGCCTGCCGCTGATGAGGTCAGGGCCGAGCTCGCTGAGCACGTCTGCATCTTCGAGCGCCTGCAGGAGCGGGACGGAAAGCGCTGCTGTCGCGAATAGCGGTAAGCATGCCGCGGCGTACCCGGCCTCCTCTATCGCATAACCGAGTTCGTGGTGCGACAGCTCTGAGCCGCCGTAGTCGGCGGCGAGCGGGATGCCGACCAGCTCCAGATCACGCTCGATCTTGAGCCACTCCTCGCGGGAGAAGCCCTCTTGCGTGGCCATGAGATCGCGGACGTGTGCCAGCGATTTGCCCGAACCGGCGATTGCGGCTCTGATACTCGCTCGGAAGTCGGCGACGTCCGTTGCGGAAAGTTCTGTAATCACTCACGCTCTCCTATCTGTCAGTATTATCATTATACTACTAGCAGATCGGAAGGAGATAAACATGTCCGTGAACACGATCGAGTTGCATCGTGAGGGGCCGGTCGGCTGGCTCATCTTCAATCGGCCGGATGCGGGAAACGCGATGAATGCCGACATGATGACTGCGCTTCCACTCGCCTGGCGGGAGTTGGACGAGGATCCTGCGGTGCGTTGCATCGTCGTCACCGGTCGGGGGCGCGCCTTCCAAACAGGTCTTGATGTCGTCGCTCTCGCCCACGATCCGAAATCCCTGAGCGAGTCTGCACGGCGAACGCGCGCCGCGGCGCTGCAGCTTACCGGGTGGCATCTCGGGGTGAGGACCCCTGTCGTCACTGCCGTCAACGGTGTCTGCGCCGGTGGCGGACTTCACTTCGTTGTCGACTCAGATATCGCCATCGCCTCGGAGAAGGCGAGCTTCGTCGACCCGCATGTGTCGGTCGGTCAGGCCTCATCCTGGGAAGCGATCGGCCTGATGCGCAGGATCCCTGCCACGGTCGCTTCGAGGATGGCCCTTATCGGCGCCCACGAACGTGTCAGCGCGCAGCGCGCATATGAAAGCGGTCTCGTCAGCGAACTGGTCGTAGCCGAGCGACTGCAGGAACGAGCACAGGAGCTTGCCGAGCAGGTAGCCGATCAGCCACCATCTGAGGCGCAGGCAATAAAGGCCCGACTGTGGGCAACCATGGAATTAGGGCGACGATCCATCCATCCAACAGCGTCGTTTGGCGACGCTCACCTTGAGGAGAAACCATGACGAGTGCGCCACCACAACTTGCTGAGGCCTACGGTCCGGCAACGACACCAGAAGAGGCCGGGTTGGCTGCCCGTGAGTGGGTGCGAGCCTCTCTGCCCGCGGCTTGGCGCGAGGCGGGCGAGCGCGGTGGTCCCGCTGCGGTGCGCCAGTTGCGCACGCCCGATGAGTACCGCGCCTGGTACCCGAAGTTCAGCTCCTCCGGACTGGTCGCTCCGACTTGGGCCGTCGAACACGGCGGACTTGGCTGGTCCACGGCCGCCGCTCGTTCTGCCGAGCGCGAGCTCGCACCTTATCACCTGCCGCGCCTGAATCCCCTGGGGCTGAATCTTGCTGCCCCGGCACTGTTCGCCTACGGCTCGGAGGACCAGCGTCGTCGGTTCCTTCCCCCGATCGTGCAGGCGAGCGAAGTGTGGTGTCAATTGTTCAGCGAGCCGGGCGCGGGTAGTGATCTGGCGTCGTTGAGCACGCGTGCCGAACGCGACGGTGACGACTGGGTAATCACAGGTCAGAAGATCTGGACGACTTGGGCTGATCAGGCAGACTTCGCCGTACTATTAGCGCGCACCGACGCGGACGCTCCCAAACATCAGGGCATCACCTACTTCCTCATCGACATGCATCAGGATGCCGTCGAGGCGAGGCCTCTTCGCCATATGGGTGGGGAGACGGAGTTCTTTCAGGTGTTCATCGACGGCGCACGCGTTCCCGACTCCCAACGGGTCGGTGAGATTGGCAACGGCTGGCGAGTCGCCCAGGCAACGCTTGGCGGCGAGCGGCAGATGGTAGCCGGCACAGGATCCGGCGGGGTGGATCGCGTCGGCGGCGGAAGCGCACTGAATCTCGTGCGCCTGGCTCGGCGCAGGGATAAGAAGGGATTATCCGGCGGTTGGCAGGATCCGGTGGTGCGGTCGTCCATCGTTCGACTGTGGTGTGAGGAGCGCACCAGACAGTGGACGAACCAGCGTGTGCGTGAGCAGCTTGCGCAGAAGGTCTCGCCCGGCCCGGAAAGCTCCATCGGCAAGGTGCACGGGTCCGATTTGAACCAGCGGATCCAGAGCGCGGCCGCCGGGTTGCTCGGAATGGATGGCCTGGCCTGGGCAGGATCCCCTGACATTGACGCGGACTACGCAGCGACGATGCCCCGCGAGGTCATGGGGATGCTGCGCAGTCGGGCGAACACGATCGAGGGCGGAACGTCCGAGGTGAACAAGAACGTGCTGGCCGAACGAGTGCTCGGGCTTCCCAAGGAGCCGGATCCCTTCAAGGGCATGCCCTGGCGCGATTTGCCGCGAGGGTGACTTTGGGCGCAGCAGCGGTCAATCAGGTTCATCATTGGTATGATGAAGCTGATTGCCATCGAAGGAGGAGCATGATGTCCGGTCCAGAGTCGCTCGATGATGAGCAGGATCTCCGTTTGGTTGTGTCCGAGCGAACGGAGGTGGCCGCCGGCGTCATGGCACTGACCCTCCGATCGGCCGACGGAGCCGATCTGCCAATGTGGAATCCTGGGTCCCACATCGACGTGCACCTTGGTAAAGACCTTGTGCGACAGTACTCTCTGAGCGGAGACCCAACCGATCGTTCAGCGTGGCAGATTGCCGTACTCCGCGAGCCGCAGGGGCGCGGAGGGTCGGCTCATATGCACGATCAGGTGGAGGTTGGGACGATATTGGCCGCGCGGGGACCGAGAAATCACTTCACGCTCGAGCCAGCCGACTCCTATGTCTTCATCGCCGGAGGCATTGGCATCACGCCGATACTCCCAATGGTTCGTGAGGCTCAACAGCGCGGCGCGTCGTGGCGCCTCTACTACGGTGGACGAAACCTCGATTCGATGGGGTTCCGGAATGACCTGGAAGCCTATGGCGACCGAGTGAAAATCCTTCCCCAGGACACTACCGGGTTCCTAGATCTTCCGACGATCCTCGACTCCGCGAGCGGTGCCACCGTTTACTGTTGTGGTCCAACATCTCTGCTGACCGCGGTGGAGGAGCGGGCAGCTGAGCGCGATCTTGAGCTGCACACGGAGCACTTCCGGCCCAAAGAGATCGATGAATCGCCGAACACCTCGATCGAGGTGTATCTCGAGATGTCGGACATCACCCTCGTTGTTCCCCCGGACCGCTCGATCCTCGAACTAGTCGAAGAGGCCGGAATAGATGTCATCAGCTCGTGCCGAGAAGGCACGTGTGGTTCCTGCGAGACGCCCGTTCTCTCTGGCGCACCGGATCACCGTGACTCGCTGCTGTCTCCGAGCATCTGTGACGCGATGATGATCTGTGTTTCACGGTCGAAGACGCCTCGAATCGTCCTTGATCTTTGAGTGCAGGTGGAGCGACGAATAGAACCGTCCTCTAGCGATAAAAATGCATAGATATTAATGGTTGTTATCTATTAACTGATAGCCTATGCTTTAGTGCTAGGCCACAATGACGGGTCGCCCTCCTGTCGTTGGCGACGAGAGGAACGGTCATGAGAATGCCCACACACGATGCACGTCGACGAGGTATTGCTGGTATCGCCGCGACAGCGGCTGCAATGCTGCTTCTGACGAGTTGCAGTGGCGGAGAAGCGCCGGAGGCGATGCCTGTCGCCGATGGTTGGGATGCTGTGATCGCAGCAGCCGAGCAGGAGGGCTCTGTGATGCTGTATTCGAACATGGATCCGGCCGTGCTCGATCAGATCCAAGTCCTCTTCAACGAGAAGTACCCGAACGTCACGATGGAGTACAGCTTCGGCCTCACCAGCGCGGTCCAGCCGAAGATCGAGGCCGAAGCGCAGACGGGCAATGGTGTCGGGGACGTGCTCGTGCAGAGCGATCCGATCTGGGTGGGCAACAACCCTGATTACTTCGTTGAGGCAGTCGGCCCATCCTTCGACAACCCTGACTACGATCGCGAGGCATACTTCAGTGATGGGGTGAGTTTCGGTGTCGCCAACTCCATTGTGGGCTTCGCGTGGAATACGGATCAGATTCCTGAGGGACTCACCGACTACGACGATCTCATCGACCCGAAACTGCAAGGACGGATCGGGGTTATGCGCCCGACCGGCGCTGTCGTCTCCGACTACTACAAGTTCCTCCAAGACACCTATGGTGAGGACTATTTGGAGAAACTGGGCGAACTCGGCGCGCGCATCTACCCGACATCAATCGCCATCAGTCAGGCGATCGCATCCGGGGAGATCTGGGCGACGCCTTACTCGCAACCGCTGCAGGCCCAGAAGGCGGCAGGAGCGCCGATCGACTGGTCGACCGCCAACAATGCGTGGGGAGGCCAATACACGGGTCAGGTGCTGGCGAGCGCGCCTAACCCGAATGCGGCTCAGCTGCTAGCGGACTTCCTTGTGTCGCCGGAAGCACAGGCCGAGATCGTGATGTTCGCGCTCCCGGTACTCCCTGGTATCCCGGATGTCGCCGCGGACCCGGAGGAGATCCAGCTAGGCGATGCCAGCGCATGGACACCCGCGGAGGTTGAGGAATACATCAAGCGCTGGGACGGCTGGTTCTCCTGAGGATCGCCCTGAAGCACGAGCGGAGAAGACAAGTTGAGCGACGTACTTATCGAGAAGCTGGTCAAGCGATACGGCGGCAACGACAGCCCTGCGGTGGTGAACGCGCTCGACCTGCATGTGCGAGAAGGTGAGCTGCTGGTTCTGCTTGGACCCAGCGGCTGCGGGAAGACGACGACGTTGCGCTGCATCGCTGGGCTCGAAGAGCCCAGTAGCGGAGCGATCGAGTTCGAGGGTAGGCCACTCTTCGATCGCTCCGCGGGCATCGACATTCCTCCCGAGCGTCGGCGAATCGGCATGGTCTTCCAGAGTTATGCGCTCTGGCCACACCTGACCGTGGGTGGCAACATCGGTTATCCGCTCAAGATGCAGAAGGTCCCGCGCCAGCAGGCCAAACAGCAAATTCAAGACACTGCGGCACTCGTGGGATGCGAGCACCTACTTGATCGCTATCCAGCCCAGTTGAGTGGTGGACAGCAGCAGCGTATCGCCCTCGCGCGCGCCCTGGTGGCGCAGCCGCGCCTCATCCTTTTCGACGAGCCACTGAGCAACCTCGATGCGCGCCTGCGAGATCGCGTGCGTTCGGAGATCCACCAACTGCACAGCCGCCTGGGGTTCACCGGAGTTTTCGTGACGCATGATCAGTCGGAGGCCTTCGCCTTGGCTGACCGCATCGCGATCATGCGTGAAGGGCGCATCGAGCAGATCGATGATCCCCAAGTCGTGTTTAGTTCCCCGGCGTCAGAGTACGTCGCAGAGTTCATCGGAATGTCGAATCGACTCGAGCTGGAGGGAACCGAGGCCGGATGGATGGTGGGCGGAACGCGATTCGAGTTGCCCGTCGGGATTGATCCCCCGCGGGATTCCGTTCTGGTATGTCGTATGTGGCCAGAGGGCCTGCGGTTCGTGCCGCCTGATTCGCCTTCCCGATACGGCGAGGCCATCGTCGCCGGATCAGTGGCAGAAGTCGGGTTCGGGGGACATCACTACGACGTCGTCGTCCAGGTGGGTGCCACGCAGCTGCAGATTCGCACTCCTGCCGGTGGGATCATACCCACGCCCGGCGATGCTGTTATGGTCGGAATCGACCATGCATCAGCCCGGTACTTCGTTGGCGATGAGCCCATTGCTATACCGGTGCACGCATGAGGAGCATCGCCGTTCGTCTGGGGTCACGCAAAGCTCGGCAGTATGGGCTTGCGCTCGTTTTCCTCGCGGTGCTCGTCTATCTCGTGGTCGTTCCACTGTTCCACATACAGTCGCTTGCGTTGCGCGACGGGGCCGCCGGATACCGGTCGGCGCTCATGACCGATGGCTTCGGAGAGGTGATACTCAACACCATTTACCTCTCGGTGGGATCTGTCGTCATCGCGATGGTGCTCGGAACCGCGCTCGCACTTGCCGCCGATCGTTTGCCGAGTCGGGCGGCGTTCATTCGTGCGATCCCTGTTCTACCGCTGGTATTGCCAGCCATTGCAAATGTCATCGGGTGGCAGTTCCTCTTGTCGCCCGGCCCCGGGTACTTGAATGCCGTCCTTCGAATGCTTCCTTGGTGGTCCGGGCTGGAAGAAGGCCCCGTCAACGTCTACTCCGTCACCTGGATCGTCATTATCACGGGGTTCGGCCTTACATCGTTCGTCTACCTGTTCGTCTCCTCTGGGCTAAGCAATATCAACGCCGACCATCTCGAAGCGGCACGGATGAGCGGTAGCTCTCCCGGGTCAGTCTTCCTGCGCGTGACTTTGCCGCAACTGCGGCCGTCGCTCGTGTATGCCGCAGGAGTGACCTTTCTGTTGGGGATGGGCCAATTTACGGCACCGCTCATCCTCGGCACGAACTCGGGTGTTCGCGTCATTACGACCGAGATCTACCGACGCACAGCGGAGTCGCCCGTTGACTTTGCCGCCGCCGCTGCGCTCGGATCTCCGCTCGTGCTGATCGGCTTGCTGCTCGTCGTTGCGCAGCGCCGAGCTATCGGTGATGAATCTCGCTTCATCACACACGGAGGTAAGGGCTTCGTTGCCACCTCACGCCGCTCAGGGGGAGCGCGAGTGTTCATCCTCATCTACGGGATCGTTGCGCTTCTCATCCCATTGACCGGGTTGCTCTTTGTGTCGCTGTCTCCGTACTGGAGTGCCGACATCTCCGCAGTGAGGCTGAGCTTCGACAACTTCCTCGACGCGTTCTCGCGGCCCACCTTTCTCGACGCGATCTGGAATAGCATCGTGCTTTCTGCAGTCGCTATGCTTATCGCGACTGTAGGTGGCTATATCGCTGCCTGCATCATGCTGCAGTCTCGGATGCGCGTGATCCGCTGGATCACCGATGCCGTGATTTCGCTGCCACTGGGAATTCCGGCCGTGATTTTTGGCGTCGGGTTCCTTTTCACCTATACCCAGCCACCCTTCGTTCTCTACGGGACGCCCGTCGTGATCGTTCTTGTTTATGCGACGCTCATGTTCCCGTTCGCCGTACGGATGTTGTTGACTGGCATGATGGCGCTCGGTCCCGCCTACGCTGAGGCGTCCCGAATGAGCGGGGCGGGAGTGCTGCGCACCCACCTTAAGATCGTTATCCCCCTCATTCGGACGAGCCTGGCCGGTGCGGCGGTGCTGATGTTCATCCTTCTGACACACGAGTTCGCCGCGTCATTGCTGGTCCGATCCGCGAAGACGCAGGTGATGGGAACGATCCTCTACGACTACTGGGCGAGTGGTGCATACCCACTCGTTGCTGCCGTGGCGCTCATCATGACCGGTGTTACCGCACTTGGCGTCGTACTGGCACTTGCTGTCGGTGGCCGAAACGCGCTATCGCGACTTTAAGCGACCGTGCGGTGACCATCGCCGGACATGTTCGAGAAGTCATTTTTGCGACTTTGTCATATCAAGATCATGATAGTTATGATTACAATAATATTGTTAGGAACGGCAGGGTCGACGACGATCCTGCGGCCTCCCCAACGGAAGAAGGACGCCATGAACGTAGTGCGAGACCGATCGGTATGCGGTCGGTGGTGGAAGGCCGGTGCGCTGGCTGTGGCCGCTGCACTAGCGCTCACTGCATGCACCGGCACTGATCCAGTCGTAGACTCCCCCTCCGCGGAGGGACCTTCTGAGCCGGTTTCGGGGGGCACTCTGCGGTTCGTTCAGACCAATGAGGCGCGCTCTCTCGACCCCGCGGCGTTTAACAACGCGCAGTCGCTTCAGGGCGCGATCGGCAATGCGCTCTACGGCTCGCTCGTGACGAACGACCTCGAGACTTACGAGATCGAGTACTCGATGGCAGAGTCGATGGAGTCGGCGGATGGCGGTGCCACTTGGATCCTCAAGCTCCGCCCGGGTCTGGTCTTCTCCGATGGCACGCCACTCACCGCGGAAGACGTGAAGTTCAACTGGGAGCGCCTCGCCGATCCCGCTACCGGCGCTGTGCACAGTGACTTCGCGGAACAGATCGCCGACATCCAGGCAGCGGATGATCACACACTGACGTTCGGACTTACGACGCCGCAGGCGAACTTCCCCCAGTCGCTGACCTACTCGTCGTTGAACTGGATCGCCTCGCCCGACGCGCTGGAACTTGGCCCCGAAGAGTTCGACAAGAACCCGATCGGCGCCGGACCTTTCACGCTTGAGAGCTGGCAACGCGGCGGCACGATGGAGTTGGTGCGCAACGACCAATACTTCGACGACCCTCGCCCCTATCTCGACGGCATCACCATCACGACAGTGGGAGACGCCAACCAGCGGATCGACACTCTCATCGCGGGTGGCGCAGACTTGATCCTTGCGTCCAACGCGGTCACCAACGCCCAAGCAGTGGCTGCAGGCATGGTCCTTACCGAGGTGCCACTCGCTGGCGGGCGCACGCTCATGCTCAACTCCGACCAGGCGCCGTTCGACGACCCGCGGGCGCGTGAAGCACTCGCTAAGGCAATCGACGTCAACGTCGTGAATGAGGCTATCAACGAGGGGCTCGGCCAGCCCGTCACCTCTCTGTTCCAGGAGACGTCCCCGTTGTACACGGGCCAGACGCTCACGGAATACGACCCGGAGCGAGCACAAGAACTCTTCGACGAGCTCGCCGCCGACGGCAAGCCCACTTCGTTCGCGATCAGCGCAGGGGCCACAAACGGCATGTGGTCAGAAGCAGTGCAGATGCAGCTGGCTACCTATGACAACGTCGATGTTTCAATGGCCGTGGCCGACGCGACGACAACCTATATGTCTATGCTCAAGGGTGACTACCAGGCTGTGACGTCGGGAGTGATCTTCGGAGAACCCACGAGCCAAACGTGGCGGTGGTTGCACTCTGCATCGACCTGGTATCAGGGTGGTGTCGACGATGCTGAGATGGACGCCGCGCTCGACGCCTCGCTCGCGACGGATGATCCTGATGAGCGCAGAGCTGCTTTTGAAATCATCCAAGAGCGTCTGGCGGCTGTGAACTCCATTATCTTTATCGATCGACAGGTCTACGATCTGATTGCGGCGCCTAACGTGGGTGGGGTGGATGCGTACGCACTAGGTTCTGCAATCATGGATGGGCTCTGGATCGCCCCTTAGATGGCGGAGCTGGGCTGAAGAAGAAGGGGACGTGATCTGCGCAGGCAGGCCACGTCCCCTTGCATCAGCTGGACTCATTCCTGCGCGCGACCTTGCCACTGCAGCGGGGACGCGTTCGCGTCGACATCGATCGCTGCATAGTAGGTCGGCGTGATCTGATCCCTTGCGATGATGTGAGACTTGAAGCCCGCACGTGCAGCGGGTGTCGTCTGCCGGACTTGACCGATGAGCTCCGTCGTCTTGTCCGCGAGTTCCGCGTGCGGCACCACGAAATTGACCAACCCCCAGCCCAGCGCCATTTCGGCGCTGACCATCTCGCCTGTATAGACGAGGTAGTTGATGTGTGCGCGCGAGATCCGTGGGGACAGGAATTCTGGGCCCCACGCCTCGAACGCGCCGGAGCGTGCTTCCGGGAGCCCGAACCGAGCCTGTTCCGACGCCACGACCAGATCCGTGCAGGCCATGATCGACATGGCGCCGCCCAGGCAGGTGCCGTTGACCATCGCGATCGTCGTCTTCGGGGACAGGCGGATCGTGTCGAATGGCAGGTTGTCTTCGTAGACATGAAGGCGGGAGCGATCCTGCGTGGCATAGATGCCCACGCTCTCGTTCAAGTCTCCCCCAACGGAGAAGTCCGGGTCGACCCCTGTCACGACGATCACGTCCACGTCGTCGTCGTAGCGCGCTATTCGGAAGGCCTGACGCAAATCCGAGTACATCCGGGTGGTCATCGCGTTGCGCTTCTCGGGGCGCATGATCGTGATCCATGCCGCGCCATCTCGTACTTCGTACTGGACGTGATCTTCTTCGAGTTCCACGGTGCCTCCACTTGTCAATTAGCTTTAACATTGTATAGTTAACCATTATCAGGCCGGGCGACGTTGCTCGAACTCGTCATCCGAACTGCAATGGCCGCAGCGATTTCGCAGTGGTCGTGACATCCGATCGTCAGAGGGGTACACGAGTTCAATGGCTGAGGAAATGATTGCTCCCGCACTGGATGGAATCCGCGTCATCGACCTCACGCAGTTCGAGTCCGGCACGTCATGCACCGAGACGCTCGCTTGGCTCGGCGCCGAGGTCATCAAAGTCGAGGCGCCCGTTACGGGTGAACAGGGTAGATTCGCTTCGGTCACGCAGGAGGGCGTCGATTCGTTCTACTTTCAGGTCCTCAATGCCAACAAGAAGAGCGTCACGCTGAACCTCAAGTCCGAACAAGGACGGGCTCTGCTCGAAGAACTGGTGCGAGACGCGGATGTCTTCGTGGAGAACTTCAAGCCCGGGGGTATCGAGCGGCTCGGCCTGGGCTATGAGAGCCTGCGTGAGATCAACCCGAGGCTCGTCTATGCACAGATCAAAGGCTTCACGCCAGAGGGGCGCTTCGGCGACTACCTTGCATTCGACACGATCGCTCAGGCGACCGGGGGCGCTATCGGCACGACCGGGAATCCGGATGGGCCGCCGGTTAAACCATCCACTACGGTCGGCGACACTGGGGCCGGTCTGCACATGGTGATCGGCATCCTCGCCGCACTCTTGCAGCGCCAGAGTACGGGCCTCGGTCAGCGGGTGCAGGTCTCGATGCAGGACGTAGTGATGAACTTCATCCGGGTCGCCTTCGCTCGGCAGGCAGAGACAGGCGAGGCCGCCGAACGGTTCGGCAACAGCAACCAGCTCGGCGGCTCGTCTGCACCGTGCGGGCTGTTCCCTTGTGCGCCCGGAGGTGATCATGATTACGTGTTCGTCTACACCAGTCGCGCGGGCAACCAGCAATGGCAGGCACTCCTGAGCGCCATCGGCCGTTCGGATCTGCGTGACGACCCGCGCTATGCAACGCCGGAGTTACGCGCGCAGCACGAGCAGGAGGTCAACGAGATGCTTTCCGCTTGGACGCGTGAACGAACCAAGCACGAGGCGATGGAGATCCTCGGTTCGGCGTCAGTGCCGGCTGGTGCAGTCATGAGCACGATGGATCTGTCCCAGGACCCTGACCTGCGACGCAGCGGTGCGATCGTCGATATCGAGCATCCGAAGAGCGGACGCCTGACCATGCCCGGGTGGCCGGTGCGGATGGAGCGATCCCATGTCCCGGTGACGCGTTCCCCTCTCCTCGGCGAGCATAATGCAGAGGTGCTTGGCACTCTGCTCGGTCTGTCCGAAAATGCACGCCGTGAACTTGAGCGTGACAATGTCACCTGAGCTCACCGCTGCTGCTACCGCTGCTCCCGTGCTCAGGGGGCGACGCTATGGTTCCCCACTGCTGCTAGCCATTCTCAAGCGCATCGGTCGAGCGATCCTGGTCATCCTTGGTGTGACTGTCTCCGTCGTGGTCCTGCTCGATATGCTGCCGGGTTCGGTCGTGGATGTGATCCTCGGCGACGGTGCGACACCTGAATCGGTGGCAGTGCTGGAAGAGCAACTCGGATTGAACCTGCCAATCTGGGACCGATACGGTCATTGGCTTGTCGCTGCAGTGCAGGGTGACCTCGGCTCCTCCATGCTGACCCATCAGCCTGTTCTTGATGCGATCGTCAGTCGGCTACCGGTGACGCTGGAACTCGCCGTCCTCGCCCTGCTCATTGCCCTGCTGCTGGCTGTGCCGATGGCGATCGTGTCGGCGTCACGGCAAGGAGGCCTGATCGATCGGGTCATGAACGCTACTGCGATGGGTGCGTTGTCGATTCCCGCTTTCGTGTCCGCCCCGATTCTGCTCTACTTCCTTGCGATGCAGCTCGGGTGGTTCCCTGTGACCGGATGGGAGCCGCTGTCGGCCGGCCTCGGTGCCAACCTGCAGACAGCGTTGCTTCCCGCCTTCGCGATTGCGCTGCCGGAGATGGCGGTGTTCTATCGGATGCTACGTTCAGACTTGGCCACCACGTTGCAGGAGGACTACATCGGAGCTGCTCGCGCGAAGGGCATGCCGGCTGCGTATGTGATGGTGCGGCACGCGTTGCGGCCGTCGTCCTTCTCCCTGATCACTGTGATCGGTGTGAATCTCGGACGGCTGTTGGGCGGAACGGTGATCGTGGAGACGCTGTTTGCCCTGCCGGGGTTGGGCAGCCTGGTGATATCAGCCATCAATTCGAGAGATGTCGTGACGGTCCAGGGGATCGTGGTCTTCGTTGCCGTTGCCTACGTCTTGATCAACACTCTGGTGGACCTCAGTTACGGCTTCCTGGACCCGCGAGTGCGAAAGGCGGCGCGTGCATGACTGTCACACAGGATGAACGGGCCCGGCAGAATTCTCCGGTACGTCTAGCGGGCGTGGGGACTGACTCTCCGTTGGTCGCACCGTTGCGACGTCGGCGGGAGTGGCTCGCATACGCTGCGATGACTTGGCTCCTGCTGATCATGCTCGCAGCGGTCCTGTTCCCACTGCTGCCGATCGCAGGGTACGAGACTGTCGTCGGCCCGCCTCGTACCCCGCCGAGCCTCACGCAGGGGATTGACCTCGTTCTCGGCACGGATGGTTTCGGCCGGTCAAATCTGTCTCGATGCCTCGCCGGCGCTCGTGTGTCCTTGCTCGTCGGGCTTGTGGCGGGCCTCGCCGGGTTCATCGTCGGTGGCCTGCTCGGCGCGATCGCCGCCTACTATCGGCGGGCGACTGACGCGGTGATCTCGTTGATTGCCGACATTATCCTCGCATTTCCTCCACTCATTCTGCTCCTCGCATTGTCGGCGATTCGGGAGCAGAGTTTGGACACCCTTCTGGTGGGTCTGTCCGTGATCTCCGTGCCAGCATTCTTGAGACTCGCGCGCGCCAATACGTTCGCGTGGTCGTCGCGGGAGTTCGTGTTGGCAGCCCGGAACATGGGCGCGTCGTCCTCCCGGATCCTTTTCCGTGAGATCAGCCCCAACGTCTTACCCTCGCTGGCCGTATACCTCCCCATCGTGATCGCGACTCTCATCGTCGCTGAAGGGTCGCTGAGCTTCCTGGGGCTTGGTGTCCCGCCACCCACACCCAGCTGGGGAGGGATGATCGCCGCAGGGAAGAGCTCGATCGCGACGGCTCCGTATCTGGTATTCGTGCCTGCCGTGTTCGTCTTTCTCACGGTGTTCTCTCTCAATCAGGCGGGGGACGCCCTGCGACGGAGGTTCGACCCGTCTGGCCGCCTGTGAACCACTGCCCGAACAGAAAGGACTGAACGTGACTGAGCAACCGTTACTTCACGTCGAGGACCTTCGCGTCCACATCGCGACATCTCACGGCGCGGTCCGTGCCGTGGAACGAGTTGGACTGACCATCGGTGCCAGCGAATCAATGGGAATCGTGGGGGAGTCAGGTTCCGGCAAATCCGTCATGGCGCGAGCGATCATGGGTATTCTGCCCCCGAACAGCGAAGTGGCCGGCTCGATACTCTTCCGCGGGCAGGATCTGGTCGGAATGCGCCGTCGGGAACTCGAAGCGCTGTGGGGACGTCAGATCTCGATGGTCTTCCAAGACCCGGGGCGCTCGCTGAATCCTGTCGTGCGGATCGAGAGGCAGTTGACGGAGGGGATGCGACGCCACCTCGGCTTCAGTCGTTCTCGGGCGCGGGAGCGGGCCGTGGAGCTGTTGAGTGAAGTCGGGGTGTCCGATCCCGAGCGCCGGCTCCGGGTCTACCCACACCAACTGTCGGGCGGAATGCGACAACGAGTGATGATCGCCATCGCCTTGGCGTGCGAACCTGATCTCCTCATCGCCGACGAGCCGACAACCGCGCTGGACGTCACCATCCAGCGCCAGATCCTCGATCTGCTGCGACGTATCCAACGCGAACGTCAGATGTCGCTCATGCTGATCAGCCACGATCTGGCCGTCGTTGCTGGCAGGACCGATCGCGTCGGCGTTATGTACGCGGGTCGATTGGCCGAGGCGGGAAGCACGCGCACTGTGTTCGCCGCGCCGCAGCATCGCTACACCGAGGCACTGTTGGAAGCGGTTCCCCGTACCGAAGACGCGCCTCACACACGTCTACGGGTCATTCCCGGGGGTTTGCCCGACCCGACGAACCCGCCACACGGATGCCGGTTCGCCGCGCGATGCCGTTATGCAGACGAGATTTGCCGAGAACCCGTTGAACTGGTCAGCGTCGGCAGGGATCATGAGGTCGCTTGCGTGCACCCTGCTCCGACGCCAACGTATGCAGAAGCTGAGGTGCGCAGTGCCTGATGAGATTCTGGACGAGCCGGTAGATCAGGCGACGGTGCAGGTGGATGATGTTCTCCTTAGCGTTCGCGACCTTGTCGTGGAGTACTCGACGCCGGGCGGTGTCGTGCAAGCGGTGTCCGGCGTCTCGTTCGACGTACATGCAGGGGAGACCCTCGGTGTGGTCGGAGAATCCGGTTGTGGCAAGTCGACCATGGGCCGTGCCGTGCTGAGACTGGAGGAGATCACGTCCGGATCCGTTAGGTTCGCTGGGGAATCGATCGACTCCGCGAGTCGATCGACGCTGCGGTCGCTGCGGAAGCGGATGCAGATGATCTTTCAAGACCCGATCGCTTCGCTGAACCCGAGGCGACAGGTTCGTGAGATCGTGGTAGAAGGCCTGAAAGTGTCTCGATCACCGGCCGGACACCACGCCGAAGTGGCCGCGCGCGTCCTCGCCGAAGTGGGGCTCGCAGACGAGCGCTACGCTTCCTCGCTTCCTCGCTCCTTGTCCGGAGGGCAGGCGCAACGTGTGGCGATCGCTCGAGCTCTGGCACTGCGTCCGCAGCTGCTGGTGTGCGATGAACCCGTCTCGGCACTCGATGTGTCCGTCCAGGCGCAGATCCTCAATCTTCTCGAAGACATCAAGGCTGAGCACAACCTCACCATGATCTTCATTGCCCACGACCTCGGCGTCGTGCGCAATGTGAGCGACCGAATTATGGTGATGTACCTCGGCACAATCTGCGAGGTCGGCGAACCCGAGGAACTATATGAGGCGCCTCTGCACCCGTACACGCGCGCTCTTCTTGACTCGGTGCCGCTTCCCGACCCCGACCAGGCCTTCGCAGGACCATCGCTCGCCGGTGACGTGCCCTCCCCTCTCGCCCCCCCGACAGGATGCCGCTTCCGCACGCGTTGCCCACATGCGCAAGCGCTGTGCGCACTGGAGCAGCCCGCGCTTCGCGAAGTGGCGTCTGGCCGCGCGGTGGCCTGTCATTTCCCCCTTGCTGCACTGGAAATCCCGGTTGCCGCGGGCGATCAGAAAGGTGCCACGACGTGATCGATGCCACGGTGGTCAGCGCCCTCGAGCTTTACAGCACTCCGACCATTCTCAACGGACTGAAGCGGCTGGGGGTCGACACTGCACAGCTGCGCACTCTGGACCGTCGAGCGGTGCAGTGCACGGCCCCCGATCTGGGGCCGCGCGCCGGGGTTGCGGTCACGAGAATTGTGTCCACACGCCGGAGCGGACCTGCCCCCGATGCCCAGCGTTCCGCGGAACTGGATGCGCGAAGCGCGGCCACTGCTCGTTCAATCGTGGCGCCGAAGTTCGCCGTGGTCCAGAATATCGGCGAGTGGCAGGGGCCGGTGTGCATTTGGGGCGAGGTCATGGCACATATCAATGTCGCGCTCGGCTACAGAGCGGGAGTCACTAACGGCCCCGTGCGTGATATCCCTGAGATGCGCGGCGCCGACTTCCTGACCTTTTCCGGAGGAATAGATGTCGGTGGAGGATACGTAGATAACGTCGACGTCGACGTCGACGTCGCAATTGGCGGTGTGATCATCTCGCCGGGAGACCTCCTGCACGGCGACATGCACGGCGTCGTGCGCATTCCTGCCGAGCACGCCCGTGATCTGCCGGCGGCGATCGCCGCCCATGGGGAACTGGAGGCGCGAGTGATGGCCGCCACCCGGACTGAGAGCTTCCGTCTGGAGGATGTCACGCGTGCATACGCGTCATCTCTACGGCCTGAGGCCGACCCCGATACCGTCTCGAAGGAGATCAGGACCACATGATATCGACCGATCACTCTCTCGAGGGCGCGACAGTTCAGACTGCGACGGGCAGCGTCCCCGCGGGTTCGCTGGGCTTCATCCTGCCGCATGAACATCTGCTCTGGGCCGACACTGGCTGGCAGTACGACACCTTCTCGTACTCGACAGCCGAGGAACGGCTGGAGACCATCGTCGGGGATCTGCGGGCGCTGGCCGCCGTCGGCGTGAAAACCATTGTGGATCCGACGCCGGCCGAGATGGGCCGGGACGTGAGCCTGATGGCCGAGGTGTCCGCACGCAGCGGCGTGAATGTCGTGTTCGCCACCGGGCTGTACTGTCGGCGCCCAACTGCCTACTTCTCGCAGCGCACCAGTGCGGAGCTCGCCGACTTCTTCGGCACCGAGCTGACGCACGGCGTGGGCCCGGGTGCCGCGAGACCCGGCATCATCAAGCTCGCGATCGAATCCACAGACTTCACGGACCATGAGCGAGCGTGCATGATCGCCGCCGCATCTGTGCACCGGCAGCTCGATGTCCCGATCCTCGTGCACTGCCAGCCATGGGTCGGCCCCGATGTACTCCGCCTGCTGGTGGATGAGCACGGCGTGGACGGATCGGCGATCGTCATTGGTCATGCGGAGGGAGTCTTTGACCTCAGCCATCACGTGCAGGTCGTCGAGGAGTACGGTGCTTCTCTGGGGTTCGACCGTTATGGTCTGACGGCCTTGGGGGTGCGAGACTCGATTCGAACGGCGCAGGTCGTCGCGCTGTGCGCGATGGGCTACGCCGGACGGATCCAACTCGCCCACGACTACGCGTTCGCCACCGTCGGCCACGGCGCCGAGAGACTGGCGGAACGGCGAGCAGAGGAGACCGCTTGGAAGCCGACACGGGTTCCGCTGGAGGTCGTGCCCGAGTTGTCCGCCGCTGGCGTGAGCACAGCGGACATTAATCTGATGACCAGGGTGGGGCCGGCCCGCTGGCTTGCCCGCAGGATGTGACGGACTCAGTGAACGCGTCGACGGCCAGAGGTGGCCGACTCACGGTGGCTGATCGCATGATCTCCTTCCGCGAATACGGCGACCCGGCCTCGCCCGGCATCGTCCTCGTACACGGAGGAGCAGCTCACGGAGGCTGGTGGCACGAGACCGCTGCCGTGCTGGCGGACGGTTTTCACGTCATCGTCCCGGATCTCAGCGGACACGGAGACAGCGAGCACAGCACTTCGTATGGGTTCGAAAACTGGGCTCGTGAGGTGCTGGCGTGCGCCCAACTCGTAACGGGCGGTGGTGCGGCCGTCCTCGTCGGTCACAGTCTCGGCGGTCTCATCTGTCTTCGTGCGGCCGCTCGGGACCCGCGGATTCGCAGCGTCGTGGTCGTCGAATCTGAGATCAGACCCTTCTCGGACGAGGAGCTCGCTCCCTGGCTGCGCAACGTCAATGCTCCCGCCCGCGCTTGGCCGAACTCGGACGATCTGCTGGCACGCTTCTCACTGTTCGACCAGGTTCTAGCGGTGGACCAGTCGATCGTGGAGACCATTGCGCGCCAGGCGATGGCGAACGGACCCCGAGGGTGGAGCTGGAAGGTCGATCGACGGACATTCGGCGCTGCCAGACTCGAACCGCATGAGGTACAGGCTCTATCCGTACCCGTCGCGATCATCCGGGGAGAATTTGGGCGGATGTCGTCCGATATTGCCGACGATGTGGCCAATCGTGTAGGCGGTGATGTTCGGATCGAGGTTGTCTCGGATGCCGGCCATCACGTAATGCTGGATCAGCCGGAGCAGATGGAGGCACTACTCCGGAGCCATCTTGCCCAAAATGGTTAAGATGGCTAACTTAGATATATACACAAGGAGACAGACAGGTATGTTATGTGCGACAGGGAAGACGCCATGAACATCGCGAGCGCGGTCGAGTTCTACCACCGGTGGCAGCCGGATGCTCCGGCGATCACCGGAGCACGGGGCTCGGTCACGTGGCGTGAGCTGAGCCGCCGCACGGGCGCAGCGGGGGAGGGCCTCCGCTTGCTCGGGATTGACCGCGGCGATCGCGTTGCGGTCCTGTCATCCAACTCCCTAGAGTGGTGCGTCATTGCGTTGGCCGCACTTCGCATCGGCGCCGTCGTCGTGCCCATCAACGTGCGCTCTCGCTCGCCCGAAGTCGCGTACATCATTGATAAGATCGACGCTCGGGCGATCGCCTTCGACAAGGGCGCGGCGGAACTGCTTGCGCCCGTCGCCTCGGAACGGCCCGCTCTGATCCGGGTCGGCCTCGATGAAGGCTTGGATGCCGACACTTCTCTGATACAGCTAAGCGGGACCTCCGGAGAGGCCGAGGTGTGTCCGGTCGAGGCGCATGATGCCGCCGTCATCCCGTTTACCTCGGGAACGACTGGCTTCCCGAAGGGTGTGATTCTCACCCACGCGAACGTACGCGCGATGACAGACGCATATGCGCACTTTGAGGGGTGGAATTCGTCGACCGTGACTCTGTGCTTCGCCCCCCTCGCGTTCAACGGCGGTGTGACCAACGCATTCCTCGGCACGCTCATGTCTGGTGGGCATTTCATCGTCGAGGATTTCGCCCCGCTCACTGCTCTCGATCGCATCGTGGAGAATCGGGTGTCCGTCATCACCGGTGTCCCGCTGATATACGAGGCGATCGCAGCCCTGCCCGAGTTCGCGGATGCTGATCTCTCATCGCTCGGACCCTGCACAACTGGCGGTTCCGTGGTCCCGATGGACCTCTTGGCGCGCTGGGCCGAGAAGGACGTTATCCTGCGGCCAGCATATGGCCTGACGGAAGCCACTGGGCCGATCACCGTGGTGCCGACCTGGGCAGTACAAGCCAAAGGGGCGACGGCGGGAGTCCCAGGGATGTGGGATCAGGTGCGGGTCGTTGATGACGCCGGGCAGTCGCTGCCCCCTGACGAGGTCGGCGAGATCATTATCTCCGGCCCTCAGGTCATGGCCGGGTACTGGGATGAGCCCGAGCAGACTGCGGACGCGCTCCGGGACGGCTGGCTCTACACCGGTGACATGGGTTCCCTCGATCGCGACGGCTACCTCCGCATCGTCGATCGTCGCAAGGACGTGATCATCTCCGGAGGAATCAACATCTATCCCGCAGAGATTGAGCGGGTGGTCGGGGCGTTCCCCGGCATCCTGGAGGCCGTCGCGTTCGGCGTTCCGCACGAGCGCTGGGGAGAGACAGTCGCGGTGCGCATCGTTGGCGATGTCGACCTCGAGCAACTGTATCTGCACGCACGTGATCACCTGTCGGCACACAAGGTGCCCAGATACGTTGCGCTCATCGATGAGCCTCTGCCACGCAGCGGTCTGGGGAAGGTCCTTCGTCGTGACATCGCTGCAGCGTTCAACGCCGAGACCGCGCACCGAACGCCCTCTACGTGACCGTGTTCTCGGTGTCGCGGCGCTCGCCCGTCACCATTTCGGAAGGAACTGCTTGATGTCGAACTCTCGAACCGTGTCTTGGCAGACCGCGTCGCGTCTGTCCCAGATACTCAACTTTGATGACGCTCGCGCGAGTGCGCGTCGACGTCTTCCGCGAGCGGTGTTCGAGTACGTCGACGGCGGGTCTAATCGCGAGGTAACGAGGGCACGTAACAGCGCACAGTTTGACGCGCTCGCGCTGCGCCAGCGGATCGGTGAGTGGGTGCAGCCTGACCTGCGCACGACCGTCCTCGGGAGGGAGCTCGCCATCCCGGTCCTGCCCGCGCCCTGTGGCGGCATGCGAGTGGTTCACCCTGACGGTGACATCGGAGTTGCTCAATCCGCAGAAACCGCTGGGACTGTGCACGTCGCCAGTTCCGCGTCGGGTTATACGATCGAGGACATCGCTGCTGCCGGCGACGGACCGAAGTGGTTCCAGCTCTATACGCTGGGAGGCCGTCCGATGATGGAGTCTCTCGTCGAGCGCGCCAAGCGCTCGGGGTATGAGGCGCTCGTGGTGACGGCCGACACTGCTGTCAACGGCAATCGGGAGCGCGATGTGCGCAATGGGTTCTCACTCGCTCTCAAGGTCAACCTCCAGACCGCCGTGCGGATGGCGCCGCAGATGGTGACGCGACCCGGATGGGTCGCCCGGTTCGCCGGGGACGGCTTCTCCTACAGCCTGGCGAACACCGCGGAACGTGCTGTGGACGGCAAGGCGCTTCCGCTGAGCGAGATGGCGCGCGCATTGCCCACCTCGCAGTCTCCGACGTGGGAGGACATCGCCTGGGTGCGCGAGAACTGGTCTGGTCCAATGCTGATCAAAGGCCTCTACACGCCGGAAGATGCTCGACGAGCCGTGGATGCCGGAGCGGACGGCGTCATCGTCTCCAACCACGGCGGACGCCAACTGGACGGTGCGCCATCGACCGTCAGCATGCTGCCGTCCGTCGTCGACGAGGTGGGCGATGAGGTCGATGTGCTCATGGACAGCGGCGTGCGCAGCGGTACAGACGTGATCAAGGCGATGGCTCTCGGCGCGAAAGCTGTTCTGATTGGACGGATGACGATGTGGGGATTGGCCGTGGGAGGCCGTCCGGGCGTCGACCGAATGTTCGAGCTCATTCGCAACGACATGATTAAGAGCATGCAGATCATGGGATGCCCTTCCGTGTCGGAACTGGACCGCAGCTGGCTGCTGCCGGCCTGACACCCACGAACCGCCCGCAATCTACGATCAAGGAGATCCTACGTGACCAGCATCCCCGACGTTCCTGTCGTGAACTACACTTTCCTCGAGGACGGATTCAATCAGGATCCGTACCCTGTTCTCGAATCGATCCGCGAGTTGGGACGCGTCGTCTATAACGAGGCGATCGACCGATACATGGTGACCGGTTATCGGGATTGTTCCATCGTGCTCGGCCAGACACGCATGTTCGACGCGCACCGATCGCACGAGCGCCTGCACAAACTCTTCGGTGGCCGGACGATGGAGACCATCGATGACAAGGAGCATCACGACCAGATGAGGGGTATCTGGGCTGAGGACTTCCGGCGTGAGACGTTGGAAAAGCACCACAAGATGATCCGCCAGAGCGTCGACACGTTCTTGACGCCTGTCGTCGAGCGGCTCCGTGCCGGTGAGACGGTCGACGTGGTGACCGACATGTGTCGCGGCATTCCCACGCTGGTCATCGCAAACTTTCTGGGCATAGACCTCGACATGTACGAGCAGTTCGCAAGCTGGAGCGATGCGATGGGGGCGCAGCTTGAGGCCACGCTCGCCGACACTGAGCGCTCGAAGCGCCTCGTGGAGGATGGGACCAGAGCGACGAAGGAACTGAACGCATACGTCGCGAGCATTCTGGACGAGCGTCGCGCCAATCCGGGTGATGACCTGGTGAGCGTTATGGTCACTTCCCCGTTCGCGCAGAATCACATGAGTGAGACCGAGATCGTCGCCAGTATTACCCAGCTCGTCTTCGCAGGCAATGAGACTACTGCGGGAATGATGGCAGCGACGGTGGCCACGCTCGCCGAACATCCGGATCAGCGTCGCCAGATCGTCGAGGACCCTTCGCTCATCCCGCAGGCCTTCGAAGAAGTCCACCGATGGCGGACCCTGTCGCAGGCGGGATCGCAGAGGTTCGCCTGCAGTCCGACCTCAAAAATCGGCGATGTCGTGATCCCCCAGGAGGCGGAGATCATGCCATTGGTGGGCGCGGCGAATCGGGACCCGAGCCGGTGGGACCGGCCCGCAGAGTTCGATATCCATCGAGAGCGGCGGTCGCATCTGGGTTTCGCGTTCGGTATGCACAGTTGCCTGGGGTTGAACCTGGCACGGTATGAGATTCAGATCTGGATGGAGAGGCTGCTCGCTGAACTCCCCTCCTACGAGATCGTCGGCGATGTGGACTACGGTCGAGGGTTCCTCGCACGTAAACCCGCACGCCTTGAGATCGCGCTTTCCGCGTGAGTGACCGAGGGGGAGAGGCCATGAGAATGACGACTGATTTCCGCGAGATCGGGGCACGCGTTTCCAACTGGGGGCGGTGGGGCGAGGATGACCAACGTGGCACCCTCAACCACATCACCCCGGACACGATCCAGGCGGCTTCGTCGTGCATCAAGAGGGGCGCTGTGTTCGAGTTGAGCATCCCGTTGGACGCCACCGGACCGATGTGGTCGACGAGCAGCACACGGGTGAGGCCGATGCACGTGATGACGGCGCTGCCCGATCAGTGGGGGCCAGAGATGCATGGCACCTTCGGTACCGATGACTGGCTGTTCCTTCCGTTGCAGTCAGGAACCCAGTGGGATTCGCTCGCGCACGTCGGCTACGACGAGTACTTCTACAACGGTGTCCCTATGTCGGAAGTCAACGCCGGTGGCGCCGCGCGCAATGCGGTGGCTTCAATCCTCCCGGGAGTCGTCGGGCGTGGCGTGCTGCTCGACATTCCGCGCTTGATGGGTGTCGATCGACTTGACGGCGGTCAGCCGATCACCCCTGCCGATCTTGAGGCTGCAGAACAGGCGCAGGGCGTGCGCCTGACCACCGGCGATGTACTGTTGCTGCGTACGGGGTGGCGAGCCAAAGCGCTCCAAGACGGGTGGCAGGGCTGGCACGACGTCGAACCGGGCCTCACGCTCGAGTGCGCTGAATGGCTTCACGAGCGCGAGGTCTCAGCGGTCGCATCGGACAACCACGGGATCGAAGTTCTTCCAACCACCGCGAGTGGCCCGGTCGGACATCCCCTGCACTTCGTGGTCATCCGTGACATGGGAATGCCGCTGGGCGAGATCTTCGACCTTGAGGCTCTGGCGGACGATTGCGCCGAGGATGGGCAGTACGAAGTGTTCTTCTCGGCTCCGCCTCTGCGGCTTCCGCGTGCAGTCGGTTCACCGATCAGCCCCATCGCGGTGAAATGATCATGGCGACGCGTGAGGTCGAGTGCCGCGCGTGCGGCGCTCTAGTCATCGCGGCCGATGATCCCGCGCTGATCCTGGCAGCTCAGGAGCACAGCATGAGTATCCACAGCCACCGGCTGCCACCCGAGCATGTGCTGGCGGATGCCGTCGATTCACCCGACACCAATCTGGGTCCGGATTGAATTCGGTGACGTCCCCGGGGAGGTATGGTTTCTCGGATTCCTGGTGTCGCCTCGTTGACGTGAGGAGCCACCGTGGGATGGGCTGAACCGCCTCAGGTTTGAGACCGCATTCTTTTGTGTTGAAAGGATGGCGCCATGCTAAGAAGATCGATTCCGCTCTGCGCGAGCGTGCAGTCCGGCTCGTGCGCGAGCACCGGGCCGAGTATCCGTCGAACGCGAAGACGATCACGGCCGTCGCTCGACAGGAAGGCGTGGGTGCTGAGTCGTTGCGCCGACGGGTTGTGCAGGCCGATATCGACGCCGGTGACAGTGAAGGCCAGAGTGGTGAAAAGCATGCCGAGATCCGTCATTTGAAGGCCGAGAATCGGTTGCTGCGCGAAGACGTCGCGATCCTGAAAGCGGCGACGACTTTCTTCGTGGGGGAACTCGGCCCCCGCAACCGATGATGATGGGCTTCATCGATAAGATGAGGTCTCAGGGGCACGCGGTCAAGTCGATCGTTCGTGTCCTGCGTGAGCAGGGCGTGAGCAGGGCGTGAAGATCGCTGCGCGCACCTATCGGGCATGGAAGCAAGGGGTCGTCACTTCTCGGACGGTGACCGACGCGATGGTCGTCGACGCCGTGCGTGACACCGTCTGGATCACCGTGACGCTGGCGGACGGGACTACTCGGCGGAAGATAACGCCTGAGGGCTTGTATGGGCGGCGGAAGATGACCCGCTGATCCGCCGCACCAGGATCGCTGACGCCTCCTGGGGTGCCGTGGACTCGGGTGTGACACGCGCAAAAGGGATCCGCACGACGATCCTCAGCAAGGTCGAGATCCGCGCCGGCGACCTGCTTCAGAATTCGAACGCCGTCGACATGGGCCTTTTCGGTTTACGCGCCGATGCCAATTGCCATCCCTGGATCGAGCCGGACGCCCCGTCAACGCGAGTTTGGTGCCCACATCGAAGCACGGCCGCCGTATTTGATTCCCCTTGCCATAGGTGAGGCAGCGCGGAGTATCTGAGTTTCAAGTCGCCAGTGCTGATCGCCTCCCGATCCGCACCCGCCCGCAGAACCGTAATGGTAACTCTCCGCGCTCGGATCCAGCAGAACCTCCTCGGTTGGTACCTTCTGATTCACTTTCCCGAGAACTTCGGTGGCCTGCGCTCAACGAATGCGCTGAGCCCTTCGCGAAAGTCGGGGCTGCGCGACGAGATCTCCATCCCGTAGCCCTCCTCCGCCAGGTGCGCGTCAAGGGGCTGGGACCATGACTTGTTGATGAGCATCCGGGTGAGTCCCAGTGCCACAGACGGACCCCGGGCAAGTTGCGTCGCGAGCTCGTCAGCTGCGGCGTCCACATCCTCATCGGGCAGGGCCCGGTGTGCGATGCCCCATTCCACTGCCTCGGCACCGCTGAGGCGCCGACCGAGCAGCAGGATCTCGCGGGCGCGAACCGGACCGACGGCACGCGGGAGCATCCAGGATGCTCCGCCGTCTGGCCCCATGCCGCGAGCAGCGAACGGCTCCCAGAAGGTTGCCGTCTCGCTCACGACCGCAAAATCACTCGCTAGAGCGAGCTGCATGCCCAGCCCGACGGCGAATCCGCGGACGGCTGCAACAACGGGCACCTGGATCGATGTCAGAAGCGGGATGAGCCGGTGTGCCTGGGATGGAAGCCTCCTGCTGATCGCACCGACCCGAGGGCGCTCAGCCTTTCCAGCATTCCGTGCCACGATATCCGCGCCGGCGCAGAAGTTTCCATTCGCGCCGGTGAGCAAAATCGCTCGGATCTGTTCGTCACTGTTCGCCAGCGCAAGCGCATCAATGATCGCGGCGACCGCGTCGTCACGCAGAGCATTGCGGCGCTTCTCGCTGTCGAGCGTGATTCGGAGAACGGCCGATTCCGCCTTGATTCGGACGCCGTCTACCTCTGGATACTTCATCTGCACCCTCCACGACGCTGTGCTTTCCTTATGCCTGCTGCTAGGGTCATTCCTATCATGGCAATGATTATACCTTGATCCAAGGCGACGGGCTCCAGAGTCTAAGTTCATCCCGTGCACGTGCACGTGCACGCAGCACCATTGATTGCCGCGGATTCAACGGTTTTCGTCGGCGGGCATTCGTCATCGCGATCAGCATTCTAGAATCGGAGAAATATGACTCAGGCCACATCTCAGGCTGCACCATGGCCGACCATCGACATCGTCGCGTTCTCGCACGTCGGCATTGTGGTCCCGAGCATCTCCGAGTTTCAGTCCACCTGGGGATCCCTGATGGGCATCGACGACTGGCTGGTGCGTGACGTGCCACAGCCCGCGGGTCGCTTGCAGCTCTTCGGCGAGACCGTCGACGAGCCCTCGGCCAACCTCATTGCCTTCGCGAAGGTCAAGGGTTTGTCCATTGAACTCATCGAGCCGCACGGCGGCCCGACGGCCTCCGGTCGATGGCTCGAAGAACACGGTCCCGGCATCAACCATCTCGGTGTGTGGGTGCGTGACTTGTCCGGCGCGCTAGAGCAACTCGCAGAGGTTACGCAGGTGACGTACTCGGCCGCTTCGTTGGTCTCGAACCTCGCCGACCGTCCGGCAACGGCGGTCATCGAGGACTCCTCGAAGTGGCGACCACCGTTCTGGGCCTATCTCGAACCGTGGTCGGGGTCGACCGGCTGGCAACTGGAGCTGCTCGACGTCGAGTTCGAGGGTGCCTACCGTGAGTACTACGGCGACTACGCCTTCTACCCCGGCGATTTGCCCGGCACCGATCGTTGACCTTTCGTCCGCGGCGCCAGATAGGCTAGATTCCATGCCTGAGGCTCCCCGAACCCTTCGCGTGCGCCAGAAGGAGATGGCCAGGCGGAACCTGGTCGCCGCTGCGACATCTCTTTTCGCCGACCGCGGGTACCGAGACACATCGATCGACGACATCGCCGCTGCTGCTGGAACATCCAGGGCGACCGTCTATTCCTACTTCGATTCGAAAGAACGCATCCTCGACCAGCTCCAGGACGAGATGTGGCAGGATATCCGTGCTTCGTACGCCAAATTCGGCGACCTGACCGAATGGACCGATGCGACGATCCGCGGCTGGGTCCGTCTGGCCGTCGAGGACTGGGAGCGTCACAATCAGCGCAACAGGGCCTGCGTCGCCGTCCAACAGGTCACGATCGACCAACGTCACGAGCGATACCACGCCGAGTTCGTCTCGACGCTCATGAGTAACGCGAAGCTCTGGCAGAGGTTCTCACCTGAACGGGCCGAGCGTCGTGCTTCGCTGTTGATCCGCATGACCGAGGCGTATCTGACCACGTGGTTGATCCGGGGGTGGGTCGTGGATCGTGAATCGAGCGTCGAAACGATGGCCGACGTGTGGGTCGATGTCCTGCACGCGGCGGGCACCTAGTCGCGATCTTAGATCGCGAGTCGGTCTCCGCCGACAATGTGCCGCGATCGCTGTCGATGTCTAGATCGCGCGCTCGAGAAGTGAGTAATCGTGCTGCACGCAGACCAGCGCATTTTGCGGATGACGTCAATCTCGATCTGCAGTCGCGCTTGGTCGACGTGTGACCTGCGGGCTTGCGCTCCTTTTGGTCGCAACGCTCACCGCTACGAGTGCCTCCGGCCGGGTGCGAAGGCGAGCGATATTCGTCTGTTCATCGGCGACCATCTCGCTCGTGGGGCCGTCGTTGTCTGCGGTGTCGAAGAGCGTGATACCGACACCTAGTGTCCCCTGAGCCGCGCGGACCCCTCACTGACGACCGACCGCAGGAGACCAAAATGCCACCGAGCGCGCTGAGCGATCATTTGCCGACCGCTGTCCACCCGCCGTCGACGGGGAGGCACTGCCCGATAACGTGAGTCGCTTCGGCGAGGAGCCAGACGATCGATTCAGCGATCTCCCGGGGCTGAGCGAGCTGCCCGCGCGGGGTGCGTTGCTCGACCGTGCTCAGGTCATACCCTTGCTGGCGCATGTCCTCAACCATCGGGGTGAGCGTATGCCCGGGCGCGACCGCGTTGACACGCACCCCCAGCGGCGCCCACTCGATAGCCAGATTCTCCATGAGCTTGCGTTCGGCGGCCTTCGCGGGCCCGTAGTCGCTCTGGTTGGCCCATCCACCATAAGCTGCCGTCGACGACAGCAGCACGATCGATCCGCGCGCACCTTCGAGTCGGCGCACAACGGCTCGTGAGACGACGAGCGCGCCGACGACGTGGATGTCGAACTGTCGTCGAAGCGCTTCCAGATCCATTTCGAGCGCGGGAACGAACGCGCCTCGGATACCGTGGCTCGCGACGAGACCGGTGACCTGCCCACGAGTCCCCGCGCGCTCGGTCGCTGCTTTCACCGCTGCTTCGTCACGCACATCGACGATCTCCGTCACGACCCCTTCGCGTGTGCTCTCCTGTAGGTCGAATACGGTCACGCTGATGCCTCGGGCGAGGAGGAGGTCGACGACGGCGGCGCCGATTCCGCTGGATCCTCCGGTGACGATAACGTGTGCGTCCTGAGCGAGCTGGGTCATATGTGCCTCCTTGACTCGATATCCAGGGATCGTGCTAGCCTGACATGATTAAGACCTATAAAATAGTATGAATAGAGCACGAAGGCAAGTCGAGAAGGGCGGAATACGATGCGGGCGAGAGGCCGGATTGTATTTGAACAGGTAGATCACGCCGGATGCCAAGAGTTCACGACGCACACATGCGTCTGCTCGCACACAAGGCGCCTGTCCCGACGGAAGGCCCGAGTGTGGTCATCCGCAAGCAGTGTGACGCCCTCGACTACGAGCGTTCGCCTCTCGAGGCGCTAGTGGCATTGCTCGGTGATGCCCATGTCGATCTCGGTGACGCCGTTTCACTCGATGCAGCGAAGGACGAGTCGCTCCATGGTGCGGGCCAGCCCCCAGCGGCCGTGGTTCGTCCCGTATCTGCCGCGGAGGTTGCCGCTGTGGTCAGCTTCGCCGCGCAGAGGTGATCAAATGGCCTTCGCAATCGGCAGCGACTGCATCGACGTGATGGACCGATCGTGCGTCACGGTCTGTCCCGTGGACTGCATCTACGAAGGCAAACGCCGACTTTACATCAACCCGATCGAGTGCATCGACTGCGGTGCCTGCGAACCTGTCTGTCCCGTTGAAGCGATTCGCTTCGACGAGGACATCGATGACAACGACCCCCGCCTCGAAGAAAACGCATCCTTCTTCCTCGAAACACTACCCGGCCGCGACACACCACTCGGACGAGCGGGCGGCGCACGCAAGACCGGCCCACTCGGCACCGACATCCCCCAAGTCGCCCCCATCGCAGGCCCAAAGTCCGCCGAGATCGCCTGGCAGAAGGCTTCGGTCGATATGGATCCCCACAAACAGGAGTCAGCATGCGTGTCGGAGTGATCGGGACGGGCTTCGGTACGACGGTGGCCAAGGTCTTCGATAGCACTGACGGATGCCACGTCATCGACGTGGTCTCCCCGCGTGACGATGCCGCCGTCTCGGCGCTTTGCGCACGGACGGACCTCGATCTCATCTCGGTGCATTCGCCACCTCACCTCCATCGGCGAGATGTCGAAAGGTCCCTCCAGCACGGTCATCACGTGGTCTGTGACAAGCCGTTCGGCCATACCCTCGCTGATGCGACAGCTATGCATGCTGCGGCCGGCCAATCATCCACACTTGCGTTGACGACATTCGAGCTTCGGTACGAACCGTGGCGCCGATCCATCGGCGCACTGCTCGGTCTTGACGGCATCGGACCCGCACGCTCGGTCCTGTGGTCTGAGAGTAGCGACGTGTGGTCCGTTCCACCGACCGGATGGCAGTCGGTGCGCTCCCAGGGGGGCGGATGGCTGGGTGCTTCTGCCTCCCACACAATCGACACGTTACGCCGCTGGCTCGGCGATCTGAGGGTTCAAGGTGCTGATGTTGTTCCGCTCCACGACGGGCCAGACAGTGCTGACGGTGGCGTGTCTATGCTCGCAACGGGCGACGTAGGCGCCCGCTGCACGATGGTCAGCGTCGGCACTGATGTCCGTGCTGCCGGGCGGCATATCGTCATCAAAACCGATGGTGGCATCATAACCAGCGATGGCCGGACACGGGTTGAACTCGACGGCGTTGAGATGCCCAGCGGGGTTCCCCAACCGTCTAGATCGTCGTTCGACTGGGCGTTGGCCGAGTGGTGCGGCCTCGTGCGCGACGCCGTACGGTCTGGACATCCGCGGGACGTAGCCACGTTCGATGATGCGCTGGCCACCGCGAAAGTCATCCACGATATTCGGGCCGAGGTGTCCGCCACCGACCCTTCCTGGGCTCGCTGAGCTGTGTACAACAGATCCACACTCTCGCGCGCTTGAGTCCGCGCATCGCCCGCCACCTCACTCGTGATGTTACTCTGGCCCAACACATGGCAAACGTCAGCGTTGCTGCTGAGAGCTCCTCTGATTGATTCGCCACCCGACAGGCATTCGGACCAATTTGTCGCTATAACGCCCTGCATAAACCTCAGACTCTCCGCCTTCACGAGTCAGAGTGTTGCGTTTGGCGACTCGCGCCGATGCGGTATCGCCGGTGATTTCAATGTCAAAATCAAGTGCACGGTGCCGCATGCTCACGACACCGTCATGGCTGTGACGCATCAGATCGATCAACAAGTCGAGACCGATAATCTGGTCTCCGGCGATGTCCGCGACGACGTCATGAGAAAACACTTCGCGCAGCAATTCGAAGCGTCGCTGATCGAGGGCACGCCCATAGGTTCGGTACAGATCAATAATTTTCCGACGGTCCGACCCTTCGGGATCGAGCGCTGGCGGGGCGGGCGGAGTCGGTAGTTGGGGACGCACGGCCGCGCTAAACCACTCCAGGTGCTCGAGGGCCGCAGACAATGAACCGCCCGGCACTTCGAGCGCGACCCAGTCGACCCCGATCTCGTGGAGCTGATGCACGCGCTCGATATAGCGATCCAGTTCCTCTCGCGGATCGATGTCCTGGATCATGAACTTGATCTCAGCTTTGCCAAGGCGACCAAGCCGTTCGCGTTCCTCCTGCAGTTCTTGAATTTGCGCGCCAAGCTTCTCTATCGATTCCAATTGGGCAGTCTTCCGACGGATCTGTTGCGCGGCGTTTGTCGGGATCGGCATCCAGCCATCACCGTATTGCGCGACACGACGTCGTGTCAGGCTCGAGTTACCTCCGATCCAGACAGGCGGACGCGGTGAACTGAGCGGCGTCGGGCGGCTAACCGTGCCAACCGCGCTGAAAGACGGCGCCGCGTAGTCAACTGGTTGACCACTCCACGCGAGACGAATGACTTCCATCGACTCGGCGAATAGTCTGTTCCGCTGACCGAAAGGGACGCCCAGCGCTTCAAACTCACCCTGCAGATAGCCTGTGCCGACGCCGAGGGTGAGTCGCCCTCCCGACAGACGGTCAAGCGACGCCGTCGTCTTCGCCAGGATGAACGGATGGTGATACGGCACGACGGCGAGAAAAGTGAGGAGCCGAATCCGTCTAGTCGCGGCCGCTGCGAACGACAGTCCGATGAACGGATCAAGTGCGTCGTGACCATTCTCATCGCGCCAGGAGTCGGGGGTAGCGGGGTGCTCGGTGAATGAGATCGCGCTGATACCGCTCAACTCAGCCTTCACTGCGATAGCGGCTACAGCTTCTTGGGTGATGATCTCTGCGGGTGGGTCAAGGTGACCGAGCGGATAGCCGATTGCGAACTGCACGGAGACCATTTCTCAATTGGGCAGGTGAGCTGACGCAGAATCAGTCGGTAGAGGACCGCATGGTGTCTGCGATCCGCTCGCCGATCATGATCGCGGTGAGGTTAGTCGGGGCGCTCACCAGAAGCGGCATGAGGGAGGCATCTGCGATGCGCAAGCCAGTTACCCCGTAAACACGGCCGTTCTGATCGGTCACCACGTCAGGACCGGGCGTAGCGCCCATGCGAGCTGTGCCGACTGGATGGAATCCGGTGCCACAGGTCGAGCGAGCGAAGGCGTCCAGTGCGTCATCGTCGTCGACGACGGCGGCGAGTGCCGGGGAAGGTTCTTTCAGTAGCGGTCGGAATTCTGGGCTCGTCAACACGGACCAGGCCTCTCGACAGCCGGCACGAATGGCCGCGCGGTCATCCGCGTTCTCTAAAAAGTTCAGGCGGATATCGGGCGCGGCCGTCGGGTCAGTGCTGGTAATCGAGACGGAGCCAGAGCCCTCCGGAAGGCCGAGGCCAACCGCCACTGCAATGAGGGGCTCCGAGTCGGGATCCCCGTAGAACGAGCCCAGCGATTTCTCGCTGTAGAGCGCTAGCAATGCCAAGTAGTGCGGCGTCTTGCCCCGCTTGTAGAAGGCGAAATAGTTGTCGGGGTCCTGCTCAATGCCCGGTTGCGCAACTGAAGTTGTAAAGACAGAAAGGTGGTCACGCAGGTGATGACCAACAGCTGGCGCGTCAACGCGAACGTCGATACCCAGCTCCTCAAGCTCGGAACGCCTTCCGATGCCCGATCGCTGTAGAATTCCCGGCGTACCGATGGCTCCAGCAGCCAAGGTGATGCGGTGGCCTTCGAACGTCTGACGTCCAGCTTCGGTCACGGTCTCGACACCCACGGCGCGATCGCCTGTAAACAAGACTCGATCGACAATGTGGCTGGCGAGCATTGTCAGGTTCGGCCTGGATCGCGCTGGCTCAAGGTATCCGAGCAACGTCGACTGGCGCACTCCATCGCTGATGTTGTGCGAGATTGGGCCGACGCCAACATGACGCGGATCATCGTGATCATCTACGATCTCTGTGCCGAGAACGTTCAGCGCCGCTGCGAAGGCGATGCTGATCTCTTGCCACGCCTCTCGCGGATAATGTTTGATCGCGATTGGCCCGTCGGTGCCATGCACCCCGGGGTCCCCACCCAGCCGATTCTCGAGTTTCTTGAAATATGGCAAAACCGAGTCGTAGTTCCACTCGGGGGCACCAGCCGCAACCCAGGAATCAAAATCCTCGACGGTCGGTCGCATCGCTACTGCCGCGTTGATCGACGTTGATCCACCCATCACCCGGCCGCGCGGATAGGGCAAGACGCGGTCTCCGTTCATGGTCGCCGAGTAGTCCCAGTCGTGTCCAGTGAACGAGACGAACGGATCTCGCAAGACGTCGGGCAACGCCGCGGCGGAGCCGTAGTCTCGCCCTGCTTCGAGGAGAAGCACTGTTCGATTTGAATCTTCACTCAGCCTCGCAGCAACGGCGGCACCCCCGGCGCCCGAGCCAACGACAATCTCGTCATAAATCATGTTTCATCACCCTTCGATCGATTCTCGTGGGTCTCGGGCGCGGGAGCGGGCCGAGCCTACAGCGGCAACCAGACGTTCTTCGGCTGCGTGAACTCCTGGATGCCGTAGCTCCCGCCGAGGCGGCCATTTCCGGACTGCTTCACACCGCCGAAGGGTGCGCCGACGGGAAGGTCGAAGAATCCGTTGACCCAAACCGTGCCCGCGTCGAGGTCGCGAGCGACCCGATGTACGCGGGTGAGATTCTGTGACTCGACCCAGGCAGCGAGACCATAATCCGAGTCGTTGGCCATGGCGACAGCCTCTTCCTCGGTTTCGAACTTGATGAAAGCTGAGACGGGGCCGAAGATTTCTTTCGTGGCGATCTCCGATTTGTCCGAAACGTCGGCGAAGATCGTCGGGGCCATGTAGTAGCCGTTGGCATACTCTCCCCCCAGTCGCCCACCGCCGGTCAGGATGCGACCAGCTCCCTCAGCCTGGGCTCGATCGATGAATCCCGTGATCCGGTCGACGGCGCCCTGGTTGATGACCGGACCCATGACGGTACCCGGATCACGTGGGTCACCGATCGGTACAGCCTCGATTGTCGCCTTGACCCGCTCAAGCACCTCCTCGTAGATCGACGCCTGCACAAGCACACGGGTTGCAGCAATGCATGCCTGACCCGAGAGTTGAGCCACGGTGTATGCCGCAGCCGAGGCGGCCTTGTCCAGGTCCGCGTCCTCGAAGATGAGGCGGGCGGACTTGCCGCCCAACTCGAAGCCGGTCGGCGTGAGGTACTTGGATGAGGCCTGGACGATCTTGCTGGCAGTCGCCCCGCTACCCGTGAAGAAGATCTTGTCGATACCACGGTGACTCGTCAGTGCCGTGCCTGCGACTGGCCCACCAGGTATGACATTAATGACACCGGGAGGGAACCCGACCTCTAGCGCGATCTCAGCGAGACGCAGGCACGTGTAGGGTGCAAGCTCCGGCGGCTTGATTACGACGGTGTTGCCTGAGGCCAGCGCTGGCGCGATGCACTGGCTGAAGGATATGAAAGGACCGTTCCAGGGCACAATGATCGCAACGACCCCGTAGGGCTCGTCCAGTGTGTAGTCGAAAGCCGGGCCGGGCGATGTTGGGATAACCTGTCCGCCGATTTTATCAGCCCACCCGGCGTTGTACTCCCAGAGTTCCGAGGTCCACTCCGTGTTGTAGGCCGTGGCAGCGTAAGGGGTGCCGTTCTCGGCAACCGTCAGTTGGCGCAACTCCTCATCCATGGTCCGGATCTTGGCCGCATAGTCGAGCATGAGGCGACGCTTCTGAGCAGGACTGGTGCGCCTCCACGAGTGGAACGCCTTGCGTGCCGCCGCAATCGCGGCGTCAACTTCTTTCTCCCCAGCGAGCGGGACTTCGTATGTGATCCCGCCAGTGGCTGCGTATCGGTGTTCGAAGATCTCACCTGAATGACGGGTGATCTTTTCGCCACCTATGAGAAACCCAGGTTCCGGAAGGGCGTCCCGGTTGACATCAAGAAAAGCCATGCTCGCTCCTAATTTGGAATGGATTAAACGGCGCTTCGTCCCGCCCCGCTTTTTTATCGAACTTATCTATCTCCGAGTACGTAGGACGCTCGTCTATAACCCGGCATTTTCAGGCTCTGTCGAACGCCCATTGCGCCTAGTCGGCTGCCAAATTGATGAGTTCGATCAACTCGTCGGTGCTATTCACCACAACTGGCCCCATATTCAGCGTTTCGACGGCCGCTGCCTGCATCGACGCCGAGTACGTGGCCGTCGCATCGTCAGCGACAAAACCCCAGTAACCGAAGTCCTGAGCCTGGTACGCGGCCGCTGTGATGCAGCCGTTGGTGACGACGCCACTCATAATCACATGAGTAATACCCATGTTGCGCAGTACGTTGCTCAAGTTGGACGAAACAAAGGCGCCAGCACCGCCCTTGAGGACCGTGGTCTCGTCATCGCGCGGCGCAAGTTCATCGATGACGTCGCAGGCTGGGGTGCCATCGAGCGCACCCTGGTAACGATAGAAATCGCGAACTCGAGGTAGCACGTCACCGAAGTCCGGGCGACTAGCCCCGACGCGAACGAAAACGACGGGCACGCCCTTGGCCCGGCAGGCTTCGATGAGGCGCTGGTTGTTGGGGATGGTCAAGCTCGCAAGCCGCGACACAAAGTACGGAGAATTGAGTGTCCCGTCGTTCGCATCTTGATCTGCAACCCGGGGGATCTGCCAATTAACCATGTCGATGACGACCAACGCCGTCGAATCTCGCCGCATGGGTGGATAGCTACGCAGAAGATCGTAGTCGTTCACGAGTGTTCGTGTATCTTCTTCAGTGCTCTTAGACATGAGTCCTCCTCCATCCGCCGCGGTTATGTCGCGGCACATCCATGATTTCGCCTGCGCTCGGACAAGAGTTGTGGCCGACCGGTCACTATGGTGATCGACGGACCGCGCTCCACGGGGGCGAGCTCACGCCTCGACGGCGAAGAACTCCTCCCATGCGTCCCAATCGAAAGGGAGATCACGGATCTCCACGATCTGCCCGTCGTCGTCCGCCGTAATCGTCGTCAGGACGTGCGTGTCAAGATCGCGGCCGTTGCGCCGTCCGTGCGCATGGGCAAGAGATATGACCATTTGGTCGTCGCCCTTGATCCAGACCAAATCGGATTGGAAGTGATCGCACGAGTCCTGGATCTTTTTCATGAGGGCGCCCATCGCGGCTTTGCCTCGGTGCGTGCCGGAGCGAAGATTTGCTCCGCCTTCGATCATGACCAGGTCGTCCGCCAGATAGCCAGCCGCCTCCGCAGCTCGCGGTGAACCCGTACCGCCGAACAGCGTCTCCACTACTTCGATGAGTTTCATCTGTCTGCCTCTCTGCAGAACGACGCTGGATCGCGACGCCCGTCCACTTCGACAGGCGAACGATCCCGCGTGGGTTGTCGGACCCTTAGCGATATCATAGCAATGATTGGGCAGAAGTCCCTGCGCACGACGACCCGGCGTGCTGCGCCGTTCACGGCGTCGGTGACGGGTGGTGCGGCGCCTCGTCTGTGCCGCGTACGATGTCAAAGACGCGGGGGTTCGATGCGAGCTCCTTCGACGGTCCGGAGATCACGATCGCACCTTGATCCATCACGTACGTGGTCGACGAATTGTCGAGGGCCCGCTGGATCCCCTGATCCACGAGAAGGATTCCCATCCCGTCGTCCTTGAGACGATGGAGCACCTCGAGGATCGACGCGATCACCGGTAGCGCCAGACCCGATGTCGGCTCGTCGAGCATCAGGATCCGGGGTCGCGCCATCAGAGCCTGGCCGATCGCGACCATCTGCTGTTGCCCTCCGCTGAGGAAGCCGGCGTCGCGCCCCGAGAACTCCTTGAGGATGGGAAAGAGGTCATAGACCCTGTCGATACCCTCCGTGGACTTCTTGGATGTCCTTCGATGAACCCAGGCGCCGAGCCGAAGGTTCTCCTCGACTGTCAGTTCCTTGAAAATCCGATGCCCTTCGGGCACATGAGAAAGCCCTGCTTTCACGATCTCCGGCGCGCTTGCTTTAGATACGTCCACGTCACCGAGCAGCACGGAGCCGCCGTTCGACCCCTGCCTCGACCCGGCGATCGCGAGCAGCGCGGTGGTCTTGCCTGCACCGTTGCGGCCGATCAACGACGTGATCTCCCCCAGTGGAACGTCTAGCTCGACCCCGGAGACCGCCTCCATCGACGAGTATCCCGCGCGAAGGCCACGCACTCGCAGTGTGAACGGATCACTCATTTCGTCCCCTCCATTTCAACATCGATGCCTAAGAATGCCTTGGCGACGCCAGCATCCGCACGCAGCTCGTCGGCTGTGCCCTGGAACATCGGCTTCCCCTGGTGCATGACGGTCACCCGGTCTGCGAGCTCCAGGACGAGCGGGACGTTGTGCTCGATGAGCAGAACCCCGACACCCGAGGCGGCCAGCGCCTGGACAGAATCCGCGAGAACCTCGACTTCGGCCGGGCTGAGCCCGGCCGCGGGTTCGTCAAGCAGCACGAACTTCGGACGTAGGGCGATCGCCCGCGCGATCTCGACCAGGCGCCGGGTGCCGTGGGGCAGTGAATCGGCTTCTTCGTCGATGAGGTGCGACAGCGTCAATCGAGCGAGGGCATCGGATGCTACGGATTCGGCCGCGCGACGCGTACGCTCGCCACGCGGCAGCATGAGCACGGATTCCAGTCCGGTGACGTTGATCGATTGGTCGGCCGCCACGAGGACATTGTCGAGGACACTCTCGAGCACCATGAGCTTCGGTGTCTGAAAGGTCCGAGCGATTCCCGCGCGCGCGATCGTGTCGACGCTTCTGCCGCTGATCCTCTCGTGACCGATGCTGATCGTGCCGGCGCTGAGACTGTAGTAGCCGCTGATCAGGTTGAGTAACGTGGTCTTGCCCGAACCGTTTGATCCGATGAGACCGTGGATCGTTCCCGGCTCAACCTCGAGGTCCACGCCGTCTACGGCCTTGACGCCCCCGAAGTACCGGGTCGCGCCGACGATGCTGAGCTGCTCCCGGTTTTCCTGAGACGGTAGCGGGATGTCGACGGGAGCGTTGTCCGCGGGCTGCGGCGATGCCGTTGCGGAGGACGGACCCGGTCGCCAGAACCGCCGCACGACCGGCTTCACTTTGTCGACCAGGCCGTTCGGGAAGTACAGCGTGCACAGCAGCAGGAAAATGCCAAAGATTATGCCAGTGTACTGTTCGAGGTCCGTCACAAAGGTGTCGAATGCGAAGACAGCGACCACTCCGATGAGTGTCCCGGTGATCGTGCGGAAGCCACCGATCATCATGGCCGCCAGGAGCAGGATCGCGTCGTGGGCATCCGCGACGGAATGCCCGAAGAACTGCTGGCTGTACACGTACAATCCCCCGGCGACGCCGGCCACCGTGGAGGCGACGGCGATGGCCAGTGCCTTGGTGCGGTGGGGGCTGATACCGATGGATGCCGCCAGCTGGTCGCTCGAGGACAGGGCCAAGAAGCGTCGCCCGACTGTACTTCGACGAAGGAGCACAGTGAAGAGGACGACTGCTGCGACGATCAGGATGAGCACGACGTAGAGCGGGTAGCCCTCGAGGTTCGCGGAGAACCCCGGCACTGTGAAGAGGAGGATGCCCGCTTCTCCTCCGAGCGCCTCGGTGTTCCGGGCGATCGACGGAACCACGACGGCGGCGTACAGGGTGACGAGGCCGAGATAGAAGTGCGAAACGCGCAGCGACGGCATCGCAAGGATCAGTCCCGTGACCGTCCCCAAGAGCGCACCGACGAGGCACATCAGTGGCAGGCTCATGATCTCGGGGAATTGTGTCGCCGCCCACGCAACTCCAAGCCCCGAGGCTGCGAAGACGGCGATGATGCCGAGCAAGAACTGGCCAGCCATGCCATACGCTATATTCAGACCCAGTCCGACGACCACGAGTACGAGGATGCCCTGCCACTGGAGCAGGATGTACGGCTTCGCACCGAGAAGGAGCGGAAGGACGATCGCGATGACGAACATCACGACCACCGCGCTCAGCTGGAGCATTGTGCTCCTGGAACTGACCTTCAATGAGATCATTTGGTCACACCTCTCGTAGGGCTGGACGACCGAAGATACCGGTCGGCCGGATCATGAGGACCACGATGAGCAGCACGAGTCCCGCGAGCACTTCGTAGTTTGAAGTCCAGTACAGGCTCAGCAGCTGCTCGGAGACGCCGAGCAGAAGCCCGCCGATGGCCGCGCCCTTCAGCGATCCGAAGCCGCCGATCGCCATCGCCACGAAGCCCTTGAGTGCGTAAATTAGGCCGACTGTAATATCCGCCGAGACGATAGGGGCGAGCACAAAGGCACCGAGGCCCGTGACGATTCCCGCGATAATAAAGGCGGTACGGGTAATCCGCTGAGGAGAGATCCCCCGCAGGTTGGCGACCTCGCGGTCCGCGGCGACCGCGCGCATCGCAACGCCCAGCAGAGAGCGCCGGTAAAAGACTTCGAGACCGGCCGTGACCACGATTAGCACCACCAGGGCCGCCACATACTTCGGCGAGATCACGAGGTCGCCGATCCTCCACGCTTCGGCACCGAATGCGCTGGCGATCGGCCTGACCGGCTGGGGGCCGTAGATGAGCAGCGCGATAGCCGACAGCACCAGGCCGAATGCGAGCGTGGAAATGAACCACGTGATGCCGCCGGGTTTCATGCGCTTCAATATTGGTCGCACCGCCACCCGCTCCTCAATCAAGCTGAGCGCGACGACGACGACGATGATCAGTAGCAGCACTACGATCGACGGGAGATTCCACACTTCCACCGCGAAGTAGGAGACCAGGATGCCGACGACGAGCAGGTCTCCTTGGGCCACATTGAAAACTCCGGATGATTGGTAAATCGTGCCGTAACTGATGGCAATCAGTCCGTAAACCGAGCCAACCGCGAGGCCAGATATTACGGCGATGAGAAACAGACTCACAAGAGCCGCCTTCCACTTCAAATCTCGGATCGACTCCGTAGGCCCGCCGAGCAGACTGTGCTCGACGGGCCTACGGTCGTGCGATCGCGGTCTACTTTGTGTCGGGTGAGGTGTACGGAATACCGAACGGACCGAGGTTCAGGGTGCAGAAGGAGAAGCTCGAGAGGGGGTAACCCGTGTGGTTGTCCTCACTGAAGGTGAGCTTCATGTCCGGCCATACGGAGGGCAGGTCCTCGATCTGTTTGATCGCCGCTGCTACATCGGCACCCGTCGTGGATCCGGATGCCTCGACGGCCGCCTTGATTACCAGCAACTGGTCGTAAAGACTGATCGCTTGGAGCACGGACGGGCTATCGCCGTACTCCGCCTCGCCTGCCTCCAAGACCGCCAGCGCGGCTTCACCCAGGCCCCCCAGGCCGTCAGGTGCTTGATCAGCCGGCAACGAGCGCGCACATCCTTCGACGAGCGTGTCAGGTAGGTTCTCCGGAGGAGTCAGGTACGCAAGGTATGCTCCCCAACTGATCAGGTTGGGATCCCAACCTGACTGCGTAATGCCGTCGACGGCGGCAGGGATCGCGGAAGCACCCGCGAGAATGAGGGTCTCTGCTCCCGCCGACTGCAACTGCTTGATCGGCGTGGTCATGTCGACAGCCGTCGGTGAGTATTCGACAATCTTGACGATCTCGACACCGGCATCCGCGAAGCCCTGTTCGAGGCCCGCCGTGTGCCCGTTACCCCAGGCCGTGTTGTCGTTGAGGATTCCGACCTTATCCCACCCCTGCGCGACACTCTGATCAACGACCGCCTGACTGTACTGAGCCTCGCTTGTGAGAACTGAGAAGAAATTGTCGTTCTCGAGCAGCGAAGACTTGCCAGTGTTGGCCACGATGACGGCGCCAGCGTCCATGAGGACGGGCACGAGCGCGTCCTCTGTCTCGTTCATTCCCGTGCTGGTGAAGATCTCCACACCCTCCGAGAGGAGCTTGCGCCCGAGGCTGATGGCGGTGGCGGGGTCGCCCTTGTCGTCCTCGCGGACGAGTTCGATCGGCTGCCCGCAGATGTCCTCTCGCTCGTTGAAGACCTTGACCGCGGTCAACACTGCGTTGTCGTTGAGTGCTCCGAGCGCTGCGGCCGGACCGGATAGGGGGGATATGGTCCCGACCCTTATCGGCTCCGTGATGTTCTCGCAGCCTTCACCACCGCTAACACGGTTGGCCTCGCCCCCCGGGCTCGTCTCGGCGGATGCACAGGCGGTCACGCCGGCGAGTGCAACGCCTGCCACTGCCACCGCCGCCAATGTGGAGCGCAATCCTCGTGTCCAGTGCCTCTTCATTTTGCCTCTCCATTGAGTCCAATCGCATGCACTGTGATCTGCACGCGACGCATCGGTTTTATGTAGCTTGCAGTACCGCCTGCAGAATAACAACTATCAGTCATAAATTAGCAATGAAATCCATCAATTTAATTGATGCTACTGATGGAAAGGCTTCCCGCGCAGGCACTACACGTCGGTGCCCGCGCGGGTACAACGCATCAGTCGCCTGGGTACACCCAAGGAGTTCGCTTCTCTTCGTCTACCGTCGGGTTGAGCTGGCCGTAAAGCGGGTTCACCTCGAACAGGAACGATCCGCTTCCCGTTGTCTTCTGGATCTTCCAGCCATCCTGGGTGCGAACGAGGTAGTTTTTACGCTTCGACAGCGAGAACCGTGGCTTGTCTCCGCGTGTCTGGAACAGACCGATCTGGTTCGTCTCCTGAATTGCAGTGTCTCCCGTAATCGTCACTGACTGGTCGACACCCGTTTGGAAGACGCGAGGCAGCGGGCCGTTGTCTCCGAAGTAATAGTTCCAGTACTCCGTGTACTGCTCTCGTCCCGTCGGGCCCTCGCCGGGCTTGTGCAGCTCCGCGATCTCGATCGTCGCGTCGTCGGTCAGCACTTCCAGGGCAGCGTGCCGCCCCGGCTGGAGGCCGTCGAATCCGCCGGTGCACTCGTTATGCCATCGGCGGAACAGTTCGTTGATCTCTCGCACGTCCTCGAGTTCCTGCACACGCTGTTCGAGCGTGCGCTCCGTCTTGTCCTCAATCATCGTTGATCCCTCCGTATTAGGCGGCTGCTAACTATCATTACAATGCTAACGCTAACAAAGAACGCAAGAGCCTGCACTTCGCCTCGCGGTTTGTTCGAGTCAACGTGTGTTTTTGACTAACCTCATAAAGAAACGTAAAATAGTATAAATAGTTCGCTGAGCAGGACGAGAACGGGGCTGGACACGATGCGGGTGCGAGACCAGGTTGTCTTTGAGCAGGCAGATCACGCGGGCTCCCAAAAGTTCACGACCGACAGGTGCGACTGCTCGCGCACGAGGCGGCTGCCTCGACGGAAGGGCCGAACGCGGCCACCCGCAAGCAGTGCGAAGCGCTCGACTACGAGCGTCCGACTCTTCAGGATCACGTGCAACGTGACCGGGGGGTGCTGACGCGGTGATGATCTCTTCCAAGCCGGAACTTGAGGCGCTCGTGGCATTGCTCGGTGATGCCCATGTCGATCTCGGTGACGCCATTTCACCCGATGCAGCGAAGGACGAGTCGCTCCATGGTGCGGGTCACGCGCCCGCGGCCGTGGTTCGTCCCGTGGACGCTGCGGAGGTCGCCGCTGTCGTTCGCTTCGCCGCGCAGAGCGGCATTCCGTTAGTGCCTCGCGGTGCAGCGACGGGGCTGTCAGGTGGCTGCAGGCCGGAGGAAGGCAGCGTCGTCCTGTCGACGGAGCGGATGAGCCGCATCCTCGAGGTCGATCCGCTCGGGCATACCGCGACTGTCGAGCCGGGAGTGACGCTGGCTGAGGTCAATGCTGCCGCCGCGCAACATGGACTCGTGTACCCGGTCTTCCCCGGCACGGATGCGGGAAGTATCGGAGGCACCATCGCCACGAATGCGGGCGGTATGCGGGCGGTAAGGTATGGCGTCACACGGCAGAACGTGCTCGGGGTCGAAATTGTGACCGGCACGGGGGACATCGTGCGCGCCGGAGGGCGACTGGCAAAGAACTCGTCAGGCTACGACTTGACGCAGCTCATTGTCGGGTCGGAAGGCACGCTCGGCATCGTCACGCAGGCGACATTGAAACTGCAGCCACTGTTAGATCACTCGATCACGATACTGGCGCCATTCGATAGCTTGGACGCGGTGGCGCGCATGGTGCCGCGCATCGTCGGGAGCGGAATGCAGCCATCCGTACTCGAGTACATCGATCGGTCTACGATGACGGCTCTACTCGCATACAAGGACCTCAGACTCGGAGTTCCGAGCGACGTGCTGAAGTCCTCGGAAGCCCACTTGGTCGTGGTCCTGGAGAACCGGGATCAGGAGACGCTCGATCGTGCTGTTGACGAGCTCGCCACGATGCTCGCCGACGGTGGCGCCCTGGATGTATACGTGCTCGAAGGCACTAAGGGCCTGACGTTGCTCGAGCTGCGAGAGAGCGCCTTCTGGATGGTCAAGGCCAACGGTGCTGACGATCTCATCGACATGGCCGTGCCGAGAGCGCTCATCCCGGAGTACCTCATGCAAGTCAAGGCGATCGCGAAGCAGCATGGGGCGCGTGTCTACGGCTGTGGTCACGCGGGTGACGGCAATATCCACTTCTCAGTCTATGAGAAGGACGATGCGCGTCGGCACGAGTTGCTCCTCGACATCTTCCGCGCAGGAATACTGCTCGGAGGTACTATCTCCGGCGAACACGGCATAGGACGAGATAAGCGCGTCTACTACGAGGCCCTGACCGATCCAGTGAAGCTTGCGCTCGAGCGCCGGATCAAGTCCGCTTTCGATCCGGCCGGCGTACTCAATCCAGGTGCCGTCTTCGTTCCCTGACGTTATAAACGTGGCGTCACGCTCGAAGGGCTGTCAATACCTTGCCGACAGTTCTTTGTGGGGAGCCGTGTGATATCTCAGGATAATAGTGACAGGCATCGTGTTTTTGGGGGTTGATCCTCGGGTCTGCCGTTGCCGAGATATCGAGTTCCGCGTTGTGCCCTGAGGTCTTCGATGAGGAGCGTGCCGTATTCATCGAAGACCATCGCCGGTTGCGTCGCGGTGAGTGGGCGCGTCGTGGTTCGGTTGCAGTGCCTGGTGCGGGCGATCGGTGTTGCGGATCAGGTCGAACTGATCCACGAGTCCTTCGAGTTCCTTGATCGTCTTGCGAAGGGATGCTTGTCTAACCTGAACCGCCTCAGGTTTGATGCCGCATTCTTTTGTGTTGAAAGGATGGGCTCATGCCTAAGAAGTTTGATCCTGCGCTCCGTGAGCGCGCTGTCCGGTTGGTGCTCGAGCATCGGAGTGAGTACCCGTCGAATATGAAGGCGATCGCGGCCGTTGCCCGGCAGGAGGGCGTCGGCCCGGAATCGTTGCGCCGGTGGGTGGTGCAGGCTGATATCGATGCGGGTGATCGTGAGGGTCAGACCAGCGAAGAGGCCGCCGAGGTCAAGCGCCTCAAGGCCGAGAACAAGCGTCTGCGCGAAGACGTCGCGATTCTGAAAGCAGCGACGACTTTCTTCGCGGGGGAACTCGACTCCCGCAACCGTTGATCATGGGCTTCATCGATCAGATGAGGTCCGAGGGGCATGCAGTCGAGTCGATCACCCGCGTTCTGCGCGAGCAGGGCATGGGGGTCGCTGCGCGCACCTATCGGGCCTGGCGGCAGGGCCTCGTCTCGGCGCGGACCGTGACGGACGCGATGATCGTTGACGCGGTCCGCGACACGGCGTGGACGACTGTCATGTTGGCGGACGGGACGACACGGCGGAAGATGACCCCGGAGGGCTTGTATGGTCGGCGGAAGATGACCGCGCTGATCCGCCGCACCCGGATCGCTGACGCCTCCTGGGGAGGCGTGGACCGGGCGATGCGGCTGCTGGGCCTGTCCGGTGTGACCCGTGCGAAGGGAATCCGGACGACGATCCCCGCGAAGGACGGTATTCGTGCCGGTGACCTGCTGAATCGGGATTTCACCGCGACCGCCCCGGACCGCGTCTGGGTGACCGATTTCACCTATGTCCGGACCTGGGCAGGCTGGGTATACGTCGCGTTCATCCTCGACGTGTTCTCACAACGCATCGTGGCCTGGCATGCGCAGACTAGCAAGCACACAGACCTCGTCATGATCCCGTTGCGGATGGCACTGTGGGAACGCGACCGGCAGGGCCACGCTGTTGCCGCGCGGCAGCTCATTCATCACTCCGATGCCGGGTCGCAAGGCGGATTCAACTGGTCGTCGCAACACCGCTTGTTTGCAACAAGTGTAGGCGCTCGTTGAGCGCCTCGGCCGGGGTGCGCCATCCGAGGCGTTTGCGGGGCCGGGTGTTGAGAGCGTGGGCGACGGCGGCGAGGTCGTCCTCGGACCAGCGTGAGAGGTCGGTGCCTTTCGGGAAGTACTGCCGGAGCAGTCCATTCGTGTTTTCGTTCGTGCCGCGCTGCCAGGGGCTGTGCGGGTCGGCGAAGTAGACCTTCAAGCCGGTGTCAATCGTGAACTGTGCGTGCGCTGACATCTCCTTCCCTCGGTCCCAGGTCAGGGAGCGCTTGAGTTCATCTGGCAGAGTGCTCATTGCTTTGGCAAGTGCACGGTTCATCGAGAGCGCACCATAGCCGGATAACGGCGGGCCATTCTTGACGATCGGCTGCTCCCGCCAGCCATCTTCTCGCGGCAGATGGACCAGCGTGGTGAACCCGGTCGTCCGTTCGATGACGGTGCCGATCGCGGACCTGTTGATGCCGATGATGAGGTCCCCTTCGTGGTGGCCGGGGATGGCGCGGTCTTCAGCATCCGCGGGCCGCTCGCTGATGAGGACATCCGCGGTCACGTGAGCCCACGGCACCCGTTTCGACCGCGCTCGGGGCATGCGGAGTGCTCTCCCGGTGCGAAGACACAGGATGAGCTCGCGCTTGAGCGCCCCACGGCTCTGGATGAACAGCGCCTGGTAGATGGCCTCGTGACTGATCCGCATGCTGTCATCATCGGGGAAGTCGAGCTTGATCCGGTTCGCGATCTGCTCGGGGCTCCACCCCAGCACCCAGCCCCGGTCCTTCCGGTGAGGCTTGTTCTGCCCCGTCCATCTTGGCGGTTGCGGGCCCGGGGCAACGCAACCGTCCGGGCGGCGGATCTGACCGGAGAGGCGCTCCTGCACGTACTTGCGCAGTCGAGGGTCCGCGGCCAGCTTCGCGACCTTCGGTCTTCTGGCAAACAGTTCGGCCTTCCAGTGCGCGACGGACGCCCGGTAGTCCAACGTCCCGCCTCGCGTCGCGGCGTTACGACGCAACTCTCGAGAGATCGTCGAGGGGTTACGCCCCAGTGCCTTGGCAATCGCCCGCACCCCGGTCCCCGTCGCCTTCAGGATCGCGATCTCCTCGCGTTCAGCCAACGACAGATACCGACCCGACGGCGCCGGCCACGAATACGGTGACATACCTCCTGATTGTCGGAACCATCGCGACCCGACGACGGGAGCCACGCCGAGCGCGACGCCAGCCTCGGTCGGGAGTAACCCCGTGCTGATCTTCGCCCAGAACTCCCGCTCCCTGGCACGCGGATGACCCGGGTGTCCAGGCGAGCGCATAGATGCCCGCCCGGTCACTTCCCTCATCCAATCCGATGGTCGTCCCACAACACCCTCCGATCAAGTGTTGCTTCCACCGGTTGAGCCCAGCCAATACACGTCGATTCGGCTCACCGATCACCTCGCTCTCGAGGAGATCGCACCATCGATCGGATCCGTCGGCGACGCATACGATAACGCCCTGATGGAGACGATTAACGGCGTCTACAAAGCCGAATGCATCGGCACGACCGTGTTCCACGACGGCCCGTTCAAGACGATCGCGGACGTCGAGTTCGCGACCGGCGGCTGGGTCGACTGGTACAACCACCGCAGGCTGCACGGTAGCCTCGGCATGGTCAGCCCCAACGAATACGAGGCCGACCATTACGCGGCTCTCACCAGAGTGCCGCAACCCGCATAACAGCGGCAGTGAACCTGAGGCGGTTCAACCACCGAAATAGGGTCTGGTGGAATCGTTCGTTCTTGCCCTGGGTCATCGGATGCCCGGGCTTCCCCGTGATCGCGACAACACCGCGCGTGCTCACGTAAGCGACGAGGTGGCTGTTAATGTCGCGACGGTCCGGGTTCAACGCTCTCCCGTTGTCTGTGAAAAGCCGTCAGGCGCCGCAGTGCAGAGTGATTCCCTTCATCATCACTGACAGCCGATGGTATTCGGAGATTCGCGGCCCCTGACCGATTAGCCGGCGAAGGCCTCGGCACCGACAATCGTGAACGCGACCTCGCAACGAAACCCACCGACGATCTCCCGCGGTTCCAGAAGCGTGTGCTCCTCGAACGCTGAGTCGAACAACTCGAGCTCGGCGTCCCCAGACCACACATCGGCCACCTCGAACCCTTCGACGAGGTTGCGAGCGAGATCGTGCACCAACGGCGGCCCCCCGGCGAGGTCGGGCACGTGACGCGTGTGCCAGACCGGCATACGTAGCGCTTGGGGCACGAGCCCCGCTTTTTCCGGTCCGGTGAGGGTCACCGCACCACGCGCGAGCCGCGTGCCCAGCGAAGCGACCGTGCCGACGAGTCGGGCTCCGGCTGTCAGTTGCGGACCACCTTGGCCGACCTTCACGGTTCGGGTGATGTCGATTTGCCCCATCTTCTTCGGGAAGCCCTGAATCAGTCCCCGGGCGAACGACAGGTCATCATCGACCCAGATGTAGGGCACCCGCGCGACCTTCTTACCCGCCAGCGTGCCAAAGACGGAGATGTAGGCCTCGCTGTACTGCGCGCGGGCTGGGTTGTCCCCGTATCGCGGGTCATTGGGTGCCGTCGATGCCCAGTCGACGAACGTGAAGCAGGCCGAGCCATCGGGCAACGGCTCGATCTCGGCGGGCAGTACTGCGGCGATGGCGGCAGGGTCTGCACGGAACTCTATCCCGATCGCCGTGCCAGAGAAGTGCCATGGGGGCGCGGGGACGAGTGATGCTTTGCCGGTGGGGGAGAGCGGTAGGCTCCAGCCGTTAAGTGCCACGGTGACTCAGATACGCGTGTCGGCGCGGACGACGCGGGTGCCGGGGCCAGCGTACGATTTTCCGTAACCCGGCAGTTCGTCGTATCCGAGGTTCGGTGGATCGGCGATGGCCGCTTTCCACCAGTTGTAGAGCCGGTCCTCGGCGCCGTAGTCGAACGGGTCCTGGAGAGCAAATTCCTCGTAGCCGCCCCGCGCGGGTGGGTTGGCCTGCAGCCATCGGACGGCGCGGCGCACGGCTTCGCGCGCCGGTACGACGTCGTGATAGCCGAGCCGGTCGCGAAGCTTGGCGGTATCAACTACACGGTGGTGAGCCACAGAGCTCATCTGCAGGGGGCGCGACGGAATCGCCAGCTCCGAGGGCATCGAGACAATCTCCAAGTCGTAGGACATCTCATCGGCTACGAGCTCGACCATCTGTCTGATAGTGAGTTTTTCGTCGTCGCCGCAGTTGAAGATCTCGCCCTTCGACTCGTCGGGCTGCTCGATCGCGAGCATCATCGCGTGCGCGAGGTTGTCGACGTATCCGAACGGGATGAGTGACAGGCCGCCGTCGGGCAAGATGATGAACGGCCGGCCATCGATGATGCGGCGCATCACTGCCCACTCGCGCGGCGCGAGCTGTCGCGGACCGTAGATGTACGGGTATCGAAAGTGCGTGGCATCCGGCTGCAACTCGAAAAGAAGCTGCTCCGTTCGGGCAACGCGATAGCTCTTGCCGTCCTCGTCCTCACGTGCGAGATCGGCGTCCTCGCGGGTCGGAATGGGCAGGCCTGTCGGTTGGAAGACCGACGGATCGAAAAAGCCGCGGTAGACGGGCACGCCGCCGACGGAGAGGAAGTGCCCCGCGCGTCCGCGAAGTACTGAGGCCGTGGCCCGAAGGCGGCCGTAGCTCGCGATTACAACGTCGAACGAGCGCTGGCCGAGGGCCTCTCGGATGCCCTCCTCGCTGAAGACGTCACCGTGGATGTGTGGGAACCGCATTACCTCGTCGAGTTCGTGCGTGCCTCGGTGCAGGATCGTCAGGTCGTATCCTCGTTTCTCGAGGCCGGTTGCGATAGCCGGGCCGGTGGGACCCGTGCCGCCGATCAGAAGTGCTGTCTTGGACACTTGAATCTCCTTACGATCCACTATCTTATTAATGATAATACTTTGAGAGGTGTTGCGACGCAAGCGCCGCAACATGCCTCAGTTTGATGCTGGTCCGGGCATGGCCTGTGTCACCGCCCCTGATTCAGTCGGATGCTTGGGTGAGCTGACCGCGCAGGACCTTTCCAATCTCGTTGCGTGGGAAGGCATCGACCCTGGTGAAACCGGCAGGGATCTTGTACGGAACGAGGTGCTCACGACACCAATCCGCAAGACGGTCAGTGATTTCCGCGCTCTCACTGATGATCCATGCGTGCGGTACTTCTCCTAGCCGGCGATCCGGTACCCCGGCGACGGCAGCGTCACGCACGCCCGGGTGCCGGCGGAGGACCTCCTCGACCTCTGCGGGGAAGACCTTCAGGCCCCCACGATTGATCATGTCGCTGACACGTCCCTCGATCCACAGAAACCCGTCCGCGTCGAGTCTCCCGATGTCGCCGGTCCGCAGGTATCCCCCGACAAACCGATCGACATCTTCGGGTACTGCTGACGAACTTTTCGCGTAGCCCTGCATTCGGTACGGTGAGTTGACGAAGATCTCACCCGGTCGGTCGATGCCCACTTTCTCGCCATCTGGGCCACGGACCTCAAGCGCTACATCAGGGTACGGTCGACCCGCCGCACCGAGCTTGTCCACGCCGAAGTCGCGCACGTCAGCCGAAGTCCAGCCGACCACTTCACCGCCGAGCTCCGTCTGTCCGTAGGAGTTGAGCACGAAGACGTCGAAGCGTTCGTAGAAATCGCGGGCGAGAGTGGGCGAGAGTGGGGCGGTGATTGAGCGCACGAGCCGCAGGGGGGCGAGGTCGGTGAGGTTTGGATCGTCGGCGAGCATAGTGATCATGGCAGGCGCGAGCACAGTTGACTTGACCTGGAACTCTCGAACGATCTCCACGAAGAGATCGACATTGAACTTGTCCATCAGCGCCACGCCGATTCCGGCCCGAAAGGAGAAGACGGTGTTGTAGATGCCGGCCCACAGGGACAGGGATGTGGGGACGACGTTCATCCTTAACGAGCCTGGCGAATCGATGGGAGATTTGGCCGTGCGGCGCAGCATACGAAGGCTGGAATCGAGCGCACCGATGGTGCCTGAGTGTCGAAGCAGCACGGCCTTTGGTCGACCCGTCGTTCCCGAAGTCCGCAGGGCGAGAGCGATATCCGGCTCGTAGAGTTCCTGACTCTGGTCGGCGTGGGCGATGATGCGCGGCTCGAGGTTATCGGCAAACTGCACGTAACCGATGCTCCCCGCGCGTTCAGACCGCTCGCCCGCAGAGCCGATGAGTAGAGCGACGGGAGTCTCTGAGATGACGGAGGCAATCTCTTCCTGCGTCGCGCGACCGTTGATGGGCACGTAGACGCCGCCCGAGCTCCAGATCGCGAACATCGCGATCACCGCTCGCGCACTCTCTTCGACGTGGACGCCGATGGCCATTCCCTGTTTCGCTCCGGCGGCAGTGAGCGCGCCAGACAGGGCGGAGACTCGCTCTCGGACTTCGCGGAGACTGAGTCGATGCTTCGGGGACGCCACCAGCAACGAGGAGTCATCGAAAGCAAGGTCCTCCAGCAGCCCGCTCAAGAGCGCGTGCGAGACATCGTTCGCCGTAGCGTCCCCAATGGATATATCGTTCGTGTTCATATCGTTCCGTCCGTTGCGCTAATCGCCATGTAGTCTATTATTATTACATTTATACACGCTATCATTGCTATGATAGAAAGTATTCGCTCGGGAACGGAATGTCCTTGGTGTAACGGTGTAACGCATACCGTGACCCATCATGAGCGGCCGGAGTGTAGAAGGAGCGCGGATAGAGGCGGATGCCGACGTCCGGAGGATCGTGGTCGACAGAACAGTTGCCGGAACGCCATTCGCGACGAGGCGGTCGCCGCAATCATCGGACGCTGATCCGGTTTGACATCAAACGAGGGAGATTCGATGGAAGTGGTGGACACGTATGCAGGTGTGCTCCGTGCGAGTGCGGCGCGTTTCGCCGACCTCGAGGCCCTGGCTGATGGCGATGTACGATTCACTTTCGGGCAGCTGCTCACCGACGTGCGCGCGGTCGCGGCGGCGCTGATCGTGAGAGGCATTCGCCAGGGTGACCGCGTCGCAGTGTGGGCGCCAAACTCCCATTGGTGGGTCCGCTTCAGTGAAGCTGTTCACTACATCGGCGGAGTCGTCGTGCCGATCAACACACGCTACCGTGCGATTGAGGCCCGCGAGATCCTCAGCCGCACGAAAGCACGAGCGATTCTTATCGACGATCGCTTCCTCGGATTTGACTATCTCGAAGCACTCGGCGAGGCGTTCATCGACGAGGGTGTCGCCGCGCTGGACGATCTCGAGTTCGTGGTCGACGTGTCCGTGGACTCGTCACGGCGGTCGCGGACCGATTGCGACATCTTTGGGTGGGAAGGCTTCGTCGCCACCGGGGCTTCTATCGCCCCCGAGACTGTGGAGGCTGCCGCTGACGCAGTGCGCGGCTCTGATCTCGGCGACATTCTGTTCACCTCGGGCACGACCGGTCAGCCGAAGGGCGTGACGTTTGTGCAGGGCGCCGTGATCGCGCTCTACCGCGACTTCGGCCGCATCTGGGGCCTTCGCCCCGGGGACAGATACCTCCTGTCGTTGCCGATGTTCCACTCTGGCGGTTTCAAGGCTGGCGTCCTCACCTCGCTCATCCACGGTGCGGCGATCGTGCCGTTGGCAGTCTTCGACGCCGTCGAAATGATGCGTCTCATCGAGCGCGAGCGGGTCTCGATCCTCAACGGTCCCCCGACGGTCCTTTACGCGCTGCTGGATGACGCTCGTCGTGTCGAGTTCGACTTGTCGACGCTGCGCCTGGCCGCGACCGGCGCGGCGACGGTTCCGGTCACAATGGTGGAGCGCGTGCAGAAGGAGCTGCCTTTCGAGCACTTCATCACCGCGTACGGGATGACCGAGACCTACGGAGTGGCCACGATGTGCAACGTGGGGGACTCGAAGGAGATGATCGCTAATACGAACGGCCGCGCCCTGCCGAATGTTCTGCTGAAGGTCGTCGATGCCGACGGCGCCGAGCTGCCAGCCGGTCAGGCCGGGGAGCTTCTCGTGAAAGCGCCCAACGTGACGCCAGGCTACTGGCGCGAGATCGAGCAGTCATCCGCGGCTGTGGTGGATGGCTGGTTGAGCACGGGCGACATCGGCACGCTCGACGAGGCGGGTTACCTGAAGATCACTGACCGACTCAAAGACTTGTTCGTGGTTGGCGGATTCAACGTGTCGCCCGCTGAGGTCGAGCAGACTCTGGCTCGCCATCCTGACGTGCGAGAGGTCTCCGTCATCGGAGTGCCCGACGCGCGGTTGGGTGAGGTCGCGCGGGCGTTCATCATTCCCGGGAACGGATCCACGCCCGATGAAGCGGAGATTATCGCGTGGTGCAGGGAGCGTCTGGCGAACTTCAAGGTGCCGCGCATGGTGGTGCTCGTGGAGCAGCTGCCCCGTAACACGCAGGGCAAAGTCATGAAGACGGAGTTGCGAGCATCTTTTACATCCGTTGCATGATCGCCGGCGATGCCGATTGGTTAGTCACGGCGTGTGGATCCCGGCGGGTGCCAACGTCGTCAAGGTCGCGCAGTTCAATGATGAGGAGTTCAGGGTCGAGATGATTCGCATTGGTGGAGGGCAGGGTATGTCGAAGGTGCTGGAGCGATTCTCATGAGCGGAAACCTCAGTTTTGATTTCAGTGGGCAGACCGTGGTTATCACGGGTGCGGCTCGCGGCATTGGACTAGAACTCTCGCGCAACTTCGCGCGCGCGGGTGCCGACGTGGTTCTCATCGACTTTGACGGCGAAGCCGTGAATCAGGCTGCGGAAGAGGTGGGTGGTAGAGGCATCCGTGCGGATGTCAGCGACACGGCAAGCGTCAATGCTGCGATCGCGCAGATCATGGCTGAAAACGATCGCATTGACGTTCTCGTCAACAATGCCGGAATCTTGCGCGATGGCATGCTGTGGAAACTTAGCGACGCCGACTGGGACGCGGTTCTCGCCGTCCACGCTGGTGGCACATTCAAGATGACCCGCGCGTGTGTTCCGCAATTCCGAGCGCAGCGGTTCGGCCGGGTAATCAACGTCACCTCGTACACCGGTCTACGAGGCAACATCGGGCAGTCGAACTACGCGATGGCGAAGGCGGGAATCATCGGGTTCACCAAGACGGCGGCAAAGGAACTGGCGCACTTCGGCGTGACGGTTAACGCGATCTCGCCGAACGCCGACACCCGAATGATCGCCTCAGTGCCGCCCGACAAGCGTGCGGAGTTGGAAGCCGCGATTCCGCTGGGACGATTCGGAGAGCCGAGCGAGATGTTCGACGCCGTTGCTTTTCTTGCCTCCCGCGAGGCCAGCTACATCACCGGAGTTGTACTCCCCGTCGACGGAGGGATCTCGATATGAGCACCGCAGAACGCTATGAGGGCCGTGCAGCCATCGTCACCGGTGCAAGCCGAGGTATTGGCTTGGCGATCGCACGTCGCCTTCTCAACGAGGGTGCCCGCGTTGTTATCACTGGTCGTAATCAGGCTGGTCTCGACGCGGCCGTCGCCGAGCTCGGTGCCGGCGACCGCTTGCTGACCGTGGCCGGCAGCGCCGACGACCAGCAGCACCAAACCGACACAGTTGATCGTACGATCGCGGCCTTCGGCCGGATTGATCTCCTGGTCAACAACGCCGGGATTAACCCCGCGTTCGGGCCCCTCATCGAGTCTGATTTCTCGGCGGCGCGCAAGATCTTCGACGTCAACGTGCTCGGCTCGTTGGGCTGGGTCCAATCCGTGCACGAAGCCTGGATGGGTGCGAACGGCGGTGCAGTGGTGAATGTCGCTTCGGTAGCTGGACTCCGCCCGGCCGCAGACATCGGACTTTACGGCGCGAGTAAGTCTGCGGTCATCTACCTCACCGGCCAACTCGCAGTAGAACTCGGCCCGACGGTGCGCGTGAACGCCGTCGCTCCGGGGGTCGTAACGACCCGTTTCGCGAAACCACTTTACGAGGGAATCGAAGAAAAGGTTGTCGCGCGATACCCGCTTGGCAGGCTCGGCGAGACCGCCGACGTCGCCTCGGCTGTGGCTTACTTGGGCTCTGACGATTCGGCGTGGGTAACCGGTCAGACGCTGGTGGTTGACGGCGGGCTTCTGCTCGGGGGTGGAATCTGATGGGCGAACTCCGATACGACGAGCTAGGAGATGCGCTCGGCACGATGCTCGGCCCGAGCGACTCGATCCTCATCACGCAATCCCGCATCGACTCGTTCGCCGAAGCGACCGAAGACCGACAATGGATCCACATCGATCCAGCACGGGCAGCACACGGGCACTTCGGAACAACGATCGCTCACGGCTACCTCACCCTGTCACTCGTGTCAGCTTTCCTTGAACAGATTCTCGTCGTCTCCGGCTTCGAGAGCGTCATCAACTACGGCACCGATCGCGTACGCTTTCCCTCCCCGGTGCCCGTCGACTCCTTGATACGCGCAACAGGGGAGATCATTGGCGTGGTTCCCGGCGACGGCTGGACCCAGCTCACCGTCCGGGTCACCGTAGAACGCGACGGCGGCACCCGGCCTGTGTGCGTCGCTGACGTTCTCATCCGTTACATTGCTCCCGCGGAAGGTTGATCATGGCATCTCAAATCTTGTCGCGCCGCGACCTCGACTTCTTACTCTTCGAGTGGCTTAAGGTCGACGAACTACTGACTCGCCCACGATTCGCGGATCACTCTCGTGACACATTTGAAGCGGTGCTCGATCTCTCCGAAGCACTCGCCGAAGAGGCGTTCGCGCCACACAATGCCCTGAGCGATGCCAATGAGCCTCGCTTTGACGGGGAGCGCGCGCACGTGATCCCCGAGGTGGGTGAAGCGCTGAGGGCCTTCAACGATTCGGGCCTACTCTCAGGCGCGATGGACGAGGAGGTGGGCGGTGCGCAGTTGCCACACGTCGTCGACCGTGCATGCTTCGCCTGGTTCCAAGCCGCAAACACGGCAACGGCGGCCTACCCGATGCTGACAGCGGCCGCAGCGCGCCTTCTTCTCGCATTTGCGACTGAACGCGATATCGAGCGCTACGCAACTCCGATGATCGAGGGTCGCTTCTTTGGCACGATGTGCCTTTCCGAACCAGATGCAGGGTCATCGCTTGCAGACGTCAGGGTACGCGCCAAAGTGCAGACCGACGGCACCTTCCGGCTGTTCGGGAGCAAAATGTGGATCTCGGGAGGCGACCACGAGTTGAGTGAGAACATCGTGCATCTCGTGTTGGCGCGCGCAACGGGCGCACCCATGGGTGTCAAAGGCCTCTCGCTATACGCGGTACCCAAGTACCTGATGCAGGCAGACGGTTCGCTTGGTGAACGGAACGATGTCGCGCTCGTGGGCCTCAACCACAAAATGGGGTACCGTGGCACGACGAATACGGTGCTCGACTTTGGCGGTGGCCGCTATCTCCCCGGCGGTGAAGCCGGGGCCGTCGGTACACTCATCGGCGAAGAGAACCGTGGGCTCGTCTACATGTTTCGAATGATGAACGAGGCGCGCATCGCCGTCGGTGCTGGCGCAGCGGCGCTCGGATACACGAGTTATCTTCACGCGGTCGAGTATGCACGGACACGTCATCAGGGTCGCCTCGTCGACGCCAAAGGCTCGGATTCCCCTCCGGTGCCGATCGTTCGCCACCCCGACGTGCGTCGGATGCTGCTTACCTCCAAAGCTTACGCAGAGGGGGCGATGGCGCTCGTGTTGTATGCCGCACGATTGCTCGACGAGGAGGAGACTGGTGAGACTGACGATGATCGCCAGCGCGCCGCCATTCTGCTCGATGTGCTCACCCCGATCGTGAAGAGCTGGCCCTCGCAGTGGTGTCTTGTTGCGAACGATTTGGCGATCCAGATACACGGGGGATACGGGTACACCCGCGACTACCCGGTAGAGCAGTTCTACCGTGACAATCGGCTGAACCCCATCCACGAAGGCACCCACGGTATCCAGGCACTCGATCTACTCGGCCGGAAGGTGCGCCTGCACGGCGGCAAGGGATTGACGCTGCTAATGGAAACGATCCGCGCCACAGCAGCTCGGGCCGGTGAGTCCGAAGAGTTCGCCGGACACGGGAGCACGCTTGAAGTGGCAATTACCAGGATTGAAGCCATTACCTCCGACCTCTGGGCATCCGGGGATCCGGCGGCAGCGCTGGTTAACGCCAGCACGTATCTCGAGTCGCTCGGTGACATCGTCGTGGCGTCGCTGTGGTTGGAGCAAGCGCTTGCGGCCGATGTTGTCCCTGACGAGTTCCACAAGGCGAAACGAGTGACGGCGCGATACTACTTCACCGATATTCTGCCGCGCATCGGACCCGCACTCGATCTGCTCGAGCGGGCCGATCAGACGTTGATCGACCTCGACGATTCCTTACTCTGAAGCGGTTCGGATGGTGATATGCAAGCAAATCTCAAGCGGCCACGGTCGTGAGAGTAGCGCGCCGGCGCTCAAACGAGCGGCGGCGCAGACATCCGTTCTAACGAGGAGTGAATTCAAATGACGGAAAAGAGAACGGCGATTGTCACGGGTGGCGCCCGTGGCATCGGTGCAGCAGTTGCGCTGCGCCTCGCCTCTGCTGGTCGTCGGGTGGCAGTGATTGACCTACGTGAGGACGACACGGCAGACGTCGTGGCATCCATTCGTGCCACCGGTGGCGAGGCGATCGGCATCGGAGCAGATGTCTCCGCTTCCGCCGATGTTGCCGCAGCGGTTGAGCGCGTCGGTGAACAGCTCGGGGCACCAACAATTCTCGTAAACAATGCTGGAATCCTGCGCGACAACCTGCTTTTCAAGATGACTGAGGACGACTGGGATGCCGTGATGGACGTTCATCTGCGCGGTGCCTTCCTGATGTCACGCGCGGTGCAAGCGCACCAGGTGCAGGCTGGCTGGGGGAGGATCCTGAATCTGTCCAGCACTTCAGCGTTAGGTAACCGCGGGCAGGCGAACTATTCGGCAGCGAAAGCGGGACTGCAAGGCTTCACGAAGACGCTCGCGATCGAGCTGGGTCGGTTCGGAGTGACCGCAAACGCGATTGCCCCCGGGTTCGTCCAGACCGCAATGACTCGCGCGACGGCTGAACGCCTCGGGATGACCTTCGAAGACTTCCTCGCAGAAGTGGCAAAGAACATCCCAGTTGGGCGCGCTGGGCTCCCGGAAGACATTGCTGCCGCGGCCGCGTTCTTCACCGGCGACGAGGCAGCCTTCGTCTCAGGACAGGTACTCTACGTCGCTGGCGGACCGACGGACTGACCGGGTGGCTTAGGTCGTGTAAGGCCCCATCCTTACTTAGAAGCCCCAATCCTTAGCGGAGTGAACATGAGACAAGCAGTGATCGTTTCGACAGCGCGAACCGGGATCGGTCGGGCGTATCGGGGCGTGTTCAACAATACTGGTGGACAGGCGCTAGCCGGTCACGTGATTTCGCACGCGGTCGATCGTGCGGGGGTGGATGTCGCCGAGGTCGAAGACGTAGTGATGGGTGTGGCTCTGCAGCAGGGCAATACCGGGACGAACGTCGCCCGTCAGGCGGCGTTGCGCGCTGGACTTCCAGTGAGCGTACCCGGTATGACGGTCGATCGGCAGTGCGCGTCTGGGTTGATGGCAATTTCGATCGCTGCGAAGCAGATTGTGGTGGATCATCAACAGATTGCGATCGGTGGCGGACTCGAGTCAATATCGCTGGTGCAGAACGACAAGTTGAACCTGTATAGAGCCGAAGATCCCTGGCTTGTTGCTCAGCATCCGGGCACGTACCTACCGATGTTGAACACTGCGGAGATCGTCGCCGAGCGATACAAGGTCTCGCGTGAAGCTCAGGACGAGTACGCGCTGGTGTCTCAGCAACGCACCGCACGTGCACAGGAGTTGGGTCTGCTGGATGACGAAGTTGTGCCGTTTATTGCATCGATGGAGGTGCGAGACAGACAGACGGGGGAGATCGCCGTCCGTGAAGTGACGGTGTCGAAAGACGAGGGCAACCGCCCCGAGACGACGCTCGAAGGGCTTGCTGGTCTTCGCACCGTCCTGAATGACGGAGATGTTGCGAGGATCGCGACGATCACCGCCGGGAACGCATCGCAGCTCTCGGATGGCGCGTCTGCGTCCGTACTCATGGAAGCGGGCGAGGCATCCCGTCGTGGTCTCGAACCGCTGGGCATCTACCGGGGGATCGCAGTCGCCGGTGTTGAGCCAGACGAGATGGGCATCGGTCCGATCGTCGCTGTGCCAAAGCTCCTCAAGCAGCACGGACTTTCGGTCGATGACATTGACCTTTGGGAGCTCAACGAAGCCTTCGCTTGCCAAGCGCTGTACTGTCGCGACTTTCTGGACATCGATCCCGACCGGTACAACGTCAACGGAGGAGCGATCTCGATCGGACATCCTTACGGGATGTCGGGTGCGCGTATGGTTGGGCACGCGCTCATTGAGGGGCGTCGCCGTGGCGCGAAGCTCGTCGTCGTGACGATGTGCGTCGGTGGCGGAATGGGTGCCGCTGGCCTCTTTGAAGTCGTGTAGCGCGTACTCAGAGCCGACTAGGTCAGCCTCGCGCGCCCCGTCTGCTTGGTTGCGATTGCACCAGATTTGACAAGAAAAACTGGCAAGCAAAACTAGGCCCACCGAAAAGACCTGGTGAGAAGCGATTGTCGGAGTATCCAAACGGGCCGACCAACAAGGCCTCACGCCGGTCGCATTCGAAGGGTGTACTGACCTGAATCGGCACAGCTTCACGTCTGAGGGTTGCGCGAGGCGATCAAGATCGAGATTGCCGCGCGATCCGCTATGCCGGAGCGGTCGTGACAATCTCCGTCGTTGGAGCCGGGCTGGCAGTCTGACCCTTGCCCGTGCGCTGCAACTGAACGGCATCGACAGCGTCGCATACGGACCTGAGTGGTCGCGTGACGTAGACGCCCTGGGTGGGATGCTCCACATGCATCCCTGGTAGCGCGCGCTACGTGGTGCTGGCCTGTTCGATCAGTTCCACGCCATCGCTCGCCCCGAAGGCCAAGAAATGAAACTTCTAAAGGCGGGCGGTAGGTGGTGCCACCGCGGACTTTAGAACTCGGCGACGATCCGACCGAAGGTGCTTCCGACCACCAGTTTCTCCAATGTCTCCCCGATCTCGTCGAATGTGATCGGGTGCAGTTGTGGCGCCAGGCCGCCGGAGGCGAACAGATCGTACACGGCTGCCACGTCTGCCGGAGTGGTCCCGACCGACCCCAGGAGCTGGATCTCGTCGAGGACGAGTCTTTGCGTCGATATGGTCGCCTCGGGACGGCCGAGCCCGACCTGCACCACCGTGCCGCCCCTCTTCACGGCGTTGACAGCTACCGCAGTCGTCGTGCCGTAGCCCGCGAAGTCGATGATGACATCGAGGTCGAGGCCTTCGAAGGACGAGGCATCCTCGAACGACTCGGTCACGCCCAGCCCGGCGGCCAGGGAGCGGTTGAGTTCGCCGGGTTCGGCCGCGTAGACGGTGGCTCCGGTGAGGGAGGCCGTGCGCGCACCGATCTGACCGAGACCACCGAGGCCGATGATCCCGACACGTGACGAGGCGGACACCTGCCCGACTGACCTGACGGCCTTGTACGCGGTGCCACCGGCGTCTACACCCATCGCGGCCTGCGCGAAAGATGCTCCTTCGGGGATGGAGACGATCTCAGGGACCTTGGCGATCACGTACTCGGCGTAGCCTCCGTCGCGGCCCACTCCGGGTGCCGTGTAGTCGATGCCGACGATGCCGACCCGGTCACCCACCTGCATGTTGGTGACACCGTCCCCCCACGACTCGACGATGCCGGCACATTCGTGCCCGAGCACGATCGGCGTGTAGACAAGCGCGGTGAGAGAGCCCTCGCGGAAGCCGACGTCGCTGTGGCACATGCCCGCAGCTTTGATCTGGACCAGTACTTCACCGGGCCCGGGCTCGGGTTTCGGCTTGTCGACCAGACGCAACGGTTGACCTACTCCGGGAAACTCCCAAGCCTTCATGTCCTTCTCCGATCTCGTGGCGGCAGTGCGCCGGGCCGCAGGCGGACCTTCTTAGACGCTACCAAACGATCGATGGCTCGGGGTGGGGGCGACGCAGCGTATATGTCACCGTCGTGTCGGTTATGTGAGCCGCTCACCGTATCTTTATTGCTGGTCTCTCATGGTCCGTGAGAGATGACTTCGCGTCGGCTGATGCGCCAACCATCAATGGTGCGTATGAGCGTGTCGAGGTATTGGCCGATCAGTATGGGCATGGGGCCGGGCTGGCTGTTTCCGAGGCGGAGGAACTTGCTGCGGACCTCGACCTCATCACCATGGTCAGCGACGATCTCGCTGTTGGTGGTGTGGTGGGAGAGTGCGGGGCGTGTGAGAGCTGAGCGGTAGGTGTGCGGATCGTCGGCCGACCCGGTCATGGCTTCGAGAACGTGTTGCCGCCCCTTGATGACAGGTCCCGGCTGGCCGGGTGGACCCGCGTGGGTGAGGTCGAGCTCGACGTCGTCCGTGAAGATCTGGTCAAATGGGGCCGTGCCAGCGTCGAGGGCATGTCCGTAGCGGGCGATGGTCTGCATGATCTCGTAGTAGTCTGCGAACTTCACCGCGCTGTCTCCACTGATTTCAGCGTTTCCACGCGCGGTACGGACCGCGGTGTGAGGCCAAACGCCTGGGCGAGGAGTCCGTGGGAATGGCGTCGGGCAGCGGGGTCGGCGATGAGGTTTTGGATCATCACTTCATCGGCACCGCTTTCGGCGATCATTTGCTCCAAGGTGGCGCGCACATCATCGGGTCCGCCGGCCACGAACCTGGGCCACTGGCCGTCGACGATGGTCGTTGGCTGGTCCTTCTCGGCCTGTGTCATCTCGCGCGCGGCTTCATCGGGGGCAGGTACTACGACCGATCCGGCGGCACGGCCAGCACGACTGAGCCTGGAGTAGAAGCCCTTCGGCGAATTGGCCAGGTGCAGGCCGTCGGCGGTAGTGTCGCCAACTGCGACGTTGACCGCCAGGATCGCCCGCGGGGAGTCAAGCCCGAAACCTTGAGGGGCGAAGTTCTCCCGGTAGTGGCGCAGCGCCGCAGCGGCGCCCAGAGGGTTGATGAACCCGGCAAACGTGTAGCCGATACCGAGGCCGGCGGCGAGGTTCGAACCGTTCGGACTGGAGCCCAGTAGCCAGGTCTGCGGCACCTCGGGCACAGTCGTCATCAATGGGTGGCCGGTGAATGGGTGGGCGTCAGGAAATGTCTCGTAGAGCCAGCTCAAGGTCTCCAGCACCTGCTGCTGATGGTCGGCCTGTGCCGGGTTTTGTCTGTTCTGCTGAAGCGCCAGATCGAGCACCGGTCCCGCGGTGGCGCGGCCCATGCCCAGGTCGATCCTGCCCGGAGCCATCGCCTCAAGCTGCTTGAACATCTCGGCTACCTTGAACGGGCTGTAGTGGTTCATCAGTACCGCCCCCGAACCTAATCGGATCTCGGAGGTAACCATCGCGGCGGCCGCGATGAGGAGCTCGGGGTGGTGCGAGGCACCCGAGCGGCTCAGATGATGTTCGGCGAACCAGATGCGGTGGAAGCCCCGCTGCTCAGCATGGCGTGTGGTCTCCAGCGCATCGGCCAGAGCGTCCTTCTCGGTGGTGTCGGGCGCCACCGTCCCGAGATCAACAATGGACAGCTTCATGAACAGACGCTCCTCGACATCGGGGAAATGGGGCGTAATCCACGATACAGAATATAGTTAGTTGGGCCCAACTTGTTTTCTCTTGACTCGAACATTACTGTGGCGAACATGGATGAGGTTCTCGATGACCTGGAACGTTCACTGGCTGCGGTGCTGCGGTCGCTGACTGATCGTGCGACGTATGGTGAGGTTGCCGAGCGCTGCGGCTACGATCTGCCCCCGGCATCCTGGGCACTGCTGGAGTATCTTGACGCCTACGGTGCGCTACGGGTCTCTGATATCGCTGCCTGTCACGGCGTGGATGTCTCGTCGATCACTCCACGCTTGAAGCGGCTGGAGAACGACGACCTGGTTCGGCGTGAACGGGTACCCACGGATGCACGCGCGTTCCTCATCAGCATCACCGGCAAAGGGGCGCAAGCCTTGGAGAGTATCCATACCGCGCGACGCGAGATCCTCTCGCAAGCCCTCAGCGGCACCGATCCGGCGACGGTGTCAAACGCCACAGACGTGCTACGGAGCATCGCGGCCCATCTGTCCCACGACGCTGTCCGGCCGGTGCACCCATGACCTCACAATCAATTGAATTCACTGCGCTGGCTGAGGACTTCCGTGCTGGAATGGCCCGGGTCCCGACCTCCGTCGCTGTTGTCACCACCGATGCGGACGGGAAGCCGTACGGCACCACGGTCAGCGCTTTTATGTCCCTCTCGATGCACCCACCCACTGTGTTGGTCTCACTCGCCAACAAGTCGTCATTGCTGGCCAAGCTTCGTCCAGCAACTATTGTGGGCATCAATGTCCTCAGTGTTGACCAAGCAGACGTTGCTGCGTTCTTTGCGCGTGAGGACAAGAGGGGCGTCTCTGTGGCGTGGGAACTCGGCGATGACGAGCCGCCCCGGCTGTCCGGTGCACATGCCTGGTTTGCCGCCATTGTCACAGAACTGATCCAATTCCACCGCCCCGTTCAGATGAGCCTCCTCAGCCTCACGCGTCGAGAGCGGCGACTTGAGTCACTTGTAATACGCCTGCTCGGTGAGCGATCGAGTCGCTGACCTATCAGCTGCGCAATCATCAAGAGCCGGGGCCATTTCCCCAACGACACCACCGCCGAAGCTGCGCTGGCTCGCGATCTGCAACATCGAAGACAAAACGAGCACGCGAATGCGAGAAGGAACGCGGGGTGCCCGCACGAGACGCAAAGCGTCCGGCTGGCTCATCGAGGGCAACATCCCCACGAACTGGAAACAAGCCCTCACCGGCGCCAAGGCCCGCTCGATCTGACGGTCGTGTAGAGGAGCGACTGTGCGTCAGGACTCGGCTTGTAGTCCTGACGCACGGGCCCGCAGGGTCGCGCGATCGATCTTACCGACGTGCCCGCGGGGGAGTTCGGGCAGGATCCGGATCTCGCGGGGCACTTTGTAGTTCGCCAAGCGGGATCGGGCGTGCGTGATGACGTCGTCGACCGTGAGCGTGGCGCCCGCGCGTGCCACGATGAACGCCACCGGCACTTCTCCGAGGCGTTCGTGTTCAAGCCCCACGACTGCGGCTTGACTGATGTCGGCGTGCTCCGCGAGGGCGTTCTCCACCTCTGCCGGATAGACGTTGAAACCGCCCACCAGGAGCATGTCGGTGGATCGCCCGGCAATGTGGACGTATCCGTACTCATCGGTCCAGCCGGTGTCGCCGGTGTCGAGCCATCCGTCACGAACGGCTGCGGCCGTGGCCTCGGGGTCGTCCAGGTATCCCAGCATCACGTTGTCGCCCCGAACCTCGATGGGGCGAGGTTCGTCGGCAGTCGCACCATCAGTGCGAACATCGACACCAGGTAGTGCGCACCCGAGCGATTCGCTCACCAGATCGACGGAGTCTCCCCGCCGCGTCATGAGACATACGCCGGTTGCCTCCGTGAGTCCATAAGAGATCATCACGTCCTCGACGCCAAGCGTGCTGCGAAGGTCCCGGACCAACTGCGGCGGGACGATCGCCGACCCCATTACGACGGTTCGCAGGGTGTTCGCCGCGGGCAGCTTTCCGGCGTCACGCTCATCGAGCAGGGTTCGCAGTACGGCGGGTGGGCCGTTGAAGAATGTGACGCGATGGCGGTTCATGATCTCGACGATCGACTCGGCTCGCACAATGGGGACCAGGATCGCGGTGGCCCGGGCCACCAGTGTCGTGATGAGTCCGGTCTTGAACCCGCCGATGTGGGCGAGCGGATACACTACCGGATAGGTGTCACCGCGGTGCAACCCGGCGACATCGGCCCACGCGGCGCTCGTCCTCAGGAGGGGTCCTTGCCGCAGCCGAACTCCTTTCGGTCGGCCCGTCGTACCCGAGGTGAACTGGATGATTGCGACCTCCTCGCCGGTCATGGAGTCCACGCGTGCGTCGATCGTGGCAAGCGAGATGCTGTCCACTCCGGCCATGAGTGCCGTCCAGGGAAGGGTCCCGGAAGGAGCGACCGGACCGAGACACACGACAGGAACATCACCGGCAATGCGCAGCGCTTCCTCGGCGATGGCCCTGCCTCCCGCTTCAGCCGGCGCCATCACCAGCACCGGATGGGTGCGGCCGATGATGTGCTCGACCTCCGCGGCGGTGTAGCGGGTGTTGATCGGGACGATCGTCGCACCTGCGGTCGCCGCGGCGAGCAGCGCGACGGCCGTCGGTCTGTCATTGGCAGCCCACACGATGACGAGGTCGCCGAGTCGAACACCCTTGCTCACCAGCGCGGCGGCGGCCTCGCGAACCTCCGCCCACTGCTCGCCGAAGGTGGTGGCCGACTCGCCGTGCAACCAGGCCACGTCAGCGGGTGCCTCCCGAGCCGCGTTGCGCAGCTCCGCTCCGATGCTTGAGGCGGGCCTGCTCTTCGTCACCGCGGCTGCTGCCAGATTGGGTCGCGCTTCTCGGCGAAGGCTCGCGGCCCCTCTGCCTGGTCGGGGTGACCCCATACGCTGATGAGATGCTGCGAGCCGAGTCGGCACGCATCGGTCAGCCCCATCTCAAGTGCCGACCAGAGTGCCTTCTTCGTGGCACGCATGGCGGCGGGGGAGTTCCGGGCGATCTTCTCAGCGAGTAGTTGCGCCTCCTCGCGGAGCTTCTCAGGCGGATCGACAATCTGGCTCACCATGCCCAGCTCGTAGGCGCGTTGGGCCGATATCCGCTCGTGGCGGCCGAGGAGTGCCATTCTCATCACGGCTTCAAAAGGCATCTGCTTCGCCAGACCGATGGTCTCGACCGCCGTGACCTGACCAACTGAGACATGAGGATCGGAGAACTGCGCGTCCGACGCTGCGATGACGATGTCCGCGTCCGCCACGAAGTGCAGACCCCCGCCGACACACAGCCCGTTGACGGCTGCGATGACCGGTTTGCTGACATTTTGATGCCACGACGAGAAGTGGAGATTGAACGAGAGCATGTCGCGCTCGAATCGCTCCATACCGGCCTCGGACACCTCTCGGATGTCGGCACCGGTGTGGAACGCGCGGCCTTCACCAGTGTGAACGATGACCCGAACATGCGGGTCGTTCTCCAATTCCAGCCAGGCGTCCGCCATCTCGTCACGCTGCTGGACGTTCTGGGAGTTGAGGGCTTCCGGGCGGTTATTGATAAGCCATCCCACGTGGCCGTTGCGCTCAACGATGATGGTTTCGTAAGTCATGACTGCATTCTCCTCGATTAGGCGGTGGGTCACTCGCTGGCGGACTCGATGTGGGCGTCCGCGGAGCCCGATCCGTACGGCCGATGCCGACCGGGACCCCACGCGTGCCAACTTGCGGGTCTGATCGAGCGCGACCACGGGCGTGACGACTACGTCGCTCGACTCGACGGCAAAGATACCGGTCTCGCCGCCATTCGTTCGGCCGATGACCAAGATGGCGACGGCAGCTTGACGGTGGGGAGGTCGAGGTCGGAGGCGAGCTTGCGCCAATCGCTCCGAACTCATCTATCGATGTGCCATCAGTCGAGGATTCGATCGTCGCACCCCTCATCGCGTAACGGGTTGTTTCTTTGCTATCTTATCCATATAGGTCATAGTGTGGAAGGAGAACCGGTGATGTCTGTGCTTTTGCGCGTCTGGCGTGAGTTCGAAGAGGGTTCTTCTGTGCGCTGTATCGTCGTCCCCGGCGCGGGAAAGACGGTTCAGACCGGACTTGACGTCGCGGCACTTGCCAACGAATCACAGACCGTCAAAGACTCGTCGAGGCGGACTCGCAATGCCCGGTTGTCGTTGACCGGATGGCACCTTGGGGGCTCGCAACGCGTCGGCGAGATGGGGGAGGGCTGGTGCGTTGCACAGGCCACGCTCGACGAAGAACGGCGAATGGTGGCAGGCGCCTGCACCGGTGGAGTCGACCGGGTGGGCGCGAGGAACGCCTCACACTTGTCCAGGCTCGCGCGCCACCGCTCAGACGAGGGTCTGGCCGGTGGATGGAACGATCCCGCCGTGCGCCACGACATCGTCAAGTTGTGGTTTGAGGAGGGCGTCCGGCAGTGGACCAATTTCGTCGCGCGTGCGACGGAGACGCCGGCGAACCGGACCAGTACGCCTCGACGATGCCGAGCGAAGTCAAAGGATGCTGCGGAGCCGAGCCAACACCATCGAAGGTGGAACCCCCGAGGTCAACAAGAAGGTCCTGATCGAACGTGTGCTGCGCATGCCTAAGGTGCCGGGCCCTTTCGAGGCTTTGGGCGATGGTCAGTACCCATCGCAGATGATTATGAACCCCTAAATCGGTGCAGCAACCCTGCGCCTTGGTCAAGGAAGGCCGTGTGAAAATGACTGTCGAACAATCTTTGGTGGATCTGCAGGTTCGTGACGACGGGGTAGCGACACTGACGCTCGACGATGCCGCACGGCGCAATGCCGTGTCCAGGCAGATGAGTCTTGATGTTGAAGCAGCGTGTGAGCGCATCGAAGCCGATTCCCGGGTGAAGGTAGTGGTGGTGACCGGGGTCGGCTCAGTGTTCTCCGCGGGCGGGGACGTTGACGCGCTGGCCAACCCCGATTTCGATCTCGCGCCTCTCTACCGTGGCTTCCGCGCGGTTCACCTGTTGTCGGTTCCAACGATCGCGGCCATCAACGGACCGGCGATCGGTGCGGGCGCCAACTTCGCTTTGGCGTGTGATGTACGTGTTGCTGCACGCTCGGCCAAGTTTGATGCGACGTTCCTCGACATCGCTATCCATCCGGGGGGAGGCTACCTCTGGCGGATGAACAATGCGATCGGCAAGCAGGCGACCTCGGCCGTGGTGTTGATGGGCGAGAAGCTCACTGCCGAACGAGCGCTGGATCTTGGCCTGGTGTGGAGCGTCGTCGACGACGCCGACCTGATGGGGGAGGCGAACAGGCTCGCCACGCGCGTGGCGGCGCGTTCACCCGAGGTCGTCCGCCGCACCAAGGCTTCTCTGCGTGCGAGCATTCCTCTCCACGATGAGCGACTGGCCATCGACTTAGAGGAGATCGGTCAACTGTGGAGCATGGGACGCCCCGCCTACCGGGAGGCCACCGCGAAGTTGCTGGCGCGCCTGCGACCCTCGTCCGATCGATGATCACCCTCTCGGCCCCGGTCAGCGGCGTTCTTCAGATCAAGATCGATCGCGGCGGCCGCCGCAATGCCATCGACGCGGACGGGTTTCGTCAGCTCGCTGCGGCCTGGGATGAACTCGAGCAGTCAGACGCAAGGGTCGGGATCATTACTGGAGCGGGCGGCGACTTCAGTTCCGGCGCCGACTTGGCCAGCATTTCACGCGAGGTCGCTGCGGCGAATCGTGAGGGCGGGGGTGGCTCGATCTGGGCCGCAATCCACCGTGCCGTCCTGCGTGACCAAAACCTGCAGAAGCCCGTCGTCGCGGCGATCGAAGGCATCTGCTTCGGCGGCGGCATGGAACTGGCGGGTGCCACGGACATCCGGATCGCCTCCCGGTCAGCCCGCTTCGCACTACCGGAGGTTCGTCATGGCGTTGTGGCCAGTGGAGGATCGTTGGCTCGGCTGCCACGGCAGGTGCCCTACGCTGTGGCGATGGAGATCCTCCTGACCGGAGAGGAGAAGTCCGCGGCCGATATGGAGCGTTGGGGATTCTTGAATCGTGTGGTGGAAGACGGCACCGCGCTGAGCACCGCTGTCGAGGTCGCACAGCGAATCGCGGACAATGCGCCAGCAGCGGTTCACGCGACCAAGCGTACGGTGACTCGCGGGTTCAGCGGCACGCTCATGGAGGCGTACGAAATCGAACGGGCGACTGAAGTCGAGGTCATGCGCGGTGATGAGGCCAGGGAGGGCGCCCGCGCCTTCGCAGAGCGCCGGTCGCCCTCTTGGCGGCTCACGGGTCAGTGATTGCTGACCTGATCGGTGTGGTGAGTGCGAGTTCCACCTCGCGGATCAACTGATCAGGACGTTCGAGCGGCACGTGGTGGCCGCAGTCGGAGATGGTTCGAGACGTCGCGAGCCTACCGAGCTTGGCCAGCATGCGACGTTCCATGTCGGCGTCGACCAGACCGTCGTCGCCGCGGATCAACACCGTCGGAACCCGCGTTGGCCGTAGATCATCCGGTGACACCGATCCCAGGCCCAGGACACGAAGGTCAAACTTCCACGTCCACCCCTCCGGCCCCTGCTCGATGGAGCGCTCAGCAACATGCCGCAGGAGATGCTTCTGCGCGCGTCGGCTCGGCGGGAGCGTGCGGAAACGACCCAGTGCCTCGTCCTTGGTGGCGTATCGGCGGTGGTGTCGACTCGCCCGATCACGACGTTCCGCCGTTTCTTCGGGGGGTACGTCTCGAATCATGGCGTCGATCACGATCACCTGTCGGAACCGACTCGGTGCTGATTGTGCTGCGAGCAGACATACCGCGCCGCCCATGCTGTGTCCGACGAGGGTCAGCGCTCCGTTCGGGCTGATGGCGGTGGCGATCTCGACGACCTCGGCCGCCCAGCTGTCATGCGAATAGTGATCGTGGTGCCGGGCATCGCCGTGCCCTGTCAGGTCGATCGTGACGACCGTGCGCCGCATTGCCAGTTCCGGGGCTATGTGGTCCCACCAGTGCTGGTTCGCCGTCGCGCCGTGAACGAGCAGAACGACGTCGTTGTTGTTCTCACCCCACATTCGGCAGCGGAGGGGACCGTTCGCGGAAGCAACCGTTACGTGCTGGCCGAGCCGATCGGCATCCGGTATGGGGGCGCCAATCGTTGAAGACGGAATAATCACAATGACGAACGCGCAATCAGCGGCGAGAGAAGTGGTCGATGGCCGCCTGTGTCGCTTCTTGGAGGTTCGTGGCACCGCCGATGGGCTTCGGCAGGGACACGGGTCCATGTTCGCGGCTCGGAAGCAGGATCGACGCCGTTCCCGGTGCTGTGACCTCGCCACGTTGATTGACTGCCTCCAATTCCAGGTCGACCGCAGGGTGGAGCCCGTTTTCGTCCTCTGCCAGATACTTGCGGACGATTCGACCACCGATAGTCTGTAGGTCACCGACGTAGTTGAACTTGCGGAATTCCACTCGCAACTTCCACAGCCAGGCGTCATCGCCCATCCAGTCGGTCAGCGCATGAATCATCCACGTCTCCCGCATGCGGCCATAGTCGAAGGTTGTCGGGTTGCCGGACTGGCGAGCGAACTCGGGGTCCCAGTGGACTCGCTGCATGGCGTCCCACATGCCCTGATCGTCGCGATGGTAGAACCGGGGGATCCGCTGACGGGTCTTGTATGCGAGACGAAGTGCGGCGACGCCGTAGACGCCCATGCCCATGCCCGCGTGCCAGACGATCATGTCCGTGACGGTGAGTGGGCCCTTGATGAGCTTGTCGATCTGATCGCCTTCTTCGACGTCCTCGAACCACCGGGGTTCTGCGCCCCGGGGCGCCTCCACCGCGTACTGGGCGTCGATTTCTGCGATCTCGTCCGGGGTCCACACCTGAGGCTCGATCGCGTCGTACTTCTTACGCTTCACCGCCTCTGCGCGCTCGGTCCGGATCATCAATCGGTACTGACCGGCCAAGGGGTTTCCGTTGCCATCGGCGAACACATTGGCGTTCCACTCGTGGACGGCACGCCCGCCGAACTCGCTGCTCTTGTCGAGCACACCGACGAGCGCGTTGCGGCGCAAGATTTGTTGGCCCGTGTGCAGAGGCGACCACCATTCACGTTCGCTGGCGGAGTAGAAGGCGTGGACGCCCCTGAGCGGGTCCCCCTTGAGGTCTCCTTCGCGGGCGAGGTCCTCTTCGCTCATCACGTCCTCGCCGATGAGAGTGTCGCCCCCGACGAGCGGCGGGGGCGCGATGGGCTGGCCCCAACGGGACTTGGCCGCGTAGTCCGCGTCGCAGTAAAGCGGATTGTCGTCACCGTAGGAGTTGGCCACGATCCGGAACGCATCCGTCCCAGGGCTGAGATAGTGCGGTGGCACGGGATGCCGTTGAGCCATGCCGATGCGAGAACGGAGCTTTTCGATGCCCTCGTCGGTGATCTTGGCGGTCGTCTTCTCGGTGTTCATAGCGCTCCTCGTCCACGTTATTCCATATGTCTTAACTATGATAGATGCTTTTGTCGGATCTGCAATGTGCGCGATGCTATGCGCCGCGACGATCTCGACGCACCTGCGGTCGAGGAGCTTGAGCGCGGGTGTCACATAAGAATGTGACAGCGCTTGGACTGTCGGCAATGGACAGCGGCCACACCCTTCAGGCAGCAACGACTTACAAGGTCGAGACCGGAAACCGGCGCGTGTTGGATTCGGAGCTTGTAGCGATGCGCTCGGCGTCCCTGCTGCGGAGGGTGGCGAGTTCACCTACTTACCTCAGGTGTAGCTTCGATCGCTGGATTCCGCTCATCCTGGCATCAGCGATTCCTGGAGAGTGCGGAGTTAGTTGGCCGCGGATATGTTCGGGAGCCACAGGGCGAGGTCTGGCCAGGCGATCAGGATCATTAGCATCACGATGCAGGCCGCGATAAACGGCATCACGCCCTTGAATACATCGGTGATCTTGAGGTTGAGCCCCATCCCCTTCGTCGAGGACTGCGCCAGCGCCAGGACAACGAAGTTCAAAATGCCCAGTGGCGGTGCCACCATGTCGATCTCGGCGAGGATGATGAGGAACACACCGAACCAGATCAGGTCGACGTCGAGTGCGTTCAGCGGGCCGAGGAACACCGGGATGGTCAGCAGCATCATCGCGAGGGTGTCGAGGAAGAACCCCAGGATGAGGTAGATCGGAATGAGTAGAAGCAAGAAGCTGAGTTGGTTCAGGCCAAGGTCAATCACCGTATCGGCGACCCACTGCGCCAACCCACTAAGCGCCATCACACGGGTGAGCAGGTTCACACCCACGAGAAGCAGGAAGATCGCGGCCACGGCTGACACCGTCTCCATGAGAGTGCTGGAGAAGAAGGTTCCGACGACCTTGCGAGTCGGGATCACCGTGTCCCCAGGCTTGACACTCTTGACGGCTTTTCGCGAGCGCCCGATAACCAGTCCGAGACCCAGGATCAGCGTGATTAGGGCTCCGTAGGCGCCGGCTTCCGTCGCGGTGAAGACACCGAAGTAGATTCCGCCGAGAACGACGACGACGATGATGAGCACCGGAATCAGGTGGATGAGAGAGGCGAACCGCTCCTTCCACCGGTAGCTCGGCCCGCGCGGTGCGGACTTCGGGCTGATCCACGCCCAGAGGATGATCACACACGTGAACAGGAGAGCAAGTCCGAGGCCCGGGACCATGCCGGCAAGTAGCTGCGGTCCGACGGGGGTCTCGGCAACGCCCGCGTAGATCACCAACAGGATGCTTGGTGGGATGACCTGACCGAGGGTGCCGGCCATCGCGGTCGAGCCCATGGCGAGGCTGGGGTTGTAGCCCGAACGGATCATCTCGGGGATCGAGACCCGGCCGATCGCGTAGGTGATGCCGATGGTGCTGCCGCTCGCGGCTGCCATTCCCGCACCGGCGAAGTTGGTCGCAATCGCCAGACCACCCGGAAGCCGACTCAGCCACTTGCGAGCAGAGAGGTAGGCGCCGCTCATCAACCCACTCTTACCCATCGCCACGCCCATGAGGATGAACATCGGAATGACGCTCAGCGACCACGAGGCGAAGGAGTTGAAGACCATCTCCTTCAGAGTCCCGACAACGGCAGTCGGTCCGACCAATAGGTAGAGGCCGAAAATAGCCGCGATCGACATCGCGATGCCGATCGGGATCTTGAAGAGCATCAGCGCCATCATCAGCAAAATGATGATGAACCCGACGAGGAGCCTGTTCGATGGAACCACGAGCACGTACACGGCCAGCACGACGGTAACAATCGCCGTGACGATCAGACCGATCGTGAACCGCCGGGCGGTCAGAGCCTCCTTCACATCGATCGGCGACTTCACCGCAGGCGGTTGAGGTGCTTTACGCAAGGTTGTGCTCATCGAGCCTCCACCTTTCCAGTCGTCACGGACGCCGTGCCGCCAACAGCGGGCTGATACCTAACTGTCTCCGGCTCCCGCCCCAGCTCATCGAACACCGTCGCCTCTGCCTCGAGGGCAACAGCAACTTCATCATCATCAACCGGGCTGAACTCCTTGGCGGTGATCGCGCGCAAGAGTTGCGCGAACGCTTGCAACAGCAAACCGGCCATCCCCACTACGATCACCCAGCGGTACGGCCAGATCACGAGCCACGATGTCACGCTGGACGCCTCACCGAACCCCATCGCCTCGACGGCCTTCTCGGTGCCGAACCAGATAAACAAGACCATCGTGCCGAGAGTGAACACCATGCCCACCACCTCGATGATCCGCTGCACACGCTCACCAGTTGGAGCCGTCAGCAGATTCACCCGGATGTGCTCACCCCGCAACAACGCGTACCCAAGACCCAGCGAGATCAACATAGGCATCCACGCATACTGCGTCAGGCCGAGCGTTCCCGGCAGCGAACGATTAAAGAAGAACCGCCCAATCACGTCGAGCACGACATTCCCCATGAGGCCCACCGTCGCGGTGCCACCGAGAACCGCAAGCAGGATGCTGAAGCGGTCGATCCAACGCAGCCAAGCGACGCGATCGCTAGAAACTTCGAGAGTTGTCATCGAGCCGCTCCTCTCACAGGAACACCCACGTCCCTGTACCGATATCGGTACAGGTCGTCGAAATGCGTCATGATTCAACCTCTTCGTTGATTGCTCATAAAATGATTCACCAAGCGCCTGACCGAAGGTGTCACCACGGGTGGCTGCTTACTATACGCCGACTCCACTAACATCGATAATCATTACAATAATACCTAATCGAAGGAGTGTGGATGCTTATCGACACTGTCTTGCTCTGGGCTGTGCGCCTACCGGGTCAAGATGCGGGAGACGTGTTGGGGCACATCAAGTTGACATCGGAAGGGATGAGGGAGCGCTGCTCGCACCTCCGAGAGACCCGTACCTTGCGCCGGGCCGAATTCGAAGGGGCATCCTGAAGATGGCCACCATGCTCGATCCGGCGCGAACGCTGTTGCTCGCGATGGACTTCCAGCCGTCAGTAGTCGACCAGCTGGAGGAATCCAAAGACGTGATCGACCGAGTGGCGACTGCGGTGAATGTCGTTCGCGCCGCTGGCGGGAGCGTCGGATTCGTCACCGTTGGTCTGACAGGAGTTGAGCGAATGGCGGTGCCTGAGACCAACTCGATGTTCTGGCGACTCAGGTCCCATGGGTCGATGACAGCGGGAACACCGGAGACGACCGTGGTCGGTCATCTCGCGCCTCGCCCAGGTGATCTCATCGTACGCAAGCGGCGCGTCGGGTCGTTCAGCACGACCGACTTGCACAAGCAGTTGACCAGCCGCGGCATCGACACGTTGGTTCTGTGCGGAATCACCACGAGCGGGTGTGTTCTGTCCACGGTCCGTGAGGCGGCAGACCGCGATTACCGCGTGGTCGTGCTCGCGGATGGTTGTGCAGATTCCGACCCGGTGGCACACAGGATTCTTCTAGAGGTGATCTTCCCCAAGCAGGCTGTCGTTGCGTCCGTCGTCGACCTCACGGGAATGTGGATCTGATGCCCCGAGACAGATGGATCCACGCGGAGGCCATGACCACTCTTGGCTGGTCTAAGCCTGGGCGAGAGCAGCGATGGGTAGGGCCAGAGTCGACAACGAGTCCGCCACCGTGTAATTCTCTGGAGGCCTGGTGAAGTCCCATCAGTCGGCTTGATCGGGGCGACACACCGAATTCGGGCGGAGAGTTTTCTTCAGGTCGATGAAACCTGCGGGGCGACTTGGGGGATGTCGGTGCCGAGTGGGCCGGTCTTGCGTGCGCCGCCCGCTCGTCCGAGTGGTGTGTCGCGGCCGGGTAGTGTTTCGAGGAAGAAGGATGCGTTTTCTTCGAGGCGGGGGTCGTTGTCATCGATGTCCTCGTCGAAGCGAATCGCTTCAACGGGACAGACAGGTTCGCAGGCACCGCAGTCGATGCACTCGATCGGGTTGATGTAGAGTCGGCGTTTGCCTTCGTAGATGCAGTCCACGGGACAGACCGTGACGCACGATCGGTCCATCACGTCGATGCAGTCGCTGCCGATTGCGAAGGCCATTTGATCACCTCTGATTCGTTGAGGACATTGCCGAAAGCTGCTCGGCGCAGGTCCGTCCATGTGTGCAACTTGATTCGGTCACGGTTTGCGCGGGATCCCAGTGCGATCTCGGCATCGTCGATGGCACACCAACGGCGATAGTCAACGGCGTGTTCGAGCAACGTGGTGGCCGGATCCGGTCGGCGCGTGCCGTCGACGGGGAGGTCGGAGAGGAGATGTGCAACAGTCTCAGCGGCATCTGCCTTGTTAGTACCGATGACACCTGAGGGTCCGCGCTTGGCCCAGCCGACGACGTACTCGCCAGGGTTGACGGCACTCGACTGCGTGTTAAGGACGCGCCCTTCGACATTTGGGATGATTCCGAGCTCTTCATCGAAAGGGACATCTGGGAGTGGCTGCCCGCGATATCCGATGGCGCGAACGAGGAGATCACACGTGAGGTTTTCGCGGCGGCGGGTCGCCCCGGCGTGGTGGTCGACTTCCACGCGGCTGACACGCCCGTTCGTGAGTCCGATTGCGGTGATGCTACGCGCGAACGCGAAGCGCAGCAGATGTGTTCCTTGCTCACCGGAAGCGCTCCACTCCCTGAACTGCTCGAGCACTCGTTGCTCGGTCCTCGATAGGTTCGCTGTGTCGATTCCGTCCAGATCGCCGGGATCGACTGACACGTGGAGGCCGTCGACGGTCGCCAGCTCACGCAGTTCTTTGAGGGAGAACTTCGTCTGATGAGGCGGCCGTCGACACACAACGGTCACCGTCCGTGGTGCACTCGTGTGCAGCCCTGACAGCACGTGCTCGGGCATGTCAGTGTTCAGAAGTCGCTCGGTCGGGGCCAACAGGATGCGTGCCACATCCAGACTCACATTTCCGCCTCCCGCCACGACGACATGTTCGGCGTCCACGGTGCGACCAGGCACAGCGTCCGGGTGCGCCGAGTACCACGCCACGAGGTCGCGAGCCGATGTCGTGCCAAGTGCGTCGTCGTTGCTAATCCCGAGTAGGCGTTCACCTGCGGCCCCGGTCGCATAGACGACCGCGTCATAGGCCGAGAGCAACTCGCGTCGACCGGGGGCCACGCCGAACTCCACGTCTCCGAGGAAACGCACGCGCGGGTGCTGGAGAACGTTGCTAAACGAATCAGTCACGGACTTGATGCGGGGGTGGTCAGGGGCGACGCCGTACCGCACGAGACCGAACGGGGTCGGCAGGCGCTCCAACACGTCGACCACGACGCGGTCGTCCTCGACAAGCTCCTGCGCCGCGAACAGGCCGGATGGGCCTGCGCCCACCACTGCCACATGACGCATTCTCAATGTCAATTCCTCAGCGGGAGAATGTCGCGTGGATGTGAGCGGGGCCGGCAATCACTCCGGTGGGTTCGATCGTGACTTCGCCGATCTGAACGTCGCTATACCGGTCGAGCAGCTCGTCGAGCGTGATCTCGAGTTCCGCCTTTGCGACCGCGAAGCCCAGACAGTAGCGAAAGCCATAACCGAAACCGATGTCGAACCGGTTCTCGCGGTCCAACCGCATGACATCGGGGTCGGTGAAGAATGCCGGGTCACGACCTGCACCGCTCATGTTCATGGTGATGACATCGCCTTCGTGCAGCTCCACACCGTCCACAGTGAGATCCTCATGGGCGACGCGAACCTGGCGAGGCGTCGCAGGATGAAGTCGTTGGGATTCCAGGACGGCGGCCGGGATGAGCGACCGGTCAGAACGCAGTTCCTGCCACAAGTTGTTGTCGGCGACGCTGCGAATAAGTGATGCGATCTGGTAGCGGGTCGTGTCGTGTCCGGCCAATAGGATTCCAGCGACGTTCCAAACAATCTCCGCTTCGCTGATCGCTTCATCTCCTCCCCGGTCGCGTTCGGCGATGAGATCGGAAATGAGATCGGCTTGTGGCGTGGTACGCCGCAACTCCACAATGCGCTCGGAGTATTCGCGAACTGTCTCCAGCGCAGTCTCAAGACGTGGCACGCCTGGCCAGAAAGGTTCCTGCCCCAGCAGCCTCAGCTCGACCGTGGCATGTTCAAACTGCGGGACATCCTCGACCGGGATCCCGATGAATGTGGCGATCGATCGGATCGAAATATGGTGGCTCATCTCGGTGACGAGATCCAGCTGACCGTCGTCAGGAATCGCCTCAACAACCCCACGCACGATGCCCCGGATGTTTTCTCGCGCTTCCTTGATGCGATTAGGCCGGAAGCCCTTCATCAGCAGGGGCCGCAGCCTGTCGTGATTCTCGGGCCACGTCAGACTCAGGTTGCCATCGACCAAATAGTCAAGGATCGGCCCACCCTCAACACCCTTGTCAATGTAGAACTGCGGGGACCGCGGCTGCAACCGGTCGTCCCGGAAAATCTCACCAACGGTCTCGTACCCGAAGAACTCCTTACCCACCCGGCCACGCGCCACCGCAATCCGGTCCCCCGGGCCACGGCCCAAGAGCTGATTAGGATCCTCCAGGAACTCCACGGTGTGAGAGTCCAGCTCAGGAAGTGATTCATCAAGAACGGTCACGGGAGGCTCCTCTTCGAACGACGATGCAGCGTGCATTACCACAACTATAACAGACTCACGGTCTAAACATCAGACTGCAAGTCTAAATATCGTCGTGACGTCGTGCCTGGCGGTGCCAATTCAGGACAGCCACAGTGAGGAGGAGCGCAGCCATGAGGGCCCCGGTTCCGGCGAAACCAGTGTTGAGTACGAGGGCGCCGAACATGAGGCCCCCGAACGGCAGGATGCCTCCCCACGCCCAGAGAAAGAGGCTCACCACGCGACCGCGGTATTGTTCCGAGACGGCCTGCTGGATCTGAATGTTCAGGCCGATCATGATTCCCGCGCCGACGGCCGACACGACGAAACAAGCAGTCGCGGTCAGGGCGATCACGGGGGAGGCCATGACTATAAACACGGCTGCGGCCATGAGAGCCAAGCTGCCGGATACGGACTTGAGTGTGCGGGGTTGGAGCGGCTTGACGAACGCAGCTGCCAGTGCACCGAGAGCGGCCGAAGCCAGCAGCACGGCATACGTGAAGTCGCCAGCGTCGAGCACTTGAACTGTCACAGCTGGCAGAACCGAGAGGTAGGCCAGGCCGAACAGCGACGTGGCGGCGACCAGTTGCAGCGCTTGACCAAGGGCGGGTCTCCTGGTTGTCTCGCGGAATCCATCGATGATGTCGGCGAGGTACTTGCCATTGGAACTGGCTCTCCGGGCGTCCCGTGAAACCCGGAGCATCAGCAAGAAGCCGATGCTTTCGAATCCGGCCAGCATCCACAGACAGGTGGCCAGGTTGCCGCCGAGGGCAAGTGCCAGACCTGCTACCCCGGGTCCGACGAGCCGTGATCCGTTCATCAGCGCAGCGCCGGCCGCGAGGGCCCGAGGGAGTTCGGCCACCGACACCAAGCCCGGAATGACTGCTTGGAACGCTGGTGAGGAGATGGCAGTGGCGATGCCGAGCAGAAGTGCGAGCAGTTGAATCTGCCAAACCTCTGGCTGGTCGGACATCCCCGTGGTAGCCGTGGCGGCAGCGATGGCGACGACTGTCATGGCACCGCCGGGAGCTACCATCAGCCACCATCTCGACCACCGGTCGATCAACGCACCCAATGTGGGGGGTAGTAGAAACATCGGCAGCAGTTGCAGGAAATATAGAGTCGATGAAGCCCCGGCGTCGCCTCCACTCAGTTCGGCCACATGCCATTGGAAGAAGGTCACACTCACCCAAAAGCCCATCTGCCGGGAGAAATTGGAGACCGCAGCGGCAAGGAATACGCGGGGCAGAGGCGCTCTACGCGTGCTCACCAGGCTCCCTCGGGTTGCCTAATCGTCGGAGTGAACTGTGGGCGGTGATGGCTTTGGTGCTCGGCAGGCGTCGGGCATCGCAGGATTCGGGACGCCTGCCGATCCAAGCGCATAACGAACAGGCGTGCATGAACCTCCTACGGGCCTTCTGTCTTCCGGACAGATTACGGGCACCGGTGAGACCTCTCCGCCCGGTGCTGAGCGAGCTTATAGTATAAAGATTATATTGCTGAAACAGTCTGGTGCCCGGTGGTTGAGAGCGTGGGCGAACGCAGGGACCTTGCTCTAAACCAAGGAGGAATTAATGAATGACGGCCATCAGCGTCTGCGTGGACGGCGCATCCTTGTCACGGGGGCAGCATCCGGTATGGGTCGTGCCATTGCCGAACGTTTCGCCGCAGAGGGGGCGGCCTTAGCTTTGTTGGACATCGACGCATCCGGCGTGGAGAAAGTTGCTGCGCAATCGTCGGCTTTGGCGATTCGAGCCGATCTTCGCAACCTGGGGGAGATTGACGAGGCAGTCTCGGCTGCGGCGCAGCACATGGGGGGACTCGACGGCGTGGTGAACGCCGCCGGGGTCCTCATCACTCGATCTCTAGCTGAGACGGATGAGTCCGTGTGGGATCCGACTTTGGAGATCAATCTGCGAGCACCAATCCAGCTGTGCCGTGCGGCGCAACCGCACTTGCAGCACGCTGGCGCTGCCACGATCGTCAATCTTGCATCGGTCGGTGGCATGCGACCATACCGAAACCAGACTGCTTATGCCGCGTCGAAGGGCGGGCTGATTGCGGCAACCAAGGTCATGGCCGCGGAGTTGGGACCCAGCATCCGGGCTAATGTCCTGTCGCCAGGTGCGATCGACACACCGATGACACGAGAGCTGTTTCGCGGGAACGATGCACACCGCTCCGCGACAATCGAACGCTTGACGCTGCAGCGCATGGGGACACCGCAGGAAATCGCCGGTGCTGCTCTTTTCCTGTCCAGCACGGATTCCGCCTTCGTGACCGGCGTCGTGCTCAGTGTTGACGGCGGAATCAGTTGGCATTGACCTATTCTCCGGGCTTTAGGTGACCTCTTTTCTAGCTTGAGTAACTATTAATTAAATGATTGACACTTTGATGAATTTATGTCACGATTCGTTCAGAACAGGCTTGGGCACCTTCGGGCGGGGTGGTCACCCGCCGAGCGCAGGACGTTGAATCAGCGTGGTTCAAGGAGTGCAAGATTTATCGTCGTACATAGGAAGGAAACGATTCATGAAGCTGACAAAGAGGTCACGAACATCCGGACTGTTTGCGCTGACGTCCCTTGTTGGCGTGAGCCTGGTCCTGGCCGGGTGTGGCGGGGTGAGTGAGAGTGAACCGGGGGGCGAAAGCATCGAGGAGATGGAGCCGGTCGCCATTTCTTTCGGTTACTTCGGAGTCGAGAGCGATCCAAACGGTGCCGCCGTGATTGGCCACTGGCAGAAAGCAGTGACCGAACGCACCGACGGCGCGATCACCTTCGAGAACTACGTCGGCGGGTCGCTACTCGGCGCGATGGAGTCGTTGACGGGTGTCGGTGACGGTATCGCGGACATGAGTGTCATCAACCATTCGTATTTCCCCCAGGAACTCCCGATCACGGCATGGCTCGCAGGCATGGGGAATGAGGTGTCGGGCTCCACGGTTCATGATCTTGCCGCCGGCTCGGCCACCTTGCATGAACTCTTTCAAACCAATGAAGCGCTGATTGACGAATTTGCCAAGTATGATCTGAAAGTCTTGAGCGCTGCAACGACAACCGCGTACTCCCAAATCTGTACTTCGCCGGTTGAGACTGCGGAGCAAGCGGAAGGCAAGCGAGCAAGGGCCAGTGGCGACCTTTGGGTCAACGCGATGCAGGGAATCGGAATGGTCGCGTCAGATATCGCCTACGCCGAGACCTATGAGGGTCTACAGCGTGGCGTGCTCGACTGCGACACTCTCACCCCGCCAGGATGGCTGGCTTCGGGCGTCACGGAAGTCGCAACCGAATACCTCCCGCTCAACTACGCGCAAGTGCAGACCTCTCTCGTACTCAACCTCGAATTGTGGGAGACTCTTCCCGCCGACGTTCAAGCGATCATGCTGGAGGAATCGGCGAAGCTCTCCGTGAAGTATGCGCCAGACCAGTACCTGACCGGTATGGCGACTCTGGGAGACTTGATCGACGACGGATCCATCCGTGTCAATGATGTCACGAGCCTGAGCGGGGCTGTTGACGCCAAGCGCGCCGACTGGGTGGCAAACATGCCCGCTGCGGCTCCAGACGGGCTGAGCGACCCACAGGCGCTCATTGATCTATATCACGACACCTTGGACGGATGGACTGAGTCCCTCGTGGATCTCGGGTTCGAAGAGATCGCGATAGATCCTAAGTCGGTGCGCGAATCCTACTCAGGACTCGGCGACGTTGACTTGACCGCGTTCTTCGATCTTTACAACGAAGAGTTCGTCAGCGGTACGTTGCCCAAGTGAATGAATGTGCGCCTCGCACCCGTGGCGGAATGGTCCCGGTGCGAGGCGCACTTGCGGTCTGAAAATGAAGGTATCTGCACAGCTGGCGCATCGGTTGTGCGCGCATGGTAAAGTTCGGCAGCCACGGATACGCCAACCTGTCGCTGACATCGAATTCGCGCACTCGGCATCCGGTAAGTTCGTGTCTGTCGCACACGAAGCAGTGTGGGCGAAGTGGTGCGAATGCATCTGAGACAGCCGCATCGTGCGACGTCGTCTGTATGCCGGAATCAGTCGGCGGATGTCTGCAGCCGCGGTGCGGCTGAGGAGTTGCTGGGCACGGCCCTAGGCCAGCCTCGAGATGAGTCGATCATCGTGACGAAGTGCTACTTCTCGCATGGGCCACCGAACCGGCGTGGCGGAGCCAGGCTATGGATCATGCACGCACTCGAAGAGTCGCTCGCGCCGCTTAAGGCCGCGAATCGACGTGCTCCAACTGTATTGGCTGGATCCAACCCGACCCGGGAGAGTCTTTGGCCGCTCTCTCCTACCTCGTGTGACAGGGCAAGGTGATCTACGGTGGCACGTCGGGCGCGGCCGCAGCACAGATCGCCGAGTGTTCCCAGTTCGCAGGCTGTTGACGATTCCCGAAAAAATGGAGCAGACATGACTGATCTACCCCGTAGCCACCCCGAAGTGCTTCGTCGCGGTGCAGAAATATATGCTGACCGGCTTGCCTTGTGCGAAGGGGCCGTACGACTCACCTTCGTCGAGTTGCTACGTGACGCCGAGCAGATCGCGCGCGCTCTCCATGCCCACGGGATCCGCCCCGGCGACAGGGTGGGTATCTGGGCACCGAACTCTCATTGGTGGGTTCGATTCAGCCAAGGTGTTTACATGTTGGGTGCCGTGGTGGTTCCGATCAACACACGCTACCGAGCCGCCGAAGCGCGTGAGTTGCTCCAGCGAACTGACGCGAAGGCTGTGCTGATCGAGGACGGATTCCTTGAGTTTAACTATCTGAGTGCACTCGCCGACGGCCTTCCAGAACATCAAGAGGAACATGACTTGCGCAGCTTGTCTCTCGTCATCGATGTTTCAACCAGGACCCAAGATCTGGGAGATGTGGACTTCACCGTTGCCGGATGGAACGACTTCGTCGCGCGGGCGGACGAGGTGCCGCGAGAGGCGATCGATGACATCGTTGCGACGCTGGGTCCCGATGTACTGAGCGACATTCTCTTTACCTCAGGGACCACCGGACGTTCCAAAGGGGTTCGTTTCGCCCGAGGTGTCATTGAGCTGTATTGGAACTTTGGTCGGATTTGGGGTCTTCGCGCAGGAGACCGGTACCTCGTGTCGCTGCCGATGTTCCATGCCGGAGGGAACAAGGCAGGAATTCTGCAATGCCTCCTGCACGGTGTCACGATCATTCCACTCGCCGTTTTCGACCCCGTCGAGATGATGCAGCTGATCGAGCGTGAGCGTGCCACTGTGCTTAACGGTCCACCGACGGTGTATTACGCGCTCCTGGATCATCCCGACCGCGAAAAGTTCGATCTCTCCTCACTGCGGGTTGCTGCGACCGGTGCAGCTGTGGTGCCGATGGCCATGGTTGAACGCGTTCACGACGAACTTCCGTTTGAGCACTTCATCACCGCGTACGGCATGACCGAATGTTACGGCTCAGCTACGTTGTGCCGTCAGGACGACTCCCATGAAACGATCGCTTCGACAAATGGGCGACCTCTCCCGGGCGTCAAGATCAAGATTGTCGATCTTGACGGGCACGAGGTTCGCCCGAATGAGTCAGGCGAGGTGCTCATTCAAGGACCGAACGTCACCCCGGGCTATTGGGACACCCCCGAGCAGACGGCAGACGCCATTCGAGATGGTTGGCTATACACGGGCGATGTCGGTGCTTTGGACGAGGCTGGAAACCTGAAGATCACAGACCGGCTGAAGGACATGTTCTTCGTAGGTGGATTTAACGTGTCTCCCGCAGAGATAGAGCAAACACTGTCACGGCACCCGCACGTTGCCGAGGTGTCGGTTATCGGTGTCCCCGACGAGCGACTTGGCGAAGTGGCCCGCGCCTATGTGATCCCAGCGCATGGCGTGACTCCTTCCGAGGCCGAGATCATCGCTTGGTGTCGCGAACGGATGGCCAATTTCAAGGTGCCACGGTCGGTCATGATCACCGAGGAACTTCCGCGGAATGCCCAAGGAAAAGTTCTTCGGCGCGTATTGCGGGACATTGCAGGAGATTTGACGGGCTGAACGGCGTGATCGTTGGGTAGTTCCTGCGCGGAGTGCAGACGGGCACAGTGTTGTCCGTACACCCACGCCTGGTTGTCCCTGGCGGAGGCGTGTCCCGCATGGCTCGCAGGAAACGGGGCCGTGTTGGAAGGCCCGCTCGGTAAGCTCGCCACCGAACGCACGGGCCCCTTGGGTAAGGGCACCGTAATGCTTATCGACGAGACCATCGGGCTGCGATCCGACAGCTGGTCGCTGCCGCACCTCGCATCGAATTATTCAGGTAGTAAGAACTAGATTTTTTTTCAGGTAGATCGGGGATGAATTGCCCTCTTTCTTCCTTAGCCTTGATGTATGACCACCCCCACCGTCCCCGACGCAGCACCCCCGCGCGCCGCGTATTTCGTCTCGGACAGCACGGGTGTCACCGCGGAAACTCTCGGAAACGCACTGCTCGCGAACTTCCCCGGCATCCGCTTCCTCAAGCACACGATCCCGTTCGTCGTCACCGACGCCGAGGCGCGCACCGTCGTCGCCAGCATTGATGCAGACGCCGAAGCGGGCCGCGCGCCGCTCGTGTTCACGACGGTCAAGCACGCCGCACTCCGTGGCATCCTCGCCACTTCCAAAGCCACACTCATCGACCTCCTCGCCGGTCATCTGACCGAGCTGGAGACAGCGCTCGGCACGACGGCATCCGAACAACTTGGCCAGTTCCATGGCCTGGGTGACACTGACCGCTACTTCGCGCGCATGCGCGCCGTCGAATACGCGATCGAACACGACGACGGGCAGAGCTCAAGGGCCCTCGACCAGGCCGACGTCGTCATCATCGCGCCATCCCGTTGCGGCAAGACGCCCACGACCATGTACCTCGCTCTGCAACACGGGCTGCGAGTGGCGAACTACCCGCTCACGGACGACGACTACCCGTCCGAAGCGCTCCCGCGTGCAGTGGCGAAGTACGGCGCCCGCTGCTTCGGGCTTACCACCACGCCCCTGCGGCTGAGCCAGGTGCGCCACGAACGGCGCCCGAGTTCGCAGTACTCCAGTCTCGAGCAGTGCACCATCGAGCTCCGCCGCGCTGAAGATCTCTACCGACGAAACCGCGTTCCCTTCCTGAACTCCTCGACCAAAAGCGTCGAGGAGATGTCCGCGGTCATCATGCAGACCATGAAGCTGCGGGCGTGACCGCGCTTTATATAACCCAGTGAAAGAAGCATCCTTATGAGCAACATCCTGTGGTTCGACGAGGTCGGCATGGCAGACCTTCCTCAGGTCGGCGGCAAGAACGCCTCCCTCGGCGAGATGGTCTCCCACCTCGGAGGCCTCGGCGTGCGCGTGCCCGGCGGCTTCGCGACGACAGCGGATGCTTATCGCTCCTTTCTTTCGACGAGCGGCCTCGACCTGCGCATCCGCGAAGCAGTCGAAGCAATCGACGTCGACGACGTCACCCAGCTCTCCCGCGTCGGCGCCGCGGTGCGCGAGTGGATCGAGCAGCAGCCGCTGCCCGATGACATCGAGCGTGACATCCGCTCCGCTTACACGCGCCTGGTCGAGAACGACCCCGCCCCGGATGCCGTTTCCTGGGCCGTACGTTCATCGGCCACCGCAGAAGACCTCCCCGACGCCTCTTTCGCCGGCCAGCAGGAGACATTCCTCAACATCGCCGGCATCGAGCACATCCTGCAGGCAGTGAAGCAGGTGTTCTCGTCGCTCTACAACGACCGCGCAATCTCATACCGGGTGCACAACGGCTTCGACCACCACGACGTGGCGCTCTCCGTCGGCGTGCAGCGGATGGTGCGCTCCGACATCGGAGCATCCGGAGTCATGTTCACCGTCGACACCGAATCCGGTTTCGAGGACGCCGTCTTCATCACCAGCTCTTACGGGCTGGGCGAGGCCGTCGTGCAGGGTGCCGTGAACCCGGATGAGTTCTATGTCTACAAGCCGGCGCTCGCCGCCTTCCGCCCCGCGATCCTCAAGCGCTCCGTCGGCGAGAAAGCGATCGCGATGCGATACACCGAGAGTGAGCAGGTCGGCGGAACGACCGTCTTCGAAGACGTCCCGCTCGACCAGCGCCGCCTGCTCAGCATCACGGATGCTGAGGTCGAAGAACTGGCCCGTCACGCAGTCACGATCGAGCAGCACTACGGACGCCCGATGGACATCGAGTGGGCGCGCGACGGCGTCGACGGCAGGATCTACATCCTGCAGGCTCGACCAGAGACCGTCGTTTCCCGCGCCGACGCGAACGTCATGCGCCGCTTCGTACTCGCCGAGCGAAGTGATGTGCTCTCGACCGGACGCGCGATCGGTCAGAAGATCGGCTCCGGCGCGGTGAGTGTGCTGCGCAGCATCGACCAGATGGCGGACTTCAGAGCGGGCGACGTGCTCGTGGCCGACATGACCGACCCCGACTGGGAGCCGATCATGAAGAAAGCATCCGCGATCGTCACGAACCGCGGTGGCCGCACCTGCCACGCGGCGATCATCGCGCGCGAGCTCGGAATTCCGGCAGTCGTCGGCACGGGCGATGCCACCAGTGTGCTTCCCGACGGCCTCGACGTCACCGTCTCATGCGCGGAGGGTGACGACGGCCTTGTCTACCAGGGGCTTCTCGAATTCACGGAGGAGGAGACCCACCTGGATCGGATGCCGGAGGTCCCGGTCAAGATCATGATGAACGTCGGAACCCCCGATCAGGCATTCTCTTTCTCACGCCTGCCTAATCGCGGAGTCGGGCTCGCGCGCCTGGAGTTCATCATCAACCGCCAGATCGGCATCCATCCTCGTGCGCTCCTCGAATACGACTCGCTCCCGGAAGAACTGCAGGCCCAGATCGCCGACCGCATTGCGGCGTACTCGTCACCGCGTGAGTTCTTCGTGCAGCGCGTCGTAGAGGGTGTGGCGATGCTGGCCGCAGCGTTCGCTCCGGAACCGGTGATCGTGCGCATGAGCGACTTCAAGTCGAACGAGTACGCCAACCTGCTCGGCGGCGACCGCTACGAGCCGCATGAGGAGAACCCGATGATCGGGTACCGCGGGGCGTCACGCTACATCTCCGCGGACTTCCGCGAGTGCTTCGATATGGAGTGCGAGGCTATCCGCCGGGTGCGCGATGACATGGGCCTGAAGAACGTCAAGATCATGATCCCGTTCGTCCGCACCGTGGCCGAGGGCGCAGCCGTTATCGAACTACTCGCCGCGAACGGCCTGCGTCGCGGCGAGAACGGACTCGAGGTCGTCATGATGTGCGAGGTGCCGTCGAACGCGCTGCTGGCGGACGAGTTCCTCGATCACTTCGACGGTTTCTCGATCGGCTCGAACGACATGACCCAGCTGACGCTCGGCCTTGACCGCGACTCCGCGCTCGTCGCGCAGACGTTCGATGAGCGCGACCCGGCAGTGAAGAAGATGCTCGCGATGGCGATCGAGGCGTGCCTGCGTCGCGGCAAGTACGTCGGCATCTGCGGGCAGGGCCCCTCTGATCATCCGGACCTCGCCGACTGGCTGCTCGATCAGGGTATCGAGTCGATGTCGCTCAATCCCGACACGGTGGTGGAGACCTGGATGCGGTTGGCTCAGCGGGCGGCGGTGGTGCCGGTTGCTGGCTGACCGGGTTCAATTGGCGCAAATGGCTCGATCTTTACCGAGTATGCAACCATCTGTGCCAGTCGAAGGTGAAAGTCCGGCTTTGCCCCGTCCACCGCGCTCTAAGCTTCCGGTATGCCTTCCAGCTCGATGAACGTCACGCCCGGTGAGGTTCATCATGTCGTCGCGCTGGAGCAGTTCGCGCCGGATGCCGCGGTCGAACTGGCGACAGCCGCCGACAAGAGCGGCTTTGCCGGCACAGTCGTCGCTGACCGTTTCCAGCCGTGGTTGCCCAGCCAGGGAAATGCCTCGTTCGCGTGGGCTGTGCTGGGAGCGATCGGGCAGCGAACGACGGGAATGGTGACCGCTTCGGCGGTTCCTGGCTATCGGATGCATCCGGCCGCGGTGGCGCAGGCGAGCGCGACGCTGGCGGCGTTGTACCCGGACCGACACCGGCTCATCCTGTCTGCGGGTGATGCGATCGACGAGCACGTGGTGGGCCAGTACTGGCCGGAGGCCTCCGAGCGCGCGGCGAGGTTGTTCGACGCGGCCGAGGTCATCCGCAAACTCTTCGCAGCCTCGGCCAAGGGCAACGACACTCGGCATTCCGGCCCGCACTTCCGGCTGGAATCGTCGCGCCTGTGGACGATGCCGGTGACCCCGCCCCCGGTGCGCGTCTGGGCAGGCGGCCCGATGACAGCGCGTCGCGCGGGACGCACCCTCGACGGCATGGTTGTGCAGGCGGGCCCGGCAGAGCGACTGGCGGCCCTGCTCAATGCGTTTCGGGAGGGGCAGCGGGAGGCCCGACGTTCCACTGGCCCCGCACAGACAGTGGTTCACGTGCAGCTTTCGTGGGCGCCCACCGATGACGAGGCCATGGCCCAGGCGTTGCGGGACTGGCCGATGGCCGGTCTGCGATTCCCTCGCGGCGACATCCGTTCGCCGTTCGACGTCGATCAGCTCGCGCGTTCCGTCACCTCGGACGACATCCGCGCACGCATCCCCGTCTCGTCCGACCCCGAGGTTCATCGCGCGTACCTGCAGTCACTTTTCGATCTCGGGTTCGATGCGGTGCATGTGCACAACGTCGGGTCCCGCACGCAGGGCGAATGGATCGAGATCGTCGGCCGTGAGATTCTTCCGAAATTGGTGAAATGACATGACTGATCGGATGCAGGTGTGGGCACTTACGGGAATCCCTGAAGTTGCCGCGGGCGCCGACCTGACCAGGATGATTCTGGATGCTATCGCCGCCGCCGGAGATCAGCTGATCGACGGTGACATCCTCATCGTCACGTCGAAGATCATCTCGAAGGCCGAGGGGCGGTCGGTGCGGGCGGAGGACCGCGAGGCCGCGATCACCGCAGAGACCGTCCGCGTCGTCGCGACGCGTTCTCGTGCCGATGGTGGCGTGACGCGCATCGTTCAGAACCGTCTCGGCATCGTCGGGGCCGCAGCCGGTGTGGATGCCTCGAATACCGAACCAGGGACGATCCTGCTGCTGCCCCTGGACCCGGATGCGTCCGCCCGTGCGATCGCGTCTGCAATCCGCGATGAGACCGGCGCGGACGTCGGCATTATCGTGAGTGACACGCTGGGGCGCCCGTGGCGTGATGGGCAGACCGATGTGGCCATCGGCGCGGCGGGAGTGCACGTCTTCGATCAGCTGCATGGCGAGCTCGACAGTGCGGGTCGGCCGCTCATCGTCACGCTGCCCTGTGTCGCGGATGAGTTGGCTGCTGCCGGCGACCTGGTCAAGGGCAAGGTCAGCGGATGCCCCGTTGCTGTCGTCCGAGGCATGGGACGACTGGTGGGCGATTTCGATCTTCCCGGCGCCTCGAGCATTGTGAGATCTTCCGGGAAGGATATGTTCCGGCTGGGCGCGGATGAGGCGCACCGAATCGGGTTTGAAGAAGGATATAAAGCTGCCGGTGTGGCCGCTGAAACGAAGGAGACAGTCAATGACGCTGACACTGGGTTATAAGGCATCCGCTGAGCAGTTCGCTCCGCGTGAATTGGTCGATATTGCTGTTGCCGCAGAACGGCACGGCTTCGAGTCGGTCGCGGTGAGCGATCATTTCCAGCCGTGGCGCTACACCGGCGGTCATGCGCCGTTCTCGATCGCGTGGGCGGCGGCGGTGGGTGCACGCACCGAGCGGATCCGGATCGGGACGAGTGTCATGACGCCGACGTTCCGTTACAACCCTGCGGTGATCGCGCAGGCCTTCGCGACGCTCGGATGCCTGAGCCCGGGGCGCGTCTTCCTCGGCGTCGGCACCGGTGAGGCGCTGAACGAGATCGCGACGGGTTTCCAGGGCGCGGGCGAGCAGGAGTGGCCGGAGTTCCGCGAGCGCTTCGCGCGGCTGCGGGAGTCGATCCGCCTGATGCGTGCGTTGTGGACGGGGGAGCGGACGAGCTTCGATGGCGAGTATTACTCGACGCACGATGCATCCATCTATGACGTTCCCGAGGGTGGCGTCCCGGTGTATATCGCCGCGGGGGGCCCGATGGTGGCGAAGTACGCCGGGCGTGCGGGTGACGGTTTCATTTGCACCTCGGGCAAGGGCCGGGAGCTGTATGTCGACAGCCTCGTTCCCGCGGTCAAGGAAGGAGCAGCAGCGGGTGGTCGCAGCTTCGAACAGATCGATCGGATGATCGAGATCAAAATCTCCTATGAGGAGACGAGCGCGGCCGCGTTGGAGAATACCCGTTTCTGGGCGCCGCTGTCGCTATCGAAGGAGCAGAAGCACGACATCACCGACCCGATCGAAATGGAGAAGGCTGCCGATGCCCTTCCGATCGAGCAGGTCGCCAAGCGCTGGATCGTGGGCACTGACCCCGATGAGGTCGTCGCGCAGGTTAGGGAGTACGTCGACTGGGGCTTCAACCACCTCGTCTTCCATGCCCCCGGCCACGACCAGGAACGCTTCATGACGCTGTTCGAGCGGGATCTGGCGCCGAGGCTTCGCGCGCTCTGACGTGCCCCGTCACCTCATCGGAAAAGGCCAACTTCCACGGCGATCTCTTCCAGCGTCGGGATCGGGTCCTCCTGGGCAGGCAAAATCTGAACGCACACATGATCGGCTCCGGCATCGAGCTGACCCTGCACGACCGCGGCCAGCTCGGCCGCGGTGCCGTGTGGCGTGAGCGCATCGACCGCGTCGTCGGTTGCTCCGTCGTCGAGATCGGATGCCGTGAAGCCATGCTGTTCGAGCGTGCGACGGTAGTTCGACAGGGCGAGGTAGCGGGACAGGAACTTGCGGCCGGCGGCTCGCGCAGCATCCGTATCGAGACCGGGGACGAGCCGCTGTTCCGCAGCGATCAGCGAGTCAGGGCCGATGACGTCGCGCGCGAAGCGCGTGTGCGTGGGTGTCGTCATATACGGATGCGTACCTGCTGAGCGCTCAGCCGCGAGGCGCAGCGTTCGGGGCCCGAGTGCGGAGATCAGCCGACGATCTGCCGGCACGCCTTCTGCATCAAGGACGTCCAAGTAGTCGACCAGAGCCGAGTACGGTCGCTGATAGGTGTCGCCCTGGGCCTCGCGGTGCCCGATGCCGACGCCGAGAACGAACCTACCCGGATGCGACTGCTCCAGGCGATGGAATGATGCGGCGACCTCGTCGGCAGGGGCGGTCCAGATGTTCACGATTCCAGTCGCGATCTTGACTTCGGACGTCGCATCCAGAAGCTCACCCGCCAGCGCGAGATCAGCCGCCGGCGAGCCGCCGATCCAGACGGTGCCGTAGCCGAACCGTTCTGCAGCCACCGCAATCTCAGGGGACAGCAGTGGGCCGCCTCGCCAAAAGCCCATACGTCCGAGGTTGAGCTTGGTACGCGTTGTCATGCGAACTCCAGTCTGTGAAACGATCGGCCACTCGATAGCGAGCCTAGCCGCGTCCTCCAACGTCGGGCCGATCGCTACACTGCAGGCATGCGCTTCGGAACCTTCATCCCCCAAGGCTGGCGATTCGATCTCGTTGGCATCGACCCCACTGATCACTGGACGACGATGCGCGATCTTGCGCAGGCAGCGGATGCCGGACCCTGGGAATCATTGTGGGTGTATGACCACTTCCACACGACCCCCATCCCCAGCGAGGAGGCGACGCACGAGGCCTGGACGCTCATGTCGGCATTCGCCGCATCGACCAGCCGCATCCGCCTTGGACAGATGTGCACCTGTATGACGTACCGCAACCCGGCATACCTTGCGAAGGTCGCAGCGACGGTCGACATCGTCTCCGGTGGCCGCACCGAGATGGGCATCGGTGGCGGATGGTACGAGCACGAGTGGCGCGCCTATGGCTACGGGTTCCCCTCGGTGGGTGACCGACTCCGCCGCCTCGACGAGGGGGTTCAGATCATGCGCCAAGCCTGGACGACGGGCGAGGCCACTCTGGATGGAAAGTTCTACCAGGTCGACGGGGCGATCGTCCGCCCGCTTCCGCTCCAGGAAAACGGCATCCCGCTGTGGATTGCCGGCGGTGGAGAAAAGGTCACGCTGAAGATCGCCGCAAAGTATGCCAACTACACGAACTTCGCCGGTAACCCCGAAGAATTCACTCGCAAGAGCGAGATCCTGCGGCAGCACACGAAGGATGTCGGAACGGACTTCGACGCGATCGTGCGCTCAACCAACTTCAACACTGTGATCGGTGAAACCGAGGCTGAGGTGGCCGAACGGCTCGCCGTGATCGAGGCGCGCGTCGCTCCCCACCTCGGCGACCGCACGGACGCATATATGCAGAACTATCGCGGCGATCAGGGTCTCGCGGGCACTCCGGAACAGATCGTGGAGCGACTGCAGGAAATGTCGAACCGCGGGCTCGGCTACGCGATCCACTACTTCCCCGAGGCCGCCTACGACCGCTCCGGGATCGAGCTGTTCGAGCGCGAGGTCATCCCCGCGCTGAGCTGAGCCCACACCGAGCGTGCTCTGAGCCGAGTCGCAGCCTTAGCGACCGATGACGCGATCGATCGACATCGTGAGGATCACGCGGTCTGCGCTGTCCGCCGGCGCAGGCGTGTCAGGCGTGCCATATCGGCGACCAAGCTGCTGGTAGAACGCGCCGGTGGGGTCATCTGTGATCTCGATGAGGCGCCCGCGCACCTCGACGTATCGGGTCGGATTGTCGGAATCGAACACCGCCAGACTCATGGACGGATTGCGCTGGAGGGTGCGGTACTTGGCCCGCTTGTTCGTGTGGGTGAAGCGGATGGTGTCACCATCGCGTTCGAACCACATCGGGCTCACGTTCGCGGCGTCATCGCGGCCGACCGTGCCCAGGGCACCGTACAGCGGCCGTTCCAACAGGTCGATCAGATGGTCGGGGACGCTCGAAGTACTCATGCCTCCGAGTGTATCGACGCCCAGGATGGCGAGGGCAATCCGGTGGTGGGCTCGACAGGCTGGGTATCCAGCGGTGAGAACGCGATCAACGGTGAGCCGTCCACCGGATGCGGGATGACATCGGCGCGCACCCCGTAGACGAGTTGGATCAGCTCCGAGGTGAGAGTTTCAGTTGGCGCTCCGGATGCCACGACCCGGCCATGGTCGACGACGATGACCTGGTCGGCGTAGCGGGCGGCAAGCGGGAGATCGTGCAACGCCGCGAGAATCGCGACGCCGTCGTCGGCCAGCGACCGCATCAGCCCCAACGTGTGCAGCTGCGCGTGGATATCGAGGTGGTTGGTCGGCTCGTCCATGAGCAACAGTGTCGGCTCCTGCGCGAGCGCACGGGCCAGCAGCACTCGCTGACGCTCGCCGCCGGAGAGCTCCTGGAACCGCCGCTCTGAGAAGGCATCCGCTCCGGCACGACGCAGTGCCGCACGGGCGATTTCAGCATCCGCCTGATCCGGCCCTCCGAGCATCGAGAGGTGAGGAGTGCGCCCGAGAAGGACGACATCGAGCACGCTCAAGTCGAGATCGGTGTCTGCCTGCTGCTCGACGAGCGCGGTGTAGCGCGCCCGCGCGCGGCGCCGCATTGTGCGAGCATCCGTCCCGCCGAGCTCGATCGCGCCCGTCGTCGGCGCTTCCGCGGCGGCGATCAGATGCAGCAGCGTCGACTTGCCCGCACCGTTGGGTCCGACGAGCGCGGTGAGGGAACCAGCCTCGACGGTGCAGTCGATTCCATCGATCAGCATCCGGCCGCCGCGACTGAACGAGACGCCGTCGGTTCGCAGTGGAGGCCCGGAAGTAAGGGGGGGTCGGCTCATGAGATCCTCCGAGAGCGCAGCAACAGCAGCCCGAACAGTGGGGCGCCGATGAGCGCCGTGACGACGCCGACGGGCAATTCCCTCGGGTCGAAGAGCGTGCGGGCCAAAGTATCGGCCCAGATCAGGACAATCGCCCCGGTCAATGCAGACAGCGGCAGCAGGACGCGGTGCCGAGCGCCGACGATTAGTCGCACGGCGTGGGGAACGACCAGACCGATGAAGCCGATCGACCCGCTCACCGCGACCAGGCACCCCGTCAGCAGTGCCGTGGCGCCGAGCAGGATCCAACGGGTCCGTTCGACCGAGACTCCGAGGGAGGCTGCTGCGCGGTCGCCAAAGGCGAAGGCATCCAGGGCGCCGGCGCTCAGCATCAGCGGCCCGCCCACCACCACGATCGCCGACAGTGCAAGTAAAGCCATCGGCCAGGTGACCCCTGCCAGCGACCCGAGCAGCCACCCGAGGATCTCCCGGTAGGTGTCGCCGGTCGCGCTCCAGAAGATCACCAGGCTGGTCAGAGCCCCGAGTGCCGCAGAGACGGCGACGCCGGCCAGGATCGTCCGTGACGCGGTCATGCGTCCGATCGCGCCGGCCATGACGAGCGTCAGCGCCAATGCGCCCAGCGCGCCGCCGAATGCCGCGAGCGGCAGTGCGATCGAGATACCCAGCACGATCACCAGGACGGCCCCGAAGGATGCCCCGGACGAGAGGCCAAGCAGGTAGGGGTCGGCGAGCGGATTGCGCAGCACCGCCTGCATGATCGCCCCGCAGACGGCGAGCCCGGCGCCGACCGCGGCGGCTGCGAGCACCCGAGGCATCCGCAACTCCCAGATGATCCCGTCGCGCAACGGCGTCAAAGATGACTCCCCGATTCCGAGACGAGACAGGATGCTGCCCCACACCTCACCGGCGGATATCTGTGCCGGGCCCAGAGTGACGCTGACCACGACAGAGAGCCCGAGCGCGATGATCAGTGCAACCGTCCAGGCGCTGACGCGCGCACCAGGCCGATCGCGCCGGCCAGGTTCGGACGCGATATCCGGGTGGTTCGAGGTGACGGCAGTCACGGCAAATCGAGCGCCTCCAATTGCGTGAGCAGGGACTCGACGGCCTCGACGTTGCGGACCCCGGCCTCGCCGGCGGGGAACGGCACGATCAGGTACCGACCGTGCACGACCGCCGGAAGCTGGGCCGTCGCTGGGTTCGCCTCGAGGACGCCGATCTTCTTCTCCGTCGAGCCCCACGCCGAATCGACCAGCACGATGACATCCGGGTTCGCGTCCACGACGACCTCCCAGCTGAGACTCGACCAGGTCTCGTCGACGTCGTCCGCGATGTTGGTGAGGCCGGCGGCATCCATCATCATCTGTGGTGCGCCCATGCCCGCGCCGACGAATGGAGTGTCACTGCCGGAGCTGAACCAGAGCACGGTCAGGCCGCGGTCATCGGGGGTGACCGCATCGAGTCGGGTCTGCAGTTCGGCGACGAGGTCGGCCGCAGCATCGGGTGCATCGAAGATCGCACCAACCTGCTCGATCTCGGCGAACACGTCATCGAAAGTCAGCGGAGCGGGCTGGTAGTCGGGCTCCTGGCAGGCTGACGGCGAGACGAACGTGTTCACTCCGAGTGAGGCGAGCGTTTCGCGATCCCCGGCGCCGTCGGCCGTGACGTTCGACTCCCACCCCGCATAGACGAGGTCGGGTTCGAGGCTCAGCGTCGCCTCCTGGCCCGGGACCTTCTCGGAGATCAACGGGATATCGGCGCCATCTGCAGCCCATTCTTCGGCGTACGCGCCGTCAGGGAATGCTGTGCCGATCATTCGGCTCTCGAGGCCGAGCGCGAGCATCATCTCGATAGAGCTTGACTTGATCGCGAGAACCCGTTCCGGTCTGGCCTCGAACGTCACCTCGGTGCCGCAGTTGTCGATCGTGAGCGGATATCCGGCGTGGGAGGGAGGAGCGGTGTCCCCGGGGGTGGCCTCGGCAGTCGAGGCACAGCCGGCCAAAGCTGCCGCGGCGATGAGAAGCGTGAGGGCGGTGATCCGTCGAAAGGGTAAGGGCATGATTCTCCTGGCGCTGGTCGTTGTGATGACGAGCGGCCAAGTTCACGGCCGATTGTCCCTGCTAAGTCGGGCAGAGGATCACGGCGAGTCTAGTGGCACTCAGGCGGCTGTGGCACCTCTTACCGCCGATGCGCCCGATCGTGGATCGATCGCATGTGCTCCATGAGTCGCTCCGAGAACGCGGCGACGTCCCGTTGTGAGACGATCTCGGCGAGATCCGTGTGGTCGGTCACGATCGCCTGCATCCGCGTCTTGTCGTGCCAGACCGACCGCGTCGTCATGCGCCGAAGCCTGTCACGCAGACCGCGATAGATGTCGGCGAGGATGTCGTTGCCGCTGGAGTTCACGATCACGAGGTGGAACTCGGCATCCAGTGTCGTGAACGTCTCGATGTCGCCGGCATCCATCGCCACACGCATCTGCTCGGTGATGTCGAGTAGTTGGCGGCGCAGGGCCTGGGCGGCATCGGCGCTCGCCGCGATGGTGGTCATCGCGTGCGTCTCGATGAGTTGCCGCGCCTCGAGAACCTGTTCCTTCTCCTCCGGCTGAACGGGCACGACCAGCGCGCCGCGCTTCGGATAGAGCTTCAGCCACCCCTCGGCCTCGAGCCGCAGAAAAGCTTCGCGTACGGGTGTGCGGCTGAGGCCGGTTGCTTCAACGAACTGCCCCTCGGTGATCAGCTCACCGGAGCCGATCTGTCCGTCGAGGATGAGCTCACGAACATGTCGGTAGACCTGATCCGACGCAGACATCGGCTGGGACATCCGGACCTCCTTCGCCTCGGCCTCCAGATTATCGCGCAAAGCGGGCGTTGGGATTCATGTTGTATCTATCTTGCATCTATGACGTATCTAACGCTAGCCTCGGTTCGAACGGGCGCGAAGGCCCGGGAGCAGATGGAGACAATATGACAGCCGCAGCTCACCCGGTGATCCCAGAACTAGCGCAGGCGCTTCCTGCCGACGCGCTCATAACGGACCCGGCATCCATCGACGCCTACCGGTGGGATCGGGCCCTTGATCCGAACGCCGGCGTCCCGCTCGCCGTCGTGCGCCCGACTACGACCGAGCAGGTGCAGGAGGTCGTGCAGATCGCGGCCCGCAATCGCATCGCGATCGTGCCGCGCGGCGCCGGTTCAGGGCTCTCCGGCGGCAGCTCCGCCGTCGAAGGTGCGCTGATCGTCTCTCTCGATCGGATGCGACGGATCGAGGTCGACGCCGCAACCCGGATGGCCACAGTCCAGCCTGGGGCCTTCAACGCCGAGGTGAAGCAGGCCGCCGCAGCCCACGGCCTCTGGTACCCGCCGGACCCGTCCTCGTTCGAGTTCTGCTCGATCGGCGGCAACGTCGCAACCAACGCCGGCGGTCTCTGCTGCGTCAAATACGGCGTGACGACCGACTATGTGCTCGGCATGACGGTCGTCCTCGCCGATGGCCGCGCCGTGACCCTCGGCGGCCCCCGGCTGAAGGACGTCGCTGGGCTCTCCCTCGCCAAGCTGTTCGTCGGAAGCGAAGGGACGCTCGGCATCATCACCGAGATCATCCTCCGTCTGGTCCCCGCCCAGCGGCCCCCATCCACGGTCGTGGCCACCTTCCCGACACTGACGGGCGCGACCGACGCGGTGCTGGAGATCACGCGAACTATGCGCCCATCGATGCTGGAGCTCATGGATCGCATTTCGATCAATGCCGTCGAAGACGAGACGCGCATGGGGCTCGACCGGGAAGCCGCGGCGATGCTCATCATCCAATCCGACGAGTCACCGGCCGCGGCGAGTGAAGAGGTCGCACGGGTGGAGGCGATCTGCCAACAGTTCGGCGCGAGCGAGTGCTACATGACAGCGGATCCCGACGAGAGCGAGGCATTCGTCGTCGCCCGCCGAATGGCGATTCCGGCGATAGAGAAGAAGGGCAAGCTGCTGCTCGAAGACGTCGGCGTTCCGCTCCCGCGCCTCGGTGATCTGGTCGCCGGGCTCGAGCAGATCTCTGCCGCGCGTGAGGTTCTGATCGCCGTCATCGCGCACGCGGGCGATGGCAACACGCATCCGCTCATCGTGTTCGACCCGAACGATCTCGACCAGCAGGCCCGCGCCGAAGCAGCCTACGGAGAGGTCATCGACCTTGCGATCTCACTCGGCGGCACCATCACCGGCGAGCACGGGGTCGGCCGGCTCAAGCAGCCGTGGCTGCCGGCGTACCTCGGCCCGGACGTTCTCGAACTCAACATTCGCATCAAGAACGCCCTTGACCCTCAGAACATCTTCAACCCCGGCGCCGTATTCGGACCCTTGGGAGAGGCAGCCTCATGACCACGCACACATCCATCCAGGCCGTCACCTATGCCACCGCAGCCCGCGCGATCGAGCTCGGAATGCAGATTGCGACCGCCGCGGGCGTGCGTGCGGTGATCACCGTCGCCGACCCCGCCATGGCAATGGTCGCCTTCGGCCGCGCCGATGGCGCCACACCGCACAGCGTTGAGACGAGTCGCCGAAAGGCGGCAACCGCCGCGTCGACCCGCAAGCCCACCGTTGCGATCGCACCCGAGTTCGCCGTCGCGCTCGAGCACGGCACCGGCGGACTGCTCACCAGCGTTGCCGGTGGCGTTCCCCTCTCGTTCGCCGGTGTGCACATTGGTGGAATCGGCATCGCGGGTGGGCGTCCGGACCAGGACGCTGAGATCGCGCTTGCTCTGCTCGCCGAACTCGGTGCCGACGTGGAGGTCGCCCGATGAACGCGCAGCGGGTGGACCGGTCTGGCCTTCAGGTGATGCTGCCGCTGGCGGAATTCGTCGAGAGGGAGGCGCTTCCGGCATCCGGAATCGACGCGGGCGCGTTCTGGGCGGGCGTGGCCGACATCATCCGCGATCTTGCTCCCGTCAATCGCGAGCTTCTCGACGTTCGTGACCGGATGCAGCAGAGCCTCGATGCGTATCACTTGGCGAACCCCGGACAACCGGATGCTGCCGACTATCGCCGCCACCTGGAAGAGATCGGGTATCTGCTGCCGGCTCCGGCATCCGTCACGGTCGTCACCGAGGGCGTCGATGCGGAGATCGCGCAGATCGCAGGCCCCCAACTCGTGGTGCCGCTGCTCAACGCACGATTCGCGATCAACGCCGCCAACGCGCGGTGGGGTTCGCTCTACGACGCGCTCTACGGCACAGATGTGATCTCTGCCGATGGTGATCTCGCACCAGGAAGCGGCTACAACCCCGCCCGCGGCGCAGCGGCAATTCAGCGCGGGCGCGAGCTGCTCGATCAGGTCGCACCGCTCGAGCGCGGATCGCACCGCGATGCCACGGGGTACCGGGTCGAAGACGGAGCGCTGCGGGTGCAGCTCGCGTCCGCAGGCGCCGTCGCTCTTGCCGATCCGGACGGATTCGTCGGCTTCACCGGCGACCCGGCAGATCCAGCATCGGTCGTTCTCGTCCATCACGGATTGCACGTCGAGATCGTGCGCGACCGCGAGAGTGCGATCGGCAGCTCTGACCCGGCCGCGATCGCTGACATCGCGATCGAATCGGCCACGACGACGATCATGGACCTCGAAGACTCGGTCGCGGCAGTGGATGCCGAAGACAAGGTGCTGGGCTACCGCAACTGGCATGCGCTGATGCGCGGTGACCTCACCGCCGAAGTGGCCAAGGACGGATCGACGTTCCTGCGGACGATGAATCCCGATCGCACGTTCACCACTCCCGATGGCGGCAGTGTGTCGCTGTCGGGGCGTTCCTTGCTGCTTGTGCGCAACGTCGGTCACCTGATGACTACCGATGCGGTTCTTGATGCGTCGGGCGCTGAGATACCCGAGGGCATCCTCGACGCGGTCATGACGGTCCTCGGCTCGGTCGCCGACCTGCGGGGGGATGCCGTGGGCGGAAACTCTCGCACCGGATCTGTCTACGTCGTCAAGCCGAAGATGCATGGACCAGAAGAGGTGGCGTTCGCCGTCTCGCTCTTCGAACGGGTCGAGAAGCTGCTGGATCTGCCGCACGCGAGCGTGAAACTCGGCATCATGGACGAGGAACGCCGAACGACCGTCAACCTCGTCGCCTGCATTGAGGCTGCGCGCGAGCGCGTCGCCTTCATCAACACCGGCTTCCTCGATCGCACCGGCGATGAGCTGCACACCTCCATGAACGCGGGCGTCATGGTCCCGAAGGCCGCCATGCGCGATGAAGCATGGCTGGCAGCATACGAGCGCTCCAACGTCGACGTCGGCACGGCCTCTGGCCTGCGCGGACGCGGTCAGATCGGCAAGGGGATGTGGGCGATGCCCGACCTCATGCGCGACATGCTCGAACAGAAGGCGTCGCAGCTGCGGGCCGGAGCGACGACGGCGTGGGTACCGTCGCCTACCGCGGCAACCCTGCATGCGCTGCACTATCACGAGGTCGACACAGCCGCGGTGGCCGCCGAGCTAGCGGAACGTCCGGCACAGTCCATCGACGAGATCCTCCACATTCCGCTGGTGGACGGTTCGCTTTCACCGGAGACGATCGAGGTTGAGCTCGACAATAACGTGCAGTCAATCCTCGGCTACGTCGTGCGCTGGATCGATCAGGGCATCGGGTGCTCGAAGGTTCCCGACATCCATGGCGTCGCACTGATGGAGGATCGCGCCACACTGCGTATCTCCAGCCAACTGCTGGCGAACTGGCTGGTGCACGGCGTGATCGACGTCGACGACATCGACCAGAGCCTGCACCGGATGGCACCTGTCGTTGACCAGCAGAACGCGGATGACCTGCTGTACGAGCCGTTGGTCGGAGCGTACGGGCCGGGGCTCGCCTTCGATGCGGCCCGACGACTGATCATCGAGGGCGCCCGCCAGCCCAATGGTTATACCGAGCCGCTCCTGCACCGACTGCGGCGTGAGAAGAAGGCAGGCGTGGAGTCATCGCAGCACGCGGACTCTGCCAAAATAGGCGGATGACGAGGACGAAGACCCTGGTGCCGCTGATCGGAATGCTCGTCCTGGGAGCAGCGCTGATCAGCGGATGCGCACCGGTGCCAGCCATTGAGGATTCGGCGCCGCCGGCGGAGGCGGTTTCGGAATCGCCGACACCAACCGCCGCGCCGTCGCACCCGACGACATCTTCCCCCGACACGGATGCGACAACGAGCTTCCTCGCGTGGCTCGATGCTTCGCGCGTTCCCGACCTCGATGCTGCGTGCGCGCCGCTGTCGCCCGAGCTCGTCGCTCGGATGCTCGCGGAAATGCAGCGCGACGGTTTCCCTGAGGTCTCCACGTGCGAGGAGATGATCACTGTCGCTGCAGAGCTGTATCGCGCGTTCGATCAGAGTGCTGAGGTGACCATCGACGTGCAATCCGAGACGGCGAGCGACGCCGTTTTGTTCGTCACCTACCTCGCCAGCGGGGATTGCGGGACAGTCGTCATGGAGCGTCCGGCATCCGAGTGGGTCATCACCGAGCAGACCGAAGAGTGCGCCTGATCTGCTGCGCGCGCGGCTGAGCTTCTATCCAGTCCCCGGGAAGCCGGTGGATTCGCGACGGACGATGCGGAAGTCGGGCTTGACGGTGCGAGGAGGGCGTCGAGATCCCTTCTCGGCGATGCGTTCGATGAGCAGATCCACCGCGGTAGCCGCGATCTGCTCACTGCCCACGTCCACGCTTGACATGGACGGGAGGGAGAACCTGGCCTCATCGATATTGTCGAAGCCGATGACCGCGACATCCTCGGGGATACGGAGTCGCGCCTCGCCGAGCGCTCGGAGCGCGCCCAGCCCCAACGTGTCGTTGAGGGCGAAGACCGCGTCGAACGCTGTGCCCTCTTCGATCAGTTCACGGATCATGGAAGCTCCGGCGGAGTGGTTCCAGTGCGGGCTGCTGCGGATCAGAGACTGATCGACCTCAATGCCGGCGCCCTCGAGCGCAAGGACGTAACCGTCCAGGCGCAGACTCGCCGAGCTGACCTCGTCGCCGCGCTCCACCTCAGCACCGATAACGGCGATTCTGCGGCGTCCGATGTCGAGGAGATGCTCCACCGCGGCGCGCGCCGACGACGTGTTGTGCATGGCGACATGGTCTGTCGGGCCGTTGAAGATCCGCTCTCCCAGCAGAACCAGCGGAAAATCGGTGCTCAGCGATTTCACGTCATTCTGGCCCAGGGTGAACGGGCTGAACAGCAGGCCGTCCGTCAGGCGCAGACGCCCGCCTGCGACGACTTGCAGCTCGCGCTCGCGATCACCACTGGTCTGTTCAACAACAACGCCGAGGCCCCGGGCATCCGCGGCCCGAATGATCGCGTCCGCGAGCTCGGCGAAATAGTTCTCCCGAAGTGCGGGCACCGCGAGGCCGATGACGCCGGTTCGTCCCGAGCGAAGCCCTCGGGCTGAGAGGTTCGGGCGATAGTCCAGCTCGGCGATGGCCGCGAGTACTCGATCGCGCGTATCGGGACGGACATGCGGATGATCGTTGATGACGTTCGATACGGTCTTGATCGAAACGCTCGCCAGGCGCGCGACGTCATGCATCGTCGAGCCCATTAAGTCACCCATCGTCCTGCCCCGCGCTCGGTGCGTCGCGTTCCCCATACTTTAGCTGGCACCTGCTCCCGCGCCCCGCCATGCCACCGCGCCCCTGTCGCGCGCCGCGTATGATGGCGCAATGCCGACCGAGCTTTCTCGACCTGATCGGCCAGCGCGGATCAGTCCTCGGCTGGTGGTGGATGACGTCCACGATCAACTGCTGCGTCTCATCATCGACGGGCATATGGAGCCAGAATCGCCGTTGAGCATTGACGCGCTGGCTCGTGATTTCGGTGTCTCCAGCAGCCCGGTTCGCGAGGCGCTGGCCCGTCTGGAATCGACCGGCCTCATTCAACGACTCGCATTGCGCGGATACCGTGTCGCGCCGGCCCTTGAGTCGAATGAGCTCGCCGAGCTCATGGATGCGCGCCTGTTTCTGGAACCGGCCGCCGCGGCGGCAACTGCTGAACGGGAAGGGCGCGCACCGCTGCTCGAGCAGCTTGACGCGACGCTGAGCACGCTAGCCGCAGATCAAGCGGGCGAGCAGTTCGAATCCTTCCGTGCGTACTACGAAGCGGACCGTGAGTTCCACCGGGCCATCGTTGCGGGAACCGACAATCGTTTCCTGCTGCATGCCTACGACGCCCTGGGGGGACACGTCCAGCGTTTCCGCCTCTTCTCCGGCAGGGGCGTCACCGACGCCGATGCGACAGTGGCTGAGCATCGTGCGATCAGGGACGCGATCGCCGCGGGCGACTCCGCCGCTGCCGAGGCGGCCATGCGCGCGCATCTCACCGGTGTTCGCGAGCGCTCGCTCGCCGAAATCGCTGTGGACTGACCGCGCCGCCGCCTGACCGACTCTCGTTCGCTTCGCTCGGGCTGAGACTCGTGCACCCCATTCGTGAACGTTTTTCGTGTATCGTGCACGATACCGGATTCGATGGAGTTGATGGACGATGGCATTCACTGCCGACACCTGGCCGATCGCGGCGGCAATGCTGCCGTTTCCCACGAGCATGCCTCCGGGAGGAAATGACGACCCGCTTCGTGCCGAGTGGTCGCGCGCGCTCGGCGAAGTGGCGGATGCCGGATTCGACAGTGTCGATCTGACTGACTCCTGGGTGCGCTGTGGCGATCTTGGGCCCGCGCATCTCGCCCTGCTTCAGGAAGTTCTCGACGAGCACGACCTGCGTGCGATCTCGCTGTCGGCCATCCGTCGTTCCGTGATCGATGCGGCGCACGGCGACGATAACCTCGCCTACAGCCACCGCACGCTGGAGGCCGCGGCGCAGCTCGGCATCGGGGTGGTTTCCTTCGGCCTGCATCAAGCCTTGACCGACGAGCAGCGCCGGGCGCTGTGGTTCTGGACGGCGCGCGGTCATGAGGATCGGATCGACGACGTAGAGGCCCGGGCACTCGCCGTGCGACGATTCCGGGAGCTCGGCGCGCATGCCGAGGAACTGGGGCTGCTTGTCTCGCTGGAGATGTACGAGCACACCTATCTCGGTACGGCTGCTTCGGCGGTGCGTCTCGTGGAGGAGATCGACAACCGTGCGGTCGGGCTCAATCCCGACATCGGCAATCTGATCCGCCTGCACGAACCCATCGAGGACTGGCGGGAGATGCTCACCGCGACGCTGCCCTATACGAACTTCTGGCACGTCAAGAACTACCTGCGCGATGAGGACCCCGCCTCGGGCGTCGTGACGACATTTCCGGCCTCGCTGGAATCGGGGCTGATCGACTACCGCTGGGCGATGCGCGAAGCGGTCGCCGCCGGATTTCAGGGCATCATCTGCGTCGAGCACTACGGCGGTGACGGATTGAGCGTCAGTGCGACGAATCGCGAATATCTGCGCAGCAGGGCTCTGCCCAGACGTGAGTATGCGCTGGGGAGCAGCCGCGTGGAACAGCAGACGGACCAGGTGCGCCGATGACGAAGATCATCACAGACCCGGATGTCTTCGTCGCTGAGTCCCTCGACGGGCTCGTGTTGGCGCATTCCGATATCCTCCGGCGCGTGGACGGCGGCGTCGCGCGTGCCCAGGCTCTTCCTGCTGGACAGGTCGCGGTCGTTGTTGGCGGCGGCTCCGGTCACTATCCCGGCTTCGCCGGGGCGGTGGGTGAGGGGTTCGCCGCTGCAGCGGTGTGCGGCAACATCTTCTCCTCGCCGTCCACAGCGCAGGCCATCCGCGTGGCGGACGAGGTGGAGGCCGGCGGCGGCATCCTCTTCTCTTATGGGAACTACGCCGGCGACGTGATCCACTTCGGCGAGGCCGAACGCCGGCTCCGCACCCGGGGCGTGGACGTGCGCACCGTGCTGGTGACGGACGACATCGCGAGCGCACCGGCGGAGCACGCCGATCAGCGGCGGGGCATCGCTGGAGATCTCTGCGTCTTCCGCATCGCCGGGGCATCCGCATCCCGAGGCGATGCGATCGACGAGGTCGAGCGCCTCGCTCTGGCGGCGAACGCGAGAACGCGGACGCTGGGCGTCGCGTTCTCCGGGTGCACCCTGCCCGGAGCCACCGAGCCGCTGTTCCGGGTACCGGAGGGGATGATGTCCATCGGTCTCGGCATCCATGGTGAACCGGGCATCCGTGACGTCCCCCTCGAGACCGCCGATCGCCTCGCTCTGACGTTGCTGCACCCCCTTCTCGAAGAGCGACCGCACGGCGCCTCGGATCGCGTGGCGCTCCTGGTGAACGGCCTCGGGGCGGTGACGCAGGAGGAATTGTTCGTCCTCTTCCGGCACGTATATGAGGAACTCGTCCGTCACGGTCTCACGGTGGTGGCGCCGCTGTGCGGCGACCTGGTGACGAGTCTGGACATGGGCGGTGTCTCGGTCACGCTGATGTGGCTGAACGATGAGCTCGAAGAACTCTGGTGCAGTCCAGCACGAACTACCGCGCTCGTTCGCGGCAATCCGGTGCGGCAGGCCGCCGTGTACCCCGACGTGCAGGAAAACGGGCGCCAGGCGCCCACGGGGAGCCGGGCACTCGCGGGGAGAGCTGCCGAACAGTCAGCCCCGCGGCGCTCGGCGAGCGCGGAGTCGGTGCACGCGGCGACGGTCGCGCGGGATTTGCTCGGCGCTGCGAGGGACGCGATCGCCGTCGAGGCCGATGCATTGGGCGCACTCGATGCCATCGCCGGCGACGGCGATCACGGAGTCGGGATGCTGAGAGGGCTGGAAGCGACGTGCACCGCAGCCGAGCGGGTCGTGCCGGAAGCGGGCATCGGCGAACTGCTGGAGGCCGCCGGCGACGCCTGGGCCGATCGGGCCGGCGGTACTTCCGGTGCTCTCTGGGGAGCGGCGCTCGCCGAGTTCGGTGCTGTGCTCGAGCGCTCCCCGACCATCGATGGCGCAGCTGTCGCAGAAGCCGTGATGCGGGCACGCGAACGCCTGGTCCAACTCGGCGGCGCGGAACTGGGCGACAAGACGATGCTCGATGCCCTGCTGCCCTTCGAACAGACGCTGAAAAGCGCGATCGAGTCGGGCGCCGATCTCATCGACGCGCTGGCGGCCGGAGCGTTGGAGGTCGAACGTGCGGCCGACGCTACCGCGGCCCTTTCCCCGAAGCGCGGCCGCGCGCGTCCCCTCGCCGAGCGCAGCATCGGGCACCCCGATCCGGGGGCGGTCTCGTTCGCAGTAATCGTGCGCACGGCGCATTCCGCGATGGTTGAAAGGAACCGGACATGAACAGATGGCGCATCATCATCGGCGCGGATGACGCCGGCTACGTGCTCAAGCAGATGCTGCGGGAGATGCTCGAGGCTGACGAGCGCGTCGAGTCGATCATCGACATTGGCGTGGATGCTTCGGGCACCACCCCCTATCCGCGCATCGCCGCCGAAGCCGCTCGCCGCGTCGTTGACGCCGAGGCAGATCGGGCGCTGCTGGTCTGCGGCACGGGGCTGGGCATGGCGATCACTGCCAACAAGGTCGCCGGAATCCGGGCCGTCACCGCTCACGATGCCTATTCGGTGGAACGCTCCGTACTCAGCAACAACGCTCAGGTTCTGACGTTGGGGGCACGTGTCATCGGCGCGGAACTGGCCAAGAAGCTCATCGACGAGTGGCTGGATCTCCGGTTCGATCCGGAATCCGGCTCAGCGGCGAAAGTGGCACTCATCAGCGATATCGAGAAAGAGGAAGCAGAATGAGTGAACGTGTTGCCGTCGTCGGCTCGGGATATATGGGTGGTGGTATCGCCCAAGTGATCGCGCTCTCCGGTCGAGATGTGGTGCTCGCGGATGTGTCCGCGGAGCAGGCAGCCCGCAGCCACGAGCGGATCGTGCGCGAGGCGGAGAAGTTCGAACACGAGGGACTGTTCCCTGTCGGAGCGGCAGAGATCATCGCGCAGCGCGTGCGGCCGGCAGCATCCATCGAGGAGGCCGTCGCCAATGCCGACCTGATCGAGGAGGCTGTGCCGGAGGTTCTCGAGATCAAGCATGAGACTCTGCGCCGCATCAGTACGGTCGCGTCGCCCGACGCCCTGATCGGGAGCAACACCTCGACGATCTCGATCGCCGCCCTCGCGGAAGCCGTCGTGCTGCCAGAGCGTTTTCTCGGCATCCATTTCAGCAATCCCGCCACCTTCATTCCGGGGGTGGAGGTCATCCCGCATGCGGGGACCGATCGTTCGCGAGTGGATCAGGCCATCACCGTGCTCGAGGAGTGTGGCAAACAGGGTGTCGAGGTCCCCGACGTCACCGGTTTCGTGCTCAACCGGCTGCAGTACGCGCTGTTCACCGAAGCGGCGCGCCTCGTGGAGGAGCAGGTCGCATCCCCCGAGGCGATCGATACCATCGCGCGGACGACGTTCGGCTACCGGCTGCCGTTCTTCGGCCCATTCGCGATCGCAGACATCGCCGGGCTCGACGTCTACGAGTTCTGCTACGGCTCGCTCGGTAGTGCATACCCGGATCGGTTCGCCGAGCCGGAGGTGCTGCGCACGCGGGTCGCCCAGGGTGATCTCGGTGTGAAGAGTGGGCGTGGGTTCCTCGCAACTCCGCCCGAGCGCTCTGCCGAGCTGGTCGCCTATCGGGACCGGGCTTATGCCGCCATGGCGGAGCTGCTGGAGCGGCTCGGACCGGCCCCCGTGGACTACTGAAGCAGAGTCGACTACTGAAGCGGAGTCGACTACTGAAGCGGAGAACGTTGAGGGCCTGAGCCCGGTGCAATACCGGACTCAGGCCCTTTGGGGTTACTGGCCCAGCTCGTTCAGCACGGTTTCCTGCGCCTGCTCGAGGGCTTCTTCAGCTGGGGTGCCGCTCTCATAGATCTCGTTGAGAGTGACCGTCCGGAACTGATTGTCCACGGTGGGCAGGTTCTCGTTGGAGAACGACTGGAAGTGGCCGATGCCGTCCTTCACCGAGTTCAGCACGTCGAACAGGTTCGTCTGGAAGTACTGGTTGAACTTGTTGTCGGGGTTGTGCGTGACCGCTTCGTCCTCCCAGACCGACATGTTGACCGGATCGAAGCCGAGAACCTCCCACACGGCCACGTTGGCGTCGAGGGACAGCTTCGTGAAGGCGAGGAACTCGCTGGCGAGTTCCTTGTTCTCGCTTGCCGCCATCACCGAGGTGCCGGTGCCGCCGCCACCGATCGTGAGGACTTCGGCGCCCTCGATCTGCGGTGCGGGAGCGATCGCGATCTTGCCGGCCAGCTCGGGCATGTAGTCGACATAGCGCGAGGTGTACCACGCCGGGTAGACGATGGCCGCGTAGTCGCCGTTGTTGATAGCGCCGAAGGCCTCCTCGCTGTCCGGGCTGCCGCCGGGGATCGTCGAGATCGCGCCCGATTCCTTCATGTCCTGGAACATCTGCATCGTCTCGACGACCTCGGGGCTGGTCAGCGCGGGTGCGCCGAGCCCGTCATCGTCGAAGAGCTGTCCGCCGTTCTGAGCGATCGCCAGTGGCTCGGTGAAGTAGACGCCCGTGCTTGCAACGCTGAAGGCCTTGTCCGTCGCCTGGTTGTACTCGGTTCCAGCTGCGGCGAAGTCATCCCAGGTCTTGATCGTCGTGTAGTCGATGCCGGCGCTGTCGAGCAGTTCGGTGTTGTAGAACGCGACGAAGGCGCCGACGTGCGTCGGGTAGCCATAGATCTTGCCGTCTCGGCTGTACAGATCGAGCCGGGCCTGCACCACGTCATCGGCGTAGGGTGCGGCGGCCTCGGTCAGATCGGCGAGCGGCGGGTTGCTGCCCTTGACGAAGTTCGCGAACTTGCCGACTTCGATGTCGGCGAGATCGGGCAGTCCCTGGTTCGAGTTCACCGCGAGCAGGAGCTTGTCGTGCATGTCCTGGTACGGGTAGACCGTGAGGTTGAGATCGATCGCCTTATCGGGGTTCTCCTCGTTCCACTTCTCGGCCATCTCCTCGTAGACCTGGCCGTGGAGTTCGGCGAACACCCACATGTCTAGTGTGGTGGTGCCGTCGGCGCCTTCGCCGCCGCCCGATTGGTCGTCGCTCGTGCAGCTGGATAGAGCTCCGACTGCCAGCCCCGCCGCGATCGTTGCGGTCAGAATCCTTCGGATTCGCATGATATTGCTCCTGACTGTGTGTGTTGGGGTACTGCGGATAAAGGGGGAGGAAGGATGCTGCTGAGATCAGCCCTTCACCGAGCCAGCAGTCATGCCTGCCACGAAGAAGCGCTGGAAGGCGAGGAAGAGGATCAGGATCGGGATGAGGGAGAAGAACGAGCCGATGATCAGCAGCTCGTAGTTGTTTCCGTGCGGGGTCAGCAGGGTGTTGAGGCCAATGGGAAGCAGGAACTTCTCGGGCGAGCGCAGCACGAGAAGCGGCCAGAGGAAGTTGTTCCAGATGGTCATGCCGTTCAGGATCGCCATGGCGGCGAAAGCGGGCTTGGCGATGGGGACGATGAGACGGAAGAAGATGCCGAACTCCGAGACGCCGTCCACGCGACCGGCCTCGAGGATCTCCTTGGGCACACCCAGGAAGTACTGGCGGAAGAAGAAGATCGTCACCGCCTGCGCGAGGAACGGCAGCACGACGATCCAATACTGGTCCGCTGCGCCGATGTCATTGACCTGCACGTAGAGCGGCAGCATGAGCATCTCGAAGGGGATGGTCATCAGGATGATCACGAGGATGAAACCCAGGCTCTTGCCGCGGAACTCGTACATCGCGAATCCATAGGCGACGAACGAACTCACCAGCAGCGTGCCGGCCACCTGGATGACGGTCAGCACCAGGCTGTTCCAGAACCACTGGAAGTACATCCCGGAGTCTGTGAAGAGCATCGTGTAGTTATCGAGGCTCAGTTCGGAGAAGTCGATCGAGAACGAGATGCCGTTGCGGATGACATCGTTGCCGTCCTGGAAGGTGCCGACGAAAATCCCGAGCACGGGCACCAGCGAGATCAGTGCGATCACGATCAGGAAGGCGCTCTGGATGAGCGTGGCCGTCCTGCGGGTCATGCGTGGCCGCGAGGCGTTGGCGCTGGAGGTGCGATCGGATCTCGTCGCTGTCTGCTGAGTCATCGCGTCGATTCCTTCTTGAACGTTCCCGTGGCGGTGAGCTGAGTGAGGTTGATCGCCAGGACCAGCACCAGGAGTACGACACCGACAGCGGAAGCGAAGCCGAGGTCGTTCTCCTGGATGCCCTTTCGGTAGAGGTAGCCGACGATTGTGAGGCCCTGATTGTTCGGGGAGTTGTTGCCGGCGTAGAGCATGAAACTCTCCAGGAACATCGCCAGCCCTCCGTACACGCTGATGGTGGTGACGTAGACGATCGTGGGCTTGAGGCCCGGAAGCGTCACGTGGAAGAACTGCTGGATCTTGCTGGCACCGTCGATCGATGCTGCTTCGTAGTAGTCGGTGGGGATGGCCTGCATTCCAGCGAGGAAGTACATCGTGTTGACGCCCGCCCAGCGCCACAGGGCAAGAAGTAGCAGCGCAGCTAAGCCGGTGAGGTCCTCCCGGAGCCAGCGCACCGGGCCGAACCCGAGGAACTCGACGATCTGGTTCATCAGTCCCGAGTCGGTCTCAGCGAACATCAGCCGGAACACGATGCCGGCCACGACCACCGATGTCAGAGCCGGCACGAACAGTGACGACTTGAAGAAGTTCTTGATCCGGCCGTTACCCACCCGGGAGTTGATGACGGCTGCGAGCATCATCGGGATCGGAACGAGGATCACGAGTGTCAGCACCATGTAGCGGATGCTGTTAAACATGGCCTTCCAGAAGACCTGGTCGCGCCAGAGCCGGTCGTAGTTCGCGGTGCCGATGAATGTCGCCTGCCCGTACAGGACTTCCTGGAAGCTCATGATCACCGATCGTCCGACCGGAACCAGCCAGAAAATGAGCAGCGTCAACAGGAACGGCAGGATGAAGAGGTACGGCGCGAGCCGCTGGCTGTAGAGCAGCTTCTTCATGCGATTTGTCTCGGTCATGGCAGTTTCTTCCTCGAACTATGCCTCTGGGACTGCAGTTGTCCGCCCCTCGGTTGAGAAGGCTATACTCCGGAGAGAGAATTTACAACGTTGTATTCCAACGTTGTATTTCAACGTTGTACTTCAGGAGCCAGAGGAGCAGAGCATGCCGGCAGCGCATCTGACCATCGACCCGCACTTCGTCACGGGACGCATTCACCGCAGGTTGTTCGGCGGCTTCGTCGAGCACCTCGGTCGGCACGTCTACGACGGCATCTACGAACCGGGTCACGAGACGGCGGATGCCGAGGGCTTCCGGCAGGACGTGATCGCGCTCGTCCGCGAACTCGGAGTCTCCACGATCCGCTACCCGGGTGGAAACTTCGTCTCCGGGTTCCGCTGGGAAGACTCAGTCGGGCCGCGGGAGCAGCGTCCGCGCCGACTGGATCTGGCCTGGCACTCCACTGAGACGAACGAGGTCGGACTGCATGAGTTCTCCTCGTGGCTGGAGAAGGTGGGCAGCGACCTCATGCTCGCGGTCAACCTGGGTACGCGGGGCACGCTGGAGGCACTCGACCTGCTCGAATACACCAATATTCCCGGGGGCACTGAGCTCAGTGAGCGTCGCCGGGCCAATGGACGTGACAAGCCCTTCGCCGTGGAGATGTGGTGCCTCGGCAATGAGATGGACGGGCCCTGGCAGCTGGGGCACCGTTCGGCCGACGACTACGGCAAGCTCGCCGCGCAGACGGCGAAGGGGATGCGTCAGATCGACCCCGACGTCACTCTCGTGGTGTGTGGTTCCTCCGGAGCTCACATGCCGACCTTCGGTGAGTGGGAGCGCGTGGTGCTCAGCCACACCTACGACGATGTCGACTACATCTCCTGCCACGCGTACTACGAAGAGAAGGACGGCGATATCGACTCCTTCCTCGCCTCGGGCGTCGATATGGATCGCTTCATCGAATCGGTCGTCGCGACAGCCGATCACGTCGGTGCTGTGCGCGGCAGCTCGAAGCGGATCGACATCTCCTTCGACGAGTGGAACGTCTGGTACATCGACCGCTACCACGGTGTCGACAAGATCACGGGAATCGAGAACTGGCCGGTGGCGCCGCGGATCCTCGAGGACAGCTACTCGGTGCTGGATGCCGTCGTCTTCGGTGGTCTGATGATCTCGCTGCTCAAGCACGCCGATCGTGTCACCAGCGCCTCGCTTGCTCAGCTCGTGAATGTGATCGCGCCGATCATGACCGAACCGGGTGGTCCCGCTTGGCGGCAGGCCACGTTCTTCCCGTTCTCGATCACCTCGCGCCTGGCGCAGGGCGAATCGCTCGAGCTCAAGCTCGACTCGCCGACGTACGAGACAGCGCGTTTCGGCGAGGTTCCGCTGGTAGATGCCGTGGCAACCCACGATGCCGAGGCCGGTTGCTCCGCGGTGTTCCTCGTGAACCGCAGCACGACGGATCCGATCACGGTCACAGTCGATGTCGCCCGGCTCGGCGACGTCTCGGTGCTCGAGGCTCACACTCTGAGCGACTCCCACATCTACGCCAAGAACACCCTCGAGGAGCGTGATCGCGTCACTCCGCACGCGAATGACACCGCATCGCTCGCAGCCGGTGTCCTCACGGTCGTTCTTCCTCCCGTCTCGTGGAGCGCGATCGCGCTGGGGTGAGCTAGGCCCCTGTTCGGGGGTTCGTTCGACAAGCGCAAGTTGCTGCATCTGAGCGTCGAATCGAGCCATTTGCGCTTGTCGAACGTCAGATTGTGGGACTGGAGCGCCGTACAGTGGTCGGCGTGAGCGAGTTGAGCGAGTTGAGCGCGGGCGCAGCCCGAACCATCGGCGTCCGGGACGTGGCGGCGCTCGCCGGTGTTTCCCGGCAGACCGTCTCGCGCGTGCTGAATGACCACCCAGAGGTTGCCGCAGGCACGAAAGCTCGCGTGCGCCAGGCGATGGTCGACCTCGGCTACCGCATGAACAACGCTGCCAGGGCGCTGGGCACTCGGCGCTCGCACACGCTCGGCGTCCTCGCCTCGGACGCTCTGCAGTACGGCCCCTCCCGCAGCATCGCCGCTATCGAGGCATCCGCTCGCGACGCCGGATACTGGGTGAGCGCGGCCTTCGCCGACTCGGGGGATGCCGTCGCGGTCGTCGCGGCCGTCGACCATCTCGTCGCGCAGGGGGTCGAAGGAATCGTCGTCGTCGCACCGCACGCGCGGACGCTGCGTACCCTGGACGAGTTAAGCATCGGCATTCCCGTGCTCACCCTGCACTCGGCGGGGCGAGGCTCGGCCGGATTGTCCGTTGACCAGGCGGCTGGCGCGCGGCTCGCCGTCGCAGCGCTGGCGGATGCCGGCCACACCCGCATTGCGCATCTCGCCGGGCCCGCCGACTGGCTCGAAGCGGAATCCAGGGCGAACGGATTCGCTGCTGAGCTCGCGGCGAGAGGACTGCCGGCCGGACCCGTGATCGCGGGGGACTGGACCGCACGATCGGGATACGAGGCGGCTGCTGTGGTGCGGGAGGCCGACGTCACTGCGGTTTTTACGGCGAACGACCAGATGGCGCTCGGACTGATCACCGGGCTGCGCGAAGCGGGCGTGGCCGTGCCGGGCGACATCAGCATCGTCGGCTTCGATGATGTCCCGGATGCGGCGTTCTACTGGCCACAGCTGACTACGGTTCGTCAGGATTTCGAAGAACTCGCGCGACGCGTGGTTGCCGCACTCACCGGTGGGGTGGCCTGTGCGGCGGGTGCCCAGGATGCCGCGGGTGCGACGAATGCCGCCGGTGCGACGGATGCCGCGACAGCAGCGGCATCATCTCCGGCATCCGCGTCCATGCTCGCGCCGGTCGAGCCGGTGCTCGTCGAGCGCCATTCTGTCGCGGCCCCACCTGTTTCCCGCGCATAACTCCTGAAAAATCCCGCCGAATCCCGACCGGGCCCCGCGGGACCCGCATGTTTCCGGCGAGCCCAGGCGGCAGTGCCACCGAAGTTCAGGAGTTGTGCGCGAGGACGCGCCGAGTTGTACGCGATCACGCAGGAGTTATGCGCGAGCACGCGCGGAGACGGGAGGCTTGACCCGCACCTGGCGCCGTGATTTCATAGACCGTGACCGGTCACAGTGGCCGTCTGCAATCCAACGAGGTTCCCGTGAGCAACGAAGCCCCCGCCTTCGGCCCCGAGGTCGAAGCATCCATTGCCGCCGTCCGCGCAGACGTCGCCCGCCTGCACAGTGAGCTGGTCCGAAACGGTCTGGTGGTCTGGACCGGTGGCAACATCTCAGGCCGCGTTCCCGGCGCCGACCTGTTCGTCATCAAGCCCTCGGGCGTCAGCTACGACGACCTCACTCCTGAGAACATGATCCTCTGCGATCTCGACGGCAATGTCGTCCCCGGTAGTGCTGGCAGCGACCGCTCTCCCTCGAGCGACACGGCCGCCCACGCCTACGTCTACCGCAACATGCCCGCCGTCGGCGGCGTCGTGCACACCCACTCCACCTTCGCCGTCGCCTGGGCCGCTCGCGGCGAGGAGATCCCCTGCGTGATCACAGCGATGGCGGATGAGTTCGGCGGCCCGATCCCGGTCGGTCCGTTCGCGCTCATCGGCGACGACTCGATCGGACGCGGCATCGTCGAGACACTCACCGGACACCGCTCCCGCGCGGTGCTCATGCAGAACCACGGTCCCTTCACGATCGGAACCGACGCGAAGGATGCCGTGAAGGCAGCCGTCATGGTCGAAGACGTCGCCCGCACCGTGCACTACGCCCGTGAAGCAGGTGCTCTCATCCCGATTCCGCAGGAAGCCATCGACAGTCTCTACAACCGCTACCAGAATGTGTACGGTCAGTCGACGGACAACCGCCGATGAGCGCCCGCGACGATATCGCCGCAGGTCGCACGAGCCTCGGCATCGAACTCGGATCCACCCGCATCAAGGCCTGTCTGATCGGGCCGGACGCCACCGAAGTGCTCGCCACTGGATCATTCTCGTGGGAGAACAGCCTCGAAGACGGCCTGTGGACTTACGCCCTGGAAGACGTCTGGCAGGGGTTGCGGAGCGCCTACGCCGATCTCGTCGATGATGCCGAGACACGTCACGGTGTGCGCCCCGATACCTTCGGTGCCATCGGGATTTCGGCGATGATGCACGGGTACCTCGGCTTCGATCAAGCCGGCGAGCTGCTCGTGCCGTTCCGCACCTGGCGCAACACCAACACCACTGTCGCGGCTGCGGAGCTCACCGAGCTGCTGGGCGTCAACATCCCGCTGCGCTGGTCGATCGCGCATCTGCATCAGGCCGGCGTCGACGCTGAACCGCACGTGCCGAACCTCGACTTCGTTACGACGCTTGCCGGGTATGTGCACTGGCGCCTCACCGGCGAGAGAGTGCTCGGTGTGGGAGACGCGTCCGGGATGTTCCCGATCGACTCCGCCACCTGCGATTACGACGCGCGGATGCTGGATGCCTACGACGCGCTCGCCGCAGACCGCCTCCCGGCGCCGGTGACGAGCCTGTTCCCGCGGGTGCTGGCAGCCGGTGAGGATGCCGGATCGCTTACCGCTGAAGGGGCGGGGCTGCTGGATCCGACCGGAGCGCTCGGCGCCGGCATCCCGCTGTGTCCGCCGGAGGGCGATGCCGGCACCGGCATGGTGGCGACGAACTCCGTCGCACCGCGCACCGGCAACGTCTCAGCCGGCACGAGCATCTTCGCGATGGTCGTGCTCGAGCATCCGCTGGAAAAGGTGCACCACGAACTGGACCTCGTCACCACCCCCGCCGGAGACGGCGTCGCCATGGTCCACTGCAATAACGGCGCCAGTGAACTGGCCGCGTGGGTGGGACTGTTCTCGCAGTTCTCGGCGGCCGCCGGCCAGCCGGTCGACAGCGACGCCGCCTTCGAGGCTCTCTTCCGTGAAGCGCTGAAGGGCGAAGCGGATGCCGGTGGCCTGATCGCCTATAACCATCTGGCCGGCGAGCCGATCGCTGGTCTGATCGAGGGACGGCCGCTGTTTGTGCGCACCCCCGACAGCGATTTCACGCTGGCCAACTTCATGCGCGCCCAGCTCTACGGCGTGTTCGGGACGCTCGCGCTCGGGATGAAGGTGCTCGAGTCCGAGGGCGCGCGACTCGATCGGATGTTCGCGCACGGTGGCATGTTCCGCACCGCCGGTGTCGCGCAGCGATTCCTCGCCGGAGCCCTGGATGCTCCGGTCGCGGTCGGCGAACTCGCATCCGAAGGCGGGGCCTGGGGGATCGCCGTGCTGGCGTCATACCTGTCGCATGCCGAATCCTCGGACCTCGGCACCTATCTCGATGAGCAGGTGTTCGCCGCGGCATCCATCTCCACCGTCGATCCGGATCCTGCCGATGTCGCCGGGTTCGCCACCTACCTTGACCGCTACCGCGCTGGCCTCGCCGTCGAGGCAGCTGCGGTCGAATCGCTATAACCCCGTTCCGGTCGCACTTCATGCGGTTATTTCGCTCTCAGAGCGACACGAACTGCGACCGGAGCTGAGAAGAGAAGGACACGCTCATGACCCGCACGCCGCTCAATACCTCTCTCGACGCCTACGAGGTCTGGTTCCTCACCGGTAGCCAGCACCTGTACGGACCCGAGACGCTCGCCCAGGTCGCCGAGCAGTCACAGGAGATCGCTCGTCTGCTCGATGAGGCCGGCGATGTCCCGGTGAAGATCGTCTGGAAGCCGGTCCTCACCGACAGTGAGGCCATCCGCCGCACCGCGCTCGAAGCCAATGCCGACGACCGCGTCATCGGCCTCGTCGCCTGGATGCACACCTTCAGCCCCGCGAAGATGTGGATTGCCGGGCTCGATGCGCTGCGGAAGCCGCTCGCCCACCTGCACACCCAGGCCAACGTAGAACTGCCCTGGGCGGACATCGACTTCGACTTCATGAACCTCAACCAGGCCGCCCACGGCGACCGTGAGTTCGGTTACATCCAGACGCGGCTCGGTGTGCCGCGCAAGACCATCGTCGGCCACGCCAGCGACCCGCGCGTACAGTGGGAGCTCGGCACCTGGCAGCGCGCAGCGGCCGGGTTCGCGGCATCCCGCTCGCTGAAACTTGCCCGTTTCGGTGACAATATGCGCTTCGTCGCCGTCACCGAGGGTGACAAGACCGAGGCAGAACTGCGCTTTGGCGTGCAGGTCAACACCTGGGGTGTGAATGAGCTGGCGGATGCTGTGGATGCGGCATCCGAGTCCGAAATCGACGCGCTCGTTGCCGAGTATGAGGAGCTATACGAAGTCGCACCTGAGCTGCGGAAAGGCGCCGAGCGCCACCAGTCGCTGCGTGACGGCGCGGCGATCGAGATCGGTCTGCGCTCCTTCCTTGAGGAGGGCGGATTCGGCGCCTTCACCACCTCGTTCGAAGACCTGGGATCCCTGAAGCAGCTGCCCGGTCTCGCCGTCCAGCGTCTGATGGCCGAGGGATACGGATTCGGCGCCGAAGGCGACTGGAAGACCGCGGTGCTCGTGCGCATCGCGAATGTGATGGGTGCGGGTCTTCCCGGTGGTGCGAGCCTCATGGAGGACTACACCTACGACATGACGCCCGGCGACGAGCTCATCCTCGGCGCGCACATGCTCGAGGTTTCGCCTTCGCTGACCTCGGCGAAGCCGACCCTAGAGATCCACCCGCTCGGCATCGGCGGCAAGGATGACCCGGTGCGTCTGGTCTTCACGGCCGACGCGGGGCCGGCGATTGTTGTCGCGATGAGCGATATGCGCGACCGCTTCCGTCTGACAGCGAACGTCGTCGAGAACGTCGCGCCGCGCGCGTCGCTGCCCAACCTGCCCGTGGGGCGAGCAGTCTGGAAGCCGCAGCCGGACTTCAATACCAGTGCCGCTGCCTGGCTGACGGCCGGCGCGGCCCACCACACGGTGATGTCGACGGCGGTGGGCCTGGAAGCCTTCCGCGATTTCGCCGAGATGGCCGAGGTCGAACTGCTCGTGATCGACGATGACACCACGCTGCCGGAGTTCCAGAAGCAGGTGCGCTGGAACCAGGCGTACTACCGTCTCGCACAGGGCCTGTGAGCCGGGCGGCTATCGTCGAATACATGAACGATTCTTCCCCGGCATCCGGTCGTCAGCTACGCATCTCAGCGCACGGATATGAGGCGGTCATCGCCAGTGTCGGTGCTTCGCTGCGGATGCTCACCCACGAGGGCCGCGACCTCGTCGTGCCCTTCGACGCGGATGAGGTGCGCCCCGCGTACCGAGGCGCGACGCTCGCGCCGTGGCCGAACCGAATCGTCGATGGCCGGTACACCTTCCGCGGTAGCGCGCATCAGTTGCCGCTCACGGAGCCTGCCCGCGGGCACGCTCTTCATGGTCTCGTGGCCTGGGCGGAGTGCACCGACCGCGGTGTCTCGGATGAGCGGGTCGTGCTCGCCGCTGTGATCGAGCCGCAGAGCGGGTACCCGTTCCGTGTCGAAGTCACCGTCGAGTTCCGCCTGGGCGCGGACGGTCTGACCCAGACGGTCACGGGACGCAATCTCGGAACGGATGCTGCGCCCTGGGGAACCGGCCCGCACCCGTACCTGGTGGGTGGCGCCGGCCGCGTCGATGACTGGACGCTCACCCTTCCGGCATCCGAGGTTCTCACGGTCACGTCCGACCGGTTGAGCCCGGTGGCGGTGGAACAGGTCGAGCAGCATCCGGAGTGGGATTTCCGTGAGGCGCGCGCGATCGGTGATGTGTTCATCGACCACGCGTTCACCGAGCTCTCACGCGTCGATGGTGCCGCCGAGGTGCGCGTCGTGGCAGCGGACGGGCGCGGGGTGGCGCTGAGCTGGGATGAGAGCTGCCCCTGGGTGCAGGTGCACACGGCCGATCTTCCCGCGGATGCCGCGAACAGCCGGATCGGCCTCGCCGTGGAGCCGATGACCTGCCCGCCGGATGCCTTCAACTCCGGCGTGGACCTGGTTGTTCTGGAGCCCGGCGCGGAGTCGGCGGCATCCTGGCGGTTCACGGCGATCTGACCGCGCTGACCCCGTCGATGGGGTGGAACAGCTGGGACTGCTACGGCGTGACTGTGCGTCGGTGGTGAGAGCTGCACGGTAACGTTCAAGCTCGGCGATTCCACGATGGGCCGGCGTGCGCTGACAGCGCTAGAGGTAGGCCAGGATATTGGTTGTGCCCGAACAATTTCCCCCAGCGCTGAGGCGGAACGCTCCGCGGATCCCCGTATCGCTTCTGCAGCGGACCAGGCTCACAGAGCCACTGTTGCCGCTCGCCCCACTGACCGTGCTGCGTGCCCCCGGCGGGGCGGGCAAGACAGTGTTAGCTGCGCAGCTCGCCGATAGGCTCCCTGACGCGCGCGGCCTGTGGGTGACCGTGGACGAACACATCTCCACTCGTGACGCATTCTGGAGGACCGTGATGGACGGGTTCCTCGGACGCGATGCAGCCGGGTACTGGATCAGTGCGTCGGACTCCATCCAAACGCGCAGGCTCGTGGAAGCCTTTCGCTCCGTCGCCGTGGACAGCGTCATCGTGGTCGATGACAGTCATATGCTCAAAGACGCCAGCGTGGCGGACGACATCCTCGAGATCGTCCGTGCTGTTCCGACGATCGACTTCATCGTGGCGTCTCGGGCGTCGATACCGCGCCTTGAAGATGCCGCCGTGCGGCTCACCATAGACGTACGGGTGCTGACGGTCGATGATCTCTCGTTCTCTCTGGACGAGGTCGTGGAACTGGTCGGCGGTAGGCCGTCCTCGGAACATCTGCTTGAAAAATCCGGTGGCAACGCGCTGTTTCTGCGAGCACTCACGCTGACGGCTTCCCATGCGGGGACGTCCGGGGATGGACCCGACGAATCCCGCGTGGTCGCCAGCCACCTGCGCGCGTATCTGGCTCAGCTCGACGACAGCACCCGTCACTTCTTGTTGCGCACTTCCCTGGGCGGAGGATTCACCCTTGCCGAAGCCGCCGCCTTGGTCGGGCCTGGCGATCGCAGCAAGACGATCAGGCGATTGGAGGTGGATGGCCTGCTCACTAGGATCGACGACGGTGACGTGGAGCGTTACCGATACCATCCGGTCGTGAGTGAAGTGCTCCAGGGAGAGCTCGAACGGGAATATCCTGGCAACATCGCCGACCTGCATGCGATCATCGCTCGTACTCGTCGCAACGAGAACAACCTGCCTGCTGCGCTGACGCACGCCCTGCTGGCACGCGACTACACGCTGGCGAGCGAGGTGCTGGTCAGAGGAGGGACGGTGCTGCTGCGCTCGGGCGCACAGACTCTGGTGATGCGGGTGCCGCTGCCGGTCGCACTGCACCATCCGATGCTCGCAACCGGGCGAGCGCTCGTCGAGAATGCGCGCGGGCGGCGGTGGGTGGCGCGGGAGTTCTTTGCGGCGGCCGTTATCGGTTCACGCGCGGGGGGACAGCGGGTGACCCCGGAGAAGGCCTCGATGGCCGTCGCCGAGTCGATGATCGCGCGGCTGGACGGAAACACTCGCCAGTCGGTTGTCGCCGCGCGGCGCGCACTGCGAATGATCGATCGCCTCGGTGAAGAGGTCTTCGGAGACCAGGTCGCCGAGCTTATGGTCACCTGTGCGGTCTCGTTCTTCCGGGCCGGCGAATGGGCCGAGCTCGAAGAGATCATGGATCGGATGCCGAGAGGGAAGCGCCGCGGTGGCCTCATGCACGCTTCGCTGGCTGCGGCGCGCGCCGCGCTGCGTGGTGAGTGGGACGTGCTCGAGGAAGTGGACGAAGAGCTGCAGGCCACGGGGTGGCCAGAGTTCGTCCTCGACGAGTACAGCGGCGTGTTGCTCCGCCTGGCGAAGATGGTTCGGGCGCTGGGGAGCGGAGATGTGGCTGATGCCCGGGTGAACCTCGCCGCAGTGAACAGGCATCTGGACACCATCGAGTTCAAACCTCTGCTCATCGCACTGGATGCCATCGCTGACGTCATCTCCGGCGATGCGGAGACCGCGATTTCGAAGATCAATCGAGTACGCGCCTCGGAGTTGGCGTCTCGCCGCCTCAGCCCGATGGACGCAGACCAACTTACGCTGGTGGAAGCGCTCGCCTGCGCTGCCGCCGGCGACCTCGTGGTCGCCGCTCGGTTGTCGGACAAAGTTGACTCGCCCGTTGCGCACATCGTTCGGGCGCAGATCGTCCTGCTGCAGCAGGACGCACCCGCAGCAGCCAAGGCGTTGGCGAATCCGTCATTGACGAGCAGCACGTCGCCCCGGATGGTGCGGATGAGACAGCTCCTCCTGGCCTGGTGCATGCTCGAATCCGGAGAGCGCGATGAAGCCAAGCGGGCGCTTCTTCGAGTCGTCGGGATCGGGCGAATCGCGGGCGAGGACGGTGGGATGATGCTGCTTCCACAGGACGTGCGCGATCGCATGCGGATGCTGTTCGATGGCGACCGGTCGGAGTTCGCGGCGCAAGCTCTCAGCCAACTCTCCGCGCCGATTCCGGCGCCGTTTTTCGTCCACGAGCAACAGCCACAACTCAGCAAGAGAGAACTCGCGGTCGTTCACGAGCTGCGCCACGGGCACTCCAACGCGCAGATCGCGCAGGCGTTGAACATATCCAGGAACACGGTGAAGACCCAGCTGCGCACGGCATATCAGAAGCTGGGTGTGACCAGCCGCGACGACGCCCTCGCTAAGATCGCGGTATTGGGATTGTCCGCACCCGCCGCTGACTGACCGCTTCAGCCGCGATCGATCGCGTGTGGCAGGTCTGTGCCCTTCGAACGGATCGGCATCACGCCGCGGTGCAGCAGCTGACGGTTCAGTAGCGAGGCGACGAAAGTAAATGTCACGGTCGCAACGCAACGCAAGGCAACGATCGCGACCACGAACCACGCCGAGAACCAGGAAGAATCGATCACCGGCAGGGACGCTAAGCCCATCACTGTGCCGGTCAGTGCCGCGGCGATGCCCAGCCGAAGCGGCGACGGCTGGCGCGAGCGCCACAGCACGAGATCGAACAGCAGTCCCTGTCCAGCGAGCGAGAGCGGCAGCAGAATCCCCAGCGCGTTGAACGGAACCAACAGGATGCCGGCGATGACGCCGACCGCTGTCGCCGTGCCGGGTACTCGGCTCCAGATTCGCGCTGTGAACGGCAACAGCATCCATACCGAGCCTGTCACTGCATAAAGCAGAGGGTTGATCAGTGCGATCGCCGTATTGGGCGCCGTTATCAGGATGCCGATGACGCATTCCACAGCCGCGAAAGCAGCGAGCTGCAGGAGAAGTCGAGTGGACACAGAGCAAGTATGGGGCATTCGAGTGTGGTGGGTGAGCAGGTGGGTGAATTCGAGCCAAGAGTGCCGCTCTGAGACACCCGCGAGTTGCGCGCGTGCCTAACGTGTGACGCGGCTGGGCCCGCTGCCCTGCCGCACACGAGCTTCGGGGAGGGGCACATGGTGCTTTCGCGCGCCTCACATGCACTCGCCGTCGCGGCGTGCCTTCTCGCTCTGGTCGGCTGTTCGGTTGCCGAGCGCCCCGACGTTGCATCGGCGGTTTCGAAAACCATCGAGTCGCGCTTGGGTTTCGCCCCTGATGTAACCTGCGAACCCCTCGATGCCTTCGCTGAGGGCGCTTCGCTCGCGTGCACCATCAGCGACAGCGAGAACGGACAGGCATACGCCGCAGAAGTCGTTCTCGTCGATGTCCGCTCCGACGAAGAATTCTCCGTCGACCTCAGCGTTCATGATCAACCCCTATCCGAATCCGATCCCCAGGAGAACACCGCGCCATGATGAAACTGTTGCGCAGAAGCGCCACGACACGCAGAGCTCGGGGGCTGGTATCCGTGCTGGCATCGCTCGCCGTCGTGGCATCCGCCCTCGTCACACCCGCTGCAGCGATGGCGGTGCCGGTCGTGCCGTCGGCGGTGCCGGGAGGGCCTGCGATAGTGTCGGCCACCGTCGATTACGTCTCGGGGTTGGACTTCACGACGCCGATCACCGAACTGCAGGCGACATACGGGACGACCGCGCCGACCGACAAATTCGCGCTGAACATCGGTTACTCCTGTGGGGCAGTCGCTGCGTGTGAGGACGTGACCATCCGGATCGATCCGCAGCAGCTGGATCGCACCTATGGTCAGTTCCGCTTCGCGACGTACGCGTCGAGCACGCTCCCTACGGGCGCGACGATCGGCGGCAACAATGCCGACGGTTATACGGTTTCTCTCGGCACCATCGCCGCCGGTACGACAGGGTCGTTCACCGTGGCCTACACCTGGCAGAATCGCGGTCTCACCGCCGCGCCACAGTCGTTCTTCGTCGATGGAGAGCAGATCACCAGCACCGTGACGATCGATGCGACGAACGCGGGCGCCACCCACGCTGCGTCAGATGCCATCACCTGGCACATTCAGACTCTGGAACCCCAGGTGACGTTCGCGTCACAGGGGCTCGCGCGCGCCGACACCGACTATGACTACGTGTTGCGCATGGGCTCTGACTGCATGTGGTACCGCACGACGGCGAATCATGGGGAACCGTCGAAACTGTGTGCAGAGTCGTACACCAACACCTTCCACCTGCCCGAAGGATCCGTGTTCGTCGCGACATCGCCGGATGGCATCTATGACGCAGTCGCTCGCACGGTGACCTGGACTCAGAGCGGTCAGGCTGCGGCGGACGGATGGGGATCCGCGAACGGCTTCAGCGCCGCCCGTACGGTGACCGTGCAGTTCCCCTCGTCGCTGTTCGCCGACGGGTGCATGATGACCGCCGAGGCGACGTTCGATACGGACGTCACCTACCTCGACGGACAGAACAAGCAGGCGTCCACCGCCGTGACACACGACATCACTGACTGCACCCCGTTCGGGGCGGCGACACCGGTGGAGAAGTGGTCCACTCTGCAACAGAACCCCAACATCGTCTGGGACGACGGTTCGCGGTACAGCTGGTACATCCGGGCAGGCAACAAAGGCAATACAGCCGGCGTCGCTGTCATCACCGACGAGAACCTCGACGAGATCGAGAACATCCGCGTCTACCAGATCTTCGCCGAGAACGGCCGAATCGACTACGCCCTCGACGACGGGACAGCGGGAACCGCTCAGGGAACGTACAACGTCCCCGCGGGACGCGAAGTCGCATCAGTGACCATCACGAGCCCGACCCTCGCGGGCCCCAACAAGGAGCAGGCATCGCAGCCGCTCAGCACGCTCTGGACAGCAGCACTGCGATACGAGACTGTGGGGGAGGCACCCGCTGCGGGCTGGGAGCGAAGCAATACCGCTTCCGCCGTCATGACGTACCCCGGCAGCGCTCTCGCTGACGTGAGTGAGGGGTCGGCGACCTCCACCGTGATCATCACTCCGCGTCCGGCGAACTTCACGGCCAGCATCGCAGCAACTCTCACGGGAACCGGCAACCCGGTCGCGGGGGTGCCCGTGGACTACCGTGTAAACGGCGTCACCAGCAGCATGGAGTCGGAGGCGGCGATTGAACCGCAGTACCTGTTCATCGCGCCGTATCAGTGGAACATTGTGGAAGACTCCTGGAGCATTGCGGCCGGGGCGCCGGCCGGGGCCAGTTTCACGACGAAGACCGTGACCTACGGCGGGCAGCAGCGACAAGCGCTGTACGTGCACTGGCCTGAAGGCACGAAGTGGGGAATGAACGCGCGATGGCCCGATCTTCTGGTTCAGGCAGCGCCGTCGGCCTCCGCAGCAGCCGGCAGCGTCGGTGTGGCACACGGAGTCGTCGGTGACGCGACCAACTCTTACCCCGGGTATTCCTCGACGTGGGGTGGCGGAAACAACCCGCAGCGATACCTCGATGTGACCGACATCGACGGAGACGACGTGACGTCGGAATACTTCGCTGCAGGTGCCGCCTCGGTCACCGTCGGTGCGTCGTCCATGCTCAGTACGATCAAAGAGATCTGCAGGGTGAACACGGATGCGGTCGATGGCTGCGACTGGGTTGCTGATACCTCTCCGGCTGTTGCTGTTTCGCCGGTCTCGACGGATATCACCTACCGTGTGACGCTGCGAAACAACGGCACCACGCCACTGTCGAACATTGTGGCGTACGACGTGCTCCCTTACCCGAGCGATACCGGCATCAGCAGCGGCAGCGCCGCGACCGCGCGCGGATCGCAGTTCTCCGAGTCAGTGGCGGCCGTCTCCGCTGTCTCGCCGAACCTCGCGCTGACATACTCCTCGTCGACGGACCCGTGCCGCTCCGAGGTGTACGCGGGCGGGCCTGCCGGCTGCGACGACGACTGGGGAACCACTGCTGCGGACGCCGCGTCGATCCGGGCTGCGGTGACCAGTCCTCTCGCCCCAGGTGCATCCGCTTCGTTCGTCTACACGGCGAACGTGCTGGGTGATCCCTCGGCCGGAGAGCGGGCCTGCAATTCGATCGCCACGGCGGCGTTGAATGTGCCGGTGAGTGAGCCGAGTCCGGTCTGTGTCGTGATTGAAGCCGCTGACCTGGAAGTGACCGCGACTGCGCCGGTCGACGTGCAGCTCGACCGACCGGCGGTGCTGCCCTTCACGGTGTCGAATCTCTCCGGAACGGACGCCTCCTCGAGGGTGACCGTGAGCGTGCCCGCAGGCATCGAGATCACCGGGCTCGAGTTCGGAGACTGGACCTGCACCACCGAGGGGGTAACGGCTCCCGTCGACGGACCCGCCACCCTGGAGTGCGTTCTTCCTGGCCCGATCGCCGATGGCGAGTCGGTGTCGATGGACATCCCCGTGATCGTGCGCACCAACGGCGTGACACTGACCGTCGCCGCCTCCAGTTCCATGTTCGACCCGGTGCCGGGCAACAACAGCGACGCGATCACGATCCTCGCTCAGCCGGCGGCAGCAGGTGGGCTGACGACGAGCAAGGATGATGGACTGGCCGCGCTCGTGCCGGGACAGGAGACGACCTACACCATCACGGTCACGAACGAGCTGATCGGCGAAGACGTCTCCGATCTGCAGATCGTGGACACGCTGCCCGCGGATGTTGAGTTCGTCTCTGCATCCGACGAAGGTACGCACGCGGATGGAACCGTGACCTGGAATGTTGCGGCACTGGCAGCAGCAGGGTCCGTGACCGTGACGGTGACGGTGCGTGTCCCCGCAGACACGACGGCCACGTCCCTGTCGAACACCGTGACCGCCCAAGCACCGGATCCTGCTTTCCCGGATGCAACGCTGACCGGCACTGGGAGCGACGTGGATCAGATCGACCGGATCGCCCTGACCAAATCGGCGACATTGCGCGAGCCAGGCGATCCACTCGACCCGCAGCCGGGCGACGTGATCGACTATGAGCTCCTCATCGCGAACACCGGCAGCGGTCCGCTATCGGGGATCGTTCTCGACGACCCGAAGTCGGGCCTGTCTGAGCTCACCTTCCCGGACGGCTGGCCGTCGTTACCGGGCCGACTCGGTGCGGGGGAGAGCGTCACAGCCATCGCGTCATACACCCTCACCTCCGAGGACATTGACAACGGCACAGTCGCGAACACCGCGACGGTGACTGCGCTGTCGGGTGGTGGCGAGCAGGCCACCGCGACCTCATCGGCCGATCTCGCGCTTCCCGCCGAAGCAGGGATCGTTCTCTCCAAGGATGCGATGCTCGACGTCAGCGGCACTGTCTTGGCCGGCGATCAGGTCGCTTACGCCTTCCAGGTCGAGAACACCGGCAACGTCACGCTGAACGACGTGGCGATCGATGATGCCCTCGAGGGGCTCTCGGTGATCGAGTACGACTGGCCCGCAGCTGCCGGGGTGCTCCGCAGTGGAGAGTCCGTCATCGCTGAGGCGATCTACGTGGTCACCCAGGAAGACATCGACCGCGGAACGGTGTCGAACACGGCCATCGCTTCGGGGCTGGATGCCGCAGGCGTGGAGTTCACGGCGACGGACGCAGTCGATGTGATCATCCCCGCTGCCGCTTCGATCTCGTTCTCCAAGACCGGTGACCTCGACGGGAACAACGACCGCCCAGTTGCGGGAGACACTGCGACCTTCACCTTCGTGATCGAGAACACCGGGAACGTGACGCAGTCGGCGATCGCGATCGCCGACCATCTCGATGGGGTATCGGACATCGTCTTCGAAGACTGGCCGGTGGAGGCCGGGATGCTTGCGCCTGGTCAGGCGATCACGGGGACTGCCTCGTACTCGCTTTCGCAGGCCGATGTCGACGCGGGCGAAGTCGTCAATACGGCGACGTTCACGAGCACTCCGGTTCGTGGTCTCGCGCAGGAGGCGGAGGCTACGGCCTTGATCGAGCTGACTGCTGTGCCGGAACTCGCGATCGTAAAGACCGCTGAGTTGCTGGATCGCAACGGCGATGGCCTGGCTAACCCCGGCGAGCAGATCAGGTACGGCTTCGAGCTGGAGAACACCGGAAACGTGACCCTCATCGATGTGACCGTCGACGACGCGAAGGTCACGGGTATCCCGATGACCGGGTCGCTCGCCCCGGGACAGAAGGTTCAAGTGTCCAGCGAGCCGTACACGGTGACGGAGTCGGATGCGGCCGCCGGTCATGTGGAAAACACGGCGACCTCGAGCGCCACGGCGCCCGACGGGAACCAGGTCACGTCGGATTCTTCAACAGCGGTGACATCAGCCGGGGTTGTGGAGCCGCCGGTTGTGGAGCCGCCGGTTGTGGAGCCGCCGGTTGTGGAGCCGCCGGTTGTGGAGCCGCCGGTCGAGAAACCTGCGGCGGAGCTTCCGTCGTCGAATTCTCCTTCCGGCGGCCTCGCGGCGACTGGCGCAGAGTCTGATCCGCAGCCCGTCATCTTGGCTGGCGGTTTGCTGGGTGCAGGACTTCTCCTCCTGGCACTTGCGCTGGTGCGCCGTCGCCGGAAGGCAATGGAAACCTCTGAGTGAGCGCGCTCGGTGGCCGGCTGGGATAGACGGCCACCGAGAGCTCGTTCAGGCAGGAGCCGGTGCGGCAGATTCGATTCCTCCCCCTTCGGAATTGCCGCACCGGACTTTTTACAAGCCGAGATGAGAGATGCGAGGTAGCGAAATTGGGGAGCGGCAGAGAGTCGAAAGGCATGTCACTCGAAAGCGCGGGGGCCGAAGTGGTTTCCGGGTCTGCTCGTCGCCTTGGGGTGCCTCGTCTGCCGGCCGTGCATCTCGGTCGGGCGCGACTGGATGAGCGGTTGGCGGCCGCTGATCATCTGCCGCTTCGAGTTGTGCACGGAGGATACGGGTATGGCAAGACCACTCTGCTTGCGAGCTGGGCGCGGAGAAAGGAAACCACTGCGAGCGCGCTCATCTGGGTGACCGTGGATGAAGTCTCGAACGAACGGCTGTCATTCTGGCGGGTGGTGCTGGGACTGGTGGGCGCTTGCGAATCGGGGTCGATCTTCCGATTCGGTGCGATTGAGGTCGATACGCTGCCCGCGGCGTTGCTCAACGTGTTCGAATCGCTTCCTGCGCCGATCACTCTTGTGGTGGACTCCTATGAACGTCTCCTCGACGACACGGTGGAGCGAGATCTCCTCCGGTTGCTGCGTCACACCGACAATCTGCGCTTGGTAGTCGGGACTCGCCGCTGGCCAGCATTTGATACCCACGTGAGCGAGTATGGGATTGAACCGTTGGTGATCGACCTGAATGCGTTGGGCTTCGATCATGACGACGTCGCGACGCTGGCGGAGCGTTTGCGCGTGCAAATTACCGCGGCTCAAGCGGCGAGCTTGTTGGCGGTATCGGCAGGCTGGCCCGTGGCCGTGAAAGAAATGCTGACGAGCGGATGCGGTGAGCAATCGGCTCCGGACTGGACACGTGCAGGGGTGGCGTTCGTTAACCACCGGCTGATGCATGATCTCTCAACACAGCCCGGATTTCCGCTCCTGTTGCTGACATCGGTCGCTGACTCGTTCACAGTTGAGCAAGCCGAGTTTCTCGGTGCGGATGCGGAGCACTTTGGGGTGCTGGACGAGATGGAACTTCGGGGCCTTGGTACTTGGTCTGCCGGACCGCAGTCCGTCTTTCGAATGAACCCGACGATTCGCGGGGCGCTACGCCGTGACTTCAGACGGATGCAGGCTAAAGAGATGGCGGCGACTTATCGACGTTTGGCTCAATGGTACGAACAGCATGGTGAGGGCATGCGCGCCTTTGAGGCTGCTGTTCGCGCTGAGGATTGGGCCCGCGCGAGTCGTTATCTCCGCCGAGATCTCATTGGACGGGACGATCTCGGCTGTGCGCGTAAGCTTCTGCTCTCCGTGCCGGAGCAGAAACTACAGGGCGAACCCCTGTTGATGTTTCTCGCCGCGTTGGAGTGCTACATCCACGGCGGCATCACGAGGGCAGTGAGATATTTTCTCTCCGTCATTTCCTTATGCGAGGCGCACGACAATCCGCCTGCTCGCCGTCCTCGTCCGGATGACCTGTGGATACAGAGCGCCCTCGTCGTCTCGTTGAGGCTGGCGGGCAGACACGAACGCGTCCCTCGCGCGGCGCAAAAACTGCATCGCATGTTGATGAGCGTCGAGGACCCGGAAGGGGAACTGGTTCACAGTAACGAGGTGATTGAGGCGCAGTTGTCGATTACCTATCTCCACCTCGATCGCATCGAAGACGCGGCAAGGATGCTGGGTATCGATGCCGTGAACGGCGCAAGTAAGCGGATGAGCGATGAGGCGCTCGGGCTCGTGCCGCTTCGCGCGCTCTTACAAGCGAGCCGCGGCTACATTCACGCAGCTCGCGCAGAGCTTGACCAGGTGCGGGATGCGACACTGCTCGATGTCGATAGCCTCCACGGCGTTTCTGCTCATCTGAGTGATGCGTTGATTAGCCTTGAAGACTTCGACCCAGACGGTGCGGAAAAGCAGCTTGGGCGAGCACAATCCCACTGGGCAAGCGCTGAACACTGGCCGCTCATTGCGCATGCTCTCGCACGTGCACAATGGCAGCGCCTCGGTGCGCACGTCGCTCTTACCGGCCTCCGCGAACAGCGCAGACAGAGAGCGGGGCATCCACCGATCAGCCCTGCACTGGCGGCCATGCTGGACGCGCTCGAAGCAGAGCTGCTCATGGCGATCGGTCGGGGTAGTGAGGCGCGTATGCTCCTGAGCACGAACCAGAACAGCAGTCACCCTCGTTCTGCGGTCGCACGGGCGCGCGCGTTGCTGTTGTCTGGCCGGTCAGATCAGGCGCTGTCATTTGCGGATGGGCGGCTGCATGATGATCTTCCTTTGGTTGATCGCGCTCACCTCTTCCTCATCGCTGCCTCCGCGGCACGAAGGCTCGGCGACTGCGAGACCGCCCTGCAGAGGTTTGAGAGTGCCGTACAGAGGGCGTTCGGCACAGGACTCCGAACGCCGTTTGCGATGATGCTGCGATCCGATTTTCTGGCGTTGTCGGCCGGATGCTTGGATCTCCGCCTCCTGATAGAAGGTCGAACCGAGGTCTTTAACGACCCTGGCGTTGCGCCACAACTGACTACTCGCGAGCACGTCGTGCTTAAAGAACTTGCGGAGGGCCTCACCCTCGCCGAGGTGGCAGCACGGCTGTCTGTGGCAGTGAAGACAGTCAAGAATCAGGCGGGCTCTCTCTATCGCAAACTCGGTGTCACTGACCGGACGAGTGCCGTCACCGTCGCACGGCGACGCGGCTTGCTCTGACGAGGGCCTAAATCAGGGCCCAAACCTTTGAGGGTCCATGGCAGGAACTCGGCACGTCCCATAGAAAGTATCAAGGGGGGCAATCGATCTCAATTCGGCGACCACGCGGTCGCGCGCGTGGATCAGTCACTTGCCTGACAGACCGGGACCGCATTTCAATGCGAGGGAGAGCACAGTGAATTGGTTTAGAAGACAGGACATCTCAGGAATGAGAGCGGTCGGCACATCAGCGACCGTTCGCACGCGCTCGAAGGGGACGGCGGTCATTGCGACCGTGGCCGGGTTGATCTTCGCCTTGCTGCCGGCTTTCCCTGCTGCGGCGGCCCCGGTGTATCAAATCACTGCAGAGTGGGCGGCTGATACACCGGCCGAGCCCAGCCCTGGTTCCGTTGTTACTGCCGAGTGGCGAGTGAACGTGAATGATGATCAACCGGCACCTTCCAATGATCTGGTCGACAACGTGACCTTCACCGTTGTCGCGGGCGGCGGCTCGTTCCAGGAGCTGCCGGGGATCTGTCTGGTTGACGGCGTCGACCCTGCCTCATCGATCTCGGCGGACGGGCTGACGCTCACCTGCAACACCGGCACTCAAACGATGGGGACGGCCGTCGCCGTTCAGACTCCTGTCCTCGTGACCGGCTCGAACGGTGAGCAGCTGTCCCTGACCGGCGACATCAACGGTGTCACCGCGGCCCCCGACGACCTCCCCATCGTCGGTGCGGACTTCGGCCTCGACATGACTTGGTCGTCGTCGGGCAACTGGAGAGGCGGCGAGGTCGTCGATTCAATGATCGACCTCGACTACCAGTGGACGCTCAACCTGCTGGCGGGCAGCGAGGTCGGCCCAGACAGCATCACGGTGCGACTCGTGCTCTCGAACAACAAGGGCAGCGTCTCACGGGCGCTGGTGTGCGAGCCCTATACCGTCTCTGACAATGCCGGTCATCCGTGGTCGGGTGGCGATCACCCGGGAGAGCAGCTGGCTCCGTTCGTCGACTCGTGCACCTTGGCTCCGGGGGCGGTGCCCGGGGTCTACTTCATGACGCTGACCGGCATCGACTACTCGCTCGCCCAGGTGCCCACGAAGGATGCGGCGGGCAACCTGCTCCCGCTCGACCGTTCGGCCATCGCCAGCGGACGCATCGTGGTGCGCACCCCCAAGCCTGCCACCGCGCCCATGCAGGTGTCCCTGGCGATGGATGCCGCGACGTACACGGCCCCGTCGGGTGTGACCTTCGTCGACGATGCGTCGAACAACACCACCGAGAAGACCTGGACCGGCCCGGGCGCCTGGGCGACATCATGGCAGCGGTGGTTCACCAACTCCGGGGGGTCGAACTGGGACTACAACTATCGAGTCTCCCCGGGAACGCTCGTCAGCTACGGCAACAACTACGGTGGGGTCGGCGGACTGGACCCGCAGGATGTGGTCTGGCAGTGTCAGGCGCTGGACACCCAATTCGTCACGTTCGCATCAGCCGACATCGTGCGCCCCGGGGAAGACCTCGAACCGAGTGGGGTCAACGCCACCTACTACTACTACGTCGGCAACGACCCGCGGGTGACCGCGGGCGCCGCGGGCTACAACCCGCAGTCGTTCGCCCGTGACTGCGCTGTTGATCCGGGCGGATGGACGACGACGCTTCCCACTGATCTCTCCACGGTGAAGGCGGTTCGCACCCGCACCGTGGTCAGCGACGCGCTTGCGGCAACCCTGAGCAACATCATCCTGATCGTGCAGCAGACCATCAAGGATGACGCGCCGGCCGGGATGGACGTGTGGTCGTTCGCCAGCTTCCGCATCGGTGCGACGGTACCGTGGTACACCCACCCTGACCCTGATCCTTCGACGATTCCGCCGGACGCCCAGGCTCTCCGCTACCCCGGTACGTCCGGGTCCCGCGACCTTGTGCGCATCACGGTCACGCGCCCCATCGTTGATAAGTCGGTGGATCGTGCGGTGCTCGCAGTCGGCGACGAGGCGACCTACACACTCGAATACGCTGCGGTCGGTGAGGGCGACGTTCCCGCGACAGTCGACGGCTTCCAACTGATCGATACTCTCCCCGCCGGTCTCACCTATGTGCCCGGGTCTGCCAGTCCTGAACCGGTGGTCACAGGGGATGCGAGCGCTCAGACCCTCACCTGGACGCTGGATGGCGTCACGACGAACGCGAAGCACGCATTGACCTATCGTGCTGCTCTCGCCCCGTCGGCACAGCCCGGACAGGCGCTCGTCAACTCCGTGTACGCCCTGAGTTCGGGCATCACTACGGAGCCCGAAGAAGCTCAGGTGACCACGAGCACCGACGGTCGCACGACGATCGGCAAGAGCGCCGACATGGCATTCATCCCGAACCTCAACGGTGATGGAGTCGGTGAAGGCTCTTGGACTGTGACCCTGCGGTCGTACGACCCACTGCCGCAGTCTTTCACTGACACGATCGACATCCTTCCGTACGTCGGTGACGAGCGCGGTACTTCCTTCACCGGCGACTACTCCCTTACCGGAGTCACGGCTCCGGACGCGACCGTTTATTACACGACCGCGGATCCGGTGACATTGATCGATGACCCGGCGGATGCCTCCAACGGTTCCGCGGGAGACATCGCCGGAAACACAGTCGGATGGACGACCGAGTTCACGGCAGATGCCACGGCGGTACGTGTAATTGGTGGAGCGCTGCAGCCTGGCGCCACCCAGCAGTTCGTCGTTGGGGTGGTAACCAACGGTGTGATCGGCGGTGACACGCTCGTCAACCGTGCTCAGGCGCGTGCCGAGCACACTGAGCTCGTGATGCGCACCTCTGCTCAGATCGAGATCGCGAACTACTACTCGGCATCGCTGAAGAAGTACGTGCTGGACAGCGACGGTGAATGGCGCGATGCGAATGTCGTCGAGGATTACCCGACGTTCCGGCCGGGTGACACGATCCGGTATCGGATTGTTGTTGAGAACACCGGCCAGGGCACGCTCACAGGCATCGAGGTATCCGATGACAAGCAGCCCGAGCTGGGTTCGTTCGTGATCGATGAGCTGGCCCCCGGTGCATCCGAGAGCCATGAGTTCGAGATCATCGCAGATGCCTCGGCAGGCAGCGGCGTGGTGAACACGGCGTGCGCGACGGCAGACACCCCTGCTGACTCGCAGATTCTTCCGACGATCAACTGCGACCCCGCCGGATTCGAGATGGACGGTGACCCGACACACACGAAGTCGATCATCTCCGCCGCTCCGATCGGCGACGGCCAGTGGGAGATCGTCTACGGTCTCGATGTGAGCAACGTGTCGAACCTGACCACGTCGTACACACTGGATGACGAACTGCACTTCACCGATCAGGTGGATATCGTCTCGGCATCTGTGACATCGGCGCCCGATGGGGTCACGCTGGCCGAACCCGCGTGGGATGGGCAGGGCAACCTGCGCGTCGCTGCGGATGTGCTGCTGCTGGGCAACGACGATGAGGGATACTCGGCGCACAACTACGTGCTGACCGTCATCGCCGATGTGCCGTTGGCGCTCGACCCGGTCACGGGCGACTTGCCGGCCACTCAGTGCGGACAGCCAGGCACCGACACCGACACTGCATTCAACAACACCTCGCAGCTCACGAAGGTGAACGGTGAGGTGGAAGACGATCAGGCTTGTGCGACTCCGCCGTCTATCGGCATCGACAAGACGGTGTCGGCAGGTCCGACGCCGAACGGTGACGGCACCTGGACGGTGACATACGACGTCGTCGCGACCAACACCGGTCACGCCGATGGCGAGTACGAAGTCACCGACCGGATGACCGCCGATGGTGACCTCGAGGTCATCTCGGGTGCGATCGTCACTGCTCCGGAGGGCGTGACTACGTCTGATTCCTGGACGGGTCTGGGTGCCGAAGGTGCTGATGAGAACATCATCGCGACGGGTGTGATTCTGCCCGCCGGTGGAACGCACACCTACCAGGTGGAGGTCGTCATCGGTCTCGCTGCGGGCAGCGAAGGCGCCCCGGTGATCACCGAGTGCTCTGCACTCGAAGGTGGCGCAGGGGGGCTGTCGAACGCCGCAGCCATCGAGCACAACGATCTGACCGACGACGACCGAGCATGTGTCGCGGTCGGTGTGGTGACGGTGGACAAGACGGTCTCCGAGGGCCCGACGCCGAATGGTGACGGAACCTGGACGGTCGTTTACGACATCGTGGCCACGCACGTTGGCGCTGCCGCGGCAGATTACGACGTGACCGACCGCCTCCACTTCGGTGGCGATGTCGAGCTCGTCTCCGCTGACGTGATCACCACACCCGAGGGTGTGGCGGCGCTGGACTCGTGGACGGGCCTGGGCGCGGAGGACTCCGACACGGAGAACCTCATCGCCGAAGGTGTGCGCCTCGAAGTGGGCGAGAGCCACACGTACCAGGTTGAGACGGTCGTCGAACTCGATGAGGACACGATCGATCCTTCGGCTTTGGTGTGTGCCCCGGCGGGCTCTGGTGAGAACGGCGGGCTGGGCAACTCCACCACGCTGACCAGCAACGGCATCCCTTCCAAGGACGACGTCTGCCCGACGCTGCCGGTGATCGAGATCGTCAAAGACCTCGTCGAGGGCAGCCCGACACCGAACGGTGACGGGACGTGGACGGTCGCTTACGACCTGGTCGTCACGAACAGTGGGCAGGCTGCGGGCGACTACGACCTCAGCGACGATCTGCAGTACGGCGAGGACATCGTCATCGGTGCGGTCGACGTGATCTCGGCACCCGAGGGTGTCGTGACCAACGCAGACTGGACCGGTCAGGGTGCAGAGGGCTCTGCGGAGAACGTGATCGTCACCGGGATCACGCTCGACGCCGGTGCCTCGCACACCTACCGCGTCCAGACGGTCGTCTCGCTCGATCAGGAAGTCGTCACACCGGATGCTCTCCAGTGCCCGGCTCCTGCTGAGGACGGTGGGCTTGCCAACACGGCGACACTGACTCACAACGGTGAGGAGCGGGATGACGCTGCATGTGGTGAGCTGCCGCTTATCGAGATCACCAAGTCCCTCTCGGGCGCGGTGGTACCGGTCGACGGTGAGGCGGGCGTGTACGACGCGACCTACGAGCTCACGGTGACGAACTCCGGTCCTGCGGCTGGTGTCTACGACCTGGACGACGCGCTCGCTCCCGGCGAGGGCATCGAGATCCGTGGCATCCAGGGCGTCACGACGGATGCGCCGGACGCGGTCGGAGTCAACGAGGGCTTCAACGGCCTCGATGACATCCGTATCGTGAGCGGGCAGCCGATCGCAGGCGCCGACAGTGCAGCGGTCACGCACACGTACCTGGTCACGGTGCGGTATGCCGCTGATCTGGCTGGTGTGACGATCCCTGTCGTGGGCAGCTGCACGACCGAAGACGGCAGCACAGTGCCCGGCGGTTTGAACAACGTCGCCACGGTGGGCTGGAACGGTCTGGAGGGCACGGATGACGAGTGCATCCCTCCGAACAAGCCGACGCTGGACAAGGCGCTCGTCTCGGCGAACCCGATCGGTGACGGACAGTGGGAAGTCGTCTACGACCTGACCGTCGGTAACGTCGGCCCTGAGCCGACCGGGTACGACCTGGACGACGAGTTCCTCTTCGCGCCGGTCATCGCGGTTGACTCCGTATCGGTCACGGGCCCTGAAGGTGTCGAGATCGACTCGGCCTTCGATGGGGACGCGAACCAGCGGATCGCAACGGATGTGACCATCGCAGGTCTGGACGACGACGGGTATGCCCCGCACGTCTACCGGGTCACGGTGATCGCTGATGTGCCGTTGTACTTCGCACCTGGTGACATCGGCGCGGACGGCACCGGTTCGCCGGCCTGCACCGCACCGGCGGGATCGAACTCGATCGAGCAGGGCCTGAACAACGCAGCCACCCTGACCGACGACGCGGGTGGGACGCAGACCGACACGGACTGCGCACCGCTTCCGTCAATCGACATCACCAAGAGGATCGTGGGCGACCCGGTCAAGGGTGCGAATGGTGCATGGACAGTGACGTACGAGATCACTGCGATCAACGACGGCGCAGCCCAGGGCGACTACACGCTGACCGACCGTCTGCGCTTCGGTGCCGGCCTCGAGGTCACCGCTTCCCAGGTGACCAGCGCACCCGAGGGCGTGACCGTCGCCGACGGCTGGACAGGTCAGGGTGCGGAAGGTGACGCATCCAACGTCATCGCCTCGGGCGTGGCTCTGGCTGCGGGTGGGGCGCACACCTACCAGGTGAGGGTCATCGCCACTGTGGACGAGAACGCGGACAACCCGTCGACGTACACCTGCCCCGAGCCCGGAAGCGGTGAGCCCGGCGGGTTCGCAAACACCGCCGGGATCGACCACAACGATCTGGGCGACAGCGCGGACGCGTGCGACACACCCGATAAGCCCGAGACGCCTGATCTCGCCGTCACCGGCGCGACCATCGCGTGGAGCATCATCGGGTTGGCCATGCTGCTGCTCATGCTGGGCATAATCGCCCTGTTCATCGCTCGTCGACGCACGGCGGTCGCTGAGTAACGCCCCAGCACGACTGCGCCTCGCCGTTCCCTGTTCCCCAGGCGAGGCGCAGTCGTGTGCCTGGTTAGCGGGCGAGCCAGCTGCGCAGAGCGCGGGTGACCCAGGGGAGGACCCAGTAGGTCATGATCGGCGTCAGCACGAGCGTCGTCACGAGCACGCGCAGCCAGAGGGGGAGTTCGCCCCATCCGGGTACCGGCGTCATCGCGAGGCTGAACAGCAGATTGACCGGGAAGAAGCCCAGCCAGATCGTCACAGCCTGCTTCCACCGGGCTGGAGCTGGCGAGACACTCTCGACGGTGGCGGTATCCGGAAGATTGATCGCCCCGGTCGGCGGCTCGTCGAACCAGCCCTCGATTCCGGTGCGGCGTCTGGAGCGCTCACTGCGGATGAAGTCCTGACCCATCGACAGCCACCAGGTCCGCTCGGGTGACTGCTCCCAGGCCTCGAGCGTCTCGGTGCTGGCGAAGCGGTAGAGCATGTGCCAGACCTGGGAATCGTCGCCAGCGCGCACCCACCCTGAGCCGAGGAAACCGGGGTACTTGTGGGCGAGGTTCACTCCGGTCTGCACCCAGGTAGTCGCCTCGGAGATGTGTGCAGGATCGACCTCGCGGCGGATTGAAACGGTGATGGGTGCGCTGGACATGGGTGGCCCCTCGGGAAGAAGTTGCTTGTGGCGACCCCGAGTGTACGTGGGCTATGTTTCGCGTTCGTTTCCGACCGCCCGAGTTTCGACAAGCGCAAATGGCTCGATCTGGATGCCGGGTGCAGCCATTTGCGCTTGTTGAACGCCGCATCAACGGCCGAGCGCCGCCGAAACACGACGGACCAGGTCGGCAGGGCGCCTCAGTAGCGGTGCGGTCACCTCGATGACGGTCCAGCCCGCGGCGCGGAGGGCAGCCAAGCGCTCGACGTCTTCTGCCCAGCGCTGGCCATGCAGCATCCCGAGATATTCGACCGCTACCTTCTCGCCGGGGTAGGCCATGTCAACGCAGCCGAGGAACACTCCTGACTCGTCGAACACGTCGATGTTGAGCTCGGGCTCCGGCAATCCTGCAGCGACCAGGATGCAGCGCACGCGCGTCTCGCGCGGGGACCAGGAATCTTCCCGTATCGACTCGAGCGCTTCGCGAAGACGCGCGGCGCCACGTCGCCGGCCGGCATCCAAGGCTGCTCTGAGCGCATCACGCGTCGCCAGTGGCGGCCGGCCGGTGTCGGGCCTGCCGTACCCCGAGCGCCACTCGCGGCAGAAGTAGTCGCCCAGCGCGATCAGATCGATAAGCGGCAGCGTTCCGAGCATCGCCCAGGTCGAGGCGGGGGAGGAAACCCGGAGCCCGTCGTGCTCGGTCACAGAGGTGAGGCTGAGTAGCGTGCGATGGCCGGTGGTGCCTTTCGCCCGAGGGAACGGCACATGGCCGCGGGCGGTGATGTGCAGCGCGAGGTCCTCGTCGGCCATCACCATGTCATCGTCAGCGAACTCCAGCGGCAGTGGCCCGCCCCAAATCGATACGGCGGTTTGATGGCTGTAGAAGTGTCCGAAGTGCAGCCGCGGTGCATAAAGGCGAGCGCGGGCGACGCGTGCTCGCCGTTGCCGTTCGTACGGGTCGGTCAGCGCCAGGCCGGGGTCTCCGGCATTCGGTGTCGCCCGCACGCCGTGGAAGGGACTCTCCAGATCGGTGCCGCGCAACCGTCCGCGGCCCACGCCGCTGGCCTTCGCGATGCGCACCGAGAACGCGCCGTCGAACTCGTCTGGAAGTGGCTGTCGTCGTCCCATAGTGCACACGGTGCCACAGCTCCCGTCGATGCCGTCGGAGTTGTCCACAGCCCCGGTTCGAATCGCGCAAAGTGCTCTATCTCGGCGGAAATGGAGCACTTTGCGCGATTCGAATGGGGGAGGGGAGGAGGGGCTACCGGCGACCGGGCAGCCGATCCACCAGCGACGCAAGCGCGCCGCGCAGCAGACCGACGAGTCCGAACGGGATGAAGAACGCGAACAGGATCAGCACGATGCCGTAGGCGGCGCCGGTCGCGGCAGGACTGATGCTCGAGGTGAACGTCGGCACGTACTGGATGAAGATCGCCCCCAGCACCGCGCCCGGCACGGTCGCGAGCCCGCCGACGACGATCAGCGTGATGAAGGAGATCGACATCGTGAGCCCGAAGTTCTCAGGACCTACGAACTCCAGCAGCATCGCATACAGGCCGCCGGCGACACCGGCGAAGGCTGCGGATGCCGCGAACAACCGTGTCTTGGTCTGCCACACGTCCACGCCCAGGGTCTCCGCGACGAGTTCGGCATCGCGCACGGCGATGAACGAGCGGCCGACTCGGCCGCGGCCGAGGCGACGGGTGACGAGATAGGCGACGGCGACGATCACGAGCGCGAGGTAGTAGACCCACTGATCGTGCGCGAGAGGGATCCAGGCTGGCGCATCCCCATCGATCGCGATGCCGCGACTGCCGTGCGTGAACGGCTCGAAGGCGCGGATCGCCGCAGGCGTCGCCATCGCCATCGCCAGCGTCACAAGTCCCAACTGCAGCCCTTTCAGCCGCAGCGCCGGCAGGCCGATGACGTAGCCGACGGCGAAGGGCAGGGCGCCGGCGATCACGAGCGTGAGCGGGTGCGCCCACCCCGCCTCGCCGGCGACGGCCACCGAATACGCACCGATCGCGAAGAACGCCGAGTGGCCGAGGGAGATCTGTCCGCCGAAGCCGACCAGCAGGTTGAGCCCCAGCCCGACGATTGTCCAGATCATCACGAGCGTGACGGTGAGGTTGATGTAGCTCGGGTTCACCAGCGGCACGATCGCGAGCGCGATGAGCAGCAGGGCCGTCAGCACGATCAGTAGCGGACGGGGCAGGTTCAGCGGCGGGCGCGGGCGGCGCAGCCACTCGCCGACCGAGGTGCGCTGCGTCTTCGCGGCCAGCAGATTGCGGATGGGGGAGGTCACCACGCTCATGCGCGCACCAGCTCTCGTCGTCCGAACATTCCTTGTGGCCGCACCAGCAGCACGACCACGATGATCAGCAGCGCCACGACCTGCTTCAGCTCTGCGCCGATGACGGGGATGTATGTTCCGGCCAGATTCTCGATCACGCCCACCGTGACCCCGCCGAGGAGGGCGCCGAGCGGCGAGTCCAGACCTCCGAGGGTCGCTGCGGCGAAGGCGTAGATGAGTACCGGCGCCATCATCCCGGGATGCAGGAACAGTTCGGGCGCGATGAGCGTGCCTGCCAGTGCGCCGACCGCGCCGGCGATGGCCCAGCCGATCGACATGGTGCGCCCGGTGGAGATGCCGCTGAGCTCTGCGGATTCCGGCGCCGACACTGCCGCCCGCATCCGCAGTCCGACCCGGGTGCGGCCGAGCAGCAGCGCCAGCGCGATCGCCGCGATGCTCACGCAGACGACGATCCCGACATCCTGACGAGACAGCGAAACGGCACCGATCGAGAAGGAGCCGGACCCGAACAGGGCCGGCACCTCCTTGGTCTGATAGGTCCAGACCCAGCCGATCAGCGCGTTCAGCGCGATCATGAGTCCGAGGCTGACGATGATCAGAGCCAGGTGCTGGTGTCGTCTGACGAGCGGACGGAACATCACCCGCTCGATCCCTGCCGAGAACGCGGCGAGAGCGAGCATCGAGATGATGAGCGCGACCCAGATCGGCATCCCCCAGGCGGTGAGCTGCCAGGAGACGTAGGCACCGAGGAGGGCCATCTCGCCCTGCGCGAAGTTCAGCGTGCGCGATGCCCGGTAGACGAGCACGATCGCCAGGGCGAGCGTGCCGTAGATCGCACCGGTGGCGATGCCGTCGACGAGTTGCTGCAGGAACATCTCACACTCCCAGATACGCGCGGCGCACGTTGTCGTCGTTCTGCAGATCGGATGCCGCGCCGCGCAGCGTCACCTCACCGCTCTCGATCACCAGGGCTTCCTCGGCGATCTCGAGGGCGAGCTTGGCGTTCTGCTCGACCACCAGCAGTGCCGTGCCGCGCTCGTGCGAGAGCTCGTCGAGCGTGGCGAACAGCTCGGTCGTGATCTTCGGCGCGAGCCCCAACGAGGGTTCGTCGAGCAGTACCAGTCGCGGATCGGCCATGAAGGCGCGGGCGATCGCGAGCAGTTGCTGCTCGCCGCCGCTGAGTCCGGATGCTGGCCTCGCGCTGCGCTCGCCGAGACGCGGGAACCTGTCCAGCCAGCGGTCGGCGTCGGCCGCGGCATCCCGGGCCCTGCGCATCGTGGCGCCGGCCAGCAGGTTCTCGCGCACGGTGAGGTCGCCGAAGGTCCCTCGCCCCTGCGGGACATGGGCGATGCCGGCGGCGGCGACGCGGTACGGAGGGAGACCGGCGAGCTCGCGTCCGTCGAATCGGATCGAGCCCTCCATCCGGCACATCCCTGAGAGTGTGCGCAGGGTGGTCGTCTTGCCGGCTCCGTTCGCGCCCAGGATGACGAGGCGCCCGCCATCGGGAACCTCGAAGCGGATATCGCGGAGGATCGTCACCGGACCGTACCCGGCCGTATCGATCTCGACGCTCAGCAGGCTCATGCGACGCTCCCCAGATAGGCGGCGACGACCTCCGGGTCACGCGCAACGGTCTGCGGGTCGCCTTCGGCGATGAGGCGGCCGAAGTTCAGCACCACGACCCGGTCGCAGACGCTGGTCACCAGGCCCATGTGGTGCTCGACGAGCAGGATCGCCGTGCCGCGCTCGGTCGCCAGACGCCGGAGCGTCTCGCCCAGTTCGTGTACCTCGCTGTGGATCAGACCGTTCGCCGGTTCGTCGATGAGCAGCAGTCGCGGGGCGCTCAGCAGGGCCCTCGCGAGCTCGACGCGTTTGAGTGTGCCGAACGGCAATGCTGCGACGACCCGGTCCGCGACGGCGGAGAGCCCGAGCTCATCAAGCAGCGCATCGGCCCCGGCACGCAGCGCTCGCTCGGTTTCGGCGATGCGCGGGAGCGCGAGGGCAGTTGCCCAGAAGCCCCCGCGAGTGGTGTGGTATCCGCCGGCGAGTACGTTCTCGCGTACCGTCTGCGACGGCAGGAGCCCGAGATTCTGGAAAGTGCGACTCACCCCCAAACCGCTGATACGGTGCCGGGGCATGCGCGTCACCTCCGTGCCCGCGACTCTGATGCTGCCGCTCTGCGGGCGGTAGAGCCCGCCGATGCAGTTGAACAGGCTGGTCTTCCCAGCACCGTTGGGACCGATCAGTCCCACGACTTCGCCGTCGGAAACCTGGAAGCTCGGACCATCCAGAGCCTGCAGTCCGCCGAACGAGAGTCGGACGTCGCGCACATCGAGCAGCGCGTCCATGTCACCTCCCAGGTGGAGTCGGTGGGTCCCCGTTCCCGTTCGGGGGCCCACCGGCATCGTCAGTCGACCGTGTAAGTGTCCTCGGTGAGATCCCAGTTGTCGCCGTTGAAGATCTGGATGCCCAGCTCGCGGAACGCGAACGGGTAGTCCGCGGTGGTCGTGATGCTTACCGGCGAGAGGTCGAGTTCGACGGCGTCGAATGAGGATGCCGATTCGAGCAGCGCTTCTCGCGTGCAGTCCTCCAGGCCCAGAAGCGCCGCCTCGAGCAGCTGCGCGGTCTGGTAACCGGCAGCAGCCGGGGCGGACAGTGCGTTGACCTCATCGGGGTGAGCGGCGGCGAACTCTGTCCAGGCATCGAAGCCGGCGTCTCCGGCGAGCGACGCATCGGTGATGTCCTTCGTGTACGCGATCGACAGGACGCCATCGGCAGCTCCGGGGCCAGCGGGCTTGAGGAAGAATGTCGCGTCGGCGGCGGGTGCGTTGATCACAGTCGTCGCATCCCAGCCGAGTTCGAGCTTCTTCTTCAGTGACTGGGTGGCGAAGGCGCCGACGGCCCAGTTCAGGAACACGTCCGCACCGGATGCTGCAAGGTTCGTGACTTGGCTGTCGACGGTCGCCGAGGTGAGCTCGTAGGGCTCTGCGGCCACGATCTCGATGTCAGTGCCTTCGAAAGCGGTCTCGAAGCCGGCCCGGATGCTCTCGCCGAAGTCGTCGTTCTGATAGAGGATCGCAGCCTTCGCTCCCGGGTGGTTCTCGATGAGGTACTCCGAGAGCGCCTTCACCTCGAAGCCGTACTGGGGCATGAAGCCGGTGGTCAGCGAGGGCTGCTCCTCGTGGAGAGTGAGGATCGCGTCGGACCCCGTTCCGGTGAACAGGTTCGGCACGCCCTGTTCCTCGACGTACGGGGCGACGCTGATCGCCGCGCCCGTGCCGAGGACGCCGGCGAGCGCGAAGACCTCGCTCTGCTCAACGAGAGTGCGCACGTTCGTCGCGGTCTTCGCCGGGTCGTAGCCGTCGTCGATGATCTCGATCGTCACCTCACGCTTGTTGCCGTCGGCGAACTCGAGACCGCCTGCGGCGTTGATGTCGTCGAAGTAGGCCTTCATCGTCTGCGCGATGGCGCCGTAGGTGGCGGCGGGACCGGAAAGCGGGATGCTGGTGCCGATCGTCACCGTGGTGTCGGTGAAGCCTGGGCTGCAAGCGGCCCAGGCTGCGGCGTCGTCGGCCGGGTCCGTGTTGGCGGTGGCGTCGTCGCCTCGTCCGGCGCATCCGGACAGGATGAGGCCCGCGGCCAGGGTGCCGACGAGAGCGATCGGTAGCGCGCGGTTTCGGGTGCTGCGCAGTGTGGACATCATTCCTCCTCGAATGATCAGGTGCTGGTGATTCAGGTGCTGCGTGGGATGTGGTCGGGGATGAGGACTTCGCGGTCGCCGACCTTCTCGAGCGCGAAGAAGTACAGGGCGTCGTCGTCGGCGGCGCCTCGGCCAGTCATGACGCCGAGGACGGCGTCGGGGGAGATGCGGGTGAACAGGTCGATGACCGGCATCCCGTCGTACGACATGGCGGCGGTGCGGATGCCGTCGTGCTCGACCGTTCGCAACATCGCGCCGCCGTGCGCGAGCGCGATGTTCGCAGACAAGACGCCGTCGAACCCTTCGCAAACCAGCGGGACGACGTCGTCATCGGAGCGGAACAGCTTGCCGAACCAGCCGGTGCGCTGCAGCATCCGGTGCGTGCGATGGGCGGGGCTGAGGCCGACGCCCTGCCAAAGTCCGCGCAGCTCGTTCGGCGCCACCGGGGGCAGCGAGCGCCACAGCAGCGAGAGATCTTCGGCGGCCATGCGCCCCGCGCGTAGGAGCTCGATGAGTTCCACCGCCGCCACCGGCACCTCGGCGGCTGCATCCGCGTCGTCCATGATGAGCACGGGCTTGATCGCGCGCCCGGCGCAGGCGTCGTCGATGGCGGTGCCGATCTCGTCGAAGCGATAGCGGCGGATGAGCTTCTCGACAGGCAGACGACCCGCACGCCACAGGACGATGAGTAGCGCGATGTCGCGGTGAATCTGCGCGTCGCCCTCGATCACGCCGGTGAGGGTCCGGCCCCACAGCAGCTGTGACTGCGAGAGGGTGACCCGGTTGGATCCGGCGTGCAGCGCCACGGTGGCGCAGACGCCCAGCGGAGCGAGGGCCGCGAGACCCGCATCGATCGTCTCCTGGCGCCCGACGGTGTCGAGCGTGTGCGTGACGCCGAGCCGACGGGGGTTGAGCCCGTCGGGGGCGAACGCCTCGGTGGCGCCGAGTTCGAGCGCGAGCGCCCGCCGCTCGGAATCAGGGTCGCTGACGATGATCCGCCCGACACCGCGGTGGGCGGCGGCCATGATGCCGGCGAGTCCGGTCGTGCCGGCGCCGATGATGAGAAGAGAGTCAGTGGGGCCGGGGCGCAGCACGTTGAGTACGGTGCCGGCACCGGTGAGGATGCCGCAGCCCAGGGGAGCGGCGACCTCCCACGGAACGTCGTCCGGGATTCGCACGGCGTTCGATGCCCGGGCCAGGGCGAGGGTCGTCCAGGACGACTGCGCCATCCAGCCCGTCGTGACGGGCTCGTCGCTGCTCGTAGCATCCGATCGCGGGTCGTAGTTGCGCTCCGCGAAGCGCTCGCAGTACGCAGGGTGCCCCTCATCGCACCGGGGGCACCCGCCGCAGGCGTCGAAGCTGAGCACGACCCGATCCCCGACCCGCAGGTTCTCTACGGTCGGACCCACGCGCTCGACGGTTCCTGCACCCTCATGGCCGAAGACGGCCGGGAAGCGATCGCCGGCACCGCCGGACATACCGAACAGGTCGGTCGGGCACACCCCGGAGGCATGGATACGGACGAGGATCTCGCCCGCGCCGGGCTCGCGCACCGAGACGTCCGAGAGCGCGACGGGTCCGCCGCGCTCCCGGACGAGCGCGGCCACAGCTGCATTCATTGTCTAGATCACAGCCTCTTCGCGGTCGGCACTGCGCAGCGCGACCTTGTTGACCTTGCCGCCGGCGTTGCGGGGCAGAGCGCCGATGGTGACGAGCGCCTTGGGCTGCTTGAAGCGCGCGAGCTTGTCGCTGAGCCATCCCTGCAGTTCGTCGAGGGTGAGCTCCGCACCGGGACGCACCGCCACGGCCGCAACCGGGATCTCACCCCAACGCTCGTCAGCGCGGCCGTACACGGCGGCCTCGAGGATCTTCGGATGCGCGGCCAGGATGTTCTCGACCTCAGCGCAGTAGATGTTCTCGCCACCCGAGATGATCATGTCCTTCTTGCGGTCGACGACCCAGACGAAGCCCTCCTCGTCTTGGCGGACCAAGTCTCCGGAGTGGAACCAGCCGCGCTCGAATGCCTCAGCCGTCTCGGCGGGCTTTCGCCAGTAGCCCTTCATGAGGTTCGGGCCCCGGTAGAGGATCTCGCCGACCTCGCCGCGAGCGACGTCGTTGAAGTCTTCGTCGACGACGCGGTACTGGATGGTCGGGATGGGCTTGCCGACGCTGCCGAGCTTGCGCAGCGAGTCCTCGCCGCTGAGCGCACAGGTGATCGGCGTCATCTCGGTCTGGCCGAACACCGCGACATTCGTCGCCTTCGGGAAGCAGTCGGACATCTGCTTCAGCAGGGTGTCGGACGCCGGGGCCGCGCCCCAGCTGATGATGCGCAGGTGGAGATCACGGTCAGGGATGGACGGGTCGGCGCAGATTACCTGCCACTGCTGCGGGACGTTGAAGACGATCGTCGCCTTCTCTTTCTCCCAGGCGTCCAGCAGCTCCGTCGGGTTGAACGCGCCGAGCGGGTGGATGACGGTCGGGATGCCGATGACGAAGTTCGGTGCGATCGACCCGAGGCCCGCGATGTGGAACAGCGGAGCGGTCATGAACGCGATGTCGTCTTCGCCGAAGACCTGGTTCACGCGCAACAGGGTGAGCGACTGCGCGAAAAGGTTGACGTGGTCGAGCATCGCGCCCTTCGGGCGACCGGTCGTACCCGAGGTGTACATGATCAGGGCCGTGGTGTCTTCGGGGACGTCGGGGTACTCGAATCCCTCCGGGTCCTCGACGACGAGGTCAGCCCAGGACTCGGCATCCCCGGTCTCTGAGCCTGTTGAAGGACCGCCGATCACGATGACCTTCTTGATGCGGTCCGTGACCTGGGCGACAGCGCCGACGAGCGGCGCCAGTGGCGCCTCGACGATCAGCACGTCGGCATCGGCATCGTCCGCGATGTAGGCGATCTCGGGTGGGGTCAGACGGATGTTGATAGGCACGGCGATCGCGCCGAGGCGGTTGATTGCGAAGACGGAGAGCACGACCTCCGGACGGTTCAGAGTCAGCAGCAGCACGCGGTCACCAAAGCCGACTCCGCGGCGGGCGAGGGCTGCGGCGAAGGAATCCACGCGGTCGGCGGCCTGGCGCCAGGTGGTCACCTCGCCCAGGAACTTGAAGGCGGTCTCGTCTGGCTTCATCTCGGCGTGCGTTGCGACCTGGTTCATCCAGTGGTTGCGGCGCACCGCCGCGGGAATCGCGGTGGCGTTCTGCTCGGACATCGGGCTGGTCCCTTTCATACGTCTGTGTATCTTCACCGCATCGTCGCGGCGGGGCTTGCCATGAGTATGCCATCGTCCGCGCCGGTTGTCACGCGTTTTGTTAATCGACATTCACATCCGCGCGTCGCTAGAAGTTAATGAGTAATCACATCAGGAGGTCGGCGGCGCCCCGGTAGGCTGTGGGACATGCCCTCATCCGCCGGCCTCCCCGCGAATCGCACGCGTCCGCGCGATCGCAAGCGCCACATTCAGGAGGCGGCGGCGTCCGCGTTCGCGCGCAACGGCTATCACGCGGTCGGGATGCAGGACATCGCGGATGCCGTCGGAATCTCGGCCCCGGCGCTGTACCGGCACTTCCCGAACAAGTACGCCCTGTTCATGCGCACCGCCTTCGCGCTCGTGCAGCAGCTGATCGAGGCGACGGACGATGCCGCCGCGCAGCCGGTGGAGACCGCGACCGACGCGCGCGCTGCACTGGATGAGCTGCTCGACGACATCATCGCTACGACTGTCGAGCTGCGCGCGATCGGCGGCATCTATCGCTGGGAGGGGCGCTACCTCGAACGAGGGGACCGGGAACAGCTCACCGGCCGGTTCCGCCTGCTGCGTGAGCGCTTCGAGGCGCCGCACCGTATCTACCGTCCCGACGTCGACGACGCCGAGCGCCGGCTGATCGTGCTCGCAGCTCTCAGCGTGGTGGCCAGCATCACCGCGCACCGCACGGTCGTCGCGGCGCGGAGCCTGCGGGCTCTGCTCAGGGAAGCGGCCTGGCGGATGCTCGACATCGACCCGGCGATCACCTCATCCATTCCCGCCGGGGGCGACTTCGTCGAGGAGTCGGATGCCCCCACTGGGCGCCGCGAGCAGCTCGTGGACACTGCGATCCGGCTGTTCGCCGCACGCGGCTATAACGAGGTCACGATCGAGGATCTGGCCGCCGAGGTCTCCCTCACCCCCTCCGGCGTCTACCGGCACTTCGATGGCAAGCCCGCCGTCCTCCTGGCTGCCTGCGACCGTGCGGCCGTGGCGCTCGAGCGCGCGGTGCTGCGCGTGCGCGAGTCATCGGTGACACCGGATGAGGCGCTGCGCCGGCTGTGCCGGGCATATGTCGACCACTCGTTCCGCAACCTCGCGCTGATGCGCATCTACTTCTCCGAGCTCGGCAACCTCGCACCCGAGGATCAGCGCCGCCTACGCGCCATGCAGCGCGCGCACGTCGCGGATTGGACCGCGCTGCTGCAGGCCGTCCGCCCGGAGCTCGGCGGCCGCGAGGCCGCGGTGCTCGTGCATGCGGGCTTCAGTGTCATCACGGATGAGATGCCGCTGCTGTCCGCGCGCGATGAGGCCGCCGCCGCACGGCTCGCCGGGTTCATGGAGACCGTGCTCGGGATCGGCTGAGCCCCCGTACGTTCACAACTCCTGAGATTCCGTTGCGCCTGCGCGATGGAGCCGCACCATCTCGCACCGCGACGTGCCGAGAACGACCATTCCTCAGGAGTTGTGAACGCGAAGCTCAGCGGCTGCGTCCGTGCAGCATGGGGATCATCTTCGCCACGAGGTGCATGTCGCGGTCGCTGCGCTCCATCGTCAGCAGGTTGAGAGCCGCTTTGCCGGTCTGGCGGGCGACCGACTTCGGCACGCTGAACTCGCGGAGGCCATCGGCGCCGTGGATGCGACCGAAGCCCGAACCCTTCACGCCGCCGAAGGGGAGCGCGGGGATCGAGGCGAAGCCGAGGACGGAGTTGATCGTGACGACGCCGGACTTCAGTCGCGCGGCAACGGCCTCGCCGGTCTTCGCACTCTTCGTGAAGATCGCGGCTCCGAGGCCGAAATCCGTCGCGTTCGCGAGGGTGATGGCCTCGTCGAGGTCGGCGACGGCGTTGATCACAATCGTCGGCCCGAAGGTCTCGCAGCGCACGGCATCCGACTCCTCCGGTACGTCGACGAGGACGATGGGGGCGACGCGGCGGCCGCCGACAGACTCCGGACCTCCGAGCACCGCGCGGCCGCCCTTGGCGACGGCATCCGCCACGTGATCGGCGATGATCTCGGACTGTGAGGCGAGGGTGAGTGGGCCGTAAGACGGGTCCTCTCCGTCCAGGCGCAGGCGCTTGGCGCGCTCGACGACCTTCTCGACCAGCGCGTCACGGACCGAACGCACCGCGTAGACGCGCTCGACGCCGACGCAGGTCTGGCCGGCGTTGCCCAGGCCGCCGAAGACGATGAAGTCCGCGGCGGAGTCGAGGTCGGCATCTGCCGCGACGATCAGGGCATCCTTGCCGCCGCACTCCGCGACCAGTGGGGTGAGTGTCTCGGCGCATGCGGCCATGACGCGCTTCGCGCTCGCCGTGGATCCTGTGAAGGCGACCTTGTCGACGCCGGCGCGCACGAGTGCGGCGCCCGTGGTGCGATCGCCGGTGGTCACCTGCAGCACGGGGCGGTCGGCGACCTCGTTCCAGCGGGCTTCGATCCAGCGAGCGGTGCCCGGGGTGAGCTCGCTGGGTTTGAACACGATGGCGTTCCCGGCGGCGAGTGCGTACGAGATCGATCCCATCGGCGTGTAGAGCGGGTAGTTCCACGGGCCGATGACGCCGACGACGCCGTGCGGTTCGTAACGCAGCGTGGCCTTCTGGTTGTAGTTGATGATTCCGGCCTTGACTCGACGTGGCTTGAGTACGCGGTGGGCGTTCTTGGCGGCCCAGTCGAGGTGGCTGAGCGTGAGCATTACCTCGAGTAGGGCGTCGCCGGACGGTTTGCCGGTCTCGCGAGAGATGATCGCGGCGAGATCCTGGGCGCCGCGGGCGATCGCGCCCTTCCAGGCGAGCAATGTGCGCTTGCGACCGTCGAAGCCCTGGTGCGACCACGAGGCGGCGGCCTCGCGGGCGACGCGGACGCGCTCGACGACGCGGGTGTCGTCTTCGAGGGCGTACTCGGCGATCACACGCTCATCGCGCGGATCGCGGGTGACGAGTCCGGTGGACGTTTCTTCACGGGTGGTGGTCATGTTGGGCACCTCTTGCTCTTCATTGAGAAAAAGTTAATCAAGATTCACGTTAGCGGCGTTGTGTTCGCAGGGCAAGAGGCGGCGACACTTTTCGAATGACGGTTAGAATGATCGAATGACGATGGAGCAGACATCGAAGTCGGCGCGTACCCGCCAGCGGATTCTGGATGCCGCAGCTCAGGTGCTCAGCCGCAAAGGCTATGCCGGCACGCGGCTCACCGACGTCGCCGAGGCGGCCGGCGTCCAGGCGCCTGCGATCTACTACTATTTCTCCTCACGCGACGAGCTCGTCGAGGAGGTCATGTGGGCGGGGGCTCACCGTGTGCGCGTGCACGTCGAGGAGACGCTCGAGGCGCTCCCTGATGACGCTACTGCGTGCGACCGCATCCTTGCTGGCGTCGACGCCCACCTGCGCTACGAGCTGCAGATCTCCGACTACACGACCGCTTCCGTGCGCAACGCCGGACAGGTTCCGGAGCATCTGCGCGTGCGCCCGGCTGCGGAGGAGGGGGCGTACAGCCGCTACTGGCGCGAGCTCTTCCTCGCCGCGCAGGATGCTGGTGAGCTGCGCGACGGACTCGACATCAATGTCTTCCGGCTGCTGCTGCTCGGTTCCATGAACTGGGCGGTGGAGTGGTGGAACCCCCGGACGCGATCGCTGGACGACCTCGTCCGGAGTGCGCAGGATATGGTCCGCTTCGGGACCTTCGCCCAGCCGTGAGAATACCCGTCCGCATGGCGCCGAGCACCATACGGACGGGGTGGAAGTGTCAACGGAACATCGCCAGACGTTCGGTGAGGACCCGGTGCGCCTGTGCGACGGTGCGACGCACCACATCTCCCGCGCTCGGAATGTCCCGGATGATGCCCTGGACCTGACCGACAGTCCAAATTCCGGCATCCAGGTCTCCATCCTCGAAGACCTTGCGTCCGCGGGTGCCGGCGACGAGTGGCTGCACGTCGGGGAACTGCCCGCCATCGGCGAGGATCTGCACGACCTCGTCGGAGATGGCGTTCTTCGCGACCCGCGCGGTGTTGCGCAGGCTCCGGAAGATGAGGTTCGTGTCGAGCTCTGACGCCTCGACGATCCGCTCCTTCACGGCCTGCGCGATCGGGGACTCGATCGTGCTCATGAAGCGCGAGCCCATGTTCACACCGTGTGCGCCGAGGCTGAGAGCGGCGGCGAGACCGCGCCCGTCCGCGAAACCGCCGGAGGCGATGAACGGGATCTCCAGCGCATCGGCCGCAGCCGGGATCAGTACGAGTCCGGGGACGTCGTCCTCTCCCGGATGGCCGGCGCACTCGAAGCCGTCGATCGAGACCGCGGCCACGCCGACCGCCTGTGCCTTGAGAGCGTGGCGCACCGAGGTGCACTTGTGGATGACCTTGACGCCTGCGGCGTTGAAGATGTCCATGTGTGGTTCGGGGCTGGAGCCCGCGGTCTCCACGATCGTGATGCCCGCATCGATGATCGCTCGCCGGTACTCGTCGTAGGGTGGAGGGTTGATCGAGGGCAGGATCGTCAGATTCACCCCGAACGGCTTGTCAGTCAGCGTGCGTGCCCGCTCAATCTCCTTCACGAGATCGGCCGGCGTCGGCTGCGTGAGCGCGGTGATCATCCCGAGACCGCCGGCCTCCGAGACGGCCGCGGCGAGCTCGGCACGGCCGACCCACATCATGCCGCCCTGGACGACCGGATGCTCGATGCCGAGCGCCTCGGTGAACGGGGTGCGCAGGCTGGGCACGGTCCGCGTCTCGCTCATCGGTACTCCTCCCCGGACTCCGCGCGGGCGATGAGTGACGCGGGCGGTGCGAAGCGCTCGCCATAGGCGGCTGCCAGTTCGCGGGCGCGGGCGACGAAGCCCGCCAGCCCGCCTTCGTACTGGTTCACGTACTGCAGTACACCACCGGTCCAAGCGGGGAAGCCGATGCCGTAGATCGAGCCGATGTTGGCGTCGGCGACCGAGGTGAGCACGTTGTTGTCAAGGCAGTCGATGGTGTCAAGAGCCTCGGCGAACAGCATCCGCTCCTGCAGATCCACAAGCGGCAGCACCGTGCGTCCCGAGTCGTACTTTTCGCGCAGACCGGGCCAGATGCCGCCCCGCTTGCCCTCGGAGGAGTAGTCGTAGAATCCGCCTCCGGCCCTGCGGCCCGGGCGCTTCTGTTCGTCGACAATCCAGTCCATGATCGCCTCGGAGGGATGCTCGACCCATACACCGCCTTCGGCCTCGACGGCCGCGCGGGTCTCCTGCCGGATCTTCTGCGACAGCGAGATCGTCAGCTCGTCCAACAGCTGCAGGGCGCCCGCCGGGTATCCGGCCTGGAGAGCCGCCTGCTCGACGGAAGCCGGCTCCACGCCCTCGCCGACCGCGGCGACCGCTTCGGCGATGAACTTGCCGATGACCCGCGAGGTGAAGAATCCGCGGGAGTCGTTGACGACGATCGGCGTCTTGCGGATCTGCTGCACGTAGTCGAACGTCTTCGCGAGCACCTCGTCGCCGGTGTTCTCGCCGCGCACGATCTCCACGAGCGGCATCTTGTCGACGGGGGAGAAGAAGTGGATGCCGATGAAGTCTTCGCGCCGCTTCACACCCTCGCTGAGCTCGGTGATCGGCAGCGTCGACGTGTTGGATCCGAGCACAGCATCCGGCTTCACCACATCCTCGATCTCCTGGAAGACGCCCTGCTTCACCGGCACCGACTCGAACACCGCCTCGATGACGAAGTCGACGCCGTCGAAGTCGGCGGCATCGTCGGTCGGGTGGATCCGCGCCAGCAGTGCCTCGGACTTCTCCGGCGTGGTCTTGCCACGCGCGAGCGCCTTCTCCTCGAGCTGGCGCGAGTAGTCCTTGCCCGTCTCAGCGGCCTCGGTGGAAACATCCTTGAGTACGACCTCGATCCCGGCCTTCGCCGAGACGTAGGCGATGCCGGCGCCCATCATGCCCGCGCCGACGACGCCCACCTTCGTGGCGGTGAACTTCGGGAACGGCTCGCCGTTCGCCTCTCCGTTCCCTGAGCCTGTCGAAGGGCGGCTGCCGCCGGAGTTGATCTCCTGCAGGTCGAAGAAGAACGCCTTGATCATGTTCTTCGCGACCTGACCGTGGGTGAGGCTCACCAGGTACCGCGTCTCGACGCGGGATGCCGTGTCGAAGTCGACGTAGGCGCCCTCGACGGCCGCAGCCATCGCCGCGCGAGGTGCGGGCATCGGAGCGCCCTTGAGCTGCTTGCGCAGCAGGGCCGGCATCCCCGGGAGGAGCGCGGCGACGCCTGGGGAGGTCGGGGCGCCGCCCGGGAGGCGGAAGCCCTTCTCGTCCCAGGGCTTGACCGGTGCGGGGTTCGCGGCGATCCAGGCGCGGGCGCGGGTGTCCAGCTCCGCGAGCGGAGCGACCTCGTCGATGATCCCCACGGCGAGAGCGTCATCGGCGCGGAAGCGGGTTGCGGGGAGGATGACCTCCTGCAGGGCCTTCTGAAGTCCCAGCATCCGCACGGTGCGGGTCACACCGCCGCCGCCGGGAAGCAGGCCCAGCGAGACCTCGGGGAGGCCGAACTGGGCGCCGCGGGCGTCGGAAGCCGCGATGCGGTGGTGCGCGGCGAGGGCGACCTCGAGGCCGCCGCCGAGCGCGGTCCCGTTGAGGGCGGCGACGACCGGCTTGCCCAGTTGCTCGATCCGGCGCAGCAGCGCCTTCACGTGATCGATGTGCGCGGTCTCCTCCGTTGCCTTCGCGGGATCCGCCGCGCGCAGCAGGTTCAGGTCTCCGCCGGCGAACCAACTCTTCTTAGCCGAGGCGAGGATGACGCCGGCGATGTTCTCGCGTTCGGCCTCCAGTCGGCCAACGGTCGCCTCGAGGGATGCGACGAAATGCGGGTTCATGGTGTTGACCGCGGCGTTCGGGTCATCCATCGTGACGGTGACGATGCCGTCGGTATCCAGACCCCAGGCGTAGCCGGTGTACACGTCAGTGGTTGCTGCGACGTTCTCTGCAATGCTCATGATTCTTCTCAGACCTTTCGTCTCAGACCCGCTCGATGATGGTGGCGATTCCCATGCCGGCGCCGACGCAGAGCGTGGCGAGGCCGCGCTTGAGGTCCCGTCGCTCGAGCTCGTCGAGCAGGGTGCCAAGGATCATCGCGCCGGTCGCGCCCAGCGGGTGGCCGAGCGCGATGGCGCCGCCGTTGACGTTGACCTTGTCGTCCGGGATGCCGAGATCCTTCTGCCATTTCATGACGACGGCCGCGAATGCCTCGTTCAGCTCGAACAGGTCGATGTCGTCCACCGTCATTCCGGCGCGGTCCAGGGCCTTCTGTGTCGCCGGAGTGGGGCCGGTGAGCATGATGGTCGGCTCGGAGCCGATGACGGCCGTGGCGACGATGCGGGCGCGGGGCTTCAGCCCTGCGGCTTTTCCGGCCTCACCCGATCCGATGAGCATGAGAGCCGCGCCATCCACGATCCCCGACGAGTTGCCGGGGCCGTGCACGTGCTCGATGCGCTCGACGGCGTGGTACTTCTGCAGGGCCACGGCGTCGAAGCCGGCCTGTGCACCGGCAGTGGCGAAGCTCGCGGGCAGCTTTCCGAGCGATTCGACGGTCGACTCCGGACGGCGGTGCTCGTCGGTGTCGAGCAGCACGACGCCGTTGAAGTCCTTCACCGGCACGATCGACTTGTCGAAGCGCCCCTCCTGCCACGCGGTCTCGGCGCGCTGCTGCGAGCGGGCGGCGAAGGCATCGACGTCCTCGCGGCTGAAGCCCTCGATCGTGGCGATGAGGTCGGCGCCGATGCCCTGCGGCACGAAGTAGTTGTCGTAGGCGGTGGTCGGATCCTGCGCGTAGGCGCCGCCGTCCGATCCGATCGGCACCCGCGACATCGACTCGACGCCGCCGGCGAGCACGAGGTCCTCGTATCCTGAGGCGACCTTCTGGGCTGCGAGGTTCACGGCCTCCAGGCCTGAGGCGCAGAACCGGTTGATCTGCACGCCGGCGACGGTCTCGGGCAGCTCCGCCACGAGTGCGGCGGTGCGGGCGATGTCGCCGCCCTGCTCGCCGACCGGAGAGACGACGCCGAGCACGATGTCGTCGACCCTGCTCGTGTCGAACTCCGGGTTGCGGTCGCGGATCGCGTCGATCAGCGTGACGACGAGGTCGACAGGCTTGGTGCCGTGCAGGGCGCCACCGCGGTTCTTGCCACGGGGCGTGCGCACGGCGTCGTAGATGTACGCGTCTGTCATGTTCCTTCTCCTGCTCCTATGCGGGGATGACTAAAGGCCGAGGTCCCGACCGACGATCTCCTTCATGATCTCTGTCGTTCCTCCGTAGATGGTGGTGATTCGCGCATCGAGGTAGTCCTGGGCGATGCGGTACTCCTGCATGTAGCCGTATCCGCCGTGCAGCTGCAGGCAGCGGTTCACGATGTCGACGTACTGCTCGGTGGTCCAGAACTTCGCCGCCGAGGCATCCGCCGCCGACAGTGCACCCTCATTGTGCTGCTTGATCGCCTGGTCGACGTACGAGCGGCTGGCCTGCGTCGCGGTGACCATCTCGGCCAGTTCGAATCGGGTGTTCTGGAACGAGCCGATCGGCTTTCCGAAGGCGGTGCGGTCGCGCACGTATTCGAGGGTGCGGGCGAGCACGCCCTCGCTGGATGCCACAGCTCCCGCAGCGATCGACAGGCGCTCCTGAGGCAGGTTCTTCATGAGGCCGAGAAAGCCCGCGCCCTCTTCGCCGAGCAGATTGGATGCCGGTACCCGCACGTCCTCGAAGATGAGCTCGCTGGTGTCCTGTGCGTGCAGGCCGACCTTGTCGAGGTTCTTGCCGCGTGAGAACCCGGCCATGCCGCGCTCGATGACGATCAGGCTGAGGCCCTTGTGCGGGTCGGGCGAGGTGCGCACGGCCGTGGCGATCAGATCGGCGTTCTGGCCGTTGGAGATGAAGATCTTCGAGCCATTGACGATGTAGTCGTCGCCATCGCGCACGGCGGTGGTGCGGATGCCGGCGAGGTCGCTGCCGGTGCCGGGTTCAGTCATCGCGATCGCGGTGATGAGCTCGCCCGCGGCGATGCCGGGCAGCCAGCGCTGCTTCTGCTCGTCATTCGTGAGGTCGGTGAAGTAGGGGATGGTGATGTCGTTCGACAGGGCGATGCCGGCCATGCCGCTTGAGACCGGGTTGCTCGCCAGCTCCTCGGCCATGATCGCGTTGAATCGGAAGTCGTCGGTGCCGCCGCCGCCGTACACCTCATCGATCGAGAACCCGAGAATGCCGGCTTCGGCTGCCGCGGTGAACAGTTCGCGGTCGACGACGCCCTCGGCATCCCAGCGCTCGGCATTGGGCTTGGCGTTGCGCTCGACGAACTCGCGCACGATGTTGCGGAACTCTTCGTGGTCGTCGTCGTATAGGTCTCGTGTCAGCGCCATCGCCGTCTCTCCTTCTCCGCGTCGTCGCGGTCACAGTTTTTATTATGCATTCAAAATTTTAGGAGTCAAGCCCGAGTAATCCAATCAGGAACAGCTTGCACAAGGAGGGAAGTTTAATGAAGATTAGAGAAATCGAGTTGATCAAGGGAGATCTTCATGACGCACGTCGATGGACCGCTGACCGGGCGCACGGCGCTGATCACCGGCGCCAGTAGGGGGATCGGGCTGGCTATTGCGCAGCGCCTGATCGCGGACGGCGCCTCGGTGTGCCTGACTGCCCGCCGCGAGGAGCAGTTGGCCGAAGCCGTCGACGGTCTCGGAGACCGCGCGATCGGCGTCGCCGGGGCTGCCGACGATCCGGTGCACCGCGCCGAGGTGTTCGAACGGATCGCGACTGAGTTCGGCCGCCTCGACATCCTCATCAACAACGCCGGTATCAATCCGGTCTACGGTACGCTCGCCGGCCTCGACCTCGATGCCGCGCGCAAGGTGCTCGAGGTCAACGTCATCGGCACTCTCGCCTGGACGCAGGAGGCGGTGGGTGCCGGCCTCGGCGCGCAGCCGAACGCCGGCGTTGTCGTCAACGTCTCCTCCGTCACCGGTGAGGTGCCCTCTCCCGGCATCGGCTGGTACGGCGTGACCAAGGCGGCCGTCAGTCACCTCACCCGCACGCTGTCGGTCGAGCTCGCACCGCGCATCCGGGTGAACGCGGTGGCACCTGCGGTCGTGAAGACGCGGTTCGCCCGCGCGCTGTACGAGGGACGCGAGGGCGAGATCGCCGCCGACTATCCGATGGGCAGACTCGGCACGCCGGAAGACGTGGCGGATGCCGTCGCCTATCTCTGCGTCGACGGCTCGGGGTGGGTCACCGGGCAGGTTCTCAACCTCGACGGCGGACTGCTGAACGCCGGAGGCACGGCATGAACGACCTGGTTGCGCGCACGCGCGCCTTCGTCCGGGGTGTCGTCATCCCCGCCGAACCCGGCTGGGGCGAGACACTGTCGGGTGCCGCGCTGCAGGGCCTGCGCGCCCAGGCGAAGGCCGCCGGGGTGTACGCGCCGCACGCGCCGCGCGAGTATGGCGGTCTCGGGTTGTCGCTGCCCGAATGGTCGCCGGTGTTCCAGGAGGCTGGATACTCGCTGATCGGACCAGCTGTTCTCAACTGCATGGCGCCCGATGAGGGCAACATGCGACTGCTCGAAGTCGTCGCCACCGACGACCAGAAAGAGCGGTACCTGCGCCCGCTGGTGGACGGCAGTGTCCGTTCGTCGTTCGCGATGACGGAGCCGCACCCCGGCGCCGGGTCCGACCCGGATGCCCTGGCCACCGTCGCCGAGCGCGTCGACGGCGGCTGGAGGATCAGCGGTAAGAAACGGTTCATCTCCGGGGCCGAGGGCGCGAGCTTCGCGATCGTGATGGCGCGCACGGCCGCGGACGGCGAGCATCCGGCCGGGGCGACGATGCTGCTGACGCCGCTCTCGGCTGACGGCGTGCGCATCGGTCCCGGCATCCGCACGATCGAGGCGGCGATCGCCGGCGGGCATCCGCATGTCGTCTTCCGTGATGTGTTCGTGCCCGACGCCGACGTGCTCGGCACACCCGGCGCGGGCTTCCGATACGCGCAGGTGAGGCTCGGGCCCGCACGTCTCACGCACTGCATGCGCTGGCTGGGGCTGGCGCGGCGGGCGTTCGACATCAGCCTCGACCGCGCCAACGGTCGCTCACTCTTCGGAGCGCAGCTCGCTGACCTCGGCGTTGCGCAGGCGATGATCGCGGACAGCACGATTGACATCGAGACGTCCGCCGCGATCATCGACCGTGCCGCGCGGGTGCTCGACGACGATCCGCGTGCCGGTGCCGCGCTGTCATCGATCGCGAAGGTGCACTGCTCGGAGGCGGTGTTCCGGGTGATCGATCGTGCAGTCCAGCTGTGCGGCGGCGACGGAGTGAGCTCCGGCCTGCCGCTGATCCAGTACCTCAACGAGGTGCGGCCGTTCCGGATCTACGACGGGTCGAGCGAGACGCATCGCTGGGCGATTGCACGACGGGCCGCGAAGGCTCGGCAGCGGGCTGTGGATGCCGGGGAGCCCCGCCGTGACATCGTCGGAGGTGCACCATGAACGCCACCGACCTCGAGGTGGTACGCACGTGGGATGAAGCGGCCCTGCTGGATCGGCCCCCGCTGCTCGTGCTCGAACCGCTCGGCGAGCGTCTCGCCTCGGTCGGGCTGGGGCTGGCCGGACTCGGTGGGGGCGAGATCCGCTGGGCCCGGATCGGCGAGGGGCACTCGAACGTGACCTTCTTGCTCGAGCTTGCCGGCCGCAGGCTCGTGCTGCGCCGGGGTCCGCGGCCCCCGCTCCCGCCGTCAACGCACGACATGCTGCGCGAGGCGCGGGTCCAGAGGTTACTCGCCGCAGACGGGGTGCCCGTGCCGACGATCGTCGACGTGTGCGATGACGAGAGCGTGCTGGGTGTGCCGTTCTACGTCATGGAGCATCTCGACGGAGAGGTCATCACCGATCTGATGCCGACGCACCTCGACACTGATGAGGGTCGTACGGCGCTTCCCTTCGCGGCCGTCGACGCGCTCGCCGGGCTCCACGCGCTCGATGTCAGCGCGGGCGATCTGGCCGGGCTTGGCCGCCCGGACGGGTATCTTGGCCGGCAGGTGGAGCGCTTCGCATCTCTGTGGCCGAAGGTGTCGCGGCGGACACTTCCCGAGGTGGACCGCGTCGCCGAGTGGCTGCGGGACAACCTGCCGGTCTCGGCGCGGGCATCCGTCGTGCATGGCGACTACCGCATCGGGAACCTGATGTTCCGGGGGTCGGGGCCGGCGGAGGTGCAGGCGATCCTGGACTGGGAGATGGCGACGCTCGGCGACCCGCTCGCCGACCTCGGCTATCTCGTTGCGACGTATGCCAGCCCGGATGCCGCGCCCACACCGCTCGAGCTGACGACCGTGACCCGCGGGGAGGGGTATCCGCGACGAGCGGAGCTGGTCGGGCGGTACGTCGCCCGCACCCGCGCGGACGTCTCGGCGCTGTCTTGGTACGAGGTGCTCGCGCTGTGGAAGGCCGCCGTGTTCTGCGAGGCCATCTACACGCGCTGGCTGGACGGCGAGCGTCCCGGTGACACCTTCGGACCGACGCTGGAGGTCGGGGTGCCGACGCTGTTGGCTGCTGCTGCGGCAGCGGCGGCAGCAGCCCGGTAGCCGGGGCTGAACCCGCCGTTCGAATCGCTCAAAGTGCTCCATTCGGCGTCGAACGGAGCACTTTGAGCGATTCGAAAGAGGGAGACCCCCGCCGACCCGATTCGGCGGGGGTCCTTTCGCGGTCTGATGACCGCGGCGGGAGCTGTGCTCACCATTGTGCGGGACGTTTACGACTACCCGATCCGGTCTGAACCTTCCGCACATCTGCAGTTGTAATCAGCGCACATGTCCGGATGGTGAACAACACTCAACGAAAGGGCGTCGACTTGTTATGCACAGTCGTCGGATCGTGGCGATCTGTGCACAGGCCGCGGAATTCCGCGCTCGTCCTCCGCGCGGAACAGTCATCATCGGGGCATGACAAATACAACCCCGCACCTCAAAGACCGAGTCCTCGACAGTGATGACGACCTGCGCGATGTTCTGGAGCTCCTGCTGCAGCGCGCGAATCAACGGCAGATGTGGTTGATGTTCATGGATGATCGCGGATGCCTCGGCGATCCGTTCATGCCGATGAGTGACTACCCCGTAGACCCGAACGCCGTCGTCGAACTCGACGACCTCGGCGCTGTCACCAACGCCTATCTGCTCATGAATCGCGCCGGGCTGATGCTGGAGGCGACCGGAAACGCCAGCGTGATCCTCGCCTGGGAGCGCCGCGGTCCCAGTGCGGTGGTCGACGTTGATCGCTCCTGGGCGCGAGCGATGGCAGAAGCAGCGGCCGAGATGGAGATCCCCCTGCGCGCCCAGTTCGTCGTGCACTCGCGTGGTGTGCGCCAACTGCACCCCGATGACTACCTGTGACGCCGGCGGCATATACAAGGGCCCCCTAGTAAATCCCAGGAGATCCGCGTAATGTGGACATCGTGCCAATGAAGGCACGAAGGGACATCACACAATGATTCGTACCATTCCACATTTTGTTGGCGGATCGCTCCTCACCCCGGATGCTGGCCGCTTCAACGACGTCTACGACCCAAGCTCGGGCGAGGTGCAGGCACAGGTGCCGCTGGCCTCGGCCGACGAGGTGCGCGAGGTGATCGCGAACGCCGAAGCTGCGCAGCCGGCGTGGGCGGCGACCAATCCGCAGAAGCGCGCGCGGGTGCTGTTGCGCTTCCTCGAACTCGTCCACCGCGATATGGATGAGCTGGCGCGGCTGTTATCCAGCGAACACGGCAAGACCCTCGACGATGCGAAGGGAGACATCCAGCGCGGCCTTGAAGTGATCGAGTTCTCCGCCGGTGCGCCGCATCTGCTCAAGGGGGAGTACTCCACGGCCGCCGGTACCGGGATCGACGTATATTCCATGCGTCAGCCACTCGGAGTGGTCGCCGGCATCACGCCGTTCAACTTCCCGGCAATGATCCCGCTGTGGAAGGCAGGGCCCGCGCTCGCGGCGGGGAACGCCTTCATCCTCAAACCCAGTGAGCGTGATCCCTCGGTTCCGGTGCGTCTTGCCGAGTTGTTCGTCGAGGCTGGTCTTCCCGCTGGCATCTTCAACGTCGTGCACGGCGATAAAGAGGCCGTTGACACACTGTTGACGGATCCGCGCGTGCAGGCCATCGGCTTCGTCGGCTCGACCCCGATCGCCGAGTACATCTACACGACGGCAACGGCGCACGGCAAGCGCGCGCAGTGCTTCGGCGGTGCCAAGAACCACATGATCGTCATGCCGGATGCTGATCTCGACCAGGTCGCGGATGCCCTGATCGGAGCCGGCTACGGCTCGGCAGGGGAGCGCTGCATGGCGATCTCGGTCGCTGTGCCGGTCGGCGAGGAGACCGCGGATGCACTTGCCGCGAAGCTCGCTGAACGGGTACGTGAACTGCGCGTGGGCCCGTCGCTTGCGGAAGATGTCGACTACGGGCCCCTGATCGCGCGTTCTGCGGTGGAGCGTATCGAGGGGTACATCCAGCAGGGAATCGATGAGGGCGCAACGCTGCTCGCAGACGGACGCGGCCTCACCGTCCCCGGGCATGAACAAGGTTTCTACCTCGGTCCGACCCTGTTCGACCACGTCGCAACCGACATGGCGATCTACCGTGAAGAGGTCTTCGGACCGGTTCTCGTGATCGCGCGCGCTACGGACTACGAAGAGGCGCTGGCGATGGCATCCGATCACGAATTCGGAAACGGCGTGGCGATCTTCACCCGCGACGGCGACGCCGCTCGCGACTTCACCGCGCGCGTGAACGTCGGGATGGTCGGAGTCAACGTGCCGATTCCGGTGCCGATCGCCTACTTCACCTTCGGCGGATGGAAGAGGTCCGGTTTCGGTGACCTGAATCAGCACGGCACCGATGCGTTCCGCTTTTACACGAAGACCAAGACGGTGACGAGCCGCTGGCCCTCCGCGGGGATCCGCGAGGGCGCCAGCTTCGTTATCCCGACCATGCACTGACCCAGGATGCCGACATGACGACAACCACATCACCCACCACAGTCGAAGAGCGCGAAGCGATCCTGAGCGCCGTCCATGAGTACGCCGATACCGAACTCGCGCCGTTTGCGACCGAACGCGACGAGAAGCACATCTTCCCGCGCGAGGCGCTGCACAGCGGCGGAGAGCTCGGACTCGGCGGCATCTATGTGCGCGAGGAATCTGGCGGCACCGGCCTCGGGCGGGTCGATACCGTGGCGATCTTCGAAGAACTCGCCCAGGGTGACCCGACGCTCGCGGCATACATTTCGATCCACAACATGGTCGCCTGGATGATCGACACCTACGGCGACGACGCTCAGCGCGCGCGATGGCTTCCGGACCTGGTGGAGATGGCCGAATTCGGCAGCTACTGCCTCACGGAGCCGGGCGCGGGATCCGACGCCGCCGCGATCACCACGAGCGCTCGGCGCGACGGCGATGAGTACGAGATCACCGGGGTGAAGCAGTTCATCTCCGGCGCCGGCGAAGCAGGTGTGTACGTGGTCATGGCGCGCACCGGGGAAGCGTCCTCCGGAGCCCGCGGCATCAGCGCTTTTCTCGTCCCCGCCGATTCCCCGGGGCTGAGTTTCGGCGCGCTCGAGAAGAAGATGGGGTGGCACGCGCAGCCCACCAGGCAGGTCATCCTCGATGGTGTGCGGGTGCCGGCATCCGCGATGCTCGGCGACGAGGGCCAGGGGTTCGCCATCGCGATGTCAGCGCTCAACGGCGGCCGACTGAACATCGCAGCCTGTTCGCTGGGCGGGGCGCAGTGGGCGCTCGATCGCGCGGTGCAGTACGTGCAGGAGCGTGTCGCATTCGGTGATCCGTTGGCCGAGAAGCAGTCGATCCTCTTCACGGTCGCCGACATGCGCACAGAGTTGCAGGCAGCGCGGCTGATGGTTCGTGACGGCGCTCAGGCGGTCGATGACCACGCGCCGGATGCCACGATGCGCTGTGCGATGGCGAAGCGATTCGCAACCGATGCCGCATTCGACATCGCAAATCGTGCCCTTCAGCTGCACGGCGGGTACGGGTACCTTCAGGACTACGGGATCGAGAGAGTCGTGCGCGACCTGCGAGTGCACCAGATTCTGGAGGGAACCAACGAAATCATGCGGCTCATTGTCGGGCGCGAGATGCTCCGACCGGCGGGATCCGCGTCGATGAGGAGCGGATCATGAGTCGCATCGCGTTCTTGGGCCTCGGGCACATGGGGCTGCCGATGGCCGTCAATCTGGTGGGGGCCGGTCACGACGTGCACGGCTTCGACCTCGTTCCTGCGGCAATCGAGGCAGCGCAGGCGGCGGGAATCCCAATCGCGCGCAGTGCGGTGGATGCCGTGGCCGACGTGGATGTCGTGATCACGATGTTCCCCGCAGGTAAGCACGTGATCGACGCGTATCAGGGCGGGCTGCTGGCTGCAGCAAAACCGGGCACGCTGTTCATCGAATCGTCGACGATCGCCGTGGACGAGGCGCAGACCGCTCACGCGTTGGCGGTGGATGCCGGGCATCGCAGCGTGGATGCCCCGGTATCCGGCGGCGTCGTCGGAGCGGAGAACGGCACCCTCGCGTTCATGGTCGGAGGCTCGTCAGAGGACTTCGATGCGGCTCTGCCACTGCTCGAGGCGATGGGCAAGCGCATTGTGCACTGCGGCGGACCAGGGCTCGGGCAGGCGGCGAAGGTGTGCAACAACATGATCCTCGCGGTGTCGCAGATCGCGGTGGCTGAGGCATTCGTCCTCGGTGAGCGGCTCGGCCTCGAGCACCAGGCGCTGTTCGATGTGGCGGCCAACGCCTCAGGGCAGTGCTGGGCGCTGACGACGAACTGTCCGGTGCCGGGGCCGGTGCCGACGAGCCCCGCGAACCGCGACTACCAGCCCGGATTCGCTGGTGCGCTGATGGCGAAGGACCTCGGATTGGCGTTGCAGGCGATCGAGGGAACGGGAACGGATGCCCGGATGGGCATGCTCGCCCAACAGATCTACGCGGCGTTCGCGGCCGGCGATGGCGCGGGGCGTGACTTCTCCGGCATCATCACCGACATCCGCGACGGGAACGTGTGACTTCGCCGCGCCCGGCTACACATGTCAGCCGAAAGGCACACCTGTCAGTCGATTCCGCCGATTCTGGCTGGCATCCGTGGAAACCCACTGACAGGTGTCGCCGACGGATGCACGGACTGCAGAGGAGACATACTGAAGTGACCCCGATGGAGAGGACACTATGACCGAGTACGAGACGATCCTGGTCACCCAGCGCGGCCGTGTGGGATGGATCACCCTGAACCGTCCGCAGGCGCTGAACGCCCTGAACTCTCAGGTGGCGAAGGAGATGACCGCGGCCGCCCAGGCCTTCGATGCGGATGACGGTGTGGGCGCTATCGTCGTGACCGGTTCGGAGAAGGCATTCGCCGCGGGTGCCGACATCAAAGAGATGCAGGCGATGTCGGGTGCCGAGATGCGCGAGACGGACCACTTCGGAAGCTGGAATGACTTCGCCGCAGTCCGCACGCCGGTGATCGCCGCCGTGAGTGGCTTCGCGCTGGGCGGCGGGTGCGAACTGGCCATGATGTGCGACATCATCCTCGCCGCCGATACTGCGAAGTTCGGCCAGCCGGAGATCAATCTCGGCGTGATCCCCGGGATGGGCGGGACGCAGCGTCTCATCCGTGCGGTTGGCTATTACAAGGCAGCCGAGCTGATCCTCTCCGGACGGATGATGGGAGCTGAGGAAGCGGAACGCTCCGGGCTCGTATCGCGGGTGGTTGTGGCATCCGATCTGCTCGACGAAGCAGAGAAGCTGTCCACGACGATCGCGTCGAAGGGCCTGCCGTCGCTTTATGCGGCGAAGGCGACGCTGGATGCCGCTATGGAGACCACTCTCACTGACGGTCTCGCCGTCGAGAAGCAGGCGTTCGCCGAACTCTTCGACACGGCAGACCAGAAAGAGGGCATGGCAGCGTTCCTGGAGAAGAGGACCCCACAGTTCCGAAACCGTTAGATTTCCCGCCGCGCGGGTGTGCCGGGCGTCAGCCTTCCAGCGCCGTGGCCAGCGCATCATTGCGCTCATCGATCAAACGGCGCATGTACTCACGCAAGAACAGGCGGTCGACAAGCGCGCCGATTGGGCCGAACGGGGAGCGGAACGTGACGGTGTCCCGCATCAGCGTGCCGTCCGGATGCTCCTGAAAAACATGCTCGTGATGAAAGTCTCTGAACGGCCCCTTCGTCTGCCGATCGCAGAAGCGGTGTGGCTCATCGATATCGAACACGACAGTGCTGAGGTGAAACGGCACTCCGAAATGGCGTGCGCGCCAGGTCACCGTCGAGCCCTCGGTGAACACACCGCCCGCAGGACCCGCGACCATCGTCTCGCCATACCGTGCCATCGATTCGACATGCAGGGCCGGGTCGAGGGAGGCCGCGAACACATCGGCGGGCGCCGCGCGGATGACGCGCTCGAGCACGAACTGCGCCATCAGAGCGGATCGGGCTGCGGACGCGGGTCGGTGAAGTCGCCCGCATCGCGGCGCAGCCGAGCGACGATGGCGACGAGGTCGGCGGCATCTGCAGGGGTCATCCCGGGAGCCGCGAAGACCTCTTCATTCAGGGCAGCCGTTGCTCGTTCGGCCAGATCCCGGCCGGCTGCGGTGAGAGAGAGCATCGCCGCTCGCCCGTCATGCGGATGGGGTTCACGCGTGATCAAGCCGTCGCGCACGAGCCGTTCCGCCGTGCTGGTGACGCTGGTCGCGTGCACCTGCAGCCGGGCGACGACGCTCGAGAGCGGAAGGATGCCGGAACGGCTGAAAGCCAGCAGTCGCAGTACCTCGTATCGCGCGAACGAGAGTCCGAACGGCCTCAGAGATGTATCCACTCGCGCCAGCAGCAGCTGCTGTGCTCGCATAACAGAGATGACGGCAGTCATGCCGTCTGCGGCATCCGTCCACCCGTGCTCCAGCCACTGGCGCTTCGCCTCAGCGAGCGGGTCGATCGGGAGCGGACGGGATCGGGACACAGCTCTACGCTACTGGTTGCCGCGCGGGCATCCGGAATCGTGCAGTGTGTATACATTCAGCGCGCTCAGGTGGGATCATTATGGAGAGAACAGCTCAGTTTGGCTACATTGACCCTTATGCAGCTAGACTCGGCCGTGTCGTGAGGAGCATTCGATGAAGATCTTCGTCCTGGTCAAAGAGGTGCCGGACACCTATGGCGATCGCAAGCTGAATCTCGAGACAGGACTGGCCGATCGTGCGGCTGGTGACGTGGTCTTGGATGAGATCGCCGAGCGTGCGCTCGAGGTCGCCCTCTCCTATGCCGGAACGGCGGACGGCACTGAGGTAGTCGCTCTCGCGATGGCTCCGGAGTCGTCCACAGCATCCATCCGTCGCGCGCTCGCGATCGGTGCAGCATCCGCTGTGCACATCGTCGATGAGCAGCTCGCCGGCGCCGACCTGGGGCTGACCGCTGAAGTGCTGGCCGCGGCTATCCGCCGTGCAGAGCCCGACCTGGTCATCACCGGAAACCTGTCCACGGACGGTTCCGGCGGGATGATCCCGGCGATGCTCGCCGAGCACCTCGGCTACGCACAGGCGACCGCGCTCAGCGCGGTTGAGATCACCGCCGATGGCGTGAACGGCTCCCGTGCCGCCGACGATGGGACGCAGCCGGTGTCGGTGTCATTCCCGGCCGTGATCTCGATCACCGAGGCTTTGCCGGATGCGCGGTTCCCGAACTTCAAGGGCATCATGGCGGCGAAGAAGAAGCCGCTCGAGACGCTGTCGCTGGATGATCTCGGCGTCTCTGCGGACCCGGCCGCGGCGCCCCGCACGATCATGACGACTGTGTCCGAGAAGCCCCCGCGTGCGGCGGGCGTGAAGATCACCGATGAGGGCGACGCCGGCGCGAAGCTGGTCGAGTACCTCGTGCAGAACAGGCTGGTGTGACGATGAGCTACCCCGACAACTCGATCCTCGTGCTGGTGGATGTGACTCCCGCCGGAGACGCTGCGACCTCAACTGCTGCGCTGATCGGCGCCGCATCCCTGATCGGCTCGCCGGTCGCTGTGGTTGCCGGAGGCTCGCAGGCTGCGGTGGATGCCGCGGCCGCTGCTGGTGCATCCATCGTGTTGACCGCCGACGCTGACGCCGGATCGCTCACCGTGCCGGTGGTTGATGCGCTGCAGGCGGCATTCCAGCGCGTTCAACCCGACGCCGTGCTGGTATCGAACTCGATCGCCGGTCGTGATGTCGCGGGTCGTTTCGCGGTCCGCGAGAAGCTCGCCCTGTCGATCGACGCGATCGGCGTGACCCGCGATGACGAGGGCATTGTCGCCAACCATTCGGTTTATGGCGGTGCCTATCTGGTTGATTCGGCGCCGACGTATGGTGCGCCGGTCATCACCGTCCGTCAGGGCGCGGTGGATGCTCGCGCCGAGGCTGTCGCTTCGCCGACGGTTGAGGCTCTCGAGGTCACGGCGTCCGGTGTTGCTGCGGCAACTGCCGGTGCGGTCGAGGTCGTCGAGGTGGCGTCGTCTCGCCCGGATCTGCGGGGCGCGGCGAAGGTTGTCTCTGGCGGCCGCGGGCTCGGCTCGAAGGAGAAGTTCGTGCTCGTCGAGCAGCTGGCCGACGCGCTCGGCGCTGCGGTGGGCGCTTCGCGCGCGGCGGTCGATGCCGGGTACATCCCGTACGCGCATCAGGTCGGTCAGACCGGTGTTTCGGTGGCGCCGCAGCTGTATATCGCACTCGGAATTTCTGGTGCGATCCAGCACCGTGCCGGTATGCAGACCGCGAAGAACATCGTCGCGATCAACAAGGACGGTGAGGCGCCGATCTTCGACGTCGCCGACTTCGGCATCGTCGGTGACGTGTTCACCATCGTGCCGCAGGTGATCGAGGCACTCGAAGCACGGAAGAAGTAATCATGGCGACGCGGATGCTGCGGCGCGGGCTGCCGCGTGTGATCGGTGGCGAGCCCTGGCCTCCGGCCAGCGACGTCGAAGTCGCGGATGCTGTGGCTGAGGCCGTCGCGCCCGCCAGTGTGCAGGAAGTATCGGCCGCTGAGCCGCAGGTCTCGGTCGCTGAGCCTGTCGAAGCGTCCGATACTTCTGGGCCGAACCCTTCGACGGGCCCAGGGAACAGTTCGAGCGGCTCAGCCGTCGTGCAGAATCTTCGTCGCGGACTGCCGCGCACGCCCGGTGGCGAGCCGTGGCCTCGCGCAGATGCTGCTCCGGCGGCAAATCCTGCTTCGGATGTCGCCGCTCCTGTAGTTGCCGCCGCCCCGGTCGCAGCCGCTGCTGCTCCCACCGCTACCAACGCCCCCGTGGCTGCCGCAGCTCCTGCCGCTGCCACATCTGCCGCCGGCGGAACCGCGCTGCGCCGCGGGCTTCCTCGCACGCCGGGCGGCGAGTCGTGGCCACCCGCTGGTACGAGTGTGGCTGCGCGGGTATCGGACCCTTCGACAGGCTCAGGGACCGAAGCAGGCCCAGGGACCGAAGCAGGCTCAGCGGTCGAGGCTACCGAATCAACTGCGGCCGTAGCATCCGGCGAACCGGCTGCCGCAGGCGCGCTGGTATCGCTCGATGTGAGCGATCCGCTGCCGTTCCCGCAGACGGTCTTCCCCGGCAAGTATGCGTTCACGCATCTGGCGCCGGAACCGGAGCCTGAGCGCATCGGCCCGTTCACGAAGGCACAGTGGGCCGGCACCGTAATCATCGGTGGCCTCGGCCTGCTCGGAGCCGCGGCGATGGCCGTGGTGTTCGTCCGCTGGTTCCTCACCCTGACGTTCATGCAGGACTTCCTCACGACCTACCCCGGCGAATACCACCTGCCCGAGGGGGCGCCGGTCGGGTTCCCCGGGTGGCTCGGGTGGCAGCACTTCTTCAACGTGTTCCTGATGGTGCTGATCATCCGCTCGGGCCTCAGCGTGCGTCATGACGAGCGCCCGACCGCGTTCTGGACCGCGCGCGGAAACGCGAAGACCAAGATCAGTCTGACGCTCTGGTTCCATCAGGCGCTCGACATCCTGTGGCTCGTGAATGGCATTGTCTTCGTGATCCTGCTGTTCGTGACCGGACAGTGGATGCGCGTGATCCCCACCAGCTGGGAAGTCTTCCCGAACGCCCTGTCGGCTGCGCTGCAGTACGTGTCGTTGGACTGGCCGACCGAGAACGGTTGGGTGAACTACAACTCGCTGCAGCAGCTCGCCTACGGCACGACGATCTTCATCGCCGCTCCTCTCGCCGCTATTACCGGTGTGCGGATGAGTGGACTGTGGCCGAAGAACGCGACGAAGCTGAACAAGGCCTATCCGGTTGAGTGGGCGCGTGCGCTGCACTTCCCGGTGATGCTCTACTTCGTCGTGTTCATCTTCATCCACGTCGCCCTCGTGCTCACCACGGGTGCGCTGCGTAACCTGAACCATATGTATGCCGCGCAGGGCTCCGTCGATGGCGCCGCCTACGCAGATAACTGGACCGGGTTCTGGATGCTGGTGGCATCGCTCGTCGTGATCGCCGCAGCCTGGGTCGCCGCGCGTCCGATGGTGCTGGCGCCCATTGCGAAGCTGTTCGGTAACGTCAGCGCCCGCTGATGTCTGCACCTGACGCTCGGTCGCAACCGGTGCGGGTGCACAGTCACGGCATCACCTTGGCCGGCGACTACTGGCCCGCGGCGACCGACATGCAGGGCAGTGTGCTGTTACTGCACGGTGGAGGACAACGCCGACACTCGTGGCGCCGCACGGGGGAGTGGCTCGCGGAGGAGGGCTGGTCCTCGTACGCGTTCGATGCACGCGGGCACGGTGACAGCGACCGTTCACCGACGGGGGACTACTCCGCCTCGGCGCTGGTCGACGACGTTCTCGAGATCATTGAGCAGATCGGCGAGGCGCCGATCCTCGTCGGCGCCTCAATGGGCGGGATGACCTCTCTCATCGCTGAGGGGGAGCGCGGTCCGATCAGTCGCGCGCTCGTTCTGGTCGACATCGTGGCGAAGGTTGAAGCGGCGGGCGCGAGTCGTATCCAAGCGTTCATGTCGAGTGCTCCGAACGGATTCGGCTCACTCCAAGAGGCATCCGATGCCATCGCCGCATACAACCCGCACCGGCCGCGTCCGAAGTCGCTCGATGGACTGCGTAAGAACCTGGTTCTGCGCGCAGACGGGCGTTGGCATTGGCATTGGGACCCGAAGGTGATGTCCCGTGGCACTGAACCGGAGCGGGAGATCCGCTACGAGCGTGCGACTGCGGCGGCCCGGAATATCACGGTTCCCACGCTGCTTGTGCGTGGTGCGCAGTCCGACATCGTCAGCGATGAGGGCCTGCTCCACATGCAGGAACTCATCCCGCACGCCCGGGCTGTCGAGGTGCAGGCCGCGGGTCACATGATTGCGGGCGACGACAACGACGTGTTCACAACGGAGCTGCTGCGCTTCATCCAATCAACGCGCTGACACGCCTCAGGACCGCACGAACCGCACTTCGGTCAGCGTCTCGCCGAGGAACGGCTCGGTGTGAGTTGCGCCATCGAGCGCGAAACCGTTGCGGGTGTAGAAGCGGTGCGCGCGAGGGTTGTCCTCGGCGACCCAGAGGTACAGCGGCTCGTCCTTCTCGACGGCCGCGTCGAACAGCTTCTGGCCGAGGCCGGTGCCATGGAATGCGGAGATCAGGTAGATGAAGTACAGCTCGCGGAACGCGGGGGCATCCCGATCGCGGGAGGGGCCGGAACCGACGAAACCGACGATCTCGCCATCGACCAGGGCGGCGCTCATGTGGAAGTCGTCGCCCTGGGCAGCCCAGTGCGTCCACAGGTCGGCCAGCCGTCGGGGGGAAACCTTCTCGAGGGCGGCAGTGCTGATCAGGTGGTCATAGGTCTCGTGCCAGCACTTGGCGTGCACGCGTCCCAGTGCTTCCGCATCCACATCACGGACCGGACGGACAATGATTTCAGGCTGGGCTTCGGCGCTCATGCCGCGACTCTACGCGCGACCTGCGCGAACGGGAAATCGAGCAGCCCCACTGTGGAAATACCACAATCGAATTCCCAGAACATAGGTCAGTGGCTACGATCTACCCTCGTGAACGTGATCTGGCGAACCCTGCTTGTGATGTGGCGAGCGCGTCGTCGCCTCGGCCGTGAGGGACGGCTCTCGCCCACCGCTGTGGCGCGGGTGCGCGTGACAACGCTGCCCACCGACCTCGACCTGCTCCGGCACATGAACAACGGCCGTTATCTGTCACTGTTCGACCTCGGCCGGTGGGATCTGCTCGTGCGCACGGGCATGAGCGACGCGATGAAGAAGCATGGTTGGTATGCGGTCGTCTCATCGGAGACGGTGACTTTCCGCAAGTCTCTCCGGCTCTGGCAGCGCTTCGACGTCGAATCGCGCCTGATCGGTCACGATGACAAGGCGATCTACCTCGAGCACCGCGCGGTCGTTGACGGCGAGATCTACGCGCGCGCCATCGTGCGGGCACGGATGCTGAAACGCTCCGGCGGCACCCTCTCGCACCAGGAACTGTTCGACGCCATCGGACGCCCCGAAGGGATGCCGGAAGTCGCGGACTGGATGCACGAGTGGGCCGACGCGTCGGCACTGCCGTCGACGCGCATCGCTGCCCCCAGTATCTGGTCGTGACGTCCGGCAGTAGCCGTCTGCGCGCTCTCGGCGCTAGCGTTATCTCGTGATCCCGCTCCTTGCCACGACCGGCCGCGTGCTTCTTGCCCGCTGGCCGGCGCTTCTCGCGTGGTACCTCGGCGGTACCCTGGTGCATTATTTCGGCATCATCGGCGCAGCCTACGCGGGAGCGACGAACGCCGCGATCGGCTTCCTGCTGCTTCCTCTCGCGATCCTCGCCAAGCTCATCGCGTTCGTTGCAATGTTCCTCGTCGTGCGCGATGCGCTGCGTGAGCTGCAGGCGATCGCCCCTCTCCCGGAGAGCGGCGTCGAACGGCGCCGCACGTTCAGCCTCACCCTGCTCGCCAGCATCCTGCCGTTCTTCGCGATCTATACGGCATGGGGTTTCCTGCAGGACGACGTTGATTCCTACGCGCAGCGCGCGCTGGCGATCAGATCGGGCCTCGCCTGGCAGGCGCTCGTCGACGGGACGGAACCGCTGGCAGCGGGAGCCGTCCTCCAGCTCAACGTCACGGTGCTGTCATTGTTCACGATCGTGTCCGCGTTCTCTGCGCGTTGGGCGTTCAAGCGGTTCGGCGCGAAGCTGCCGAAGTGGACCACGCTGCTCGCGGTCTACTTCGAAGCCGTCTGGGTGTTCTTCTCGCTGTTCCTCATCAGCGACGGTTTCGCGGCACTCGGGGCCTGGGTCGATTCGCGGATCGCGATGGTGTGGCTCGGGGACATCCATGAATGGCTCGGTGCATGGCTGGTCCCGGTCGCCTGGCTGTGGGATGCCATCGGCGTGATCGTCGGCAACGTCGCGGGCCTTCTCGTACAGCCGCTGGCCTGGCTGACGATTGCCGGGGTCATCTACGGACAGGCGATCGAGGCTGAACAGCCCGGCTTTCAGAAGAGGTTCAGCGAAGGCACAAAGAAGCGCCTCGAGAAGGTGCCGAACACGGTCGTTCGCTGGCTGGGTGAGATCGCCGGTGAGTTCACCTCCCGCTTTCGCCCCATCGTCAACGCACTTGTACTCATGTGGCGGGCGGGGCCGGTGCTCATCGCCTCGTATGTGCTGCTGTACACGATCGTGCTGGCACTGGACCCCTCGCTGCAGTGGCTGCTCAGCCGCATCATCGGGCCGCAGGATCTGAGTGACTTCTGGCGGGTGTACGGCCCCGCGCTGTTCCTGCTCGTTCCGCTCCTGCTCGAGCCTGTGCGCATAGCCGTCGTCAGCGGCGCCTACGACAGCACACTCGGACAGTTGCGCAAGAAGCCTGATCAGGGATCGATCGAGAAGCGGATCACCGAGGGGACGGCATCCACCGATGCGATCTCCACCCAGAACGGGCCTTCGGTGTCGGATGGGACGACGAACGGCACGATCATCTCGTAGGGCAGAACCCGATTCTCGCCGTCCGTGACGCAGGTGGTCGGCTCCTCGGCGGAATAGCCCAGGCCGATCTCATCACGAGACTCGGGGAACCGGATGCCGGTGCTCTGCTGCACGAGCGTCGGCGCGGTGCACGACGGCCCAGCGCCGTGCGGGTCGACGGGGATCAGCGCGGCGATGATCCTCGCATCTGCTGGCATGTCGAAACCGGAGGTGTCGGCGATCTCGGATGCCCGGATCGGGCCCCAGCTCGTGTCGAGGAGCTCTACGGTGTCGCCGTCTTCGACATCGATCGGAATCGTGTTCTTGAACAGGTTCTGGTTCTGCCAGCCATCCCAGGTGAGAGCGCCGAAGGTGACGGGAGTGAGTAGGGCGAGCGCCCCGAGCGCCACGGCATTGCGCCGCCACCAGCCGGTCATCGGATCCACTCCGGCTCGATGACCTGCACCTCGGAGACCGGGCTGATCTCGTCGAGATCGATCGGGATCTCGAGCACAGAGTCTGCCCTGATGTCGCTGCTGAGCGACAGCTTCAGCATCCCGGCGCCGGTGAGCTCCGGCAGCTCGAAGGCGAGCGAGCCATGTCGGGGGACACCCGGGTTCAGTCGCACATTGAGCATCGACGGCGTGCGCTCGGTGGCGCGATACTCTCGCCCGTCGATTTCGAACACGGCGTTTCCCAGGTTCACGGCGCCGGTGATGTACACGATCCGTAGGCCGGTCACGCTCGCGGCATCCAGATCGACAACGAGCCAGTTCCCGTCGGCGGCCCAGGTGGTTTCGCCAGAGGAATTCTCATCGCCGGTGACAGTGGTTGCCGTGCGGGCATCGGTCACCGTGGCGACGAGATCACGTCCGGCGACCTGCTCGCCGATCTCGCCGCTGACGACGAATGGCGCAACCTCGGCGTCCTCGGCAGGGGCGATTGCGGACACGACTGCGGCCGCAACGAGCAGCACGATGGTCGCCAGCCAGATCTTCAGCTGGTTCATTCAGCTTCTCCCTTCCCGAGGTCTTCGATCGCGAGGTCGACATAGGCGCCGGTGTGCTGGTCAGACCAGTAGACGCCGTAGAGCACGGACTGACCCATGCGGCGGGTCGACGTCGGCAGTGCGAGGCGCATCGAGTCGCCGTCGCTGAATGCATCGACGGGCACCGCCCAGCTGAGCACGACGCGCACCGGAATCTCCGGTTGCAGCCACGGGTTGAGGGTGCCGTCGTCCAGGCGTGCGAGCGACGGGGAGAGCCCGCTCATCACTTGCAGCTCGGTCATCCCGGTGGATTCGAGGACATCCTGCAGCCCTTCAACTCTGGTCAGCCCGAACACGCTGTCCGTGCTGGACGCCCGTGCGAACTCGCTCAGATTGCGGACATCCATGACGAGGCTGAGGATGCGCTGCTCGCCGGGTGTGGGGATGATGCCCGTGCTGTTCAGCTTGTCGATGACCGTCAGGCGCACCGGCGTCATTTCCAGCTCGCCGCCGATGAAGGTGTCGCCGGCTGCGATCACCGGTGTCTGCGGCATCGGTGCCGATTCGAGCCCTCCGAACAGAGCCGTCACACCGAGGAACACCACGAGCGCCGCGGTGCTGAGCCACTTCACCGGCACCCGGTCGATGGCGCGCTGGGCGAGGGTGCGCTTGCCTCCCGATGCCGCGGGCGCAACCCCGGGCATCGTGGGTGCGGCGGCAACGGTCGCCGCCGCACGAGCGCTGGGGCTGGCTCCGGCTGGTCCGCCGGGGGTGATCGGGGTGCCCGGCTTGGTCGCAGAAGAGCCGCCGCCGAGAGCCGCGGCGAGACTCTGGTCTCCCGCGGCCGGTTTGTCCCCCTCAGCCGGTGTCACGGATCCAGCATAGAACCCCGGAAAACCAGGAGCGGGGAAAAGCGGGAAGAAGCATCCTCGCCGCTGTGTGTCACCCTCCGCCGAGGGCTCGGCGCTCTTAGGCTGAACATATGTCAGAGTCGTCAGCGCCAGGCGCCGTCTCGCTCGCCGATCAAACGGTCGAACTCGCACGCCGATGGGCCACCGAAGCCTCCGAGGTCGAGGTCGACCCGGCCGCGGCGCGTCTGGCGGACCTGCTGCAGGACAAGAACGGCCTGCCGTTCACGCTCGGATTCGTCGACGGTGTCATGCGACCGGAGAGCCTGAGCGCCGCCGCTTCGCAGTTGCAGCGCATCGCCCCGATCGTCCCCGACTTCCTGCCCTGGTATCTGCGCAGTGCGGTACGCATCGGCGGCGGCATCGCCCCCGTGCTCCCCACGCCCACCGTGCCGATCGCGCGCCGGGTGCTGCGCGAGATGGTCGGGCATCTGGTCGTCGACGCGCGGCCAGCCAAACTCACCGCGGCCATCGAGAAGCTGCGCTCCGATGGTGCGCGGCTGAACCTCAATCTGCTGGGCGAAGCCGTGCTCGGTGAAGCCGAAGCGCAGCGGCGGCTCGACGGCATCCATGATCTGATCCGGCGCGAGGATGTCGATTACGTCTCGGTGAAGGTGTCATCCGTCATCAGCCACATCTCGCTGTGGGCGTTCGATGAAATCGTCGATACGGTGTCCGAGCGGCTGCTGCCGCTGTACGTCACGGCGGCGAAGACCGGAACCTTCATCAACCTCGACATGGAGGAATACCGCGACCTCGACCTGACGATCGCCGTGTTCACGCGCATCCTCGAGGACCCCCGGTTGGTGCTGCTTGACGCCGGAATCGTGTTGCAGGCGTATCTGCCCGACGCGATGTCGGCGCTTCGCGAGCTGACCGCATGGGCGAAGATCCGTGTCGAGCATGGTGGAGCGCCGATCAAGATCCGTCTGGTCAAGGGCGCGAACCTCGCGATGGAACGCGTGGATGCTGTGATGCACGGGTGGCCGCAGGCCACCTACGAGACCAAGCTCGACACAGATGCGAACTATCTGCGGATGCTGGATGAGGCGCTGCGCCCGGAGCACACCGAGGCGGTGCGCATCGGAGTGGCCGGCCACAACCTCTTCACCATCGCTTACGCCTGGTTGCTGGCCGGGGAACGGGGCGTCCAAAGCGACGTCGAGTTCGAGATGCTGCTGGGGATGACACAGGGACAGATGCAGGCGGTGTCGCGTGACGTCGGACCGGTACTGCTGTACGTTCCCGTCGTCAAGCCTGACGAGTTCGATGTCGCGATCAGCTATCTCGTGCGGCGGCTCGAGGAGAACGCGGCGTCGGAGAACTTCCTTTCCGCGGCATTCCACCTGCACAGCGATGCGAGTCTGTTCGATCGCGAGCGGGACCGGTTCCTGCAGGGGCTGAAGCGCAAAGCCGATCGAACACTCCGAAACGTCAGCCGGCGCACGCAGAATCGCACGGCCCCCGTGCACGAGTCGCTGCGCCCCGGCGCCCCCGCTCAGGCGCACGACGAGGATCTCACGCAGGCGGTGCTCAGTATCGGACGCGGCTCGTCCGGCGACGCTTTTGTGGAGACGGCGGTGTACTCCCGGCGCGAGGTGGATGCCGCATCCGCCGGGGCGCCCGGCTTCGTGAACACCACCGACAGTGATCCTGCCCTGCTCGCGAATCGAGAGTGGGCACACAGCATCCGATCGCGCATCGAATCGTCGACGGCGGGGGATGCCACCCTGCGTGCCGCGCGGATCGACGATTCCGCGCTGCTGGAGCAGACCATCACCCGCACGCGCGCGGCTGCACAGGCGTGGGGGTCACGACCGGCTGCCGAGCGCGCGGAAACCCTGATCCGTGCCGCCGCCGCACTCGAATCCCGTCGCGCGGAGTTGATCGAGGTCGCCGCATCCGAAACCGGAAAGGTGCTCCCCGAAGCCGACACCGAAGTCAGTGAGGCGGTCGATTTCGCCCGGTACTACGCGGCGAAGGCGCGCGAGCTCGACAGCGTTGCCGGTGCGGGATTCGTGCCGGCGCGGGTCACAGTTGTCACACCCCCGTGGAACTTCCCGCTCGCCATCCCCGCCGGCGGAGTTCTAGCCGCGCTCGCCGCGGGGTCGGGTGTCATCTTCAAACCGGCGCCCGAGGCCCGCCGGTGCGCGGCTGTGGTCGCCGAAGCTCTGTGGGAGGCCGGGGTCCCGCGGGATGTGCTCGCCCTCGTCGATATCGAAGAGGGAGATCTCGGCCGCGAACTCATCGCGCACGAGGCGGTGGACCGCGTCATCCTCACCGGCTCGTGGGAAACGGCAGCGCTGTTCCGATCCTGGCGCCCGGATCTGCCGCTGCTGGCTGAGACCAGTGGCAAGAACGCGATCGTGGTCACGCCGTCGGCCGATCTGGATCTCGCGGTCGCAGACCTCGTGAAGAGCGCATTCGGACACGCCGGGCAGAAATGCTCGGCCGCGTCGCTGGCGATCCTGGTCGGCCCGGTCGGGCGATCCCAGCGCTTCGCACGTCAGCTGAAGGATGCCGTGCGCTCACTGGATGTGGGCTGGCCGACGGATCCGCTCACCGAGGTCGGCCCGGTCATCGAGAAGCCGCAGGGCAAGCTCGCCTGGGCGCTGAACGAGCTCGAAGGCGAGGAGCAATGGCTGATCAAGCCGGAGCCGGTCGCCGGAGACGAGAGTGGGCGACTGTGGCGCCCGGGCGTGCGCGTGGGCGTGCAGCCGGGCTCGCGGTTTCATCTGGAGGAGTTCTTCGGCCCGGTGCTCGGCATCATGCACGCACCGACGCTCGGCCAGGCGATCGAGATTCAAAACGCGGTGGCGTACGGGCTGACAGCGGGGCTGCATACCCAGAATCCGCGGGATCTGGAGGAGTGGCTCGGCGGCGTGCAGGCCGGAAACCTCTACGTCAATCGCGGGATCACCGGAGCGATCGTGCAGCGGCAGCCGTTCGGCGGTTGGAAGCGATCCTCGGTCGGACCCGGAGCCAAGGCTGGCGGCCCGAACTACCTGATCGGGCTCGGTTCCTGGCGATCGCTCGGCGGGGGCGCCGCATCCAGCACGCTGCACCTGCGCGGCCTCGATACCCGGATCACCGATCTCATCGAGGCGGCGCAGCCGTCGTTGGATTATGAGAGCTTCGAATGGTTGCGCCGGGCGGCGCTGTCGGATGCTGTCGCCTGGGACCGCGAGTTTGGTCAGGTCCGCGACGTCTCGCAGTTGGGCGTGGAGCGCAATCTGTTCCGGTATCGGCCGGTGCCGGTGATGATTCGGGCCACGGGGGATGCCGGATGGCACGAGCTGCTGCGCGTCGTCGTCGCCGGCATCCGCACCGGTTCGAACTTCTTCCTGTCCACACCCGTCGGGCTTCCCGCGGAGGTGCGCCGTTCGCTGTCTGAGGTGGACGTGCCGGTCGCGGTGGAGAGTGATGCGGAATGGATCGAGCGGATGGCGCGCGCCGGGGAGCCCGACGCGCTCGCAGCCGTTTCTACGGATGCCCCACCGCGTGCATCGCGCGTGCGCCTGGTCGGACCGGCAGAGTCTGTCGGTCGGGTGCATCGTGCGCTCGCTGAGGCCGTCGGCGGCGATCCGGACCTCGCGGTCTACGACGGCGAGGTGACATCAGCCGGGCGCATCGAGCTACTGTCATTCGTGCACGAGCAATCGATCAGCATCACCGCGCACCGCTTCGGCAATCCGGATGACTGGAGCGCCGGGGTTATCTGAGTGGCAGACGCTCATCGCGATCATTGACGTGGCTGGAAACCGGCCGTGCCGCTGGCGAACGCCCAGGGCCGGATGTCACAATAAGACATGGCGTGCCAGCGTCGCATCTTCCCCGCCCCCTCTGAAATGAGCGACGGGTCGAACTTCCGCCTGGCCCATGGACAGCGTCCGCCGCATCCCTCTCAAGGAGAATGATGTCGACGCCAGAGACGATCACCGCACCCGCCACCCCACGCACCGCGCAGCACCGCCGGTATCTGATGTGCCGGCCGGAGCATTTCACGGTCAGCTACACGATCAACCCGTGGATGCAGCCCGCCCTGCCCACCGACACCGAGAAGGCCGTCGCGCAGTGGCAGCAGCTGTACGACCTCTACCTCGAACTCGGCCACGAGGTCGAGCTGATCGAGCCGCTCGCGGGCTACCCCGACATGGTCTACACGGCCAACGGCGGTTTCGTCATTGACGGTCGTGCCTACGTTCCGAAGTTCCGCTTCACCGAGCGAGCCGGCGAGGCGCCCGCTTTCTCGGACTGGTTCCGCGCCAACGGCTACGACACCGTCGAGCCAGAAGAGGTCAACGAGGGCGAGGGTGACTTCCTGCTCGTCGGCGACACGATCCTCGCCGGCACCGGATTCCGCTCCACCGATGACAGCCACCGCGAGGTCGGTGCGGTCTTCGGCCGCGAGGTCATCTCGCTGAACCTGACCGATCCGCGCTTCTATCACCTCGATACCGCTCTTACCGTGCTCGACCCTGTCGAAGGCGTGCACAATGGCGGGCCGGAGCGAGCGAACATCGCGTACCTGCCCGGTGCATTCGACGACGCCAGCAGGGCGATCCTGGAGGAGCGGTTCCCGGACGCGATCCTGGTTTCGGATGAGGACGGATCGGTGTTCGGTCTGAACTCGGCCAGCGACGGCCGCAACGTCATCATCTCCCCGCGTGCGACGGGGTTCGAACAGCAGCTGCGTGATCGTGGTTACAACCCGATCATGGTCGACCTGTCCGAGCTGCTGCTCGGCGGCGGCGGAATCAAGTGCTGCACGCTGGAGCTTCGCGCGAAGTGACCCGGCGCTCCGGCGCGGAGCCGGAGGCTAATCTCTCGGGATCGTGCGGATGGGTGCTGTGGAAGCGGCGACCTCGTCGCTGAACTGCACAGGATCCATCCGCACCACGGAGACCGGCATGGTCTCGTCGAGCGTCAGCCGGAACCGCGAGTTCTCCTGGCGGCGGAGGCGACCGGATGCCAGAATCCACGCGAATCCGATCGCCATGGCCAGCAGTGCGGCGATGCCGCCGACGAGGATGGCAGTGCGGGGGCCGGCGACATCGGTGATCCATCCGGCGATCGGCGCCCCGATCGGAGTGGATCCCATCACGACAGCCATGTACAGGGCGAGCACTCGACCGCGAAGCGCCGGGTCGGTGGTGGTCTGCACGTAGCCGTTCGCCGTGGTCAGCATCGACACGGTGGAGAAGCCGACGAAGATCAGCACAGCGGCGTAGGACCAGTACGTGGGCATCCAGGTCGAGATGATGGATGCGACACCGAACCCGCCGGCGGCGACGATCAGCACCCGCACGCGTGCACGGTCGCGGCGGGCCGCGAGCAGGGCCCCGGCGAGCGAGCCGATGGCCAGCACCGAGCTGAGTATGCCGTAGCCGTCGGCGTCGCGGCCGAACTCCAGTGCCATCGTCGAGGCGAAGATCGGAAAGTTCATCCCGAAGGCGCCGATGAGGAACACCATCACGAAGGTGACCTTGAGGTCGCTGCGCCCCCACACGTAGCGGAAGCCCTCCGCCAGTCCGTTTCGGCCCTTGCTCTTGATGCGGGGGAGCAGTTCGCCGGCGCGGATCAGCACGAGGGCTATCAGCATGGCGAGGAAGGTAGCCGCGTTCAGGACGAACACCCAACCGGTGCCAACTGCAACGATCAGCAGCCCGCCAACGGCTGGACCGATGAGGCGTGCCATGTTGAAGGATGCTGAGTTGAGTGCGACGGCGTTCGACGCATCCTCCAGCGCCACCATGTCGGACACGAAGGCCTGTCGCGCTGGTGCGTCGAAGGCGTTCGTGATGCCGAAGGTCAGGGCGAATCCGAACATGATCGGAAGAGTCATCACGCCGGTCAGCAGCAGGGCGGCGACACCGAGGGCGAGCAGCAGTAGAACCGACTGGGTGATCAGCAGGATCTTGCGGCGATCAAAACGGTCCGCGACCCAGCCAGTGACGCTCACCAGGGCCAACGGTGGGCCGAACTGCAGCGCCATCGTGATGCCCATTGCGGTGGCGTCGTTGTCGGTGAGCTCGGTCAGCACCACCCAGTCCTGTGCGGTTGCCTGCATCCAACCACCGATGTTCGACACGAGCGCGCCGAGAAACCAGATTCGATAGTTGAAGGTCGAGAAGGACCGGAACATGGCGCTCATCGTTCGGCCACCTTCCTGATCAGCTCGGCGGCTTCTCGGAGCGTGCGCAGTTCTTCATCGGTGAAGTCGAACTCGGCGAGGGCGTCGGCGAGGGCGGCGTCGCGCTTCTGCACGGTCGCCGTCACGATCTCGATTCCGGCATCCGTGATCTCGATGTTGACCCGGCGGCGATCCTGCTCGTCCGGCACGCGGACGACGAGTCCGGCTTCTGCCAGGGCATCCACCGCATTCGACATCGTCGGGGCGCTCACTCGTTCGTGCTGGGCGAGGGCGCCCACGGGGCTGCGTCCGTGCTTGTTGAGGCTGGCGAGCACGGCGAACTGGGCGTCGCTGAGCGTGTCAACGGCGCGCTCGCGGCGCAGGCGGCGGGCGAGGCGGAACGTCGCGAATCGGAGATCAGTGGCGGTGGCGTGCAGAAGGTCAGGATCAGTCATTGCTTAGGTAGTCTAACTAAGTTTTCTGGGAAGGGCTCGGGATCGGGGCAGAATGGATGCTGTGAACATCGCGCTCGAGATCGCCGTCCAAGATCCGGCAGGCGTGCGCATCGCGCACGAGGTCGGGGCCGCACGGGTCGAACTGACCCAGGCGCTCGCGCTGGGCGGGCTGACCCCGTCGCCGGCGACGCTCGAACTCGCGCTGACTGCGGCAGGGGACAGCGGGCCCGAGGTTCATGTCCTCATCCGTCCGCGGCCCGGTGACTTTCACTACGACCAGGACGAGATCGCCGTCGCGGTGCGCGATGTGGAGCTCGCCGTTCACGCCGGAGCCGCCGGAGTCGTCATCGGAGCAGTGGATGCTGCCGGCGCGCTCGATCTGGATGCCATGGCCCGACTGCGAGATGCCGCGGGAGATGCGACAGTGACGCTGCACCGGGCAATCGATGTCACCGCCGATCCCGTGGCGGCACTGGAGAGCGCGATCGCTCTGGGGCTGACGCGCGTGCTCACCTCGGGTGGGGCATCCACCGCCATTGAGGGCATCGCGATGCTACGCGCACTGGTTGCCGCAGCGGACTCGAGAATCGAGATCATGGCCGGCAGCGGCGTGAACGCGGACAGTGCCGCAGAGCTCGCGAACACCGGCGTAGACGCCCTGCACTTCTCGGCCAAGCGCACGGTGTTGGCGGAGAGTGGCGTGCGGATGGGGTCGGCTTCCGAGGGCGTCGGCGGCTACGAGGTCACTGACCGTGAGGCGGCCTTCGCCGTCCGAGCAGCACTGGGACTCTGACGCGGAGGGTGCTCCGCTGACACGGGGCCGCGGCATCCGTAGACTCAACCCATGCCCGTAACCTGCGAGTTCATCGACGCGCACGGCGTCACGATCGTCTATGACGTCCACGCGGCGGAGGGCGCACCGCGCGCGGTCGTGCAACTGCTGCACGGAGTAGGTGAGCATGCTGGCCGCTACGGGGCTCTGATCGATGCGCTCACCGCCGCCGGATACATCGTTTACGCCGATGATCACCGCGGGCATGGGCGCACCGGCATCCGCCAGCACGAGGATCCGGCCAAGCTCGGCCGACTCGGCAAAGGCGGGCTGAACGCCGCGCGGGATGCCATCTGGCAACTGACCGAGATCATTCGGTCGGATCATTCTGATCTTCCGCTCGTTCTCTTCGGGCATTCGTGGGGGTCGTTCCTCGCGCAGAAACTGCTCAACGGGCATCCGGAGGCGTGGGATGCTGTCGTCCTGTCCGGATCGGCGCTGCTCACCCCACGCGATCTCAATGCCGCTCCGCTGAACGCCCGGTGGGAGGGCAGCGATGCCACCGGTTACGAGTGGCTCAGCCGGGACCAGGCCGTCTGGAAGTCGTTCGACGAGGACCCGCTGACAACCAACGTGCCGTTGCTGAAGCTGTTCGGACCGTTCGAGGCGCTCAAGCTCTACGGGCGTCCGAAGAAGGATCTCGGGCGCGACATCCCGGTGCTGCTGATGGTCGGCCGGGACGATCCCGTCGGTGGGCCGCACAGCGTACATAAGCTCGCCGACGCCTACCGCAGCAGGTCGGGCCTCACCGACGTCACCACTCTCGTGTACCCGGATGCCCGCCACGAGATTTTCAACGAACTGCAGCAGGGTGAGGTGCGCGCAGACCTGCTGGCCTGGCTGAACAAGCGGATGCCCCGACGCTGAACCCAGCCCCGTTCGGCACCCGGCGTTAAGCTGGAGTCGTGCATGGTGAATACAAAGTCCCCGGTGGGAAGCTCGTCGTCGTCGATGTCGAGGTGCGAGACGGCAAGCTTGCCGACTTCCGCCTGGCAGGCGACTTCTTCCTCGAGCCGGACACGGCGCTGGAAGCCATCAACGCGGCGGTCAACGATCTGCCCGCCGAATCGGATGCCACCACGATCGCCGCAGCGGTCAGGCAGGCGCTGCCGGACGGCGCGCAGCTGCTCGGCTTCAACCCCGAGTCAGTCGGCACTGCCGTGCGCCGCGCACTGGTCACCGCAGCCGGTTGGCGTGATTTCGACTGGGAGATCGTGCACGAGAAGGCTGTTTCGCCGCAGCTAAACCTCGCCCTGGACGAGGTGCTCACCGCCCGCGTCGGCCAGGGGCGACGTCGCCCGACCCTGCGCATCTGGGAGTGGGACGCGTCCGCCGTTGTGATCGGCTCCTTCCAGTCGTACCGCAATGAGATCGATCCGGACGGTGCTGCGCGCCACGGCTTCGACGTCGTGCGGCGCATCTCCGGTGGCGGAGCGATGCTGATGGCTGCCGGGCAGATCATCACCTACTCGCTGTATGTGCCGGCATCGCTGGTGCAGGGAATGACGTTCGCCGACTCGTACGCCTTCCTCGATGACTGGGTGCTGCAGGCGCTGCGCGCGGTCGGCGTCGAGGCCACCTATCAGCCGCTCAACGACATCGCGAGCCCCACCGGGAAGATCGGCGGCGCTGCACAGAAACGCCTCGCCAACGGTGGCGTGCTGCATCACGCGACGATCTCCTATGACATCGATGGCCAGGTCATGACCGAGGTGCTGCGCATCGGTAAGGAGAAGCTCAGCGATAAGGGCACGACCTCCGCCGCCAAGCGGGTAGACCCGCTGCGCACCCAGACCGGACTCAGCCGCGCCGAGATCATCGACAGCTTCAAGACGACGTTCCGTTCGCTCACCGGTGCAGAAGACGGTTCGATCGCGGCTGACGAGTACGCCGATGCCGAGGCGCTCGTCGAGTCGAAGTTCTCGACCGACGCGTGGCTGCACCGCGTTCCGTGACCTTCGTGCCGGCCGCTGACGCGTCGATCCCTGAGCCTTCGCCGATCCCCTCTTCGGCTCCCTCCCCGATCCCTGAGCCGGTCCCTGAGCCGGCTCCGGTCCCTGAGCCGGTCGAAGGGTCGGTCACCATTGTCGAGGGCGACAACCTGGCTGTGGCGCGGACGCTGCCGTCGGGATCCTTCACGCTCGTGTATCTCGACCCGCCGTTCAACACCGGCCGGGCGCAGGAGCGGCAGGTTGTCACCGCGAAGCGGTTCACAACTCCTGAAGAACCGTCCGAAACGGGGGCCAACGGCACCGAATCCGCTGATTCGCGTGAAGTTCTCAGGAGTTCTGCAACGGATGCACCGGCGGATGCACCGGCGGAAGCGCCGGCCAAAGAGATCCGACACGGGTTCCACGGGCACCAGTACGAGCGGGTTCGCGGCATGCTGCGCACCTACGACGACCGTTTTGATGACTACGGCGACTTCCTCATGCCGCGGCTGGAGGAAGCGTGGCGGCTACTCGCCGACGACGGCACCCTGTATCTGCACCTCGATTACCGGGAGGCGCACTACGCGAAGGTGATGCTCGACGCGGTGTTCGGCCGGGACTCCTTCCTCAATGAGCTGATCTGGTCGTACGACTACGGCGCCAAGTCCCGGAGGCGCTGGCCGACCAAGCACGACACGATCCTGGTGTACGTGAAGACACCGGGACGGCATGTGTTCAATGCCGACGACATCGACCGCGAGCCCTATATGGCTCCGGGGCTCGTCACGGCGGAGAAGGCGGCCCGGGGCAAGCTTCCCACCGACGTCTGGTGGCACACGATCGTGCCGACCACGGGGCGCGAAAAGACCGGATATCCGACGCAGAAGCCCGAGGGGATCCTGCGGCGGATCGTGCAGGCATCGAGTCGCCCCGGCGACCGCGTGCTCGACCTCTTCGCCGGCAGCGGCACCACGGGGGCGGTGGCATCGGCCCTCGGACGCAACGCTGTTCTCGTGGATGACAACCCCGAGGCGGTGCGCGTGATGCACAAGCGGATGCCGCACGCCGAGGTCACGACGATCTGACGACCCGGCCGTCGGGCACGGTCTGTGAGGCGGTGGCGGTCGCCCGGCTAGACGATCGCGAGCACGCTGTCGTAGGCGTCCTCCGCCACGTCCGCGCCCGTTCCCCCGAACACCCGTGCGATGCCTGGGGCGGTGTGCCAGGCGGGCCAGCCGGGGCCGCCGCCGGAGATGAACGCGACGGCTGAGCGGTGCATCTCATCGGCCAATGCCTGCGGCGGCTCGTCCCCGGCGAGGTGCTCGACGCGCTCGCGGTCGAGCCCGTCGAACCAGAACGGCACGTCAAGGCAGTGGCATGCCCAGCCCATCGCCGGTGACACCCACGAGAATCGGTAGACCCAGGTTTCGGCATCCGCTCCGCTGCGCGCCTCGGCGACCCGGGGAACCAGTGAGCGGAAGATGTCGTCGCTGATGAATCGACCGATCACGGCTGCGCTGCCCTTCGCGCGCTGGGCGGTGTTGGCCTGCAGATACGCGCGGCGGGTTTCGCGACGCCGGAGGAATGGGCGCAGCAGCAGAGCCGGCGGAATCCACCGCACCTTGGTGCCTTCGCGCTCGGCGACCATGGTGAACTCGTCGTCGGCGGCGCCGAGCAGCAACGGCTTATCGGCACCGATCCCGAGGCGCAGGGACTCGGCGGTGGGGCGGGCAATCAGTTCACCGTCGACCATCGGTCCCCAGGGGAGTCCGTCGTTCAGCAGATCGATGAGCATGCCGATGCCCTTGCGCGGGGTCGCGGCTTTCGGCTGCAGCTGCCGGACGCGGCGTTCGCTGAGGCTGCGAAGTCCGTCGACGTCTGCGGTCACCGCGCCGAACCGGGCCAGATGTTCGCCCCGTCGCTGGGCAGTGTCCAGCGGCATATCGGCCACCGCGCCCGAGAACGACATCGCCGCGTGGAACAGGTGCTGCGCCGACGGCATCCCGAGCAGGGTCAGCACAGCGCCACCGCCCGCTGACTGTCCACCGATCGTGACTCGGCCGGGGTCGCCGCCGAAGCCCGCGATGTTCTGCTGCACCCACTCGAGGGCTGCCACCCAATCGCGCACCCCGCGGTTGTGCGGGGCATCCGCGATGAATCCGAAACCGTCGAATCCGAGCCGGTACGAGATCGAAACGGTCACCACGCCGTCGCGGTTGAAGCGCGCGCCGTCGTACCACGGGCTGGCCGGAGAGCCCTCGGTGTAGCCGCCACCGTGGATCCACACGAGCACCGGAAGCGCGTCACCCGGTGCCGCAGCCGGGCGAAGGGAAGGCGTGAAAACGTTGACGTTGAGCGTGCTCGCGCCGGGGACGGCAGGTTCCGGGATGAGGTTGTCGGCGCCGGTTACGCGCAGGGGTGTTGCGCCGTAGCTCGTGGCATCAAGCGGTTCCGTCCACGGTTCGGGTGGCACGGGTGCGGCGAAACGCAGATCGCCGATGGGCGGTGCGGCGAACGGGATGCCGAGAAATGCCGCGGATGCTGAGGGGGTGCCGTGGTCGCGCCAGAAACCGCGCACCGGTCCGGAAGCGGTGTCGACAATGGGAGTATCGGTCACGCGGTGTCTCCTTCGATCGCGAGCGCCAGCTTCGCAGAAGTGCGCGTTCTTCGCACGAATCTACTGAATTCCTGCGAAGGAAATGCACATCTGCGAGCGAAGTGTGTGACGTAGCCAGCGCCGCCGCGGGCATCTGCGAGCACGGCAGGCCGGACGAGCATCGCTCAGCCGGCGTTGCGGCGCGCTTCCCAGCCGGTCTGCACCATCTGATCGACCGTGTACCGCATCTGCCAGTCCAGATCGCGGGCAGCAAGCTCACCGGTGGCAACGATGCGGTCGGGGTCTCCCGGGCGGCGCGGTCCGATCTCCGGCGTGAAGTCGATCCCGGTCACACGGGCGACGGCATCCATAATCTGCTTGACGGACAGTCCATCGCCGGAGCCGAGGTTGTACGCGGCTTCGATCGGCTCGCCGGCGGACATGCGCTTGGCAGCGGCGACGTGCGCTGCGGCGATATCGCCCACGTGCACGTAGTCGCGGACATTGGTGCCGTCGGGGGTGTCGTAATCGTCGCCGAAGATCTTCGGGGTCTTCTCGGCCAGCAGCGCCTCGAACACGATCGGGAAGAGGTTGTGCGGACTGACGTCGTAGACGGTGGGGTCTGCGGAGCCGACCACGTTGAAGTAGCGCAGCGAGGTGTGCCGTAGCGGGTGCTCGCTGTCTGCGGTCGCGATGGCTAGGTCGCGCAGCATCCATTCGCCGATGAGCTTGGACTCGCCATAAGGGCTCGCCGGCTTCTTGGCGGTCTCTTCGACGACCAGGGGTACGTCGGGGGTGCCGAAGACGGCGGCGGAGGAGGAGAACACGATGTTGCTGACGCCGGCGGCCGCCATCGCCTCGAGGATGACGCGCGTCCCCTCGACGTTCTGGGCGTAGGTGTGCAGTGGGCGCTGCACCGAGACTCCGGCGTACTTGAACCCGGCGACGTGGATCACGCCTTCGGCGTTGTGCTCGCGCAGGGTCTTCTCGACGAGTTGGCGATCGAGGATGCTGCCCTGAACGAACGCGACGCCCTCCGGGACGAACGATGTCAGCCCGCTGGAGAGGTCATCCAGCACGACCGGGGTGAGTCCGGCATCCGCGAGGGCGCGCACGACGTGCGCTCCGATGTAGCCGGCGCCGCCGGTGACGATCCAGGACATGACTTCCTCTCTCGGCCGCTTGCGCGACGCGTTCCTCTATTCTGCCGTGCCCGCTGGGGTGCGTCAGACGTCGCGGCGTGCTCCGGCGGCGGGAGTCACCGTGAAGATGTTCGGTGCCGTGAACCCGGATGCTGCGAAGGCTGCGGTCACGGCATCCGACACTGTCTCGACGGCCGACTGCTCCACCAGCGCGATGGCCGCACCACCGAATCCGCCACCGGTCATTCGCGCGCCGAGCGCGCCCGCGGCAAGGGCAGTGTCGACGGCGACGTCCAATTCGGGAGACGAGATTTCGAAGTCGTCACGCATGGATACGTGCGAGGCGACCAACAGGTCTCCCACGGCGCGCGGTCCCTTCTCGCGGAAGGTGCGCACCGTGTCGAGTACGCGCTGGTTCTCGGTGACGATGTGGCGCACGCGGCGGAAGGTGACCTCGTCGAGCAGTTCGGCGGCCCGGTCAAGGTCGGCGATGCTGACGTCACGCAGTGCCGGGACGCCGAAGGCAGCAGCCCCGCGCTCGCAGGCGGCGCGACGCTCGCCGTATCCGCCGGTGGAGTGGGCGTGGGAGACGCGGGTGTCCATGACGAGGATTGCCAGTCCGGCCTCGGTCATGCTGAGGGGGACGAGGTTGGCATCGAGCGTGCGGCAGTCCAGGAAGAGTGCGGCATCGGGCTCGCCGAGCATCGATGCCATCTGGTCCATGATTCCGGTGGGCGCTCCGACGGCTTCGTTCTCGGAGCGGCGACCGATCTGCGCAAGTGCGGTGCGGTCGAGTCCGGCGTTCCACAGGTCGTTGAGAGCGGATGCCGTGGCACTCTCGATCGCGGCTGAGGAGGACAGGCCTGCTCCGACCGGGACGTCGGAGGCGATGGCGATGTCCACGCCGGTGCCGGTGGTTCCGGCCAGTTGCAGTGCCCAGGCGACGCCGAGCGGGTACGCGGCCCATTCGGCAACGGCGGGTTCGGCGCCGGTCGCAGTGGGAAACAGCGTCGTCAGTTCGTCGAGGGAGACCTCGACCGGCTCAGACGCGAACGTGGATGCGACGCGAATGCGACCGTCCTCCCGCATGCCGACTGCGGCATATGTGCGGTGCGGGATCGCGAACGGCAGCACGAAGCCGTCGTTGTAGTCGGTGTGTTCGCCGATGAGGTTGACGCGGCCCGGAGCCGACCAGACGCCGGCGGGTGCGTGGCCGGTGAGCTCTTCGAAGAGGGCGACGGCCTGAGCGGCGGGTGCCTGTGTGGTGGTGGTCATGCGGTGAGCTCCTCTGCGCCGTCGTTCTTTGCGCTGTGGTTCTCTGCGCGTTCGATTGCCTCGCGGATGCGGGCGGCGCCCTGCTCGGGGGTGACCTCGGCGGCCCAGGCCCACATCGCGGCTTCGGATCCGGCGAGGAACTTCAGCTTGTCGGCTGCACGACGCGGGCTCGTGAGCTGCAGGTGCAGGCGCACCGTTTCACGGCCGACGTTCACCGGAGCCTGATGCCAGGCAGCGATGTACGGGGTGGGGGTCTCATAAAGGGCGTCGACGCCCTTCAGGAGTTTCAGATAGAGCGGGGCGAGCTCATCGCGTTCGGCGACCGTCGTTGCGGCGAAGTCCGGCACGTGACGGTGCGGCATGAGGTGCACCTCCAGCGGCCAGCGAGCGGCGAACGGCACGAAGGCGGTCCAGTGCTCACCGCGGAAGACGACGCGCTCGGAGGCCTGTTCGGACTCGAGGATGCGCTGGTACAGATCGGGTGCCGTGTGCTCGATGCTCTCCAGTGCGCGGGCGGTACGCGGCGTGACATACGGGTAGGCGTAGATCTGGCCGTGCGGGTGGGGGAGGGTGACGCCGATCGCCTCGCCGCGGTTCTCGAACGGGAAGACCTGCTCGATGCCGGGGATCTGCGACAGCGCCGCGGTGCGATCGGCCCAGGCCTCGATGACGGTGCGGGCGCGCGTGACCGACTGGGTGCCGAAGGAACCGGAGTGGTCAGGGCTGAAGCATACGACCTCGCAACGGCCGACCGAGGTGCGGCTGCGTTCCAGGCCGAGGGCGGCAAGGTCATCGAGTCCGCGCGGCGGGTTCGCGGCGACCGGAACGCCGCCGAAGCCCTCGGGAAGTGCGGGGCCGAAGGCCGGAGAACGGTTCTCGAAGACGGCGACGTCGTAGAGCGACGGGACCTCAGAGGGGTTCGTCGGAGTCTGCGGTGCGAGTGGGTCGGCGTCGGCGCTGGGCATCATGACGCGGTTCTGCCGGTTCGCGGCGACGGTGATCCAGTCGCCGGTGAGCACGTCCAGACGCATGTGCGCTGTGTCCGGACGCGGGTCGAGGGTGCGCGCATCAACCGCGCGTTCGGCGCCAAGGGTGGTGCCGGGGTCGTCGTAGTAGAAGAGCTCTCGGCCGTCGGCGAGCGTAGTGGCTCGTTTGATGACGCCGGCGCTCAGCTCGCTCGTGCACAACTCCTGAGGTTCTTGCATGTTCACGTAAACACGGTACCTTCTCAGCGGTGGTAACGTCAACATGCAGGAGTTGTGAGCGGGAGAGGGCGGCGCATGGTGGGGCGAACGGCATCCGGACGGGTATCGATGGCGCAGGTCGCCAGCCGCGCCGGCGTCTCCGGTCAGACCGTGTCGCGGGTCGTGAACGACAGCCCGCGCGTCGACCCGGTCACCCGCACCCGCGTCGAGAAGGCGATGGCAGAACTCGGCTACCGACCCCATCGGGCCGCACGTGCGCTGCGCACCGGGCGCACCCAAACGATCGGTCTCGTCGTGACGACGCTCGCCACGGTCGGCAACTCGCGGATGCTGCAGGCCACCGCGGAAGCGGCCGAACAGCGGGGCTACGCGCTGCTGGTCGTCACCGCCGGCGACTCCGTGGCGACAGCGTTCGACCGGCTTCACGATCAGGGTGTCGATGGTGCGATCGTCCTGAACGAGGCCTCGGCGATGATGCGGGCCGCCGATCCGCCTGAGGGGCTGAGGCTGGTCGTGGTCGACGCGCCCGCGGCTTCGGATCTTCATATCGTGCACAGCGATCACGCCGGCGGCGCAGCCGCGGCGACCAGGAGCTTGCTCGAGCTCGGACACACCGCGGTCTGGCACCTCGCCGGTCCCGAAGACTCTTTCGCGGCGGCCGAGCGTGAGCGCGGGTGGCGCGAGACGATGGAAGCTATCGGTGGCGGGAAAGGTGAGGTAGTACGAGGTGACTGGTCAGCTGATTCCGGGTTCGCTGCCGCCGCTCGCATGACCGAAGCCACTGCCGTCTTCAGCGCGAACGACCAGATGGCGCTCGGCCTCATCCGCGCGCTCGCTGAACAGGGTCGGCAGGTTCCGGAGGACGTCAGTGTGATCGGCTTCGACGACGTCCCGGATGCCGCGAACTACCGACCGCCGCTCACCACGATCCGGCAGGACTTCGCGGCGCTCGCGACTGAAGCGGTGGCACGGCTTGTCGCCGAGATCGAGGGAAAAGGGGCGGGGTCTCCAGCATCCATGCCCGCCACGCTCGTTCCCGCCACGCTCATCGACCGGGCCAGTACTCGGGCGGTATAGGCGGCGTCAGCTGACGATCGGCGAGCCTTTCGCGGGCTGGTCGCCGTCGCGGCGCTCAATCGCACGCAGAGAACGAGCGACGAACGCGGCGATGCGGTCGGCTCCTTCCGCGCGGAAGTGGGTATCGTCGGCCAACCCATCCGGCCAGGCGGCCGCCTCGCCCGGAGCGAAATGCGACAGCAGCTTCGTCGACTCGTCGGCACCGAGGTCCTCGTACAGCCAGGCGGTGAAAGCCGCGAGGTCGATGAGCGGGGCGTGAAGCTCCTGAGCGAGATCGCGCACAGCGTTCGGATAGTCGCCGTGCGTCGGAATCAGTCCGCCGGAGTCGTTGAACCACCGACGTTCGCACGATGTGCACAGCACGGCGAGACCCGCGCGGTCGCGGACGTCGGCGACCATGCGGCGCAGCCGATCGGTGTAGCCGCCACGCGCGTCGAGCTCCGGCAGCTTCTGGTCGTTGTGGCCGAACTGGATCACGACAGTGTCGCCGGCGCCGACCTCGTCGAGCAGTCCCGCCCATGTGCCCGAAGCCAGAAACGACTCGGTCGTCGCACCGCCGAAGGCCAGATTCCGGACGGGGGCGTCGATGTGTTGCTCCAGAAATTGCCCCCACCCGGACATCGGAGACTCCTGGGGCTTCATCGGGGCGACGGTGGAGTCGCCGGCCAGGTGATAGGTCATCGAAGAGCCTCGCGGTTGGGGTCAGAAATGGATGGAGGTGACAGCAGTGTGACACGGACAGCGTTTTCCCGCACCTGTTGACTCGTTTCAAACGGTGGGCTAGCATCGTCCTCGGAAAGCGCATTCCCGCCTCCGAGATTCACGGCGACGACGCGCGTGAAATGACGATCGATGGAGATCCGATGAACAGCAGAGCCGCATCCAGCGGGTGGGCGTCCCGCGCCCATGCCGCCTGTGACTGGCTGTTCTGGGTGATGACGGTGAACCTGCTCTGGTATGTGTTCACGCTCGCCGGCGGAATTCTCCTGGGGGCGGCCCCTGCCACGGTGGCGGCTACTGAACTCACGCGACGCCGGTTGCGGGGAGAGGGTTTCCCGGCTATCCGCACTTTCGCGCAGGCGTGGTCGCGTGAGTTTTGGCGCGCGAACGCGGTGCTTGCGCCGGTTCTCATCGTCGGCACGATCCTCGCCGTGAATGCGATCGGCTTCGCCGGTGCCGGAACGCTTGCCGAAGCATCCGGAATCCTCACGCTGGTGGCGCTGACACTCGCGTTCGCGTTGCTGGCCGTGCTCGTGCCGCTCTACGTCCACTACGACCTGCCGCTGCGGGCGTATGTGCTGACGGCATCCCGCTGGATGCTGCGCAATCTCGCACATGTGCTCCTGCTGGTGCTCGCCGCTGTCGTCGTCGTCACCGCGAGTCTGATTCTTCCCGGCATCATCCCCTTCCTCTCGCTCGGCGCGTGGCTCACCATCGACACAGCCCTGTGCCTGGCCTTCTTCGCCGCGAACGACCGGCAGCTCGCTGAAACCGAAACGGAAACCGGCGCTGTTGCCGTTCCCGTCGCAGCCGGCTGAGCATTCCCGTCCGACCAACCCATCCCTTGCAGCAGCACGAACGAAGGAGTTCACATGAAGCACATCAAAAAATTCAGCGGTCTGGCCCTCATCACCGCCGGCGCGGTCGTTCTGGCCGGTTGCTCGGCCGGGGGAGCGGCCGAAGGAAACGGTGAAGCCGCCGAGCTGGAGAGCTTGTCGATCATGGCCCCGTATCTCGTCACGAATGCGCCGGCCGACGGCAACGAGGTCCTCGCGGCCCTCGAGGGCATCGCCGGCGTGGAGCTCGACATCACCTGGGTGCCCAACTCGTCGTACCTGGACAAGACCAACATCACGCTCGCCGGGGATGACATCCCACAGGTCATGATCATCCAGGGCAAGGACCCGGGCTTCGTCCGCAATGCCGAGGCCGGCGCCTTCTGGGATCTCACGGATTACTTGGACGACTACCCCAACCTGAAGACGACCTTCCCTGAGGTGCAGCACGCCGCGAGCGTGAACGGCAAGGTGTACGGCATCTTCCGGGCCCGTGACGTCATGCGCGCGGCCGTCATCATCCGCAAGGACTGGCTGGCCAACGTCGGACTCGAGACGCCGGAGACCACTGAAGACCTCTACGAGGTCGCCAAGGCGTTCACCGAGCAGGACCCGGATGGCAACGGCGCCGATGACACCTACGGCCTGATCATTCCCAAGTGGCCGGGTGCGATCGGCAGCAACAGCCCCTACGACGTCATCGAGACGTGGTTCGGCGCGGGCAACCGGTGGACCGAGCGCGATGGCGAGCTGGTGCCGAGCTTCACCACCGATGAGTGGCTCGAGGCCGTGGAGTACGAGAAGGAACTTGTCGACGGGGGATACGTCAACCCGGACTACACCACGTTCGACTCGGCGACCTGGAATGAGCCCTTCCTGAACGGCAAGGGCGGCATCATCATCGACGTGCACTCGCGTGCCGGTCAGCTGATGAACCTGCTCAAGGAATCCGACCCTGACGGCTTCGACCAGTACGTCGACATCGCCGGCAACCTGACCGGCCCCGACGGAGAGCTGCACGCTCACCCGACCACCGGCTACAGCGGGTTCCTGGCGATCCCGAAGACGAACGTGCGCACCGAGGCTGAGCTGCGCGCCGTGCTGGAAGTGCTCGACAAGCTGAACTCGGCCGAGGCCGGACCCATCCTCAACAACGGCATCGAAGGCGAGACCTACACGTTGGACGGCGATCTCGCTGTCGCCGTCGACGACGCTCCGCAGGAGCTGAAGGATGCCGTGCTCAGCTACAGCCAGCTGGGAATGAACGTCACGGGATTCCAGGGCTATCTCCCTCAGCAGGCCACGGAGTACGAGCAGGAGATGTACGACAAGCGCAAGCAGATCGAGGCATCCGACACCGAGCACGCGGTGTATGACGAGGCCGCGGCCTACGTCTCGCAGACCTACGTCTCCAAGGGGGCTCAGCTGGACGTGATCGTTTCGGATGCGCGCATCCAGTACATCGCCGGCCAGATCGACCTCGACGGTCTCAAGGACGCGGTTGCGCTGTGGCGCAGCAGCGGCGGAGACGACATCATCGCCGAGATCAATGAACTGAGCAGCCAGAACTGACCGAACGAGGGGCGGATGCGGGTTGCATCCGCCCCTCCACACCGATAGGAGATCGCGTGGTCGTTCTGGACACACGCCCCGTCACTCAGACGGAGGCGCTCACCGTTCCGACCCCGAAGCGTCGTCGAGGCGCACGGGTTCATTTCACCCAGTTCAAGTGGCTCTATCTGATGCTGCTGCCGGGGATCATCTACTTCGTGGTCTTCCGGTACGGGCCGATGGGTGGCGCGGTCATCGCGTTCAAGGACTACGTCCCTTTCCTCGGCATCGCCGACAGCCCCTGGGTGGGCTTCAAGCACTTCGAGGATCTGTTCGCCAGCCCCGACTTCGGGCGGATCATGGCGAACACCCTGATCCTCGCGCTGCTGAGCGTCGTCGTCGCTTTCCCGCTGACGATCGTCGTCGCGCTTTTGCTCAACGAGCTGCGCGTCAACATGGTCAAGCGCTCCGTGCAGACCCTGATCTACATCCCGCACTTCCTGTCGTGGACCGTCGTCGCATCGCTGACCTATCTGCTGTTCGCCCTGGACATCGGCCCGCTGACGCAGCTGATCAATGGTCTGTTCGGGACGGACACGAGCTTCCTCACTGATCCGGCGTGGTTCCGGCCGATCATCGTCCTCCAGGACATCTGGAAGAACACCGGCTGGGGCACCATCATCTTCCTCGCCGCGCTCGCGAGCGTCGACCAGGAGCAGTATGAGGCGGCGATCATCGACGGGGCCGGGAGATTCCAGCGCGTCTGGCATGTCACGCTCCCCGCTATCCGCCCGACGATCATCATCCTGCTCGTGCTGCAGATGGGGCAGGTGCTCAACACCGGATTCGAGCAGATCTATCTGATGACCAACTCGCTCAACCGCCAGGTGGCGGATGTCTTCGACACCTACGTGTACTTCATGGGCATCACCCAGGGTTCCTACAGCTACAGCACCGCGGTCGGCCTGTTCAAGGCGGTCGTCGGAGTGGTGCTGATCTTCGGGGCGAACTGGCTCGCCAAACGCTTCAACCAGACGGGGATCTTCTGATGGCACGCGAGAAGTACCGGTTCAATACCCCGGGTGGCAAGGTCTTCGACGTCTTCAACGTCGTTCTGCTCACGGCCGTCGGCATCGTCGCACTGATCCCGTTCGTCTACGTCATCGCGGGTTCCTTCGCCACCGAGCTCGAGCTCGCCACCCGGTCGTTCTTCGTATGGCCGGAGACGTTCAGTCTGCGGGCCTACGAGTCGATCCTGACGAGCCCCACGTTCCTGCGCGCGATGGTCACGACGATCGGGGTGACCGTGGTCGGAACGCTGGTCCAGCTGTTCCTCACCGCTTCGATGGCCTATCCGCTGTCGAAGGGAAACCTGCCCGGGCGGCGCACGCTGCTGTCGCTCATCGTGTTCACGATGGTCTTCTCCGGTGGAATGATCCCGACGTTCCTCGTCGTCAAAGACCTGGGGATGCTGGATACGTACTGGGCGCTGATCCTGCCGATGGCGATCAATCCGTTCAGCCTCATCATCATCAAGAACTTCTTCGAGCAGCTCCCGGGCGAGCTCGAGGAGTCCGCGAAGATCGACGGGGCGAACGAGATGCAGGCGCTGTGGAGCATCATCCTCCCGCTTTCCAAGCCGGTGCTCGCCACCTTCGCGCTGTTCTATGCCGTGGGTATCTGGAACGACTTCATGTCGCCGCTGCTGTACCTCAACGACAACTCGATGTGGACGCTGCAGATGTTCCTGCGTCAGGTGACAGTCGCCACAGATTTGTCGATGTTGGAGGCAGGCCCCGGTCAGATGCCGCCGGCGCAGGGGATCAAATTCGCCGTGATCGTTGTGGCGACTCTGCCCATCCTGCTGTTCTACCCGTTCCTGCAGAAACACTTCGCCAAGGGCATGCTGATCGGTTCGGTGAAGGGATGACGGCTCTGCTGTATGCGAATCCGTTGGCTTCGCCTGAGGATCTCGCCGGCTGGGTGGCGGAAGGGCCGATGGCAGCATCTGCAGATGCGGACGGGGTGCTGCTGTCCAGCAGTGGAGGCATCGATGAGCACTGGACCCTGTGGTGCCCCGAGGCGTTCGGGGACCGCATCCGTATCAGCTGGGAGATGTCGCCACGCAGCGAGCCTGGCCTGGCGATGCTGTTCTTCGGAGCGGCAGCGACTGTCGGTGGCGGGATCTTCGACGACGGCCTCGCACCGCGCACGGGGGCGTATCCGCAGTATCACTCCGGAGACATCCGCACCCTGCATGTGTCCTACTTCCGCCGGCGTTGGGAAGACGAACGCGCCTTCCACACCTGCAATCTGCGCAAGTCGCCCGGATTCCATCTGGTCAGTCAGGGTGCCGACCCGCTGCCATCGGTCGAGGACACACGTGGCGATTTTTATCGCATCTGCGTCATCAAGGATGGTGCCCGCGTGACCTTCTCAATAGACGACCTCGTCCTTTTCGAGTGGGCCGACGACGAATCGACCGGTCCGCGGGTGCGCGACGGCCGCATCGGATTCCGACAGATGTCCCCGCTGACCGCCTGCTACCGAAACCTTGAGGTGCATTCGCTATGACCGCCCCCACCCCTGCTTCAGTCCCCCTGCGCTGGCTCGATGACGTCGCGCCGAAAACGCTGCCGTCGGGCGTCACCTGGGGCGCGCCGCTTCCCCGGGGAAGCGTGGGGTCGGTCTCCGAACTCCGCCTCCGCCGTGACGGTGAGAACGTGCCGGGCCAGTTCTGGCCGCTTGCGACCTGGCCGGACGGGTCGGTGAAGTGGACCGGCGCCGCGCTCGGCGCCATGGGTGACGTCGGCGCCGCGGGTGACGTCGGCGAGTACGAGATCGTGGCGGATGCCCCATCCGCCGCCCCCGCGCATGATCGCCCGGTGCGGGCGCACCGAGCGGCCGACCTCGTCGTCGTGGACAACGGCGTGGTCACCGTGGAAATCGGCGTGCCGCAGCGGGACAGATCGGTCGAGGGACTCATCCGGACAATCACGCGGGACGGCGTCGTGATTGCCGAAGACGTGCGCCTGGTCAGCCTGAGGCAGGACGAAATCGCGGAGGACGGCGGCGGCGCGCCGCGCGAACACTTCCGCTCACTCATCTCGCTGGTCGATGTCGAGCAGGAGGGTCCCATCCGAGCGGTCGTGCGGATCGAGGGGACGCACCGGGCGGAGTCGGGCGAGCGGGAGTGGCTGCCGTTCGTCGTGCGGCTCGTCCTGGTCGCCGGTTCCGAGGAGATCCGCGTCGTGCACACGGTGATCTGGGACGGTGACGGCGAGGTCGACTTCCTCACCGGGCTCGGTCTCCGGGCCGGGGTGCCACTGCGGGCGCCATTGCACGACCGGCATGTCCGGTTCGCCGGCGCCGATGGTGGCTTCTTCTCCGAGGCGGTGCGCGGACTCACCGGCCTCCGTCGTGATCCTGGTGCCGAGGTGCGTGCCGCACAGATCCGGGGTGTGGCGACGCCGCCGACCGCGGAGTGGAACCCGGAGGTGTCCGAGCGGTTGGATCTCATCCCGGCATGGTCGGATGCCACGCTCACCCAGCTCAGCGCCGACGGTTTCGGCATCCGCAAGCGCACGGCTCCCGGTCACGCGTGGATCAGTGCTGGTGCCGGTACGCGGGCGGAAGGCTTCGTCTCGGTCAGCGATCCGGGTGGCGGTCTCGGCGTCGGGGTACGGGGCTTCTGGCAATCGCATCCCGGTCAGCTCGACATCCGGGGCGCGGCATCCGACCGAGCAGAGGTCACAGCGTGGTTGTACGCGCCGGAGGCGCAGCCCATGGACGTCCGGTTTTATCACGACGGTCTCGGCCAGGACGACTTCGCGACGCAGCTCGAGGCGCTCGAGATCACCTACGAGGACTACGAGCCGGGCTTCGGTGAGGCGCAGGGCATCGCGCGCACCCACGAGCTCACACTGTTCGCCTATGCGGCGACCCCGTCGATCGAACGCGTGGCCGAGGATGTGGCGCGGGTGCAGACTCCTCCGCTGCTGCAACCGACTCCCGCGCACTTGAATGCGGTCGGTGTATTCGGCGACTGGGCGCCGATTGACCGGTCGACGCCGCTGCGCGGGGAGATCGAAGACAGCATCGATTTCCTCCTGGACTTCTATCTCGGGCAGATCGGACAGCGCAGCTGGTACGGCTTCTGGGATTACGGCGACGTCATGCACGCCTACGACCCCGACCGTCATGTGTGGCGATACGACGTCGGCGGCTACGCCTGGGACAACAGTGAGCTCTCACCAGATCTCTGGCTCTGGTACTCGTACCTGCGCAGTGGTCGTGCCGACGTGTTCCGGCTCGCCGAGGCGATGACCCGGCATACCGGCGAGGTAGACGTCTATCACCTGGGCCGCTGGAAGGGCCTCGGGTCGCGGCATAACGTGCAGCACTGGGGATGCAGCGCCAAGCAGTTGCGCATCAGCAGCCCGATCTACCGGCGCATCTTTCACTATTTGACCGCGGACGAGCGCGTCGGCGACCTGCTCACAGAGCTGCGCGACAGCGATCAGCGCTTCCTCGATACCGATCCCACCCGAAAGGTGCGCTCGGATGCGGCGACCTATCGACCGGATCGCTCCGCGCTCGCCGTCGGGCTCGGGACGGACTGGGGTGCGCTGGCGGCGACGTGGCTCACCGACTGGGAGCGCACCGGCGACGAGCGTTCCCGCGACCGACTGCTGGGCACAATGGCGGACATCGGCGCGCTTCCGCACGGATTCCTCACCGGTGAGGCCCTCTACGACCTCGACTCCGGGCGGTTCGACGCGACTCGCGAGCGCATCTCGGTGTCGCATCTGAGCGCGGTGTTCGGCCTTGTCGAGGTGTGCAGCGAGCTGATCGACCTCGTGGACGTGCCCGGGTTCCGGGAAGCGTGGCTGGAGTACTGCCGCCTGTATTTGGCAACGCCCGAGGAGCAGATCGCTACCGTCGGTGCGCCGCTCACCGGCATCCATCTCGAACAGGCGCACAGCCGGCTGACGGCGTACGTCGCGGCGAGCACCGGCGATGCTGATCTTGCGGATCTGGCCTGGCAGGCGTTCGAAGGAGTCGGGGAGTGGCTGGTTCATCGGCGCGACTTCACGCTGAATCGGGTGGAGGCGCCATACGTCCTCAACCCTGTGGATGAGGCTCCCAGTGTGTCGACGAACGATGCGGCCCAGTACGGCTTGGCGGCGATTCAGAACCTCGCCCTGATCGGAGATCGTCTGCGCTGAGCGGAGCACTTCTGCCCCGTAGGCTCGAAACCATGGCAATGAAGGTCGTACTCGCACCGGACAGCTTCAAGGGATCCATCACCGCGGCGGATGCTGCGCAGGCGCTCGCCGCGGGGTGGGCATCTGTCGATGGCAGCGCCGACTTCGTGATGCGTCCGATGGCGGACGGCGGCGAGGGCACGGTGGCCGCGTTCGCCGCGGGCGTGCCGGGTGCGGTGCGGATGCCGGTACGCGTGGACGGGCCGGCCGGAGTGCCGGTGGATGCCGAGTGGCTGCTGCTGCCGCCGACGGACGGCGCACCGGGAGGAACTGGGGTGATCGACCTGGCATCGACCTCCGGCATCGAGCTGGTTGATGCGCTGCGCCCCTTCGACGCCGACACGACCGGATTCGGCCAGGCGATTGTCGCCGCGCTCGATCATGGCGTCTCTCGCCTGGTGCTCGGCATCGGATCCAGTGCGTCGACGGATGGCGGGACCGGGCTGCTGACCGCGCTCGGCGCGCGTTTCGCTGATGCCGCCGGGCGGCCGATCGCGCCCGGCGCGCGCGGACTGCTGGAGCTCGCCGCCGTCGATCTTGCGGGGCTGCGCCCGGCTCCTGAGGTCCTCGTGCTCTCGGATGTGACGAACCCGCTGGTCGGGTCGCACGGCGCTGCAGCAGTGTTCGGCCCGCAGAAGGGGCTGACCGACGCGGTGGATATCGTGCGCGTCGATGCCGCTCTGGTGCGCCTCGCCGACCTGCTCGGCTCGGACTCTCAGCTGCCGGGCTCGGGCGCGGCCGGAGGTGCCGGCGGTGCGCTGGCCCGCTGGGGCGCCGAACTCTCTCCCGGTGCCGGTGAAGTTGCCCGGCTGCTCGGACTGGAAGAAGCTGTCGCCGATGCCGACATCGTGGTGACCGGCGAGGGGTCCTACGACGGTCAGTCCGGCGACGGCAAGGTGCCCTCGTTCGTCGCCGGGGTCGCAGCTCGCGCGGGGGTGCGCGCCGCCGTCGTCGCCGGGCGGATCACCTCAGACGCGGACACGGCGCTGTTCGAGGCATCCATCTCACTCACGGATCTTGCCGGCTCCGCACACGCCTCTCAGACAGAGCCAGCGCGCTGGCTTCATGCGGCCGGTGCTGCGCTCGCGAACGACTTCGCCCGCTGAGGCCAGCGGAAACCGGGACCTGCCGGCGACGGTGTCAGATGAAGGGTCGCACGTCGAGGATGGAACGGAGCGAGAATCCGCCCGTATCGATCATGTCCGGCAGTTGCACGGCAAGCTCAGCCACCAGCCCGACGCGCGCCTGGATGACGTGTAGATCACCTTCGGCGGCATCCGGAGCCGACAAAGCGGCCGCGGCACGGTCGGCAAGCTTCTCGCACGCCGCCGTGACGTCTGCTGCGCGGTGCCCATCGCGCGCCGAACGCCCTACGGAATAGACCCAGTCGAGCTGTCGAAATCCCCACGCGTCGAGCGAGTCGTCGTCGGAGGGCAGTACAGTCGCGGTCTGGTGCAGCAGCAGAAGCCCTGTGTCAACGACGCCAGAAGGATGCGGCCACGCGCGCCCGAGCCACTCATAGAGAAAATGCATGTGGAAACTGCAGCCGAGATTGCCGAACAGGCCGGGGTCCTCGTCGACGGCCCCCATTCGATCGCGGAGCCAGAGCCCTGTCTCGCCATCGGCGTGTTCGTCCAGCCAGCCCAAGTACCGGTCAAGCCATCGGGCGCGCTCGTTCTCGTCGGCGCCAGCACATACAACGCCGATGGCGAGGAGTCCTGCTGCCTCGTGGGACGCGGGCCACGGCTGATCCCAGTCGAGTCCGGCGAGGAAGGGGGCGGCCGCCTCTGGGCGCAGCAGGTCTTGCAAGCGTGCGGGGACCGGCGGTAGCTCGCCAAGCACCATGAGCGTCGTCAGCGCGGTGGCAGCGCGGTGGATCTCGCCATGAGTCGGATCCGCGAACATTCCATCTGCTGTCGCGAACGAGTTCACGCTCCGGCGCAGAGCTTCCGCTTCGGATCCCACGGGACGGTCGCCGAGAGCAATCCTGATGCCGACGGCGGCTGCCGTTCCGTACAGATCCGGGGCGGTGCCGCCGCGGTGGCGAGCGTACCCGTCTGCCTGGCGACTCTCCGCTACCCGCTCGTGCACCTTGCTAAGAAACCCGCCGAAGCTGGAAGTGCAGACCATAAATCACCGTTCTCGAGATGGCTCGTCGCGAGCACAGTTTTCGCAACGGCGACTATCGCCGGTGCGGGGTGATCAACCTCAGCCGCCCAGCGCCGCCGACACCACGGCTCGGGCCTCAGCCTGCACCTCGGCTAGGTGTTCAGCTCCGAGCAGGCTCTCGGCGTAGAGCTTGTAGACATCTTCAGTGCCGGAGGGGCGGGCGGCGAACCAGGCATTCTCAGTCTGCACCTTGAGGCCACCGATCGCGGCGCCGTTGCCCGGCGCGTGCGACAGCTTTTCGAGGATCTGCTCGCCGGCCAGCGTCTTGGCCGTGACGGACTCGGGTGCCAGTCGCGCGAGTGTCGCCTTCTGCTCGGGTGTGGCCGGCGCGTCGACGCGCTGATAAGCGGATGCCCCGAACGCCTGCTCCAGTTCGGCATAGCGCTCGGACGGGCTCTTGCCGGTGACCGCGATGATTTCGGCGGCGAGCAGGCACAGCAGGATGCCGTCCTTGTCGGTCGACCAGACCGTACCGTCCTTGCGCAGGAACGAGGCCCCAGCCGATTCCTCGCCGCCGAACGCGACAGATCCGTCGAGCAGACCCGGTACGAACCACTTGAATCCGACGGGAACCTCCAGCAGTCGTCGGCCCAGCGACTCAGCAACCCGGTCGATGATCATCGACGAGACCAGGGTCTTGCCGATCGCGGCATCCCGAGGCCAGTCAGCGCGGTGCGAGAACAGGTAGTCGATCGCGACGGCGAGGTAGTGGTTGGGGTTCATGAGCCCGGCATCCGGGGTGACGATCCCGTGCCGATCGGCGTCGGCGTCGTTTCCGGTGAGCACGTCGAAATCACCGCGGCGAGCGACGAGGGATGCCATCGCGTTCGGCGACGACGGATCCATCCGGATCTTCTCGTCCCAGTCCAGCGTCATAAACCGCCAGGTCGGATCGACCTCGCGGTTGACGACGATCAGGTCCAATTCATACATCTCCTGGATCAGCGACCAGTATTCGACGGATGCTCCGCCCAGGGGATCTGCGCCGATGCGGATGCCGGCCTTCTTGATGGCATCCACGTCGATGATGCTGGCGAGGTCGCGCACGTAGGCGTCGCGGAAGTCGTAGCTGGGCAGCGCGTCCCAGTCGAGGTCTGCGAAGCTCGCCGCCTTGACGCCCTCCATGCCGCCCTCGATGAGTTCGTTCGCCCGGGCGGCGATCCAACTGGTGGCATCCGTGTCGGCGGGGCCGCCGTGCGGCGGGTTGTACTTGAAACCGCCATCGCGGGGCGGGTTGTGCGAAGGGGTGACGACGATGCCGTCGGCGCGGCCGGCGGCGTTCGGCGAAAGGGCGCGGTTGTGCGTGAGAATCGCGTGGCTGAGAGCCGGGGTCGGCACGTAGGAATCGCGTGAGTCGACGCGTACGTCGATGCCGTTGGCGATGAGCACCTCGATGGCCGTGCGCTCGGCGGGCAGCGACAGGGCGTGGGTGTCACGGCCGAGGAAGAGAGGACCGGTGATGCCCTGCGACGCCCGATACTCGACGATCGCCTGGGTGGTGGCGAGGATGTGCTGCTCGTTGAAACTGTTCGTCAACGACGAGCCGCGGTGGCCGCTCGTTCCGAAGGCGACGCGCTGTGCTGCCACGGACGGATCCGGGCGCCGATCGTAGTACGCGGCGATCAGTTCGTCGACGTCAATGAGGTCACTTTGCTCCGCGGGGAGGCCGGCACGGCTGGTCATGGTTCCAGTCTGCCCCGATCTCGGCTTCTGCGCATCATCTGCGGGGCTAAGGTGAAACCCGTGACTGAACGTCGTACCTATAGCTACCTCGGCCCTGCGGGAACCTTCACGGAAGCAGCACTCGATCAGGTGGCTGCCGCGCGAGGCCAGCAGTGGCGTGCCGTTCACAACGTCGGTGAGGCGCTCGCCGATGTGCTGGAGGAGCGCAGTTACGCCGCGATGATCGCGATTGAGAACTCCATCGAGGGTGGAGTTTCGACGACGCAGGATGCTCTGGCTACTCTGCCGGGATTGCGCATCATCGGCGAGTACCTGGTGAAGGTGAACTTCGTCCTGGTGGCGCCGCGCGGCACGAAGCTCGAGGACATCTCCGCGATCGCCGCCCACCCGGTCGCCTATGCCCAGTGCCACGGTTGGCTGGGCAAGAACCTCCCGAACCACTCGCATGTTCCGGCGGCCAGCAATGTGGCATCCGCTATTGGCGTTCTGGAGGGAACGACGCCCGCACAGGCTGCGATCGCGCCTCCCGGGATCGTTGCGCACTATGACGTGGATGTGCTGGCATCCGAGATCGGCGATAACACCGCTGCCGTCACGCGTTTCGTGCTGGTGACGCGGACCACGACGCCGCCGGACCCGACCGGAGCCGATAAGACGTCGCTGATCGTCGAACTTCCCAACGACCGCCCGGGCGCGCTGCTCGATCTGCTCGAGCAGTTCTCGACGCGCGGCATCAACCTGTCGTTGATCGAGTCACGGCCGATCGGCGATGAGTTGGGGCGGTACCGGTTCGTGCTCGATGCGGACGGGCATGTGCAGGATGAGCGGATGGCGGATGCGCTGCTCGGCATCCGTCGGTTCAGCCCCCGTGTGGTCTTTCTCGGTTCGTATCCGCGGGCCGATCGGCAGATCGTGCACTATCCGGAGCGGTACGCCGACGACGTCTTCGTCGAAGCGCGCGACTGGTTGCGCGACCTGCTTTCCGGCGCGCCGGGAGAGTAGCTGGACCTGCTCGCTCGCCGCGGGAGGCGCGGGGCGCGGGGGCTCGGCGCGGGAGGTGTCGTGAGTGGCCGCTTCAGCCTGCTGAGAGCGGCCAGATGCGACCCCTGCTGGATGCGGCGACTCGGTGAGGTGTCGCAAGTGGCCGCTTAATGCTGGGCCAAGCGGCCGAATGCGACCCCTACAGAGCGGCCGCGATGAGTTCGAGCGTTGCGGTGCGGCCGGGCGCGGCATCCATCGGCTCTGATTCGAAAACGCCCGCGACGGGCGAGAGCATGACCTCGTCGACGCCGTATCGGGTCGCGAACTCGCGCGTCTCGGCGGCCACCGTCTCACCTGTGCCGACGAACCAGCGCGAGCGGGCGGCCGCGATGATCTCATCGGTGGCGGGGTCGGTTGCGGCCGCGAGTGCTTCTTCCACTGTTTCCAGCGCGACGAGGGGCTTGTTCAAGCGCAGGCGGGCCATCATCCGCAGCTGGGGGAGGGCACGGTGCTCGGCCTCTTCAGCGGTGGCGGCGGCGACGGCGTTGACGGTGAGGAACGTGCGCGGCTGCGGGTGCTCTTCGCTGGGCTGGTACCCGGTGCGGTAGAGGTCGAGCGCGCGCTCGAGGCCATGGCCGGAGAAATGGTTCGCGAAGACATAGGGCAGGCCGTGGGATGCTGCGAGCTGGGCGGAGTAGTCGCTCGAGCCGAGCAGCCACACCTCGGGCGTGCTGGTTGCCGCCGGGGTGGAGTGCACGGTGTAGTTGCCGCCAGATGTGAAGCGCACGGTCGCGCCGTCGCCGGCGAGTAGAGCGCGGATGTCCTCGATGTTGCGGGGGAACTGTTCGACATCGCTCGTGGTGCCAGAACCGCGCAGCAGTTGCGTGATGACCGGGTCGCTTCCGGGGGCGCGGCCGAGGCCGAGGTCGATGCGCCCCGGCGCGATGGCTTCGAGGGCGGCGAACTGCTCGGCGACGATGAGCGGTGCGTGGTTGGGCAGCATGACGCCGCCGGATCCGAGTCGCATGCGCTGCGTGCGTCCGGCAGCTGCCGCGATGAGGACCGGGGGAGTAGTGGATGCCACGGCCGGCATGTTGTGGTGCTCGGCGAACCAGTAGCGCCGGTAGCCGAGTCGGTCTGCAGCCTCAGCGAGTGCGAGGGAGGAGGCGATCGCCTCGGCACTGGTCTGGCCGGTGTGCACGGGGACGAGATCGAGGACGGAGAGGGCAGGGGCTGAGGCAGTCATCATCTGGTGCAACTCTGAAGCCCGGGCGGGCATTCCCATTCTGTGTTTGTTGATGCCTGAGGCGTGTAGCGGATGGCTCTGTGAGAGCGCTCCCGCAGCGTGTGCTATCCTCTGGATCGCCAAGGGGGGCTTTGGTGTGTTCGACGCGAATCGCGTCGCCGATCACACGAAGATGCGATCGAATGCAATGGGGCTGTGCGCAAAGCGCACAGAAGGGGAATCACACATGAAGTTACGTCATTTGGCGCGCGCTGGCGCATTCGGCTACGGGTCGGGGGCTTCGAAGCGGGGGAATATGCGGCGTTTGCTCGCAGCTGCAGCCACGCTCGCTATCGCAGGAACGGGGTTCGTTGTCACCTCAACCTCTGCTGTCGCGGCACCGGCACTTGCAGCTTCTTGCAGCACGGTCAACCCGATGGGTGCGGCCACTCCAACCGGTTCTGAGAACGGGTACACCGTCTTCGTGCGCGATAACGCGATCTTCGCCAACAGCGAGACCGAGGGCACCATCGCAGTCGGTGGCACCGCTACCTTCGGTGATCCCCGGGGCAATGCGAACCAGCAGTACCCCATCATGCACGGCAATGTGGGCGGCAACGCAGATTACTCAGTGCCTACTATCGACGGCGCGCCGAACCGTGTCCTGATCCAGGAGTTCGCGACCAACGGACCAAAAATTGTTCAGGTCAAGGCGCAGGGCGCCACTGGCGCCGACGCCGAAGCGGGCGCCAAAATCGGTGACCAGTCAACGCCTGTCGGGTATACGTTCGGCCCAATGTTTGGCGGCACTGGGACTACGTTCTTCCCGGCTGGCGGCGGCAACCAGAGCCCGCAGATCGATTCCACGGTGCAGACGTGGACTGATCTCGCTGCGGCTCAGGAGAGCTGGGGCATCGACGGTGATGTGCTCTCACACTTTCCAGCAGATAACGGCACGTCTGTGATCGAGTTGTTTACCGATTGGCAGCCCGCTGGAATCCCGGCGGATCCCAATCTGCCTATTGAGCTCAGTGTTGAAGGTCCAAGCAAGCTGCCGCTTTCTGACTTCGCCGGAATCAGCAAATACGAGCTCGCGGGTTATTCGGAGACGTCGTTCCTTGTGATCACGGTCGACCCCACGGACGTCGTGGATGGTCGGGTAACCCTGCCGTCATACGCATCCAATGGTAAAGACAGTGCAGGGAAGGAAGGCATCAGCCATATCCTCTTCGATTTCAGCGCCATTAGCGGCGAAATCGAGGTTGTCACCCCTAACGAACCGGTCCGTGGTTCCATCTACGCGCCGAACGCGCACATCGTGTTCCCCGCTGAATCTGACGGCGGACGCGAGTTTGAGGGCCAGATTATCGCTCAGAATCTGACCGCGCTCCAGGGCGGTAAGGAAATCCACACCAACCTCTTCAAGGGGCGCTTCCCATGTAGCAGCGTTGAGGGGACCTTTAACCTGCAAAAGAACCTCGCGGGTGTTGACGCGGCCGCGTTCCCCGCCGGAACCACGTTCCCGGTGACGGCGACGTGGGAGGGGGGTGAGCAAGTTTTCGAGCTTCCTGCTGACGGGACTGTAGTTTCTTCGGGTGTGTCCCTGCCCGAGGGTACGGTGGTGACCCTCGCCGAGGGCGATCTGCCTGCTACCCCCGAGGGGTACTCGTTCGTGTCGAAGAGCCTGTCGGCTGATACGGTTACGATCCTTGCGGACGGGAACGCGAATATTGCGTGGACCGTCACCAACACCTACGCGACCGACGCCGTCGACGCCGACGCGACTGATGCTGACGCGACGGATGCTGACGCGACCGACGCGACCGACGCGACGGATGCTGACGCGACCGACGCGACCGACGCGACGGATGCGGACGCGACTGACGCTGACGCGACTGACGCGACTGACGCGACTGACGCGACTGACGCGACTGACGCGACTGACGCGACCGACGCGACGGATGCGGACGCCGCGGATGCTGACGCGACTGACGCTGACGCGACGGACGCGACGGACGCGACGGATGCTGCTGACGCTACGGATGCTGCTGACGCGACGGATGCTGCTGACGCGACGGATGCTGCTGACGCGACGGATGCTGCTGACGCGACGGATGCTGCGGATGCCACGGATGCTGCTGACGCGACGGATGCTGCTGACGCGACGGATGCTGCGGATGCCACCGATGCAACTGACGCGACGGATGCTGCTGACGCCACGGATGCTGCTGACGCGAACGATGCCGCGGATGCCACCGACGCGACTGACGCGACCGATGCTGCTGACGCTGCTGACGCTGCTGACGCTGCTGACGCTGCTGACGCTGCTGACGCTGCTGACGCTGCTGACGCTGCTGACGCGACGGACGCTGCTGACGCTGCTGACGCTGCTGACGCAACGGACGCTGCTGACGGCGAAACCGATGCATCCGATGCATCCGATTCGGCAGCAGGCACCGGCGAAACCGGATCGGGAAGCGTCACGGACGCTGGGGTGTCCGAGAGCGACAACCTTGCAACGACCGGATCCAACGTGCCGGTGAACCTGTTGGGTGGTGGCCTCGTGCTGCTGCTCGGCGGAGCTGCAGCGGCGCTGTTCGCTCGCTCGCGTCGTCAGGCCTGACCTGATCTGATCGGCCATTCGGCTGCCAATCGCGAAAACGCCACGGATATCAACTGATGTCCGTGGCGTTTTCGTATTTCCGGCATCCGCTCCCGGGCCGGAAGCGATGAAAGGCGACGGGTGCCCGCGGCGGCGTACCCTTTCTCCATGGATGCCATGCTCTTCTACGTGCTGGTCGGAGCCGTCGCCGTGGCGGCCATCGCGAGATGGCGCGGGTGGCCGGCGCCGTTGTTGGTCACAGCTGTTGCGCTCGCGGCATCCTTTCTGCCTTTCATTCCTGAGTTGGAGATCGACGGCCATCTGCTGTTGAACGTGGTGCTGCCGCCGCTGCTGTATTCGGCCGCGCTCGATGTGTCGTTCGTCGGGTTCAAGCGCAGCCTGCCGCAGATTCGTCGACTGGGGATCTGGCTGGTGCTGCTGACTGCGGTTGTGGTCGGGCTGGTCGCGTGGCTGATTCTGCCGTCGCTGACTCTTCCGGGTGCGCTTCTGCTCGGCGCGATCGTTGCTCCTCCGGATGCCGTGTCGGCAGCTGCGATCGGCCGAAAGCTTGGGCTTCCCCGTCGCATCATGACGGTGCTGTCGGGTGAGAGCCTGATCAATGACGCGACGTCACTCACCCTGTACCGGGTGTTCGCGGCGATCATCGCTGGTGCTGCGCTGACCGTGTGGGACGGAGTCTGGCAGTTTGTGCTGGCGGTTGTGGTCGGAGTCATCGTCGGGCTCGTGTTTGGGATCGTGCTGCATCAGTTGCGCATGCGCATGGCCGATCCGGTCGTGACCGGAACGTTCGGGCTGCTCGTGCCGTTCGGTGCATATGCGATCGCTGAGCATCTGGGTGGGTCGGGTGTGCTGGCGGTCGTGGCGATGGGGTTGTATGTCGGATTCAACGCTCCGCGTACCGAGTACACGACCAGGCAGCAGGAGGCTCCGCTGTGGTTGTCGGCCGATCTGCTGCTGGAGAGTTTCGTCTTCGCCTACATCGGGCTGATGTTCCGGCGGGTGCTGAGTGACCTGGGCTCTGAATCGGTCGGGCACATCCTGCTGCTTTCCGGAGCGGTGCTGCTCATGGTGATTGTGGTGCGTCCGCTCTATATCTATCCCGCGCATGCGATCGCGAGATGGCAGCAGCGTGCTCGGCTGAGGCGCTGGGAACTCGTTGTTGCGAAGGGGCGGTTCTCACGGAAGCAGAGTGTGCGGCCGGGACGCCAGCCGATCACGACCGAGCAGATGAAGAGGCGACTGACCGAGCCAGAGCTGAGCTGGAAGGACAACGCGATCATCTCCTGGGCCGGGATGCGTGGCGTGGTGACGCTAGCCACGGCGCTGGCCGCGGCGGATCTCGCGGCCCTGGATGACGAATCCTCGCATGCGATCGTGATCGTCGCGTTCGTCGTCACCGTGGCCACGCTGATGCTGCAGGGGCTCACATTGCCGGTTCTCATCAGAATGCTGGGCGTTGCGAGCGACACTGATCGTGAGGCGGATGCCAGGGCAATTGCCGCCGTTCGTCAGCGCAGCCGTGAGGCAGGGGTCGTCTTCCTGGAGGCGAAGCGTGCCGAGTGGGCGCAGAACTACGGACCAGCCGAGATGAAGGCGTTCGACGGACTCACCGAGCGGATGGTGCGAGTGGAGTCGGACGCCGAGGACGTGCAGGAACTCGAAGAATCTGTTCCGCGCCCGTCATACGACGATCTCGCTGTGCTGATGAAGGGCTGGTTGCAGGTCAGGCGCGAGGTGTTGCTCGAAGAGCGCGACGCCGACAACCTCGACGAAGAAGTGATGCGCGAGTTGATGGCAGCGATCGACGCCGAGGAGTTGGCGCTGGATACACGCGGAGGGATCGGCGCTTAGCCAGGTCTCGCGCTGGGCTTGCTGGGCCGCGCCTCTCGCGCGCTACGGCGTGGAGCACTCGCCGGCGGCCTGCGACATCGTAACGGTGACGAGATCCTTGGCCTCCTGCGAGGTCTGCAGGTCCTTGCCATCGGCGATGTACGCGAGGTCCTGGTCGGAGAGGGGTGAGGCCAAGAACTTCTCTGAGATGCAGGTGATCTGCTCGAGCGTCAGCAGATCGCCCTGACCGCTGTCTTGCAGAACTTTGTGGAGCCCATCGCTGAGCTTGTCCACGGAGGGTCGTTCCCCCGCGCCGGAGCAGGCGGCGAGCGAGAGCGCGATCGCGGCGATGGGCAGCGCGAGAAGGAAGCGTGTGCGGGCACGCGTGTTGCGGGTCATGAGTTCGATTCTATTAGTTCAGGATCATGACAAATTTCGGAGGTTGGTGGGTGGGGGTGCGCTGCGGGAGCGGCGGTCGCGGAGCGCGTTCGCATGCGTGAGTTCGTGCGTCAGCCGACGCGTCGGCGCTCGTCCGCGCGGCTGGACGTGATCGTCGCGGCGAACATCTCTGAGGTGAGCCCATCGAGGAACTCACCGGGCTCTGTTTTGAGCGCCTCGGCTATCCGGATCAGCGTCTGAACCCCCAGCATCGCCCGCCCCGATTCGTAGCTGCGAATGTTCGACGAGTCGATGTCGCTCAGTACGGCGAGCTGGTCCTGAGTGAGTCCTCGCCGCTTCCGTTCGTCGGCGATTCGCGCCCCGATATGGGCGGCTGCGTCGGAAGGGATTCGGGCCACTCAACAAGCGTCCGTAATGTCTGTGACTTGTGCCAGGGTTAACAAACCCGGGTACAAGTACCTTCCCGGGATTTCCCCTGGGAGGTGCACATGGCCGGCGTGCCGTTGCAAGAAGGACTCGACGCGCATCTTGCTGAGTTCCGCGAGCTCGCGGACAGCAAGCGCATGGCTGGCAACTATCTAGAGCAGTTGGCGCGCCACTATCTGACGGTCGAGCCGCTCTGGGCCGATCAGCTGGGCGCGGTGTGGCTCTGGCGCGATTGGCCTGGACGTGACGGTCGCCCTGACACCGGCATCGATCTCATCGCTGAAATTCAGGGTGGCGGGCTGCTCGCCGTGCAGGTCAAGTTCTTCCGCGAAGAGCATCGGATGCAGAAGGGCGATCTCGATTCGTTCTTCGAAGCGCTCGGGCGGGAGCCGTTCACCGAGGGGCTGGTGATCGACACTACGACGGCTCCCTGGTCGGCGAACGCCGAGGAGGCGCTCAAGAACAGGTCGAAGCCGGTGAGGCGAATCTCGCTGGATGAGCTTCGGCACAGCGCGATCGACTGGTCAACGTACGAACTGCTGAAGCCGGAGATCGCGCCGGAGCGGCATGCGGCGAAGGTGCTTCGCTCTCACCAGCACGAGGCGGTGCGTGCCGTGATGGACGGACTCGCCCCGGACTCGGGACTGAACCGAGGCAAGCTCATCATGGCGTGCGGCACGGGCAAGACCTTCACCGCGCTCAAGCTTGCTGAACGCTGGACGGTGGAGCGCGCGGGTGGTGCGGCGACGGTGCTGTTCATGGTGCCTTCGCTGGCGCTGCTGCAGCAGTCACTGGAGGAGTGGTCACGCGAGCGCGACCCAGAGCTTGGCTTCCGTGCGTTTGCCGTCGGTTCGGACATAAACATCGGGCGGCGCAAGAACGACGACCTCACGAGCGTGATGCTCGAGGATCTTGGCGCTCCGGCGACTACCGACGGCAAGAAGCTGGCGGTGCTCCTCGGTGACGTGGATGAAGAGCATGACGGTCTGACGGTCGTGTTCTCGACGTATCAGTCGATTGAAGCCGTTGCCGAAGCGCAGCGGCTGCGCGGCGACACGTTCGATCTCGTCATCTGCGACGAAGCGCACCGTACGACCGGAGTGACGCTCGCTGGCGAGGACGAGTCGCACTTCGTCAAGATTCACGAAGACGCTGTGATCCCGGCATCCGCCCGCGTGTATATGACCGCGACTCCGCGGATCTTTGCGCCCGAGGTGAAGAACGCAGCGTCGCAGAAGTCGGCCGAGCTCATCTCCATGGATGACGAAGATCTCTACGGTCCGGTGCTGTACCGCATCGGATTCGACGAGGCAGTTCGCAAGGGACTGCTCACCGACTACAAGGTCGTCGTCCTGGGCATCAGCGAGGACGAGATCGTCGAGACGCTGCAGCAGGAGCTCGCTCAAGAGGGGCGCGAACTCGCGGTGACCGACGTCGCGAAACTCATCGGATGCTGGAACGCGCTGGCGAAGCGCAACGCCGGAGCAATCGCGGAGGGATTCGGCGTTGATGGCCAGCCGATGCGCCGCGCTGTTGCCTTCGCGAAGGACATCAAGACATCGATCGGTGTTGCCAGCGACTTCACCGCGCTCGTCGATGGTCATCTCTCGAACATTGAGAACGACGATGACACCGACGATCTGACTGTCGAGGCCGAGCATGTCGACGGCACGATGAATGCCACCCAGCGTGGCGAATTGCTCGACTGGCTGAAGGCTGCGCCGGAGCAGGACCAGTACGGCCGGCCCGTCGCGCGCGTGCTCACGAACGTGCGCTGCCTCAGCGAGGGCGTTGACGTGCCGAGCCTTGACGCGGTGCTGTTCCTCAGCCCGCGCAAGAGCCAGGTCGATGTTGTGCAGGCCGTCGGGCGTGTGATGCGCCGGGCCGAGGGCAAGCGGCTCGGATACATCGTCTTGCCGATCGCGATTCCGGCGGGCGTCTCACCCGAGGAGGCGCTGAATGACAACGAGCGCTACAAGGTCGTCTGGCAGGTGCTGCAGGCCCTGCGCGCCCATGACGAGCGTCTCGACACGGCGATCAACCAGACGGCGTACACGGGCAAACTGCCCGAGCAGGTACTGATCGAGCGGGTCAGCCTGACGTCGACGAAACCGCGGGAGGGTTCGGCGTTCGATTCGCAGAGCGAACCACGTGACAAGTCGGACGGGCCGATCACCGACGGGCCTTCGCATCTCGCGCCGACACTGCCAGGTCTCACCTCGACCGCGGAGGCATGGAAGGACTCGGTCTACGCCAAGCTCGTCGCCAAGGTCGGCGACCGTATGTACTGGGACGACTGGGCGGGCGACATCGCTCAGATCGCCCAGCGTTTCATCGCGCTGATCGCCGCGCACGTCAATGCTCCCGAGAACGACCGCGAGCCGTTCGAGGGCTTCGTCAAGGCGCTGCGCGCCACCGTGAACCCGGATGTCTCGGACGCAGAGGCGATCGAGCTGCTCGCGCAGCACCTGATCACCAAGCCGGTGTTCGAAGCGATGTTCCCGGAGGGGTCGTTCACGCAGGACAACCCCGTGTCGGTTGCGATGGAGCACGTGCTCGAGACGTTCGATGAGAACGCCGCATTCGCGCGCGAGCGAGAACCCCTAGACGCGTTCTACGCCAAGATCACTGGGCGCATCCGTGGGCTCGACACCGTCGGCGCAAAACAGCAGATGCTCGTCACGCTGTACGACAAGTTCTTCACGAAGGCATTTCCGTTGCTGGCCGACCGGATGGGCATCGTCTTCACGCCCGTCGAGGTCGTCGACTACATCCTTCGGTCAGCGGATGCCGCGTTGCATCAGCATTTCGGCAAGCGGTTGAGCGACGAGGGCGTGAACATCCTCGAGCCGTTTGTGGGGACGGGGACTTTCCTGACGCGCCTGATGCAGACCGGTCTCATCAAGCCTGAGGATCTTACGCGCAAGTACACGCAGGAGCTCTTCGCCAACGAGATCGTGCTTCTCAGCTACTACATTGCCGCCGTCAACATCGAGAGCGTGTACCGGGAGCTGTGCGCCGAATACGGGATCGAACCGGCAGGCGGAGGCTTCGATGGCATCTCCCTCACCGACACGTTCATGATCGATGAGCGCGTCACGCACGTACCTGGCGTTGGATTCAGGGAAAACACCGCACGTCTGGAGCGGCAACGATCCGCGGACATCGGTGTGATCGTCATGAATCCGCCCTATCGTGCTGGTCAGGCAAGCGCGAATGACGCCAGCCAGAACGCCAAGTATCCGCTCACAGACGCCCGGATCGCGGATACCTACGTGAAGCGATCGAGCGGCACCAACAAGAACGGGCTTTACGACTCGTACTTCCGCGCGTTGCGCTGGGCGACTGATCAGCTCAGCGAGGACGGTGTGATCGCGTTCGTCTCAAACTCGGCATTCATCGACGGCAGCACGGCCGCTGGTGTGCGCTTCACGATGATGGACGAGTTCAGCGACGTGATTGTGCTGAATCTCAAAGGTAATATGCGCAGGCAGGACTGGGACCGCGAAGGAGGCCAGGTCTTCGGGGCTGGCAGTCAGGCGGGAATCGCGATCACGGTGCTGGTGAAGGACTCAGCGCACGCCGGCCCCGCGCGGATCCACTATGCGGAAATTGGCGATTACCTCAGCCGTGAAGACAAATTTGACCGCCTCCGCTCGGAGCAGTCAATTGCCCATACTCAGTTCGAGCTCATCAGCCCGAACAACGCTGGCGACTGGATCAATCAACGCGACGAACGATTCGGCACATGGGCAGAACTCGGCGACAAGAAGCACAGGAACCATCCCGACACGCCGGCGATCTTTCGAGACTTTTCGAACGGAGTGCAGACCAACCGCGATGCTTGGGTATACAGCTTCTCCGCAACCAGTGTCGCGAGGCATGTGCATTCCACGGTGCAGGAGTTCAACTCACTGGTCGAGGATCCTTTGCGGGAAATAGACGCATCCAGGGTGTCTTGGTCGCGCTCGCTCGAAGCAAAGCGCCGCACTCGGAAGTTCATGAGTACCGAGGCGCCGGACCTTCGACTCGCGACGTATCGGCCGTTCACCAGACAGGCGCTCGCGTTCGACAAACGGCTCGTCGAACTTCCCGGTGTGTCGGAGAGAGCCTGGCCGACTGACCTGCATCGCAACTGTGCCATCTGGGTGACCGGACCTGGGGCGGGCAAGCCGTTCTCGCCGATGGCTGTTTCAACGGTGCTCGATCTTCACTTAGGCGGCGCATCTACCAGTGGGCGGGTCTTCCCCCGCTACACGTGGGAGCCAGCATCCGCCCCCGATGGCGCGTTGAACTTCGACGCGCTCGCAGCATCCGACAGCGACGAGATCGTCGACGGCTACCGGCGCGTCGACAACATCACCGACGCGACTCTCGCCAGCTATCGCGAACAGCACGGCGACGCGGTCACGAAGGACGCCATCTTCTACGGCGTCTACGCGCTGCTGCATCACCCGACCTACCGTGAGACGTACGAGGCGGACCTGCAGAAGATGCTCCCGCACATCCCGCAGGTGAAGGGTTTCCTCGAGTATGCGCGCATCGGTCGGGCGCTCGCAGGTCTGCATGTTGACTACGAGTCTGTCGCGCAGCATCCGCTCGGGCAGGAGCTTTCGCTCACCGCGCCGGAGGATCCCTACGAGCGCTACCGAATCGACAAGCTGTCGTGGATCTCACGCAAGGATCACACCGGCATCCGATACAACGAGCACCTCACGATCACCGGTATCCCCGATATTGAGAGCGAGTACAAGGTCGGTGGCCGTAGCCCGCTCGAGTGGGTGATCGATCGCTACAAGGTAACGACCGACAAGAAGTCCGGCATCGTCAACGATCCGAACGCCTGGCTTCGCGAGCAGGAGAACCCGCGCTACGTCGTCGATCTGATCCGGTCGCTCGTGACGGTAAGTGTGGAGACGCAGCGGCTGATCGGTGAGCTTCCGGCGTTTGAGGTGATCGAGGCAGACGACTGACCTCTGGGATGGACAGCCCCGGAGTCTGACGTCTCTGCCAGTATTCGAGGGGGAGACACCGGCGCCTCTGGGATGGCGCCCTCGAATGAGGGGAACTACTCATGGGCTACGCCGTTATCGATCTGGAGACCACCGGGTTCTCGCCGGCGCGCGGCGACCGCATCGTCGAGGTGGGTGTCGTCCTTGTCGATGACGAGGGTGCGGTAGAGCACGAGTGGACCACGCTCATCAATCCCCAGCGTGATGTCGGAGCCACCCACGTGCACGGCATCCATGCGTCGGACGTCATCGATGCGCCGCTGTTCGCCGACATCGCCGCGCACCTCGTCAGCATGCTGAGTGGACGAGTGCTTGCCGCTCACAATCAGGAGTTCGACCTCCGCTTCCTGCGCGCTGAGCTGGCTACCCATGGCTACGCGCTTCCGCCTGCGTATGCGGCGCTGTGCACCATGCTCTGGTCGCGCTCTTTCTTCGGGGCGGCGAAGCTCAGCGACGTGTGTGCGGCGCTCGAGATCGAACACGGCTCGGCTCATGCAGCGCTGGGTGACGCGCGTGCCACGGCTGAAGTTGTGTCTGCGCTGATCCGTGTTGCAGGGCGTTCGCCGCGCTGGGAGACGGATGTCGTAAATGCTGTTTTCCCGTTGGAGTCGGATGTTCCGAAGCCGGTGCCGAGCGCTGAGCGAGCAACTCCCATCAGTGCAATGTCGATGGTGTTCGTCGACACTGCCACGCTGCCGCTATGGGAGCGTGTCAACATCCCGGTCGATGCCAGCGATGCGGGAGCGGCGGTCTATCTCGACATGCTGACACGCGTTCTCGAAGACGGTCTCATCTCCACAATGGAGTACTCACGCCTTGAAGCGATCGCCGAAGTCGCGCATCTCGGCGCGGAACGCATCGGCGCGCTGCACGCGGAGTATCTTGCCGCGGCTCGGGCAGAAGCGCTTGCGGATGGGATTGTCAGCGACATGGAACGCCGAGAACTGGCACAGATAGCGACGATTCTCGACCAGCCTGCGCCCGAGCTTCCTGCTTCTGCGCCGGTCGTTGGCGTGAGTAGGCCCGGTGCTGATGGTGCCGCCGGTGTGCCGGCACACGCGCTGGTACATGCGCCGAAGCTTCGCGTCGTTGGCGATCGGACTGCGTTGACGACCGGTGAGGTCTTCATTCTTACGGTTGGTGCGCGAGTCGTATTCACCGGGGCTATGACGCGACCGCGGGAGGAATGGGCGCGTGCACTCGCCGAGGCAGGGTTCGTGACTGGAAGTGTGACGAAGAACTGCGCGGTGCTCGTCGCTGAGGATCCCTTCACTCAATCGGGCAAAGCGAAAACCGCGCGTGCCCACGGTGTCCCGATCGTCACGGAAGCTGAGTTCATCCCGGCGTACGAGGCATTCGTTGCGGGGAATATCGCCGTCGGCTGAGATTCGGTGGTTTCGCAGCGATAGCCGAGCACCACTTCGAGTTATCCACAAACTCTCAAATCTTTGTATGAATGTCCGTGGCCTCTGAGAGTATGAAGTATGGCAACTTTCACCGACGTCGCGACGCTGATCCCCACCCTGGGGGGACAGCTCGTCGACGGCGCCGACGCGGATCTCGCGCAGGCGTCGATGATGTTGATGACGGATGCCGACATCGTGAAAGTACTCGAAGAGACAGCAGCGCTCGCCAAAGAAGTCGAGCAGATCCAGGTCGCCGCCGCGGGCGTGATCGCGGTGCGTTCGAAGCGCGAGCGCGGACACTCGGGGTTGTCGGCATCGCGAGGGCACCGGTCGGCGGCGGCGTTCGTTCAAGACGTCACCGGATCCACCAAAGCCGATGCGAATCGCAAGGTCCGGGTTGGTGAGGCTCTATTCGATGACTCTGAGCCAGATACTGGTGGCCCCGCCCCTGACGATGAACCGACTCGTGAGGAGCGCCCGGCACCCGGTCCTTGGTATCAGCCGCTGCGCGACGCCCTGGGCGATGGACGACTGACCGCCACGCAGTTCGATGCGATCCGCCGCGGGCTGGGAGAGCTGCCCGAGATCGACGTCGACGAAGCGGATGCTGACACCCGAGCGCAAGCGAAAGAAGAGGCGCGGGCCGCGTGGGCGCAAGCCGCGGAGCAGCTTATCGACGAAGCAGCGGAGCGCACGGTTGAGGAATTGTGGCAGCAGGCGCGGACGATCCGCGACCTGCTCGACCCGGAGGGGGCGGAGAAGCGGTTCCTCGAACGATTCGAGAAGCGTTCGTTCCGCACTTATCGCGGGCAGGACGGCCAGAAGCGGGCGAGCTTGGTGCTTGATGACGATGGCGACCTGTTCCTCGAGACCATGATGGCCGCCGCGCTGCGTCCTCGCCGCGGCGGCCCGCGGTTCGTCGATTCTGACGAGAAAGAACAGGCCGCGTCACTGATCGATGACCCGAGAACGAACGACCAGCTCGCCTATGACCTGATCATGGATGTATTGCGCGCCGGCGCGCTCGCCGATGCGGAGAGCGTTTTCGGCACTCGTCAGGCGGGCGTGCGACTCGTGCAGGTCGTGGATGCCCACGGCAACACCGCTCCTGTCGCCCACAGCGAAGACCACCTGGTGTCGATGCCCGGTGCGGCCGCCGACCAGCGCATGTGCGAGAGCGGGTTCGTGCCCGTCACGCTCGATTCCTGCGGAAATCCGCTCGACGTCGGACGCGAGCAGCGTCTGTTCATACCGAAACAGCGCATCGCCCTTGCGATCCGTGATGGTGGATGCCGCTGGCACGGGTGTGACCGACCTGCCTCCTATTGTGAAGCCCATCACATCGATGAATGGGATAGAGATCGCGGGCGAACCGACATCGATCGCGGGATACTGCTGTGCCGATATCACCACATGACCCTGCACCACGGCGGATGGCGGATCACCCGTGACGGGACCGGCGACTTCATGTTGCGCCATCCAGACGGCGACGAGTTCGTACTCAAGCCGAGGGTCGTCCTCGCCTACACCCATGCCCAAGTCTGGCCCGGACTCGGCGACGATCCGCCTTCGAAGCGGTTCCGCCCGGCGGTCGCCTGAGTCCTCTCGGTCAGGCGGCTGGCTGAGCCGGGCGACCAGCTGAGCCGGGCGACCAGCTGAATCAGGCGCCCAGCCAAACCCGCTCCGCGTCACCGCTCAGTCAGCACCAGCAGCTCGCCGACCTCGCACCCCAGCGCATCACAGATCGCGCGAAGCGTCGAATAGCGGATGGCACGGGCTCGGTCATTCTTTAGCACTGACAGATTCACGATGCTCACCCCGACTCGCGCGCTCAGCTCGGTGAGCGTCATCCCGCGAGCTGCGAGCAGCTCGTCGAGGCGGCAGTGGATGCCGGTCTCTTCATCATCCGGGGCGGGAGTCATACCAACCCCTCCGTTTCACGCGGCAGCCGGATGTCGCGTGCTCCGGAGTCAAGCGTTGCGTCAACCGGTGGCTGGTCGAGGTCTGCGGTCTCTGAGCGTTGCGATCGAGTGGGGGCAGCGGCGTACATCAGACAAGTCCTTCGGTGTCGCGTTGCAACGCCGAACCTCGACGGACGATGATGGCCATCACGCCCACCGCGATTGCAGCAACGAACAGCGGAACTCCATCCGTGAAGAGAAGCCAGCGCTGTTCGTCGAACTCGCCGCCCAGAGCCGCGAACACACCGTTCAAGCCCATGTTCTCGAACCACGTACCCAGCAGCCCAGCAGCCAAAAGTCCCATTGACATCGCAAAGGTCAGGCCGGTGTTGACCCGATCGAACAGAATGCCCCGTATCAGTCGCCGACACACGATCACTCCCAGCGCCGCGACCGTGATTAGGCACAGTGCACGCAGCACGATCGCCACGACCAGCGAGACGACGCTGACTGCGTTGACATCGGCCACCACAAGCGTGGCGAGCTCGGTCGTCGCCAGCGCTCCTTCGCCGATCGCCGCGGTGATCTCCTGCGCCGGGATGCGCGTGGTCACAGTCACAGACCCCGCGGTCGCGAACAGTTCGACAATGCTGCGGATGCTGTTGAAAATGAGCCAGCCAATAATCAGTGCACCGACGACGATCGCCGAGTTCAAGTCGTTGCGATCGGCCCGCGCCTGCTTCGCCATGTTCTTGCTATTCATCACACAAGTCCTTCCGTGTCGCGCTGCAAGCGGATGCCGTGGCGAATGAGAACGGCCAGAACGCCCAGCGCCAGCGCACCCCACAGCGGCCAGAGATCGGGCCATGCAGGCCATGCTGGCGTGGGCAAGTTCGCCGTGGGGCTATCGGCACGAATTAACTCGAACGCGATCTCGGCCAGGCGGAACGACGCAAGGCCTGACAGTAGCTGCCCAGCGAACCCTGTGACCAGGAACACGCCCGCGCCGATCCACGACAGCTTCACCAGGTGCGCGGCGAACGGCGCTCGCCGGATGATCCGCTCGCAGAGGATGACGACGAAGATGCCGATCGCGATCGGTGGCAGCGCAGAAATGACGCTCCCGAGAGCCTGCAATATCTGTGTGCCGACATCGGCCTGCGCGACGCCGACGCGGATGCTGTCGACGTGAGCCACCATCACATACGGCTCGGGGCTCATCGTGTCAGCGGTGGGTATCGGCCAGGGCGTGAACGGGCTGACGGCGGCCTCCGCGTGCACGGCGGTCATGCGCCGGAAAACCATGGGCACTGTCGCCACCGCGACGAGTGCGGCCCAGCCTGCAGCTGTTGCTCCGGCCAACTGCGTCAGATACACGATCCCCGGAACCCGCGCCTCCGGCTCGACGCGATTGCGCCGGCGCAGAATGACGAATGCCGCGATGATCGGGAGGAGAGGGAGGGCAATTAAGTAGGCGGTCGTGATCATCAGACCAGTCCTTTCGTGTCCTGCTGCATCCGGGTGCCGATCTGGAAAGCGCCGGCGACGAGGCCGATGACCAGCCCCCATCCGATGGGTGAGAGGTCGATGGTGACAAAAAATGCTGCGAACGGCTCGTCACCGAGCGGTGCGCCGCTGTTGAGAAACAGTGCAGCTTCGGCGAGAGAGATGCCCCGGCAAAGGTTCGCGAACAACCCGCACACCATCACGGCACTCGCCACGACCACAAGCGCGATCGGAAAACGTCGGCCGAAAGGCGTGCCCTTCAGCGTCCCGGCGGCGAGCCACACCGCGGCCGCGCAAACGATCAGCACGAGGAGGATCGGCAGCAGATCAGCGCCGAGCTGCCAGGCGGCGATGCTCGCGGGAGCATCTGTGATCGTCACATCGACACCAGTGGAACTGGCATGTTCGACATGCGGCAGCGTCATCAGATCTTCGTCGACCTCGGCGATGATGCGGCCGAGATCGTAGACCGTGACGGACCCCGGCGTGATCGTCGCGACGACGGTGGCGATCGCGTTTCCCAGGGCCGTGATGCCGACGAAGATCGCACCGGCCGCGGTGAACGCAGTTCCGAATCGATCGCTCTTCGCCAAGCCGGGCACGGTCTTCGGTGCGCGCTTCAGTAGCAGCACGAGTGCGACGGTTCCGGCGACGAACCCGAGGAGCAGGGCGAGAGCCAGGATGGCGTCGGCTGGGACGAGATCGAACATCAGATTCCTTCGTTGCTTCCGGAGTTATCGATAATCGTTGTTATCGATGTTCGTTAACATAACGACTTTCGATATCCCCGTCAACTGCTTCTCCAGCATCCGCCCGGTCAATAACCGTTCCGGTCGCACTTCGTGCTGCTAAAACGCGGTAACAGCGACGTCAAGTGCGACCGGAACGGGTGGTGGCGCAGCAGGTGGGCGCGGGCGCAGCAGGTGATGGCGCAGCAGGTGGGGCGCGGGGCAGCAGGTGGGCAGGTGACATGGGGGCGGGCACGCGGCGGGCAGGTGAGCGAGCAGCTATGCATGGCAGCGGGGGCGTGCGGGCGCGCGCGGGACACCTCAGAAGCGGCCCGCGCGCTATGCCGACGGCGAACACGGGCTTACCAGCCCCGTGCGGTCGTTACTCTCGATGTACAGGCGCAGAGAACCGTATTCGGCGCTAGCGCTTCGCCCCGTGCGAACCAAGGAGTCACTATGTTTGAGAGATTTACCGACCGAGCCCGTCGGGTCGTCGTCCTCGCCCAAGAAGAGGCGAAGATGCTCAACCACAACTACATCGGCACCGAGCACATTCTGCTCGGCCTCATCCACGAGGGTGAAGGCGTCGCTGCCAAGGCGCTCGAGAGCCTCGGCATCTCGCTTGACGCCGTGCGCGAGCAGGTGCAGGACATCATCGGTCAGGGACAGCAGCAGCCCACCGGGCACATCCCCTTCACGCCCCGCGCGAAGAAGGTGCTTGAGCTGAGCCTGCGCGAGGCGCTGCAGCTCGGCCACAACTACATCGGAACCGAGCACATTCTGCTCGGTCTCATCCGCGAGGGCGAGGGTGTCGCAGCCCAGGTTCTCGTCAAGCTCGGCGCCGACCTGAACAAGGTGCGCCAGCAGGTCATCCAGCTGCTCTCCGGCGCTCCGGGCCGCGAGCCGGCAGCCGTCGGTGCTCAGACCAACGACTCCCCGGCTGGCACGCAGGGTGGCTCCGCCGTTCTCGACCAGTTCGGCCGCAACCTCACCCAGGCCGCGCGCGACAACAAGCTCGACCCGGTCATCGGCCGTGAGAAGGAAGCTGAGCGGGTCATGCAGATCCTCTCGCGCCGCTCCAAGAACAACCCGGTCCTGATCGGTGAGCCCGGCGTCGGCAAGACCGCCGTCGTCGAGGGACTCGCCCAGGCGATCGTCAAGGGCGATGTGCCCGAGACGCTCAAGGACAAGCAGCTCTATTCCCTCGACCTCGGATCGCTCATCGCCGGTTCCCGCTACCGCGGAGACTTCGAGGAGCGCCTGAAGAAGGTCACCAAGGAGATCCGCACCCGCGGCGACATCATCGTCTTCATCGATGAGATCCACACCCTCGTCGGTGCGGGCGCAGCCGAAGGCGCGATCGATGCCGCCAGCATCCTCAAGCCTCTCCTCGCCCGTGGCGAGCTGCAGACGATCGGTGCGACGACCCTCGACGAGTACCGCAAGCACTTCGAGAAGGATGCTGCGCTCGAGCGCCGCTTCCAGTCGGTGCAGGTCAGCGAACCGACGCTGCCGCACACGATCAACATTCTCAAGGGCCTGCGCGACCGTTACGAGGCTCACCACAAGGTGCAGATCACCGATGGCGCCATCGTCGCCGCGGCGAACCTCGCTGACCGCTACGTGGCGGATCGCTTCTTGCCGGACAAGGCCATCGACCTGATCGATGAGGCGGGCGCACGTCTGCGTCTGAGCATTCTGTCGAGCCCGCCCGAACTGCGCGAATTCGACGAGAAGATCGCCAAGGTTCGCGAGCAGAAGGAAGAAGCCTCCGAGGAGCAGGACTTCGAGAAGGCAGCATCCCTGCGCGACGAGGAGAAGAGCCTGCTCGCTGAGCGCCTTCGCCTCGAGAAGCAGTGGCGTTCCGGTGACGTCGCGACCAACGCGGTCGTCGACGAGGGCCTGATCGCCGAAGTGCTCGCTCAGGCCACCGGCATCCCGGTGTTCAAGCTGACCGAGGAAGAGACCGCCCGACTCGTCTTCATGGAGAAGGCTCTGCACCAGCGTGTCGTCGGGCAGGAAGAGGCCATCGCGGCCCTCTCCCGCACGATCCGTCGTCAGCGCGCAGGCCTCAAGGACCCGAAGCGTCCCTCGGGCTCGTTCATCTTCGCCGGCCCGACCGGTGTCGGAAAGACCGAGCTCGCTAAGGCTCTCGCCGAGTTCCTGTTTGACGATGAGGATGCGCTCATCTCGCTCGACATGAGCGAGTTCGGCGAGAAGCACACCGTTTCGCGGCTCTTCGGTGCCCCTCCCGGGTTCGTCGGCTTCGAAGAGGGGGGCCAGCTGACGGAGAAGGTGCGCCGCAAGCCGTTCTCCGTTGTGCTGTTCGACGAGATCGAGAAGGCTCACCCCGACATCTTCAACTCGCTGTTGCAGATCCTCGAAGAGGGTCGCCTCACCGACGGCCAGGGTCGAGTCGTGGACTTCAAGAACACGGTCATCATCATGACGACCAACCTCGGATCGTCCGCGATCGCCGGAGGCCCGGTGGGCTTCCAGGTCGAGGGCAACGCGCAGACCAGCTACGAGCGGATGAAGGGCAAGGTTGACGAAGAGCTCAAGCGGCACTTCAAGCCCGAGTTCCTCAACCGTGTCGACGATGTCATCGTCTTCCCGCAGCTGTCGAAGCTTGAGCTCGTGCGGATCGTGGATCTGTTCGTGAAGCGTCTGGGCGACCGCCTGCTTGACCGCGACATGACGATCGAGCTCACGCAGGCCGCGAAGGAGCGTCTCATCGAGATCGGCTTCGACCCGGCGCTCGGCGCCCGGCCGCTGCGCCGCGCGATGCAGCGCGAGATCGAGGATCACCTGTCCGAGCGCATCCTGCACGGCGAGCTGAACTCCGGCGATCACGTGAAGGTGGATGCTGAGGACGGGAAGTTCTTGTTCGAAACGGCTCCGCGCGGCGAGAAGGTCGCGGTGGGTGTCAACACCACTCCCGCCATCTCGGCGACGCCTGATCTGACGGCCGCCTCCGGCGAGTAAGTATGACAAGGGGACGGATGCTGATGCATCCGTCCCCTCGTCATTTCACAAGCGCTCGGCCTGCCGCGCCTCGGCGGCGGAGACGAGGTCGTTCAAGAGTTTCTGCCACTTCTCGGTCAGCTCACCATTGCTGTCGAGCCACTGATCGACTGCGGGTGTTTCCTCGCCGCAGACCCTGTTCTTGATCTCCATGAGCTCGTTGCTCACTTCAGTATTCAGATCAACCGGTGTCGTCGGCTTCCCGTCGGCGTTGAACGCGTCGAAGTCATCGTTCGTGCTGCCTGGCATCCGTGTCTCCGTCATCCCTGCTGTCATGTCAGCGTGCTCGCGACGCCAACCATATCGGGGTGATGAACAGTGCCCGGTCCTATCGTCGTCTCCCGGGCGCTTCACCCGGGGATCTCAGCCTCGCGGTCTTAGGGTTGACATGTGAGCGAGTACACCGTCCGCCCGGCGCGCAGCGCCGACGTCCTCGGCATCCACCTTCTGCTGGAGCCGCTGGTCGACCGACGGATCCTGCTCGGCAAGGACCTCGCCGTCCTGTACGGCGCCGTTCAGGAGTTCGTCGTCGCCGAAAAAGACGGCGAGCTCATCGGATGCGGCGCTCTGCACGTCATGTGGGAAGACCTCGGCGAAGTGCGCACGCTGATCGTCCGCGACGATTGGCTGCAGCGCGGAGTCGGACGAGCCATCGTCGATGAGCTCGAAACGCGAGCGCGCATCCTCGGCCTGCAGCGGCTGTTCTGCCTCACCTTCGAAACGGCTTTCTTCACCCGGCGTGGATTCGCACCGATCGGTGAACAGGTTGTCGACCCCGACGTCTACTCGCAGCTGCTGCGCAGCCCGGACGAGGGCGTCGCCGAGTTCCTCAACCTCGCGCACGTGAAGCCGAATACGCTCGGGAACACCCGGATGCTGAAGAACCTGTGATGTCGCGACGTCGAACCCGCGCCATCTACCGTCGGCGCCGTCTTGCAGTTCTCAGCGGGCTGATCCTGCTGATCGCGGCGTTGGCCGTCGGGACATGGCTCGTCATTGCACAGCCATGGGCGGATGCCGCCACAACCGAGCCGACCGCGACTTCGACGCCGACCCCCTCGGTCTCGAAGAACCCGGTGCTGGACGCGGCCGAGTCGCCGTCGACGGAGCCGAGCACGGACCCCGACACCGAACCCAGCACGGAGCCCAGCGCAGAACCCAGCACCGAACCGACAGCGGAGGAGACCCCCGGTGTCGCCCCGTGCCAGGCCCGGGATGTCACCGTCGAAGCGGTCACCAATGCCGACACCTATGCGTCCGGGGTTTCGCCGGAACTCAGCATCCTGCTGACGAACACCAGCGCCGCGGACTGCACGCTCGACGTTGGCTCGTCCACGCAGATTTTCACGGTCACCAGCGGCGCAGATGTCTGGTGGGACTCGCGGCACTGCCAGGCCAACCCCAGCAGCATGGTCGTGACTCTGGCAGCCGGGCAGTCGGTGCCCAGCGCATCTGCGGTGGTCTGGGATCGCACGCGATCGGATGTCGGAACCTGTGAGCAGGAGAATCGCCCGCGTGCTCCCGCCGGAGGATCGTCGTACCACCTGGCCGTGTCGATCGGTGGGTTTTCCAGCACCGTGACGCGGCAGTTTTTGCTCTACTGAGTCCAGTCGCAACCTGCTACAGACAGCGCACCATCTTTGGGATACCATTAGAGGATTCTCGAGATTTCTCGGTGCTAGCCATCCCCAGTGGCGTCGTATTCAGCGTCCCCAGCGCTTCGACACTTCACCGATCGAGAACCGGCGGGCCCTCTCGAGTACCCCAGTCCCCACTGGACGACTCGAGAGGGCCCCACTCTCTTAAGCTGGAAGCATGGCAGCGAAGAAGAAATCCGCACGCAAGAAGCCGGCACCCGAGGAGTTTCGCTCTGAGGCGCTCGCCCAGGCGCTTGAGAAGCAGGACGTGGCGGCGGTCGCACTCGCGCTGCGCAATGGCAACACCGTTGTGCCGCTTCTGAACTCCGGCACCCGTGACAACCCGCTCGACAGCGGCGAGGTCTGGACGTTCCGCGATCCCGCATCGGGCGATGTCGCGCTGCTGTTGTTCAGCGATGCGAAGAACAAGCCGGAGAACCTGCCGCCGGGCGTGGGGATCTATTCGCCGGACTGGTTGCGGAAGTTCCTGACGACGCACGGCGACACGATCACAACGGTGTTCCTCGATATCGCCGGGCCGCACCCGATGCAGGCGGCACCGGACGAGCTGCTGAAGGCGCTCGAAGCCTGATCAGAACGGCGGGATATCGTCTTCCCGACGTGACTGCCTGGCCTGTCCTGACTGTGCGGGGTGCCCTGACTGTGTCGGGTGCCCCGACCGCGTGCGCGACTTGACGTCATCGAGCGCAGCCTGCAGCGATCCCGACCGGTCGTCGATGACCTGCTGATATCCGAGCCGTCCAGCTTCCGTTCGGCGTTGCGCGGCCTGTGTGACTGCGCGCACCTCTCCGGCCAGGCTGAGTTCGCCGACCGCGGCGATCGTGCGCGGCGCTGAGAAATGGCGGATCGAGCCCGCGACGGCGATCGCGATCGCCAGGTCGGCGGCCGGTTCGGTGAATCGCACGCCACCCACCGTCGATACGTAGACGTCGAGCTTTCCGGTTTCGATCCCGGCCCGCTTCTCGAGGATCGCCAGCACCATCGCCACGCGCGCAGAGTCGAGCCCCGAGACCACTCGCCGCGGGTTCGGAGCGGTCGTGTTCACCGTCAGCGCCTGCACTTCTACCGGCATGGCGCGTCGCCCCTCCATCGCGATCGAGACGCAGGTTCCCGGTTCGGTGGAACCGTGGCCGAGGAAGAGCCCAGAGGGGTCGGGCACCTCGGCGATGCCGTCGCCGGTCATCTCGAAGCATCCGACCTCGTCTGTCGGACCGAAACGGTTCTTCAGCGCCCGGATGAATCGAAGCGAAGTCTGGCGATCACCCTCGAAGTGACAGACGACGTCGACGAGATGCTCGAGGATCCGGGGCCCGGCGACCTGGCCGTCCTTGGTGACGTGCCCAACGATGATGATCGGCAGGCTCCGCTCCTTCGCGATGCGAATCAGGGTCGCTGCAACCTCTCGCACCTGGCTGGGCTGGCCGGCTGCGCCATCGGACAGCGAGGATGCCACGGTCTGCACCGAGTCGACGATTACCAGCTGCGGCTGCACCTGATCGATGTGGCCGAGGATCGTGGCGAGGTCGGTCTCGCTCGCCAGATACAGCTCATCGTGCAGCGCTCCGGTGCGCTCGGCGCGCAGCCGCACCTGAGCCTGGGATTCTTCGGCGCTCGCATACAGCACCCGTCGTCCGCCGCGCGCGGCCTGCGCTGCCACCTCGAGCAGCAGCGTCGACTTGCCGACGCCGGGCTCACCGCTGAGCAGAATCGCTGCCCCCGGGACGATGCCTCCGCCCAGCACCCGGTCGAACTCGCCGACGCCGCTGGAGCGTCGTGGCGTATCGGCGGTGGTGATCTGCGTGATGGGTCGCGCAGTGTGCGCGGCATCCGGAGAAATCGCCGCCACCTGTCGGACGATGCCGGTCTTCGCCGCCTGCTCTTGCACCGTGCCCCACTGCTGGCATTCGCCGCAGCGGCCCACCCACTTCAATGTCGTCCACCCGCATTCGGTGCACACGAAGGCCGGGGGAGCGGGTTTACGGGTTGCCATGCTCCCAGGCTATCGACCGCATCCGACATCCCTATCGCCGAACGCTATTATTCACGGCCGGAAAATAGCGGGCTGATCAGGACCTCGAGATAATGGATGCATGGCTACAGCCAGCCCGTGCGGGCCCATCTCGACATACTCGCGGGTGCAGATCCTGCACCTGATGCAGATGCGTTCGCCGCGTACCATCGGTGAGATCTGCGACGCCACCGGGCTGCACGCGAACACGGTTCGTGAGCACCTGCAGCGCCTCATCGAGGGCGGCTATGTGATCTCCGCAACCGAGCACCGCACCACCCGGGGTCGCCCGCGTGCGCTCTACAGTGCCGTCACCGGAGCGCCAGGCGCCTCCAGCCCGGTCGCCAGGGACAAGGTTTCTGCCGCTGCTCGCCGCGGCGACATTCTGCGCCGGATGCTGCCGGCGACGGCATCCGATCTCGACAGCGACGCAACCCATCAGATGGATGCCCTCATCGAACATCTCGAAGAGAGCGGATTTGAGCCCGTCATCGACGACGCCCAGCTCACCGTAGACCTCACCCCGTGCCCGCACGCCGCGGCCCGGCCAGAGGATCGTCCGGTGCTGTGCCGGGTGCACCTGGGTCTGATGCAGGGGGTGCTCACGGAGGCAGGCGGCCCGCTGGCTGCCGAGTTCGTGCGCGAACCTGCAGCGCCCGAGGAATGCACGGTACAGCTTCGGGTGACGGCTGTGGCCTGACAGCCAACAGGGCAGGGGTGCCCGCGTAAACCGACCGGCAGTGGCCGGTCGGTGAATCGACGACCGATGATCGGCGACCGGTGAATCGGCGACCGATCAACGGATGCGCTACCTGCCTGCACAAGTTCGAATGAAGGAGTCGTGTGATGGAGTGGTTGGACCCACTTGCGTTGGCCAGGTGGCAGTTCGGTCTCACGACCGTCTACCACTACCTGTTCGTGCCGCTGACGATCGGCATGGCGCTTTCTGCGGCGATATTCCAGACGGCGTGGGTGCGCACGGCGAAGGTGCAGTATCTGCACCTGACCCGATTCTTCGGCAAGATCTTCCTCATCAACTTCGCGATGGGGGTCGTCACCGGAATCGTGCAAGAGTTCCAGTTCGGCATGAACTGGTCGGACTACTCCCGCTTCGTCGGCGACGTCTTCGGAGCTCCGCTCGCGTTCGAGGGGCTGTTCGCGTTCTTCTTCGAGGCGACCTTCATCGGCCTCTGGATCTTCGGATGGGACAAACTCTCCCAGAAGCTGCACCTGGCCACGATCTGGTGCGTTGCCATCGGCAGCATCCTGTCGGCTTACTTCATCATCGCCGCCAACGCGTTCATGCAGAATCCAGTCGGCTACATCTACAACGCCGAGACGAACCGCGCCGAACTTGTGGACTTCTGGGCGCTGCTGACCAACCCGGTTGCGCTTGCTGCGTTCCCGCACACGATCTTCGGTGCGTTCATGTTCGCAGCCGGTGTCATCATCTCGGTCTCGGCATGGCACCTCTCACGTGGACAGCACATCGACACGATGCGGGTCTCGTTGAAGTTCGGTCTGTGGGGGATGCTGGTCTCCACTGCCGGCGTCGTTCTCTCCGGTGACCAGCTGGGACTGGCGATGTATATCGCGCAGCCGATGAAGATGGCTGCCGCCGAGGCGACCTTCAATACCGTCTGCGGGGCGGATGCCTCGTTCAGCCTGTTCACGCTCGGGACGCCGGATGGCACCAGTGAGCTGTTCTCGATCCGGGTGCCGTATCTGCTCTCGCTGCTGTCGACGCACACCTTCGACGCGTGCGTGCACGGTGTCAACGACCTCAACGCGGAGTACGCCGTGCAGTTCGCTGACATGGGCATCGACAACTTCGCCCCGGTGCTGTGGATCACCTACTGGTCGTTCCGCTGGATGATCGGTCTCGGCATGGCGCACGCCCTCGTCGCCCTCGCCGGACTCTGGGTCACGCGCAAGAAAGCGAAGAAGCCGGTCGCGAAGTGGATGTGGAAGATCGCGATCTGGTCGTATCCGCTGGCTCTTCTGGCCAACATCGTCGGGTGGGTGTTCACCGAGATGGGACGCCAGCCGTGGCTCGTGTTCGGGCTGATGAGTACGCGCGATGGCGTATCTCCCGGCACGAGTGGGCTGGAAGTGCTGATCTCGCTGATCGCGTTCACCGCGATCTACGCTGCGCTCGCCGTGGTGGAGATCCGTCTGATCATCCGCGCGGCACAGCAGGGCCCGGACACCACTGAACAACCCGACGACGAGACGGCCCAGCTGCCGTCGGTCGTGTACTGAGGTAGGGAAAATGGATCTCGCAACACTCTGGTTCGGTCTGATCGCCTTCTTCTTCGTGGGCTACTTCGTCCTCGACGGGTTCGACTTCGGCGTTGGCATGTCGCTGCCCTTCCTCGGCGGCGTCGGTAAGAACAGAGATGATGTGGCTCGCCGGCAGATCATCAACACCATCGGCCCGGTCTGGGACCTCAACGAGACCTGGCTGATCGTGGCCGGTGCCTGTCTGTTCGCCTCGTTCCCAGAGTGGTACGCCTCGCTGTTTAGCGGGTTCTATCTGCCGCTGCTGGTGATCCTGCTCACCCTCATCATGCGCGGGGTGTCGTTCGAGTACCGCCATCAGCGTGAGGGGCTGCGGTGGAAGCGCGGCTTCGACCGGATGATCGTGATCGGCTCGGCCGTGCCGGCGTTCCTCTGGGGGGTCGCGTTCGCGAACATCGTGCAGGGCGTCGCGCTGGACGAGCGGCACGTGTACATCGGCAGCGTGTTCGATCTGCTGAACCCGTACGCGCTGCTGGGTGGCCTCACCACGCTGCTGCTGTTCTTCACCCACGGCGCGACCTTCGTGGCATTGAAGACCGATGGGAAACTGCGTGCGGACGCCCGGCGGCTTGCCTTCCGGGCGGGCGTTGTCACCATCGCGGTCGCGGCAGTGTTCTTGGCCTGGACGGTCGCGGCGCACTTCTCGGTCGTGGTGCTGGCGCTGGCCGCGCTCGCCGCGGTGTCGCTGATCGCCTCGGTACTCGCGAACGTGCGCGGACGGGAAGGGTGGGCATTCGGTCTGGGGGCCGCGACCACACTGTTCGCCGTCGTCACACTGTTCGCGGCGCTCTTCCCGAACGTGCTGCCCTCGACGATCGACCCGGCGTTCAGCCTGACGATCCAGAACGCATCCAGCACCGAGTACACGCTGCAGATCATGAGCTGGACGGCGCTGGTCGCCATGCCGCTGGTGCTGCTGTACCAGGGGTGGACGTACTGGGTGTTCCGAAAGCGCATCACCCGGGCGTCGATCGAGGAAACAGTGCACGCGTGAAACCTGTCGATCCGAGGCTGCTGAAGTACGCCGCTGCCGCGCGGGGATTCTTTCTCCTCGCGGCGGTGATCGGCGTGCTGCAGACCGGCGTCGTCATCGCCTTCGCCTGGTTTCTGACGGATGCCATCACCGGGGCGATTGCGGGACGTTCGGTGGTGTCTTCGCTGCTGTGGCTGCTGGGGCTGGCCGCGGCGCGCGGCATGCTGATCGCCGCATCCGACGCCGCCGGCGCGCGTGCTGCCGCCCGCACCGGGGCGCAGCTGCGCGCAGCACTGATCCGCGCCGTGGGGCGACTGGGGCCGGAGTGGCTCGCTACGCGCAACCAGGCCTCGCTCGCGGTCACCGCAGGTCACGGCCTTGAGGCACTGGATGCGTACTTCGCGCGGTACCTGCCGCAGCTCGTCCTGACCGTCATCGCGACGCCCGTGCTGGTGCTGTGCATGTGGTGGCTGGACTGGCCGAGTGGTCTGATCGCGACGATCACGCTGCCGCTGATCCCGCTGTTCCTGATCCTTATCGGCATGGCCACGCGCACCGTGCAGCGCAAGCAGTGGCAGACGCTGCAGCACCTCGCAGCGCGGTTCGCGGACACGGTGCAGGGGCTGTCGACCCTGCGGCTGTTCGGGCGTGAGCGCCGGGCGGCGGCACAGATCGAGGTCACCGCCGAGCAGTACCGCCGCGAGACGATGAAGGTGCTGCGGTTCTCGTTCCTCTCCGGCTTCGCAATGGAACTGCTCGCATCGCTCGCGGTGGCTCTGGTGGCGGTCGCGGTGGGGTTCCGGCTGCTGTCCGGGGATCTCTCACTCGAGGTCGGACTCTTCGTGCTGTTGCTCGCGCCGGAGGCATTTCTGCCGATTCGTCAGGTCGGCGTGCAGTTTCATGCGGCTTCTGAGGGCGTCGCGGCGACCGAGGACGTGTTCGAAGTGCTGGATGCGGCCGATGTCGTGGCGCATAACTCCGGAAGAATGGGGCAGAAGTCGCCTCTGCCGGGCGAAAACGGCCAGTTCGGCGCCGTTTCTCAGGAGTTGTGCGCGAACGAGCTGCGGGTCAGTCGCGGCGAAGCGCTGCTGGCGCCGGTGACATTTGTAGCGCGACCCGGAACGGTGACTCTCATCGAGGGGCCAAGCGGGTCCGGCAAATCCAGCGTTGTCGCAGCGCTCAGGGCGGCGGCGACCTTCACCGGCACGGCGACGTTCGCCGGTCACGATGTGCGCCGGCTCGCTCCGGCCGACTGGCTCGCCTGGGCTGGGCAGTCACCCGGTCTGATGCAGGGCACGATCGGGGCGAACGTCGCGCTCGGGGACGCGAGGCCCTCAGCCGAGGGCATCCGTCATGCGCTGGAAGCCGCCTGCGCCGCAGAACTCGATCCGAACCAGGAACTCGGCGTGCAGGGGAGCGGGCTGTCGGGCGGGCAGGCACAGCGCGTCGCGGTGGCGCGGGCGCTGTACCGGCATGCCGCAGGCCCGCGCCGCGTGCTGATTCTCGATGAGCCGTCGAGCGCATTGGATGCGGAGACCGAGGCGCGGCTGTGGGCGGCGCTGCGTGAGCGAGCGGATGCCGGCGCCACGATCGTGCTCGTCTCACACCGCCGTTCCGCGCGAGAGATCGCCGATCAGATCGTCGACCTTTCGACGAGCTCACGGAACGGGGTGACCGTATGAGTGTCAGCGATGTCCTGCGCCTCGCTCAGCCGCCGCTCCGGCGATTCCTGCCTGGGCTCATCTGGGGTGTGCTGTCGGCCGCGGCTGCGGTGTCGCTCCTCGCCGTCAGCGGCTGGTTGATCGTCAGCGCATCGATCGTCGACTCGCTGGTGCCGCTGTCGGTGGCTGTTGTCGGGGTGCGCTTCTTCGCAGTGTCGCGGGCAGTGTTCCGGTATCTCGAGCGGCTGTCAGGGCACCATGCGGCGCTGGGCCAACTAGCCCGCACGCGCGCCGATATGGTGCGAACGCTCATTCCGCTGTCGCCGGCAGGGCTCGGTCGGACCGACCGTGGTCAGGTGCTTTCGGCGCTTGTCGACGATGTTGAGAATCTGCAGAACCTGCCGCTGCGGGTGGTGCAGCCGCTCGCGGTCGCGGCGGTGGTCGCGGTCGGCTCGGTGGGCTTCATTGCTTTCGTGTCGCCTCCGGCCGCGCTCACGCTTGCGGCGTGCCTGGTGGTGGCAGCTCTTGTGGCCATCGGTCTCGGCTGGATCGTCGGGTCTCGTGCCGAGGAGCGGGTGTCCGTGCGGCGGGCAGAGCTGTCAGCATCCCTCGTCGATTACTTCGGCAGTCTCGACGTGCTGCTCGCCTACGGGGCCGAGCCGCAGGCGCGGCAGCGGATCGAGCGGGCGGATGAGGCGGTGCGCCGCCTGGTCACGCGATCGTCGCTCGCTGAGGCTGTCGCGGCCGGCGTTGTCTCGGTGCTCGCGGGAGTCGCGTCGGTGTGGGCGGTTGCCGTGGCATCCCCGGGGCTGAGCACCGGTGCGATCGACGGGCCGTGGCTCGCGGTCGTCGTGCTCGTGCCGATGGTGGTCTTCGAGGTGTTCGGGGCGGTGCCGGTCGCGGCAGCGTCGTGGCGCGGAGTGCGCGCGAGCGCGCAACGGGTGGTCGATGTGCTTCCGGCGCAGCTTCCGCCGCAACTGCGATCGGATGCTGGAAACGCGGAACCACCGGCATCCACAGTTCTGCGCTTGCGCGACGTTCGCGCCTCGTGGCCGCATAACGGGACGGCACGGGGCGATCTGGCGCTGCGCGATGCCCCGGCGCTACGCGATGCCCCGGCGCTCCGCGGCGTCGACCTCGATCTCGGCGTCGGGGAGCGCGTGCTCGTCAGCGGGCCGAGCGGTGCGGGCAAAAGCTCACTCGCCTCGGTGCTGGTCGGATTCCTGAAGGCTGAGGGCGAGTACACGATCGGCGGGACGGATGCCGCGTCGCTATCGGGGCCGGCACTGCGGGAGATTGTCGGGCTGTGTGAGCAGCATCCGCAGCTCTTCGATGAGGACATCCGCCAGAACCTGCTGTTCGCGCGGGATACGGCAACGGATGCCGAGCTGCTCGCCGTGCTTGACCGCGTCGGGCTGGGGGACTGGGTGCGGGAGCGCGGCGGGCTGGATGCGCGCGTCGGCGACCGAGGCGCGCTGGTATCCGGTGGGCAGGCGCAGCGGATCTCATTGGCGCGGGCGCTGCTGCACCGCTTCGACGTGCTCGTGCTGGATGAGCCGACGGCCGGGGTTGATCCCGAGGCATCCGAGGCGCTGCTGCGCGATCTGCTCGAGGCGGCGGGGGAGCAGTCGGTGCTGCTGATCTCGCACGTCGAGCCGCCCGCCGGCACCGTCGATCGCGTGGTGCGAATCGAGGCCGGGCGGACGGTCTGAGCTATGCCGTAGCATCCGCTCCCGTCGGCGGCGTAGCCTCAAGGGATGAGCCGAACCGATGAAGTGACGCGCCTCATCAACGCCTCGCCCATGCGAGTTTTCGAGGCGCTCAGCACTGCGGATGCCGTCGCAGAATGGCTTCCGCCGGACGGGATGACCGCACGGATCGACCACTTCGATGCCCAGGCCGGAGGCGGATACCGGATGGTCCTCGTCTATCGGGATGCGACGGGTGCGCCCGGGAAGAGCAGCGCGACTGAAGACGTCGTCGAAGGACGATTCGTCGAGGTGGTTCCGGGCGTGCGTCTTGTGCAGGAAGTCGAGTTTGAATCAGACGATCTGCGATATGCCGGCGTGATGCGCATGACCTGGGAGGTGCGGGCGAGCGGATCGGATTCCGAAGTGACTTTCCGGGCCGAAGATGTCCCGGAGGGGATATCCGCGGCCGACCACGAGATGGGGCTCAGCTCATCGCTGGGCAACCTCGCGGAGCTGCTCTCGGCTCAGTTGTAGAGCTCGGCGGGCGGTTCCATAACGATGCCCTGGGCCTCGAAGGCGCGGCGGCGCTCTTCGATACGGCGGTGCAGTTCGAGTTGCGCGTCGTCGACGAGCTGCTGGTCGAGTTCGACGGTGGGCGGATGCTGGTTGCCGTTGTTCGCGGCGATGTAGGCGTCGAGTTCCGGGCCGGAGGTCCATGACGTGATGAGCGAGTAGCGGGGCGCGGGTCCCTGCTGCCAGACGGCATGCCAGAACCGCTGGGTGTCGACGAGGATGCGTGAGCCGGCAGGCAGCGGGAGGCGGATCTCGGATGCTGGATCGAAGCGGTCTTCGCGCAGGATCAGCAGCGAGTCGGCGTCGTCGGTCAGGTTGAACCAGCCGCGTACCACCCAGCCCGTGCCGGGCTCGTTGAGCCGGTTGTTGTCGTCCTGGTGCAGGTTGTAGATCGCATCGGCGTAGGTGTTCGGCTGCAGTTCGATGACGCGGCAGCGTCCGATGTTGGCGCCGGGCTCCTGCGCGCGCCGTGCGAGGGCCGGGGCCTTGGCCACCTGGCTGGGGATCCAGGCACCGTCTTTGTCTGGACGGGGCGGGGTCTGGTTCCAGAAGGCGTTGCACTCGATCTCGCCGGCATAGCTTGTCAGCGGCGCGAAGCGGGTGATGCCGGAGGAGCGCCAGCCGACATATTCCAGCTCAAGCCACTCGGCCGGGTCCGTGGACTGGTCGTAGTCGTCCAGGACGACGTAGCCGGTCTCTTCCAATGCATCCGACATCACGAAGCTCATTGCGCAACCTTTCCGGACCGGCGTCTCCGTCCATCCGTAAGGCCATCCTAACCAGCGCCCAGGGGCGTGGCGGCCGCCCGTGCCCGGACAAAATGCGGGCCTCGTGGCGAGAAACATGCTTCAGCATGAGACAGGGGTTGTGATGTCTCAGGTCTTCGGTGACGGTTCTTGTCTCAGAACATTGGTGACGGTTTCTGTCTCAGGAGATG